>CAYVYM010000020.1:0-50806 GCA_964455705.1 uncultured Rikenella sp.
CTGTCTCCCCGCATACAATAAACCATTCGTAATAGACAGGTCCCAGACCTGTCTCTGCATTCGCAATAAACCATGCAGTACAGACAGGTCTGAGACCTGTCTCTGCTGACCTGTCTGATTTTTTCATATTTTTGTCGGGAAATTTTACCGATATGTCTCAGAAACCTTCTATTCCCAGAGGCACACGCGACTTCTCTCCCGTGGAGATGCTCCGCCGTAATTATATATTCGATATCATCCGGAAGAATTTTTCCCTCTTCGGTTACCTGCCGATTGAGACACCGGCCATGGAGAACCTCTCCACGCTGCTTGGGAAATACGGTGAGGAGGGCGACAGGCTGATATTCAGGATCCTTAATTCGGGCAACTTCCTGTCTGGCATACCCGCTTCAGAACTCTCTCAGTCAGGGCCCGCTGCAATCTCACAAAGGATATGTGAAAAGGGACTCAGGTACGACCTTACCGTACCCTTCGCAAGATACGTGGTACAGCATCGTGATGAGATCACCTTCCCCTTCAGGAGATACCAGATACAACCCGTCTGGAGGGCAGACAAACCCCAGAAGGGAAGGTACAGGGAGTTTTTCCAGTGTGATGTCGATGTCATCGGCAGTGATTCACTTCTAAACGAGTTTGAACTTGTGAGGATCATTGACCGTGTTTTCAATGAACTGAATATCAGGACTGTAATTAAGCTAAATAATCGGAAGATACTCGCCGGCATCGCTGAGATGGCAGGAGCAGTGGAGAGGATCACCGACATAACCGTGGCCATTGACAAGCTTGACAAGATCGGGCAGGAGGGTGTCAGGCAGGAGCTGATGCAGCGCGGCATTGGCCCCGGGGTGATCTCCGTGCTTGAGCCGCTGTTCAGCCTGAGCGGATCACCACTGTCAAAGCTCGATGAACTTAAAGGAGTTCTTGCATCGTCGGCGACAGGGATGAAGGGAATCACAGAGATGGAAGAGCTCTTCGGTTACCTTGAGATGGAACCGTCACGGGCAGAGGTGGAGCTGGATCTTTCGCTCGCACGGGGACTGAATTACTACACCGGCGCCATCATCGAGGTGAAAGCTGCTGATGCATCCATTGGAAGCATATGCGGGGGCGGAAGATATGATGACCTGACGGGTATCTTCGGCCTTCAGGGTGTCTCGGGAGTAGGTGTTTCCTTTGGTGCAGACAGGATTTATGACGTGATGCTTCAGCTGGATCTCTTCCCGGAACAGACAGGATCAGCCACCCAAGCCCTGGTCATCAACTTCGGCAGCGAAGAACTTCCTGAGCTGCTGAAGATCGTCAGCTCACTACGTAATGCAGGAATTGCTTCCGAATTGTATCCTGACGCCGTCAGGCTGAAGAAGCAGTTCTCATATGCCGATGCGCAGAAGATACCGGTAGTGATAGTTGCCGGCAGCAACGAGATAGCGTCCGGAGAGGCATCCGTCAAAAACATGAAAACGGGAGAACAGACAACCGTCCCGTTGTCGGCACTCCCGTCATTTATAAGGGAAGTAAAGAACTCCTGACCTCAGTCTTCAGTCATGTTTTTTTGACAGACTGCCGACTGCCGACTGTCAGACCTCAGTCTTCAGTCATGTTTTTTTGACAGAGACTGCCGACTGCCGACTGCTGACTGAGGACTGTAGACTAACCTTCAGTCCTGAACCTGGCCGGTACGGCCCCTTAAGCCTCCTCCCTGAGTCTGCCCCTGCCTCCTCTGATTCAGCTCCCTCAGCAACTGCTGTTTGTACTGGTTCTCAACCTGGTACAGCCTGATGACTTTTGCCGGGGGAAGCACCTTCTTCAGGTCTGCGTTGAACGTTACTACCATGGTGGCTTCGTCTGAGAAGCTCATGGCAAGCCTGTCTGCCGTTGATGAGAGCTCGTCATTGCTCATGTTGGCTTCGTTCTGAGCCGCATAGCGCATTAACGACAGGCGGTCAGCGAGCAGCTTATTCCTGCGTGCGGAGAAGTCGTTGTACAAAGGCCAGAATTTTTCGGCCTCTGCCGGGGTGAGATCAAGCCTCTGGGTGAAAAAGGCGATCTTGTAGGCAGTGAGCTTTTCATTGTCTCCCATGGCCTGTCCCATACCCTGACCCTGGGCGTTCAATGCTGACGTAGCCGTAAGCATCACCACAATCAATGAGTAAAATACTTTGTTCATTTCGTTTTATAATAGTTCATATATATCATTAAGGTCAATATCCTCCGTCATCAGGTAGTCAATGATGACTTCGGATGAGATGGTCTGTTCCGCTCCCCTGATGTCACCCGGTTCCGCCTGTAACAGCTCGTGCTCAATAAAATATGTATCCAGTTCTTCTGCTGCCAGGTCGGCATACAGGCCATTAGAGGCCTCGTACCCTGCTGAGGTCCTGTCGCCCGTCACAAGCCTGACCATCACGGTGGCCAGCAGTGCAAAGCCAAGTATGGCCGCAGCAAGCGCCAGATAAGGCCTGAGGCTGATGCGCCTCACCGGTTTGCCTGTTCCTGTTTTGGCCCTCTCCTCTTTCGTTGCCCCGGTTTCTCCGGATAACATGGCATCCCGGGCGGCCTCTTCCTCCTCACGGCTCTGCCTGATGGCTGACATTGTCCTGTCAGTCAGAGTATCAAAGTATCCATCGGGAACCTTGAAAGGATTGGTTTTTTTTATTTCATCATTGAGCTTCATGATAATTCTTGGATGTTCAGAGGTGCCAATGGTTTAATCGTCCTGTAAAAATCGTTCAATTTTTTTTACTGCATGATGGTATGATGCCTTCAGGGCCCCAACGGAAGTTCCCGTGACCCCGCTCATCTCCTCGTAGCTCAGGTCATCGAAGTACTTCATATTGAATACTGTCCGCTGTTTCTCCGGCAGTTTCAGGATGGCATTCTGGAGCTTCACCGAAGCCTCATCACCCTCAAAGTACGAGTTCCCTTCAACTGCCTGAGCAAAGATACCGTCAAGATCGTCAAGCGACACTGTACTATGCCTCTCCCGCTTTCTGACAAGGGTGAGGGCTTCGTTGGTGGCTATCGACCAGAGCCAGGTCAGGAGCGAGCTGTCATACCTGAAGCCGGTAATATTCCTCCAGGCGCTGATGAAGGTGTTCTGCAATGCGTCATCGGCATCATCATGAATGATTACTATACGCCGGATATGCCAGTAGAGTCTTGAACCGTACATGTCAATGATCAGGCGGAACGCTTTTTCAGCGTCCGTACTGATCAGACTGATTATTTCCTCTTCAGTGATTTTTGGCATCACTTTCAGCATCGGCATTTGTGAGTGAGATGCACCGGGACATCCATGGTTTAATCTGATGGGTAAAATTAGTAAAAAGTACGTGCCTCGCCGGGGTACCATGCTCCCGGTCGGCTCTTTTTGATAACTTTGGGGCAACAGAAACAGGCGACATGGCATTGAAATGCGGAATTATAGGGATCACCAGTACAGGGAAAACCACAATCTTCAACTGCATATCCAACACACGAGGAGAGACTAACACCTTTGGCACGGGTGTCAAAGCCAACCTGGGAGTGATACAGGTACCTGACAGGCGACTCTATGAACTGGAGAAGCACCAGCCGACCGAAAGGATAGTCCACACCACTGTGGATATCGTTGATATCCCGGGGCTGGTCAGGGGTCAGGGCGACAGCTCAGGAGCCAGGCTGCTGGGAGAGATACGGAACACCGATGCCCTGATACATGTGTTGCGCTGCTTTGATGATGACAACCTGCCACACGTTGACGGCTCCGTCAATCCTGTCAGGGACCTTGAAAATGTTGAGTTTGAACTCCAGGTCAAGGATGTGGAATCAGTGGAAAAAAAGATTCAGAGACTTGAGCGTGCCGCAAAAACGGGCGATAAGGATGCAAAACACGGGATAGAGATACTCAACCGTTACAGGGAGCACCTTGAGGGCTTTCAGAATGCCTCATCACTGGTGATTAAGCCGGAGGAGAAGAGATATATCGATGACATTTTTCTCCTGACAATGAAGCCTGTTCTTTTCGTCTGTAACGTTGACGAGGTCTCTGCCGTCAGCGGCAACAGCCATACAGAGACTGTCAGGGAGTATCTGTCAGCCAGGGGTTCGGAGCCGCTGATAATTGCCGGTGCCCTGGAGGCTGAAATAGCCAACCTTACCGAGGAGACTGACCGGATAGAATTCCTCCAGGCCTCGGGTCTGACCGAACCGGGTGTCAACAAGCTTGTAAGGGCTGCCTATGAGATGCTTAACCTGCTTACGTTCTTTACCGTAGGTCCAAAGGAGATCAGGGCATGGACAATCACCGCCGGCATGACTGCCCCTCAGGCAGCCGGGGTCATCCATTCAGACCTCGAGAGAGGATTCATCAGGGCTGAGGTGATGAAGTACAGTGACTTCATGGCCCTGCGATCAGAGCACGCCTGCCGCGAAGCCGGTAAACTTGCGGTGGAAGGCAAGAGTTACATCGTCAATGACGGTGACATTCTTCATATAAGGTTTAACGTATAAGACCAGCGGTGAGATGCTTCAATGTCATAACTGTTCTGCTGATAGTGATAGTAATCAGTGTCAGTGATGGATACGGGCAGTCGCCCCGCCAGGGTGATGACATCAGGGAGGCGATAAAGAGATACGGTCAGGCGGAGGTTATCATCAGCTACCCGGGCTTCGACCTCATGACACAGATCGCTGCACGCTTCTCCGTGGCCTCCTGTAACGGAACGGATGCGGTCCTCTGCCTTTCTTACATTGATGCGGAGGACTTCATAACCACGGGAAGGGATTATAAACTTATCGTGCCAGAACCCCGGAAAGCCTTCTTCACTGCCTCCAGCGTGGCTGAGGCCATGTTGTGGCAGTCATACCCCACCTGGAAGCACTATGATACAATCATGCACAAGATCACTGAACGCTGGCCTGAAGTATGCCTGCTTGACACCATAGGATTCAGCGTGCAGGGGAGGGCACTGCTTGCGCTGAAGATATCTGACAACCCCGCTTCCGATGAGTTGAAGCCTGCGGTGATGCTCAGCTCGACAATACACGGCGATGAGCCTGCAGGATTTGTACTGCTGATGAGGCTGGCTGAGTACATTGCTTCGGAGAGCTCTACCGGAGGAGTGGTTTCGGATCTTGTTTCAGGACTCGAGATATGGATCAATCCGCTTGCCAACCCTGACGGGATGTACCGCGATAATGATACGATGATAAATCCGGTGAGGGCTAACAGCAATGGCTATGACCTCAACCGTAACTTTCCTGACCCTGAGGTAACCTTTTCGCCTCCGCTACAGAGAGAGACACTGGCCATGATGGCGTTCCTGGAAGAGAAGAGATTCGCCCTCTCGGTGAACATTCACTCAGGGGCAGAAGTGGTCAACTATCCATGGGACAAGTGGACCAGGCTGCATGCAGATGATGAGTGGTTCAATGATATCAGCAGGCGTTATGCTGATACTGTGCACCTCTATTCCGAACCGGGCTATATGTCATACCTTGACAATGGTGTCACCAGGGGGTGGGAGTGGTATGTAGTGAGGGGAGGGAGGCAGGATTTCGTCACCTGGGGCCTCGGCGGGCGTGAGGTAACAATTGAGGTAGATGACATAAAGATGACCGCGGGGTCAAACCTCGAAACACTCTGGAACTGGAATCACAGATCACTGATCCGCTATATGGCCGAAGCCCTTAACGGTGTAAGGGGAACCGTCACCGACGCGGTAACCGGCGACCCGCTGAAAGCGCGTATATATATACAGGACCATGATATTGACTCATCACACATCTGGTCTGATACAATGACGGGCGAGTACTACAGGTTTATTGCCCCCGGCACATATAATATCACCTTCTCAAGCCCGGGATATGTTTCATATTCATTTGAGGCAGTTCTTGACGGGTGGAACTCACTTGTTGCCAAAGATGTGCAACTGCAGAAACCCGGAGATGTATATCCTGCACCGCCGGAGACGGGGCTTCTGATCTGGCCTGTTCCTACCGGCGGCACCTTAAACATTATGCTTCCGGCCTCAATCACCGGAGAGGTTACTGTCACCCTTACCACCATCTCCGGGTCTGTTCTTAAAAGCTTCCGGACAACGGCATATCAGGGCATCCCTGTGATCTGTAACTGCAGCAACCTGTCACCCGGGCTCCTCATAGTGTCAGTGAGGAAAGAACCCAACGGCCCCCTGTTGAGAGGCAAAACCGTAATCACCCGGTTAAAATAGGGTGGCCTCTTGTTGATATCTTTGCCATATGGCCTTGCACAGAAGCCTAAAACTGATACTTTTGCGGCTTGGTTCTTACAACTTATACCCGGATCATGAAACAGCTATTCACATCATTATACCTCCTTCTCATCTCATCTTTTACTGTTGCACAAACGGCTTACATCCCGCCTGATAAGCCGAAGCTGGTCATCGGCATCATCGTTGAACAGCTCCGTTACAGCCAGCTCGAGAGTATGTGGGGCCTCCTTCCTGACAACGGACTCAAAAGGATGGTCACTGAGGGCACCTATTACCGCAACGTCTCGCTTGACTACATCTCAACACAGGCTGCACCGGGATTTGCCACCATATCCACCGGGGCCTCGCCGTCAGCCCACGGCATCACCTCAGACACCTGGTTCCATCCGTTCAATGACCAGATGATCTTCTGTGTCCAGGACCCAGGGGCCAGCCCGGTCGGAGGCAGTTTTGAGACCGGGTTGTTCTCTCCCGCAAACCTGCTGTCGTCAACTTTTGCTGATGAGCTGCATATGGCTGCCTGTGGAGGATCAAAGGTTTACGGCATCGGGATTAAGGAGATGGGAGCCATAATAACGGCGGGTCATGCTGCTGATGGTGCATTCTGGTATGATGACCGCACCGGCACATGGATGAGCAGCAACTATTACATGCAGACGCTTCCCCCATGGCTTATGGACCTCAATGCCATGCTCATCCCCGGACAGTATCTGAACCAACCCTGGAAGCCGCTTATGAACCCCTCGCTCTATCCCGGGTGCCAGCCAGACTCAAGCACCTTCGAGAGAGGCTTTAACGGACAGACATGGTTTCCCTATGATCTGAAGGGACTCTCTACCAAAGGCAAGCTCCTGAATGCAACAAGGGATTACTCGGTGCTGCGTGAGACACCGTTTGCTGACGACTTCACCACCGAGCTTGCCCTCAGGCTGATTGAGAATGAACAGTTGGGACAGGATGATATAACAGACTACCTGGCAATTACTTATTCAGCCACCGATTACATAGGGCATCGTTTCGGGCCATCCTCAGTGGAGGCTGCCGATGCCCTGGTGAGGCTTGACAGGAATGTCAGCCTTCTGCTTGACAAAATTGACAAATCACTTGGCAAGAAAAATGTCCTCGTCTATTTTGTCTCAGCTCACGGAGTATCAGAGATACCTGCAGTGCTTGAGAAGAGCAGGGTGCCATCCGGTTATTTCAAGCTTAACCAGTCGCTGCAGCTGCTCCGCAGTTACCTTAACGCCATCTATGGCCAGGGCGACTGGGTGAAGGGGTTCTTTGACAACCAGATCTTCCTGAACAGGGCGCTTGTTGAAGATGCTAAAATCAGCCTTGAAGAGATACAGAAGAGGGTGGCGCGCTTCATGGTGCAGTTCTCGGGCATTGCTGCGGCGGTACCCACCTCAGCGTTCGAGATGAGTAACTTCTCAGGCGGCCTGCTCCTCAAGATGAACAACAATTTCAGCCAGCAGAGGTCGGGTGATGTGATGATAGCCCTTAATCCCGGATGGGTTGAGAAGACTGACAATGTAACGGGTCATAACTCGCCATATGAATATGACAGTCATGTGCCTCTGATCTGGTTCGGGTGGACGGCCAGCAGGGCCTCCGTAACGCGCAGTGTCTCTACCAGGGATATTGCCGTTACCCTCTCGGTTCTGTGCAGGATTCCATTGCCGAATGCTGCCAGCGGCGATCCGCTGCACGAGCTTTTCAGGTAGCAACGACTCTCAGGTGCTAAGCAGATTCCTGTTATAGTTGTCCCTTACTTGGCAGGCCTCCGTGATAAGCAGCGGGTTCTGTTCGCCTCCGTTTCCTATCACCACCATATCTGCTCCGGCAGCAAAGGCTGCATTGACCTTGTCTGCTGAATCGAGTCCCCCGCCGGTAATAAGGGGTATAGTTATCTCCTCTCGCACCGCACTGATCATTGCCGGGTCAACTGGTCTGGCAGCACCGCTGCCTCCTTCAAGGTAAATAGCATGCATGCCAAGCATCTCGCCAGCAAGGGCGGTAGCCATCGCGATATCATGCTTTGAGTATGGCACAGGGGAGGTTTGGCTCATATATTCAACCGAGGTGCCTCCGCCGCAATCAACAAGGATATAGCCCACGGGTATGATTCTGTCACGTACCTGTTTCAGGAAAGGGGCGGCTATGACGTGGTTACCGATAAGCAGTTCGGGGTTGCGGCCGCTGATGAGTGAAAGCATTAGGAGGGCATCGGCCCCGGTGGTAAGCTGCAGGAGGTTACCTGGAAATAGTAAGACGGGAATACCGGATAGCTGCTTCAGTCTCCTTATCACCCCTTCAACAGGCACGTTTGTAAGGCTGCCGCCTGCAAGGAACATGTCGACTTTCGCCTCAGCCGCAAGCCGGGCTGTCATTACAAGTGAATCATCCCCAGCTTTGTCAGGGTCAATAAGCTGCGCCACTACCTTCCTCTTCCTGCATGGGATATCAACTTTCATGCTTCTTCTTGGTCCAGACGATTGTGTAATTATCGTATTTTGAGTAAAAGAGCGTAAACTGGTCGTCCATCCTCTCATTTTTTACGGTTCCCCTGATCTCTCCCGACTCCCGCACTTCAAAGGGCTCTATGGATATATCATTGACGATGTTGATGCCCTCCTTATCGCAGATCTTGTACATAGCCTCCTTGGCGCACCAGTGGATATATAGATGGTACGTGCGGTCGGCCCATCGGCGGGTGATCTTCTCACTTTTATTCAGGAACTTTGATGCAAAGGCATTGATATTCAAGCGCATATACTCCAGATCAATGCCTACCCGCTCATTCCTGCTCATGAGAATGGCTGTAAGCTTGTTCGAATGTGTTATGCTGATGAAATGTGATCCGTCTTTAATAAAGGGCTTATTATTCTTGTTATATACTATCCTTGCATCCCTGCCCATCATTTCTGCCAGCAGGGCTCTCACGCTCAGGAACTCCATTTTACGGGAGGTGCTGCGGAAGATTTCAAATCTGCTCTGGTCCTCCGGGCTCATATCAACCATCTCAAGGAGGGTTGGCAGCTCCTCTTCGATCTTCCAGACGCCGATGAATGTATCCTTGTTGAGATAATGTTTTGTTATGCAGGCCATGGTTTTATCTCCAGTTCAGGGTCTCAATGAGGTGAATGATGTCTTCCCTGAGGAAACTGATAACCGGCATCAGGGAGTCTTCATTGGGCTGCGCCATGAAATAGAGCGAGCCACGAAGATAATGCCTGGTGCTGTCAGTAACGAAGAACTGCACGGATGAAGCTGTATTGCCCTTCAGGTCATACAGGATGCCATAGACGTGTGATGAGTCGTTTGCCCATAACTTCTCGTCAATTGCGTCAGCCCTGATCGTATGCTTGTATGCGAGCTCGCGTGACAGTTCGGTGAGCGAGGCAAGATTACCGTGAAGGTCGAAGTAGGAAAGGTGTATCCTGGCCCTGAAGGAGGGGAGTTCGATATCCATCCAGCATGTGTCAGTGGCTGCCTCGGGCTTCAGGTTGATCTTGCCATATGCAGGGTATTCAATCGAATAGGCGCAGGGGGTCTCA
Organism: uncultured Rikenella sp.; assembly: GCA_964455705.1. Classification (GTDB taxonomy): domain Bacteria; phylum Bacteroidota; class Bacteroidia; order Bacteroidales; family VadinHA17; genus SR-FBR-E99. Next base: position 9,791 of record CAYVYM010000020.1, read on the forward strand.
TAATGAACATAGCTCTTCTCAGGCAGCTCTATCCTGAAATAGCCTGCCGGTTTGGGCACGGCAGCCTGCCTGCAGCCTGTCTGCAGGAGCGTTGCCGCCAGCAGCAGAGCAATCAGATGTCTCATAGAACTACCCCTTTCTTTTCAACGGATATCTCCCTTATCCGCCTGTTCTCAACATTATCAATGGTGAACTTAAATCCCCCGGTGGTGATCTCCCTTCCCTTTGCCGGTATCTCCTCAAGGAGCTCCAGCAACAGTCCTGCAAGGGTCTCAGAGTCACCCCTGATATCTTCAAAGCGATCTTCATCAGTACCGGTAATCCGGTAGAAGTCGTTGAGAAGGATCTTCCCGTCAAAGACCCAGCTTCCCGTGCCCGTCTCCCTGAAAAGAGGAACATCCTCATCAGTCTCATCGGTGATCTCTCCCACTATTTCCTCCAGCACATCCTCGAGGGTAACCAGGCCGCTGGTGCCTCCGTATTCGTCGACAACAATGGCCATGTGTATCTTTTTTGCCTGGAACTCCTTCAACAGCTCGCTTATCTTCTTTGTCTCGGGAACCACATATGGAGGTCTGATCAGCGACTGCCACCGGAACGTGTCTGGCTTGCCGAGATGGGGCAGGAGGTCTTTTACGAACAGTATTCCCCTGACGTTGTCAAATGAGCCGGCATAGACCGGGATCCTTGAAAATCCCGACTCAACCACCTCGGGCATGATTGAGTGGAACCCTCTTTTTATGTCGAGTGCCGTCACATCCATTCTGGGGCACATGATTGCACTGACATTGATGTTCCCGAACCTCACCACGCCCTTCAGCAGGTCCTTGTCGTCCCTGATCTCAGAGGAGGTAAGTTCAATGGCAGCAGAGAGATCATCAATGCTCATATTGCTCTCTCCGGGCCCGGGTCTCTTTTTGACAAAGAATGATGAGTATGAGACCAGTGATGCAAGCGGCTTGAATATCCTGGTTGTGAGCATCAGGGGAGGAGCCATCATGAGTGCAAACTTCAGCTGGTGGTGTGAAGCCAGCACCTTGGGCATCACTTCGCAGAAGAGCAGGAGGATGAAGGTGATTACACCCACCAGTATTACAAAGGCAAGGAGGGGGTTGCTGCTCATGTCAAAAAGCCCCGGGCTGATGAAGGCCGCAAGGATTATGATGGCGATGTTGAGGGTGTTGTTGGCGACAAGTATTGTGCTCAGCAGGCGGTCAGGCTTTGACAGCAGTCTCACCACCGTCGCGGAATTTTTTCCCCTCCCTTTCTGCAGGTTTTCCATGTCAGCGGTGGTGAGGGAAAAATATGCCACCTCCGACCCGGAGATGGACGCTGAAGCAATTATCAGTAAGACCAGGGTGATAATTTCCGCGACCAGGGCAACCGGAGTACCTGTTATTGCCGCAAGCGTGAAAAACCCTGAAAGGGAACCTGACATCAGTGTCTCCAAAATCTGAGGTTTGGTTAGCTAGAAAGGCAGATCATCCGCAGTGTCACGCGTGGTGAGGTCTTCGCTTATGCTGCCGCCCTGATCTGACGGGGGTTGGGTGGGAGGAGCATAACTCCCGTTGTTGTTCTGCGTACTCTGGCTCTGCTGACTCTGACCCTGCTGGCCCTGTCCGTCTGGCTTGCGTCCGAGAAGCTGTATCACGTCAGCCTCAACCTCAACGACATATCTCTTATTCCCGTCACGGTCGTCATAGGAACGGTAGCGAAGCTTGCCCTCAATAAGTATCTGCGAGCCCTTGCGGATGTAGTTCTCGGCAAGCTCGGCAAGCCTTCTCCATGCCACAATATTGTGCCATTCGGTCTGGGTTACCTTGTCGCCTCCTTTGGGAGTATAGGTTTCACTTGTGGCAAGAGAAAACGATGCCTTGATGTTGTTTTCAAAACGCCGGATCTCAGGATCCTTGCCGACGTTGCCTACCAGTATTACTTTATTGAACGACATAACTTTAATATATATTTCGGTTAGAAGAAGGATGTAAAGTTACAAAAAAAAATGCTGAGAGGGTCAGGGAGAGTTATCAGGCTGTGCCATGGCGCCTGTCAGCCGGGTTAAAAAGAGGCCCTGCTGACGCTTATATTTTATAGGTATCAAAAAATCAGAGTATTCGGAGCGAAAAAAAAGTTATATCATCTGTAATTGACAAATAATATTTTATATTTGCACATTGAAAAAACAGACACCAAAATAATTAGTTGAATTTAAAATTCTTGCAAAATGACAAAAGCAGACATTGTTAACGAAATTGCCAAGAACACTGGAATTGAAAAAGTAACCGTTCAGAAGACCGTAGAGGCTTTTATGGAATCAGTGAAAGACTCCATGGTTACCGGCAATAATGTTTATCTCAGGGGCTTCGGCAGTTTTATAGTGAAAAAACGGGCCAAGAAAACGGCCAGGAACATCTCCAAGAATACCACCATTATCATTCCTGCACACAACATCCCTGCATTCAAACCGGCCAAGACCTTTATCAACAAAGTCAAATCTAACGTTAAGAAGTAAATAAAATGCCGAGCGGAAAGAAGAGAAAAAGGCATAAGATGGCTACCCACAAGCGTAAAAAGCGCTTGCGGAAAGACAGGCATAAGAAGAAGAAATAGCATATAATGCATAGTCTGTTACTTATTCCCTAACCTAAAGATCCACTGATCTTTAGGTTAGTTGCATTTTGAAAGGGACTATGAGAGAATCAACAAATTCCGGAATGTGAGTAAGGATTTAATAATCAGCGCAAGCGATTCTGAGATATCCATAGCACTTCTTGAGGATAAGCAACTTGTCGAGTTAAATAAGGAAAAGCGGAATGTAAAATTCTCTGTCGGCGACATCTACCTTGGAAAGGTAAAAAAAATAATGCCGGGACTGAATGCAGCGTTCATCAATGTAGGTTTCGAAAAAGATGCTTTCCTGCACTATCTTGATCTGGGTGCCCAGTTCAGGACCCTTCACAGGTATTATGCCCAGGCCACACAGGGCAAGCAGAAGATACCGATGGCCAAGTTCAAGCCTGAACCTGACATCGATAAAGAGGGGAAGATATCCGATGTCCTGACTTCAGGGCAGACGGTTATAGTGCAGATTACAAAGGAACCCATCTCCACCAAGGGACCGAGACTGGCATCGGAAGTAAGCATTGCAGGGAGAAACCTGGTGCTGATGCCATTCGCAGACAAAGTCTCCGTCTCATCAAAGATTGAGAACCCCGATGAACGCAACCGCCTCAAGCTGCTCATACAGAGCATCAAGCCCAAAAACTACGGCGTCATTGTACGTACCGTGGCCGAGGGGAAGAAAGTTGCAGCCCTCGATGCAGAGCTCAGGGAGCTGTTAAACCGATGGGAGACGGCGTTCGGTACAATACGCAAAGACACCAAGCAGCCACGATTGCTGCTGGGCGAGCTGAACCGCACCACGACAATCCTCAGGGATATACTCAGTACCGACTTCAGCAGCATCATCGTTGATGATGAAATGATAGCCGGCGAAGTAAGAAGCTACATCAGGGAGATTGCCCCTGAGAAGGAAAAGATAGTAAAGGTATACAAGGAGCAGTACCCGATCTTTGACCAGTTTGGAGTAAGCAGGCAGATCAAGGGGCTCTTTGGCCGCACCATATCATTCAAGGGAGGCTCTTACCTTATTATAGAACATACTGAAGCCCTGCACGTAGTTGACGTCAACAGCGGCAACAGATCAAAATCAGGCTCTGACCAGGAGTCAAACGCCCTCTCCGTCAACCTGGAGGCAGCCAGGGAGATAGCCAGGCAGCTCAGGTTAAGGGATATGGGTGGAATCATAGTGATTGACTTTATCGATCTGCAGTCGAATGAGAACCGCCAGGCTCTCTTTGACAGGATGAAGGAACTGATGAGTGATGACCGGGCCAAGCACAATATACTCCCACTGAGCAAATTCGGGCTGATGCAGATAACACGTCAGAGAGTGAGGCCCGAGATGACAATCATTACTGACGAAAAGTGCCCTGTATGCAGGGGAGAGGGTAAAATCGCATCAACCATCCTTATTACCGATGAGATGGAACGGACACTGGGATCCATAATCGAGAAAGTGAAGACCCGCAAATTCCTGCTTCGCACTCACCCGTTCGTGGCTGCATATCTGAGAGAGGGTTTGTTTTCAACTATTGGCAAGATCAATAAGAAGTACGCCGTTAGCATAAAGGTTCAGGCCATTCAGTCATACCATTTCCTTGAGTACGGGTTTTTTGACCGCGATGGAAATGAGATAGACCTGACGTAACCTGATCATCTCTTTTATACCAGGTGTGTAGGCTAACACGAAGAGACAGGTCTGAGACCTGTCTCCACCTGTTTCATATCATGATATCTAGAGATGAATTACCCGTCCTGACCCCGTCCGGGTGACGCTGATCTGAGGGCTGCCAATCAAATATATGTTACCACTGCCGCTGATAACTGCATCAAGGCGGTCATCTACAGTTGTGTGTACTGATCCTGATCCTGACATGGTTACTACCGCCGTGTTCGTGACCAGGTTCGAGGAATAGACCGATCCCGAACCCGATACCACATGTCTGCTGCCCACGGTTGTCCCAGACACAGTCAGATCGCCCGAACCCGATAGTGTTGCCTTAAAGGTTTTTGAGGAAATCTCATCAGTACGGATATTACCGGAGCCTGAGACCACCACTGAGACATCTTCACCGGCAACATCCCCGGCAAAGATGTTGCCGGAGCCGCTGGCAACCAGTTTCACATCCTCACCCTCAAGATCGCCGGCCACTATGTCACCTGACCCTGCGTTAACCAGCTCACTGATGTAAGGAGCCGTTACCGTAATGACCGGCTGAGTATTGCATCTGAGGCAGCGTATGCCCCGGATGGTGCCTACCTCAAGAGCCCCTCCGGTGACACGCGTTTCAATATAGGGCAATATATTGCTCTCTGCCTCCACGGTAACCGAGTGCTCCGTACCCTTCACGTACACAACATGAAAGGAGGTCTCATTTGCTAAAGCTGTGAATGATGTTACTGTCCGCTCTTCGGACTTAAGATCGCCGTTTCCATCAATGCAGTCAACTATAATGGAGCATGACGCAAGTGCGACCATACCCATTAGTATCGTAATAATTCCTGTTTTCATTTTGGTGAAATTTACTTTTCTCTATTAAAAGACAAAAAACTTTTTCTCAGGTTGCACGGATGTTGAAATTTATTTCTGCAGCACGCGTACCTCTCCTCTTGTTGCATCAATCCTGATCTCTGATCGGCCCTGCTGGTTTCCTGCAGATGCCTTTGTCAGAAAAATCCTGTCCTGTGCGCTGATCTCTGTGCGCTCGGGTACGGGTGTGAATCCCGGCAGGGAGACGAAGGCGTTGGTATGCCTGATCTCAAGGTCGTAACCCGATCTCTCTTCCAGTGCCAGGTCAAGATCAGCATATGATGACCTTATATCAATCAGCCTGAAGCCGCGGTCAATATTCTCAAATGAGAGGTTTCCGTATTTGACTGACATATTGATCTCACCAGTCAACCTGTCTGTAATGATATCGCTGAAATAGCTCGTCCCGGTAATCACCTCGCAGGAACCTAAATGAAGATCATCGCGCTTTGAGTCGAGGTCAATCGTTCCGCAGACATCAATCCATGACTTTGACGACACTGAGGTGAGTTTGATCTTTCCCGCATCCTTCGCCCGCAGCTCGCTGAATGAGAGGGTCACCTTGCCCTCCCTGATGCTTCTTACATTTGCCTTGCTGAAGGTGAGTTCCATCATCTGGGCGTTACCCACCGCGGCAGCATCAAGCGTCCCGTTTGACAGTTTGAGTGTCAGAACCGGCGTTTCATCACCGATATATACGTCGCCGTAACTGTTGGTCACCCTCAGGACGGTATGCGGGGGACATTCAATGAAGTAGTCTATCTTAAGCCTGGAATCAAAGTTGATGAGGTTCCTTGTGAGACCCTTCAGGCTTTCAAAGAGAGGGGTGATGCCCTTGGTGAATGTGGTCTGGGCTCTCACTGTCTCGCCGGACATCGTCAGGCTGACCTCAACATCAGACATCATCGCATCAAGCTTCTGACCGGTGTTGGATGAGGCTGTCACCTCAACCCTTACGGTGATCGAATCTCCATAAGAATGACTCAGGTGTATGTCACCGTACTTGTTGTTTACCTCGAGGACGGCATCGCCGCCAACCCTGAACGATTTCCTGAGGGTCTTGCTGTCAGAGATCTGCTGTCCTGTAAGGATTGAGCTTACTGTCAGCAGGGCCAGCGCCATTACAAAGTACTTATAATTCATTGCCTGTCGTTTTTTCCGTTCCTTCATCGTTCCTTCTCATGAGCTGAAGCATGTCCTCCAGGAGCTCGATGCGAAGCCTGTAATTGGTTACAAGTGCTCCCAGCACCTCCTGGCTGGCGATGTTGTCATGGAGGTCCCTGATGATCTGTGCTGAGAGACTGTCAAGTTCACCCATTCCCAGTTTCAGTTCATTGCTTATATCCGGGTTGGCTGTCAGCAGTGGCTCCGCCTCCTGATAAAGCATCCGGATCTGGCTGTCATAGTAATAATATGTCTCCTGCGCTGCTGTCACCCGGGGGTCATTCATCCTCTCCCGGTTACGCAGCCCGCTGAAAATGGCTATCAGACCTGCGGCAGCGATTATCACAGCTGCGGCAGCCCGGAGGAGCCATCTTCCGGGATGTACCTGCCCCCGCGGACGTAGTAGTCTGAGATTACTCTTCCCGGCCGGGAGATCCTTTTCGATCCTCTTCCACAGGGCGGGGTCAGGATCATGAATATCCATCTCATCCCTGTGATCTCTTATATGCTTCTCAAGTTCATCCATCTCTGTGCATTGATGATAGTATTTTCTTCAGTTTATCCTTCGCCCTTAAATACTGCGTTTTGGAGGTCGACTCCGAAATACCAAGAATTCCGGCAATCTCCGTATGATCATATCCTTCAAGCAGGTACAGGCTCAGCACAACACGGTATCCGTCGGGGAGCCTCTCCACCGCCCTGGCTATCACCGCATGATCGGGCCATGTTGTCTCCGGGGGTTCTTCCTCGCCTGTTTCATGCCGGCTGTAGTCGTCTATGTAGACCAGTTGTGTCTCTCTCTTGCGAATCCTGCTTATGCAACGGTTTACGACTATCGTTTTCAGCCAGGCGCCGAAGGTAGATTCCGTCCTGTATGACCCTATATTTCTGAAACAGTCGGTAAAAGCTTCCTGGAGCATGTCTTCAGCCTCCTCCCTGTTACCTGTTATGCGGTATGCCGTGTTGAACATGGCTTTGGAATAGAGTTCATACAGCCTGAACTGTGCTTTCCGGCTTCCCCGTCGGCACTCGTTTACGAGATTCTCATGTATGTGTAAATCCGGTGTGGACAATTTTCAGGTTGTTCTGTTTGAATGACGCAACAAATGTACATAAGTTGCACATCACTACTGATCATTTCATGCTTCATTGATTTTCACCTGAAAATTTTTAAAAGGAAATCTTTTTTGTTATATTTGCGTATAACTGGTCGGAGAAGTAAGTTCTCAAAAGATACTAAGTTGTGAAACTTTAAAGATGCTTTTTACTGTCCAAAAGCAATTTTTCCATTCTTTTCATGGCTGCCCCGCTTTTTTTAGCGGGGCATTTTTTTGTCTGCAAGAGGTCTGCCAGATCAGGGACATGATTGATCCTTTCTTTTATGCTTTTCAAGAACAATATTAAAGCTGTCTTGTTATCCTACAGTAGGTTAATTAAATCCCCAATGACTATGAAAAAAAGTTTGGTTTTATTATTTGTAGGTGGTTTATTGCTTGTCTCTTCATGTAATAAGCAGGAATCGGAATCAGATTTCCGGAATGAGCCACAGCTGAAAAGTACATCAGCCAAATCAGCGGCTTTTAATGCTCAGGCTATTCCTGGTAAAGGGCAAAAAGTCCTGAACTTCAGAGCAAATCTTACCGGTGACCAGGAAGTTCCGGTTCGTGCAACCCTTGCCACCGGTCAGGCGATCTTTCAACTTTCAAAAGACGGGAAGGAGCTGCACTACAAGATTGTGGTAGCTAACCTTGAGAACATTACCATGGCACATATTCATGTTGCTGCCGCTGGGGTAAACGGTCCGGTTGTTACATGGCTGTATCCTTCAAACTCCCCCCCAATGCTGATACCAGGGACAACCAATGGTATCCTGCATCAGGGAGTAATCACAGATGCAAATCTGATCGGGCTTCTTGCCGGTAGCCAGGTTTATGACCTGGTTGACCTGATGGTGGCAAACGAAACATATGTAAATATTCATACGACGCTGTATCCCGCCGGTGAAATCCGCGGGCAGATTTTCGGACATGTACCTGGTGAATAGCAGGAGATATTGCTTTTCATGGCTGCCCCGCTTTTTTTAGCGGGGCATTTTTTTGTCTCCGGCTCTCCCCCGCATCACGGCTCCCCCGCATCACGGTTCCCCCACATCGCGGCTCCCCCGCATCACGGTTCCTCCGTATTGCGGCTCATCGCGCAGCCCGGCTCTCCCCCCCTCGTCCCGACTATTCCCAAGTACAGAGAGGCTCCCGCGCCGCATCCTGCTATTTAACCTTTTTTATGTTTTCTGCCTGCCCAACATGATGACACTCAGTTGTTGATATGCTTATCTTAGCAGGGTCAACAAAACCGATATAATGAGAACAAAGTATATTCTGATAACCCTTTTATTTGTTGCCGCAGGGTGCACTTCAGGAGAGGAGAAGATCAACCGCAAGGCAGATAAGCTGCATAAGGACATTCTCTCCGTCGATACTCATTGTGATACCCCCATGCGCCTTTACAGGGGTGGTTTTGACCTGGGTTTATGGAACGAAAAGGGATGTGTTGATTTTCCCAGGATGAAGGAGGGAGGGCTTGATGCTGAGTTCTTTGCCATATTCATTGGCCAGGGCCCAAGGAATTCCGAGGCTTTTGACCTGGAACACAAAAGAACCCTCGCTGCCTTTGACTCGGTGAGGCACAATGTGGAGCGGTACCCGGCAATGGCAGGGATAGCACTCAGTCCTGATGATGCCTACAGGCTGAAATCTGAGGGCAAACTTTCCATCTTCCTTGGCATTGAGAATGGTTACCCTGTCGGCACTGACCTTTCAAGGATCAGCGAGTATTATGACCTGGGTGCGAGATATATCACCCTGTGCCATTCATCGAACAACGATATCTGTGATTCGTCAACCGATAAATCGGGCCCTGAGCACAATGGGCTCTCGGCCTTTGGCGAAGAGGTGGTGAGTGAGATGAACCGGGTGGGGATGATAGTTGATGTCTCACATATTTCTGACGAATCCTTTTACGATGTGCTGAGGGTTTCAAAAGCCCCGGTGATTGCCTCGCATTCATCATGCAGGGCTCTGTGTGAGAGCCCCCGAAACCTGAATGACGAGATGCTGCAGGCTCTTAAGAAGAACGGCGGGGTGATTCAGATCTGTATTCTGAGTGACTACCTGAAACAGCCTGAACCCAACCCGGAGTTTGAAGCCAGGGTCAAAGAGCTCCGTGAGAGGTGGAAAGCCATGGGGCCCGATCTGACCGATGCTCAGCAGGAGCAGCGCTGGAATGAATTCTCTGACCTGAAGAAACAATATGTCAAACTGGCTACGGTGGAGGATGCCGTAAACCATATCCAGCATGTGGTTGACATAATCGGCATTGATTATGTAGGCATAGGGTCAGATTTCGATGGCGGTGGCGGCATTGAAGGATGCACCGATGTCTCGATGATGAAGAATATTACGAAGGAGTTTTTGAGGCGGGGGTACAGTCGCGATGAGATAGCCAAAATATGGGGAGGCAACTTCATGAGGGTCATGCGTGAGGCACAGGCGATTAGCAGTCTGTAAAGTCGAAAGTCCTTAAAGTCTGTAAAGTCGAAAGTCCTTAAAGTCCTTAAAGTCTGAAGGATTTGCGAATTCTGATTAAATCGACAATCGAAAATTTCACTACTGCCTACTGCCTGGTTTTACTCTTAAGAACCTCATTGACCTGATCATCCATAACGGCAGCGGTTTGTTGGGATCACGCCGGCGCATGTCAAGATACCACCCCAGCTTCTTAATGATCGGAACCTTATGGGGTTCTACAAACTCTATCAGTGTGCCGTCGGGGTCCTCGATGTAGGCGAAATAGCCTGCCGCCTCACCCATGTCAAAGCTGTTGCCCTGGTGACTCTGCTGGCTGTCGACGGTGAACGGAAACCCGACCTCGCTGCAGTAACGGCGGAGGTTATCCATGCCCCTGATGTCATAGCAGAGATGGATGAAGCCGGGGTCGCCCCACATTCTTCCTTCAAAGATCTTCGTGACAGTGTGGTCCCTGGCCTCGATAAGCTCCAGCACGCTCTGGCCGTAGATGGGATTGAATCCACCGTGGAACGGCCTCGTGGGAGCCAGCAGCACTCTCCTGAAATGACCGTCGCCACCGGGCACGGGAGCGAGATCGTCAAAAGTACCGGTGATATCATAGATGACCCGGTCATAACCCAGGATATCGGAATAGAGCTTCATGGACTGCTCAATGTCACTCACACCTATGATTGCTCCATAGGACCCTCCTGAGATCTTCCTGAAGTTCATGAACCAGTCAGTGGCTTCCACAATATGGAATATATTACCGAACGGGTCCCTGACGAAGAAGCTCTTCTTACCTGAAGGGTCAGCTGACGGCCTTCCCAGTACCTCCACATCGTTATCGGTCCAGAGGCGCCATGCTTTTTCGAGCTCCTTTACCTTAATCTTGCAGGCGAAGATACCCAGATCGCCGAGTTTTGTCTCGCGGTCACGGTATTCGGGTTCTCTCCCCTTATGCTGCCATACCTCAAAGCCCCCTCCGCTCTGCAGGTTCATGGCCAGCACGGCATGCCTGCTCCGCGCTTTGCCTCCGGTATAAGGAAGCATAAGCCTTGCCTCATTCTCTTCCTCAAATATGCGGCAGTCCATCCCGAAGGTCCTTATATACCAGTCCCACGCCTCGCTGAGGTTGCTAACCCCGACCCCCATCTGCTGAATACCGCTTACTATGTATCCCTTGATCTTCATTTCTCAGTTACATTGGTTTGATCCTCCCTGCAATCCTGAAGAACAGGGCAGGCATGTATTTTCTTATCTTAAGCATCAGCAGCTCACTGCTGCCGACGAGTATCTCCCGGCGGTTCCTTCCCAGGCCTCTCAGTATCTGCCTGGCCGCCTTCTCAGCTGTCACACCTCCGGCCTGACCCTCGTCCATCTTTCCGTGCTCTGCACCTGTGGCTGTCAGCGCATGGAGTGAGATCATAGTCTGTACCCTCCCGGGGATAATCACCGATACCCTGATGTTATCTCTCCCGTGCTCAAGCAGCAACGTCTCGAAGAAACCGTGCAACGCCTGTTTGGAGGCGGAATAGGCTGAACGGAGGGGGAATCCGAAACGTCCTGATATTGAGCTTGTTGCTGCTATGTGCCCACTGCCGTTTCGTATCATATATGGAAGGAGAGCCTTGGTGAGAGCTATCGTACCGAAGTAATTGATCTCCATGATCCTGCGGTCAAGCCAAAGAGGTGTCTCCCTTATCAGGGCCCTCTGGCTGATGCCACCTATGTTAAGCAGCATGTCTACTCTTCCTTCTCTTTCAACCACACCGGCCACAAGCTCCTCTATGCCTGCCATCTCTGCCAGGTCAAAGGCCACGGTGGTGACGCTGCCTTTCATCGCAGAGCATGATCCGGCTACATTTTCCAGGGTGACAATGTCATTTGACGATGCTATCACCCTGCTTCCTCCCTGTGCAAAAGCCTTCACCAATGCTTCACCGATGCCCGATGAGGCCCCGGTGATCCAGACCACCTTCCCGGTGAATATATCTTTCATTGTCAGAGCGCTGTTACACGATTGATGAGTCTGTTATATTTGTCACGCAGGGTTATGAAGTCAGGGTCTTTGACACGGTTCAGGTTCCAAATCCTGAAACCTCCGACAGTCCTTCGCAGGAGCAGAAACCAGTTCCAGGAAATGATGCCGGCCACCGGTATCATCAGGAACACGAATATGGCAACCCACCAGGGCTTTATGAAAACAAGCGCAAGTGCCAGGTAGAGGGGGCCGAAGATAAAACTCAGCCCAAGGAAGAAGCCATACCTGGCAGTGCTGATGAAGGCCGGGTCTTTTGATTTCATTGACTTAATGTAGGAGACCTGAAAGGTGAGTATGTTCAGAATGGCACCGGGCAGGAACAGAGGAAGTGTGAGGAGCAGGAAGAGTCCTCCGAGCAGCAGCCATCCTATGGGGTGTCTCTTTTTCCTGAGATGCCGGTAGGTGAGTCGAAGTTTCGTGGCCAGGTCCCTGACATCAAGGCTGTCACTGCATATTTCTGTGTAACTCTCCGGGTCAGAGGCATGAAGCTCATTGATCTTGCTGATAAGCCTCTGGTCGCGAAAGAGCTTGGGATACCTTATACTGTCACTGTACTTTTCATTGATTATGCTCCGTAGCTCGTTGATGGCTTCATAGTCCTGCTCTTCATCGATATGCACCATCACTTTCTTCATCTCCGCCGAGAGCCTGTCGCGCAGTTCCGCTATCGCCCTGTTGGGATTCTCCTTATATATGGCATAGTACTCAGAGACGTGGATGGGATGACCGTAGACCACAGTGAGGACCTGCCTGAAACGCCAGTAGTGCGAGTATTCAATTCCGACGGGAACAATGTTTATCTCGCGGGTGAATCCTGATGCCTCAGCTGTCTGGAATGCAATCCGGCAAATACCCTTTTTCAGCTGTCTCAGTTTACGGTAGGTGGCGTGATTGCCCTCGGGCAGTATGACAATGCCGTTGCGGTGTTCCATGACCCTGAGCGTGTCACGGAAGGTATCATCATTCTGTTTGAGGTTCTCAAAACCGTCCCTGATCCTGTACACCGGCAGCATCTTAAAAGTGTAAAGTATCCGTGCAACGAATTTGTTTCTGAATATATCTGCCCTGGCAAGGAATATCAGCTGCCTTTCAAGCGTCCCGATGACCGCCATGGCATCCATGAGTGCATTCTGGTGATTGGGTGCAAAGATTGTAGGTACCGAGAAATCAATGTTATCCTTTCCGTAGGCCAGCACCTTACGGTAAAAAATATAGTTATGCCAGAAGTCAACATATTTTTTCAGAAGCTGATAGAAAATATCATACTTCTCAATATTGTTCTTACCCATTTCCGCAACCAGGTTTAACTAATATCCCCAAAAATGAAAGCCACAGACTTTCACGATGACTAAGTTAAAAAAAGTTCCCCCCTGAGATTCAAATTTATTGATTCTTAACTGTGAAAGTCCGCTTTTTAGGTATTTATACCACCATACGGTATGGCATGCCCCTTGGGTTACCCGATGAAATCTTCGAGGTCTCTTCTTTCCCTCTTTGTAGGGCGGCCGCTTCCCCGCGGCCTGTAACCGGATGCCGTCTTACTTGCTGCCAGCTTGTTTTTCTCCTCTTCAGGTGTCAGGTCGCTGATGAAACCGGCCACCAGCATGGCACCCACCCTGTTGTTCGGCAGGTCTGTGACCAGCCATGTATATGTGACAGGCGGTTTCCTGACGGCCACTGTTGTTCCAGGCGTGATGATATGAGCCGGTTTGACCGGCTGGCCGTCGATTGTGACTCTTCCGATCCGGCATGCCTCTGTGGCTGCGCTACGCGATTTGAAGATCCTGACGAACCAGAGGAACTTATCTATCCTTTCCCCCTTCTGAGATGTCATCACCGAGTTTTTTCCCCGCCTTGTTGTATGCCGTCATTGTAAGCTCGCACCCGGCAGTCACGAATGACATGACCATCTCAACCGCGAGTGTTAGTCTTTTATTGAGGACAGTCAGCTGATCTGGTGTCCATTCGCCCAAAACATAATTTACCTGTCCTCCCCTGGAAAAGTCATTACCTATCCCGATACGGAGTCGGGCATAATCATCTGTTCCCAGTATCTCGCTTATGCTTGAGAGGCCGTTGTGTCCGCCGGCCCCGCCTTTTGCCCTGAGCCTGATACTACCTGTGGGGATGGCTATATCATCTGTTATCACAAGGAGGTTTTCCTGCTCGATGTTCTCTTTCTGCATCCAGTAACGAACCGCATTTCCGCTTCTGTTCATCAGGGTAGATGGCTTGAGGAGTACCAGCCGGGCGTTTTTGTATCTCATTTCGGCCACGAAGCCGTAGCGACGGTCCGAAAAAGCAACGCCGGATGCAGCCGCAACGGCATCCAGCACCTTGAATCCGATATTATGCCGTGTGTTTTTGTACTCCTCGCCTATGTTGCCCAGACCGGCGATAAGGTATTTCATTCTTTACTTTTGCCGGGTTATTCCTACTCTTCAGCAGGAGCCTCAGCGACAGCTTCAGCGCCGGGAGCAACAACTTCCTCTTCCTTGATTGTAACCCTCGATATCTCAACCGATACTACCATAGCACGCTTGTTGTCAATAATCTCGAGCTTTTCGTAAGAGAGATCGCCTATCTTGACAGACTGGCCAATACCCAGGTCGGTTATATCAATGGAAAGATGCTCCGGAAGGTCTTCAATGAGTCCCTTTACCTTGAGTGTTCTGCGCTTGATCCTGAGCTTACCTCCTGCCTTTACGCCGGATGACTCACCCGTGATCTGCAGCGGGATATCCATTACTACCGGCTTGCCTTCAATCACCTGCATGAAATCAATATGCAGGAGCCTGTCAGTGACAGGGTGGAACTGAAGGTCCTTCATGACGGCTTTATAGTTCTTTCCGTCAACTATGAGGTTAACAAGAAATACTTCAGGGGTGTAAATCAGCCCGCGGAAAACGTTCTCATGTGCATAAAAATGCAGATTTTCCTTCTCCCTGTACATGACACAAGGCACATTACTCTCTGACCGCAGGCTGTTGGAACTCTTTTTCCCGAACTGATCACGTGAGACGGCTTTGATCTCAATACTCTTCATTAGTCTTTAATTTGTTGTGTTACTCAAGGTTACTTGCCCGGCAACCTCCCATCACACGTTTGACATTTTCAAAAAAATTGGCCTGCAAATATAGCTAAAAAGGTTAAAATACAAAACCTGTGCTGATAGAGCTGTTTGTATAAACCGCTTTTATTGCTTCGGCGAAGATCTCGCCTACGGAGAGTATCTTGATTTTGGGTGAATGGCCTGTCATGGGTATGCTGTCTGTTACAACCAGCTCTTCGATGGGTGACCTGTCTATTTTTTCGATGGCATCTCCCGAGAGCACGGGGTGTGTTGCCACTGCTCTGATGCTGAGGGCGCCCCGGTCTTTCATCACCGTAGCGGCAAAACTAAGGGTGCCTGCAGTGTCAACAAGATCATCAATGATGACTACGTGTCGTCCTTCTACCTCGCCGATGACCGAGATCTCCTCAACCACGTTCGGTTTCTTTCTCAGCTTGTAGCAGAGCACCAGCTCGCACTGGAGGTACCGTGCATATGCATTGGCCCTCTTAGAGCCTCCCATGTCAGGCGCAGAGACAGACATGTTGGGGAGATTGAGGTTCCTGATATAGGGTCCGAAGAGCGCAGAGCCGAAGAGGTGGTCAACCGGCACATCGAAGAAACCCTGAATCTGGTCGGCATGCAGATCAATAGTGATGATACGGTCTACACCTGCTTTGGTCAGGAGGTCTGCCGTCAGCTTGGCCCCCAGCGACACCCGCGGCCTGTCCTTACGGTCCTGGCGCGCGTAACCGTAATAGGGGATCACGGCATTGACCTTATAGGCCGATGCCCTCTTGGCGGCATCGATCATCAGGAGGAGCTCCATGAGGTTCTCGGCAGGCGGATTGGTAGATTGAATTATGAATACATGACACCCCCTGACAGACTCGTCAAAACAGGGCTGGAACTCGCCATCGCTGAAGCTCAGGAGTGAACTCCTGCCAAGGGTTATGCCCAGATGGTCCGCAATTTTTTCTGCTATACTTAACGATGAAGTGCATGAAAAGATCTTAAAGGGAGCTCTGCCGATCATAGATGGAGTTTTAAGGTGGTTATCACTGAATGATGCTTCAAAATTAATATTAATGGGTAAATCATTTTTCTCTTTTGAAAAATATCATGTTTTCACTGATATATTCTAGCAGTTCCTCCCTGCCGGTACCTTTCGCGGCGGAGGTTACGAAGGTGGGAGGCAGGCTCTCCCAGCTCTCAAGCATAGCCCTGTCATGAAGAGCTCTGTTCTTTCCGGCTTCGGTTGCCGAGACCTTGTCACTCTTAGTAAACACCCGGGCGAAGGGCACCCCGGCCGTCGCCAGCCTCTCCATGAACGTCAGGTCAGATGCCATTGGTTCATGACGTGCATCAATGAGCACAAAAAGTGCTATGAGATTTTCACGTTTGGTTACGTAAGTGATAAACAGCCTCTCCCATTCGTTCCTCAATTTCTGTGACCGGCGGGCATAACCGTATCCCGGAAGATCAACAAGGTACCAGCTCTCATTGATCAGGAAATGGTTTATTGTCTGTGTTTTCCCCGGACTGCCGGATATCTTGGCAAGGCCTCTTCTTGACACAATCATATTTAACAGCGACGATTTGCCGACGTTCGAGCGCCCTATGAATGCATACTCAGGGAGGTCAGGTGCAGGCAACTGGTTGAACTTTGCACTGCTGGTGACGAATGTTGCCGACCTGATTATCATCTCCCCTAATTCAGATCTTTGTAGGGCAGAGGTATTGCCAGCCGGTAGTAGAGCCTGTTGCCAAATCCTGTCAGGTAAGCTGCCACTACCGTCACTGAATCTGCCGAGTGCCCCTGTGTCTTCTGAAGATCGAGATATCCGGTGGTGGCTGTCTGCAGAAGGGGTTTCAGGGAATCAAGATCCACCAATCCGTTCACAAGGTCGCCCCTGTAGTATTTTACATTCTCGGCCATGTCAGTCATCTCGATGAAAAGCTTATACAACCCTCTCTCGACGTACCTGTCGTTAGCATGATATCTTATCTCCGGATAGCTGGTCACCATCTCACCGTTCATCGTATACTCCTCGATACCGGGGTGGCGTTTGCCCTCTGTGTAGTCGAGCTTTGCCTTTACGCGTCCGCTCTTGTAATACTGTATCTGTGACCCATGGATGGTGTCATTAACATAAGGAGTGACCCT
The DNA here is from genome assembly GCA_964455705.1 of uncultured Rikenella sp. Taxonomy (GTDB): domain Bacteria; phylum Bacteroidota; class Bacteroidia; order Bacteroidales; family VadinHA17; genus SR-FBR-E99. The sequence goes on from CAYVYM010000020.1 coordinate 26,933, forward strand.
GAACAGCTTGCTGTCAGGGTAGTACCATTTTGCTTCACCGTTCTTCTTGTCAGACACATAGGGTATCTCCTGTTCAAGCACCCCGCCCTTGTAATAAGTTCGGGTGATGCCCTCCCTGACGCCGTTACGGAACTCAACCTCCCTTAATTTCACATTATCCCTGACGTAACTCCTTACACCCGTGTAGCCTGTATCAGGCACATGCCCTGATTTTTTCCTGCCGCCTCCCTTATCCCCGGTACCGCTGCCGCATGAGGCTGTAAACATCATTACCAGGATGGCGGTGATGACTGTGACTTGTTTCATTTCATTCGTTTATTACAAATTTATATTATTGGTCGAATTGAACTTGCATGTAAATAATCATCTCCTTTTGTGAGCACTTGCTCATGCAGGTTTCATATTCGTTTTTGAGGTACAGATACTTCAAGAAGCGTTGCCGTTCCCTGCGGGATAAGGGCAACACTGTCCGCTGATGCAGGGATCAGGATGGTCTCGCCCGCCTTAATCTCCTCGCTGTGGCCGAAACACTCGATCACTGCCAGGCTCTCAGTGCAGAGATAAATTATGAATGAGTCAGTAAGACTGCAGTCTTTTATCACCGGACTGTTGATCCGCAGGAGGCTGGTATGGAACCAGGGGCTTTCTGCAAGCACCACCGGGTAGTTGAGCTCCGGCAATTTTTTTATCAGGTTGGCGCTGTCGAGACCAAAGTTTATGGCGTCGAGCGCCAGTGAGGTGTGCATCTCGCGAGGCTTGCCCGTGGCGTCTGTCCGGTCCCAGTCGTAGATGCGATAGGTGACATCGGAGGTCTGCTGTATCTCTGCCAGCAGTACACCGGCACCTATGGAATGAACCATGCCTGCCGGGATGAAGAACGCATCACCGCCACTTACCGGCGTCACATTGATGAGCTCTGACAGCTTTTTACCGTGGAGGTGTTCCAGATATTCCTCCCTTGTGGTTTTCTTCCGGAAGCCTGTATAGATGACTGCATCGGGTGCCGCGTCGATGACATACCACATCTCAGTCTTGCCCCAGGCGTGATGTCTCTCAGATGAGAGTTTGTCATCAGGGTGCACCTGAATCGACAGGGTGTCACAGGCATCGATGAACTTGATCAGCAGCGGAAACTCGTTCCCGTACTTCTCGTAGATCGCATCGCCTACAAGATCTCCCATATACACCTCAATGATCTCCTCCAGTGTATTCCCCCTGAGAAAGCCATTGGCAACCACGGAGCTGGCTCCCGGCATGCCGCTTATCTCCCAGCTTTCACCCACGGTTGTCCCTGCCTTCGCCTTCTTGCCGAAACGCTTTCTCAGGGCACTTCCTCCCCACAGTGTCTCCTTGAGAACAGGTCTGAACCGTATGGGGTAGAGTGAGTTCATTGTCAGAAGGTATAGTCGACAACGATTTTCGCTTTTTTTACCGATGCTGCTCCTGAGACAGCATCACGGTGAGGTTCGCTGTTCTGGTACCGCCTCAGGTCCTCTACTGAGGCAAAAGTAGCATCGATGACAAAGTCGCCTGCATGATCGGCTTCAAGGATGTTGACGCCCGTCCGGTACTCAATGATGTAATTCAGCCTGTTGCCGACAGGTCCGAAGAGCTCCTTGAGTTTCCTGACCGATTTTTCCTTCTCTTCAGGGGTGCCGGGGGGTGTGAGCTTAAAGATCACAATATGTTTTACCATATAGATATTTTGCTACATTTGATACAAAAATAAACATTTTATGCTTACTGTCGGGATTGCCGGAGGAACAGGTTCGGGAAAGACAACTGTCGTACGAAAGCTCATTGAAATGCTCCCTCCGGGGGAGGTTGTGATACTGCCCCAGGACAGCTACTACAAGGATAACAGCCACATCTCAATTGAAGAGCGGCAAAAGATAAATTTCGACCATCCTGATTCGGTTGAGTGGTCGCTGCTCATGGCTCATCTGGCGGAGCTGAGGGCCGGGCGGCCGGTGGAGATGCCCATCTACTCCTATCTTACCTGCCTCAGATCAAGGGAGACCATACCCATCAGACCCGCAGAGGTGGTTGTCGTCGAGGGGATACTGGTGCTGGTTGACCCCGGCGTGAGGTCGATGCTTGACATCAAGGTCTTTGTTGACGCCGATGCCGATGACCGTCTGGGCAGGGTTATACAGCGCGATATCGTCGAGCGCGGACGGTCGGTACTCGTGGTGCTTGAGCGCTACAACATGACGGTCAAGCCGTCACACCTTCAGTTCATAGAACCCTCAAAGAGATATGCCGACATAATTATCCCCGGAGGAGGGGAGAACCTTGTCGGCATCGAAGTGCTCAGAACGATAGTGGAGAAGCACCTGCGGTAAGGCTGTCATCAGCTGCACCGCCTTTGTGTCCTCAGTCTGTGCTGTACTCTGCGCATTACCCGGTTCATAAGCTGCGCCGCAGCTCACGAAGGTACATCTGGATCGTGTTTTCCAGTCCGTAATACAGCGCATCAGCTATAAGTGCATGTCCTATTGAGACCTCCATGAGCCATGGTATATTCGCGTGAAGCCATGCCAGGTTGCTGAGATCGAGGTCATGGCCGGCATTGATACCCAGTCCGGCAGCCCTGGCGGCTTCGGCAGCCGTGACGAAAGGTGCCACAGCCGCCTCCCGGCCGGCGCTGAACATTGAAGCATATGGCTCGGTGTAGAGCTCAATGCGGTCGGTGCCGGTGCGCGCGGCATATTCTATCATCCCCCGATCAGTCCCGGTGAAGATCGAAGTGCGTATTCCCTTTTCATGAAAACCGGCGATTACATCTGTGAGGAACGAAAGGTTGGCCTTCGTGTCCCACCCGGCGTTGGAGGTGACGGCATCATGAGCATCCGGAACCAGTGTCACCTGGTCAGGCCTGGTGTCATGGACCAGCCTGATGAACTGCTCCTCCGGGTTACCCTCTATGTTGAATTCGGTGGTTATAACCTCCCTGATCACCGGCACATCACAATACCTGATATGCCTTTCGTCAGGCCTCGGATGGACAGTGATACCCTCGGCACCGAAGCTCTGACATTTTATGGCAGCCATTCTTACATCAGGCACATTGCCTCCGCGGGCGTTACGGAGAGTGGCAATTTTATTGATGTTTACACTTAATCTTGTCATGGCTTCATCGGTTGTTTATCAGTGCAAAGTTATAACGATCCGTAGTTTTTTGTACTTTTATTCGGTAATTGAGTGACTGAATGATAGCCAAAGAGATGATATCCGATGTGGTCCCTGCGCTGAAAACATCTGATTCTGCGCAGACTGCCCTGAACTGGATGGAGATATTCAGGGTCTCACATCTGCCTATTGTGAATGAGACAGATTACCTCGGGCTGATCTCTGACAGTGACATCTATGACCTGAACCAGCCCGAAGAGCCTATAGGCAACCATTCGCTGTCACTGCCTCGCCCTTCGGTCAGGGGACACCAGCATATCTTTGAGGTCATTGCGCTGGCGGCCAGGCACAAGCTGACGGTGGTGCCTGTAGTTGATGACGAGAACCTTTTCAGGGGTGTGATAACATATAATGAGATAATCAGGGGAATAGCCTCATTCTCTTCAATTGATCAGCCAGGTGGTATGATAATGCTGCAGGTTCTCTCACGCGATTATTCAATGAGCCGCATCTCGCAGATTGTCGAAGGCAATGACGCCAGGATACTGAGTATGCATATCACCTCCAATCCTGACTCAACAAGCCTGGAGATAACCCTGAAGGTCAACACCACGGATCTGACCTCCATCATTAAAACCTTCGAAAGATACTCATACGAGGTCACCACCTGGGTGACTGACAACGATGAGCTCGACCGTTTCTATACTGACAGGTACAACCTGCTGATGAAATACCTCAATATGTAACTGAGTTTCCTGATGGTCAGAACTATCGCCTTATTCAGCAAGGGTCTCACCGAAAAGACCACGGCCGGACTGCTGCGGCTCATTGATGCGCTTCACGGGCGCGGGGCAACCATTTACCTCAATATCATGGAACCGAACGGAAACCATTTCCGCGATGACCCCAGGGTCATTCTCTTCCGTGATGCCTCCGAGTTGCCTGGTGACACCTATATGATAATGAGCGTGGGCGGCGACGGCACATTCCTTGAGACAGCCATGAGGGTACGGTCAACCGGCATCCCCGTCGCAGGCATTAATACGGGCAGCCTTGGTTTTCTTGCCAATATCCCCGACGATAATATCGGCAGCGCGATAGACCTTCTCTGCTCAGGAAGGTATGAGGTCATCAGCCGCACGATGCTTGAGATCATCTCACCTGAACAACTCACACGCCCTGACGGAGCCATGGCCCTCAACGAGATAACCGTCCAGAAGGTTGATCAGAGCATGATCACTATAACCGTGAAAGTCAACGGCATCTTCCTCAACACATATCGCGCTGACGGACTGATCATCTCTTCGGCCACAGGCTCAACGGCATACAATCTAAGTGTGGGCGGGCCTGTACTCTCACCCACTGATGAGAGCATTATCATTGCCCCCATGTCTCCTCATAACCTGACAGTCAGACCCATAATCGTCACAGGGAGCAGCACAATCACACTCGCCACGGGAGGAAGAGGCAGCGAGTGCCTGGTGACATGTGATTCAAGGGCTGTGAGAGTGCCGGTCGGTACTGTAGCCGAGGTGCGCCAGGCAGCCACGAGGCTGAAGACTGTGACACCCGCCGGAATAGACTTTTTCAGCACCTTGCGGAACAAGCTCATGTGGGGCGCCGACCCCCGTAACTGACAATAATTAAGGAATATTTAAGTTTTTAATATTATACATTCTTTATATTTGTAGCCTGAACTGCAAAGCAACTGATGATTAAACGTCTGATACTGGTGTGTATGGTGGTGCTCGTCTCTGCGCCCTTCGTCTCAGCACAGCTGTGGAAGATGAAAAGGTATGAGGCGGCGGCAGGATTAGGCACATCACAGTTCTATGGTGATGTGGGAGGATACACAATAGGAGAAAACGCGCTTGGATTAAGGGACTTAACATTGAGACAGACACGTTTCAACGTCAACGGCTCATTCAGGTATTTCATCACTGACGAAATTGCCGCCAGGCTCTCCCTCTCCTACCTTATGCTTCATGCTACCGATGAACGGGGCAACAACCAGGACAGGGGGTTCGAGGCTACCACATCACTCTTTGAACCCGCGCTGCTGGGTGAATACTACCTGGTGAGAAACCGCGAGCGCAACAGCTTTCTCTTCCAGAACTACAGGGGAAGATCGAGGAACAGGGTGAGGGACTTCTTCCGGAGCATCGACGTCTATGCACTCACCGGAGTGGGAGGAGCTGGATTTCGGGTACACGGCAATGACAACCTGGAAGCCAAATGGAACGCTCCCGGTTCGGAGCTTAAGAACAGTGGTTTCGCCGCTGTGATACCTCTGGGGGTGGGTGCAAAGTTAACCTTCGATCCAAACATCCTCTTCGGCGTGGAACTCACCGGCAGATATGCATTCTCTGACTTCCTTGACGGATACACCTCCCAGTGGTCTGCGCGAAACGATGTCTATCATACGCTCAGCATCACCATCAACTACCGGATCAAAACAGCACGGAACGGACTGCCTTCGTTCAGGTGATACTCAAATGACCGCATGGGAAGAAAAATAACAATACTGATATTCCTGGCCCTTGTGGCAATGCCGGCTATCAGCCAGCGCAGCGCTGACTACGGCGTCTCCCTGGGGATGGTCAATTATCTCGGCGAGCTTAATCCGCATAATGTAATTTACAAGCCCGGACCTGCTGCACAGTTCTTCTACAGATACAACTTCAACCCGAGGCAGGCTGTCAGAGCCAACCTCATGGCGGGATACCTTTCCGCCCTGGGAGCACCCCTGGGAGAACTGGGAGCAACCTATGAATTCAACTTCTTTCCTTATTCGACCTTCAGAAGCAGGAACGTTGACTATACCCCATATATAGCTGCCGGTGCAGCCTTCTCAACAGTATACAACCAGGTAAATCTGAGTGAAGGCACCAAAAGCTTCCACCCTTTCTTTTCTATACCATTCTCTGCCGGAATCAAGGTAAATGTGGCTAACCAGATTGGCCTTGAGTTCGAATATGGTTTTCGTAAGACTTTTTATGATAAATTTGACGGCCAATATGAAGTCATGACTCCGGGTGATTCACCAGCGCCTGTAGATCAGTCATGGATTCATAATAATGACTGGTACAGCTTCATGGGGATCTCGGTCACCTGGAAGATGTACAACAAGCTGGCTGGCTGCCCGGCTTTTGCAGAAATGGGAAAAGAGAAAAAAAGAAAGAGATAACATTGACTTATAAGGATCAGATAGACAGGAACAGGCTGCCCGGCCATGTTGCGGTTATTATGGACGGCAACGGACGGTGGGCCCACAGGAGGAGCAGGGAACGGATCTTCGGTCATCACCAGGGCGTGAAAGCCGTACGAAGAACCGTTGAGGCAGCAGCAGAACTGGGCGTCAGATATCTGACACTGTACGCTTTTTCCACTGAAAACTGGAACAGACCGTACGAAGAGGTGTCTGCACTCATGGACCTCATGGTCGAATCAATCAATGATGAGACTAAGACCCTATTGGAAAATGAGATCTCCCTCAAGGTGATAGGTGACCTGAACCGACTCTCGGACAATGTTCGGAACAGACTCTATGAAACAATGAGTATCACTTCCGCAGGCACGCACATGACCCTGATAGTGGCCCTCAGCTATTCGTCGAGATGGGAAATATCCGAGGCATGCCGCCGCATAGCCCTGGCAGTGAAGGAGGGCACTATGGGTGCCGCTGATATAACCGAAGAGACCATCAGCGCCAATCTCGAGACATCGGACATACCTGACCCGGAACTAATGATACGCACCAGCGGAGAGAAGCGCATCAGCAACTTCCTCCTGTGGCAGCTGGCTTATACTGAACTTTATTTTACTGAAAAACTTTGGCCCGATTTTAGCAAGGAGGACTTTTACAAAGCTGTGGCAGACTTCCAGAAAAGGGAAAGGAGATATGGAAAGACCAGTGAGCAGATCACTGAAAACAGATGAGATGATGAAAGAAACACTTATGCGGAAGATATCCCTTATTGCTTTGTTGATGACAGGGTTGTTTGCCACAGCCCAGACCGACGATAAGTATGTTAATTACCTCTACCCGGAAGAGTATACAATCGCAGGCATCACCGTCTCCGGGGTCAGATTCCTTGAACCGAATGCGCTCATAGGCATATCAGGCCTTCGCATCGGACAGAAGGTGGAGATACCGGGCGAACAGATAACCGCAGCAGTCAGAAAGCTGTGGGAGCAGGGTCTCTTCTCTGATGTGAAGATCACCGTCACAAGCAGGGAAGGAGAGAATGCCTGGCTCGATATTTACCTCCAGGAAAGGCCCAGGCTCTCTTCCCTGAAATTCGAAGGGATAAAAAAGTCGGAAGAGACCGATCTCATTGAGAAACTGAGCCTGCCAAACGGCTCCCAGGTGACGGCTCACCTGCTAAACAGGGCCGAACGCACCATCAAGGACCACTATATCGAAAAGGGCTTCCTCAACACTGATGTGAACATCGTTCAGAAGGATAACCCTGACATGCCAAACAATGTGGTGCTCAATATCATCGTCGACAAAAACGAAAAGGTCAAGATAGAGCAGATCCAGTTCAGGGGTAATGAATACTTCGATACCAAGAGACTGCGGCGCGTGATGAAGAACACCAAGCAGAAAGACCTTAACATCTTCAAGGGCTCAAAATACATTGAAAACAAACTCGAAGAAGATCGTATAAGCCTCGTCGAGTTCTACAATGAGAACGGTTTCCGCGACTTCCGCATCCTGAAAGATTCAACATACAGCCTTGAAGACGGCAAGATAGTCCTGGTGATTGAGATCAATGAGGGTAATCAGTATTATCTGAGGAATGTTGACTGGGTGGGTAACAGCATCTATAGCAAGGATCAGCTCAACATGGTCTTCAACTTCCCCTCCGGTGAGATCTATAACCAGACTATGATCAATAAGAGGCTCATACAAGATGAGGATGCTGTCAACTCACTGTACCTCAATTATGGCTACCTCTTCTCACGGCTCACTCCCGTCGAAAAGAACGTTGACGGCGATTCAATTGACCTTGAGGTGCGCATCTTCGAGGGAGACCCCGCCAACCTCAATAACGTGGTCATCAGCGGTAACACACGAACCAACGAGCATGTGGCAAGGCGTGAGCTTCATACCAATCCCGGTGATCTCTTCAGCAAGGATGCTATCATCCGTTCTGTGAGACAGGTGGCTGTGCTGGGCCACTTTGACCCTGAGAAGATCAACCCGCAGCCTATCCCTGACCAGGTGAATGGCACCGTTGACCTCCTCTATGCCCTCGAAGAGAAGGCCAATGACCAGTTCGAGATATCCGGCGGATGGGGGGCAGGAATGCTCGTGGGAACAGTGGGGGTGAGGTTCAACAACTTCGCCATGCGAAACTTCTTCAAGTGGAATCAATGGCGGCCCTACCCTTCTGGTGACGGACAGTCTCTGCAGATCAGGGCTCAGTCTAACGGACGTGTCTACCAGTCGTACAATGTCTCATTCATTGAGCCGTGGCTTGGCGGCAAGAAGCCGAACACCCTCTCTCTTTCAGCCTTCCGCTCACTCATGACCAACGGTTCGCCGAAAGGCGCTGACGACAGGCAGCATATGATCATCGACGGCGGCTCAGTGGGCTTCGGAAAGAGACTCGAATGGCCTGATGACTACTTCTCGGTCTTCTATGAGGGCAGCTACCAGCGTTACAGCATGTACAACTATACTCAGTACCAGTTCCTCTTTGACAACGGCACCTCTAACCTGGCATCACTCACCGCAAGACTCACACGGTTCTCGGCCGGCCCCAATACAATCTTCCCTCGCAGCGGCTCGACATTCTCGCTGTCAATGCAGATGACACCTCCATATTCAGCAATAAGCGGCAGGGATCTGTCCGGCGTGTCTGATGAGGATAAATATAAATGGATAGAGTTCTGGAAGGTGGTTTTCAAGGCCGACTATTACTTTCCGCTATCGTCAAATGACAAGCTCATCCTCAACGCCAGGGCCGCGTTCGGTTACCTTGGATACTACAACAAAGATATAGGTCCATCTCCGTTCGAGAACTTCTACGTGGGTGGCGACGGCATGACCGGTTACAGCTTCTACGGCCGCGAGGTGATTGCCCTCAGGGGATATACAAACGGATCGCTTACCCCGACGGTGTTCAAGGACGGCAGGGTGGTTGAAGCGGGTAACGTCTACTCAAAACTGACACTCGAACTGCGCTACCCGATCTCTCTCAACCCGCAGGCAACAATTTATGGCCTGGCATTTCTTGAGGCCGGGAAAGCATGGTACGAAATAGGCGATTACAATCCGTTCAAGATGAACCGATCCGCCGGAATAGGCCTGAGGGCCAACCTGCCAATGTTCGGACTCCTTGGCATTGACTGGGGCTACGGCTTTGACCCTGCCGTGTCCGGACGCGCTGACGACTCAGGCAGCCAGTTCCACTTCGTAATAGGACAGCAATTCTGAACAGTATAACTATCAAACACAAAAAAGATGAAGAAGATTATTATCATTACCGTACTGGTGCTCACCGCAACTATCAGCGGCATGGCGCAGAAATTCGCTTTTGTTGACAGCGAATATATAAGAAACAATATACCTGCCTACACCGCGGCTCAGCAGCAGCTTGACAAACTCTCACAGGGGTGGGAGAAAGAGGTGGCTGACGGTTATGCTGCAGTAGAACAGATGTACAAGGATTACCAGGCAGAGGTGGTCCTTCTGTCACAAGATCAGAAGAAGAAGAGGGAAGAGGCCATCATAGCAAAGGAAAAAGAGGTAAAAGACCTCCAGAATGCCTATTTCGGCATGGAAGGTGAACTCTACAAGAAGCGTGAGGAACTGGTCAAACCCATACAGGATGAGATACTGAAAGCCATCAAGGAGATTTCCGTAGAGGGCAGCTATGCGGTCATTTTTGACACCTCAACAGGGTCAAACATACTGTTCGCCAACCCGAGGTATGACCTCTCCGACCAGGTGCTTCAGAAATTAGGTTATAAGAATTAAATAATTACATTTGCACGGTTTAAATTGAAAAGAAGAAGATGAAGAAATTATTTGGTATACTCCTGTTTGCTGTACTAATCTTTACGGCGCAGGATGGATTTGCACAGTCATTGAAGACGGGCCACATCAACAGAGATGAAATAATAATGGCGATGCCTGATTATGACTCCGCAATGAAGCAATATAATGCATACGGACAGGAGCTCACAAATGCCCTGGAACTTATGCAGGTTGAGTACAACAACAAGCTTGACCAGTACGTGAAGGACAATAAGAATCTGACTGACCTGGTGAGGGCCAACAAGGAGCAGGAACTTGGTGACATGCAGAACCGGATAAACAACTTCCAGCAGCAGGCTCAGGTACAGCTTCAGGACAAGCAGGCTGAGCTTCTGAACCCTATCATTGAAAAGGCTACGACAGCCATCAACGCCGTGGCAAAGGAGGGAGGATTCATTTATATATATGATATCCGAACCCTTGTCTACGTTGATACGGTGAAGAGCACTGACATCGCTCCCCTGGTGAAGACCAGGCTTGGGATTAAGTAAGTCATACTAATGGTAATAATATGGCTGCTCTTCACAGACGGGCAGCCTTTATTTTAGATCATTATGGAAGCAAGGAACCGGCCTGTCGGCGTTTTTGACTCAGGTGTGGGAGGCCTCACGGTGGCACAGGCCATACGGCAGGCCCTCCCTGGTGAACGCATCATCTACTTCGGTGATACTGCTCACCTTCCCTATGGTGACAAGTCGGAGGAGGCAATCAGGAACTACTCGCATCGCATCACCGATTTTCTAATTGGTTATGATGCCAAGCTGGTACTCATTGCCTGCAACTCAGCCTCAGCTTCAGCCTATGAGAGCCTGCTGGCTGAGTATGGCGAAAGGGTGCTCATACTCGATGTGATCAACCCGGTGGTTGAATATGTCTCATCACGCAGCTATGACAAGATCGGCGTGATCGGCACCAAGAGAACTATCAGCTCCGGCACCTATGAGAAGAAGCTTCGTAAGGAAGCCCCGTCGACCACTGTGATTTCACTGGCCACTCCGCTTCTGGTACCGATGATAGAGGAGGGATTTATCTTTGATGACATCAGCAATGCAATCATTCGCACCTATCTCTCTGACGTCAGGCTGCAGAATATCAATGCCCTGATACTTGGATGCACTCATTACCCCATCATCCGCAACCAGATAAGCAAGTTTTTTAACTTTGACGTTGAGGTGGTTGATTCTGCACGGATAGTGGCGGCAAGGCTGAAGGAGACGCTTGAGAAGCATGACCTGGTGAACAGGGGAGGCGCAGGAGAGGATCTCTTCTTTGTATCCGACTACACAGAGTATTTTGAGAAGATCGCAAGGATGTTCTTCGAAAGCACCATAAACCTCCGGAAGGCTGACATCTGGTCATGAGACTGCTGCGGCAGCCACTGCAGGCCCCCCTCCGTCGCCCTGACAACCATGTGCTGACAGATGATTTAACCTGTCATGCCAAACATGACCAAAATCATACAGTTATATAAGTGCATTGCTGAACTTAGCTTCATCAAACTGGTTATTATTTTTGAAGTACCAATACAAACAAATACGTTACTAATATCATGGGAAACAGATCAAAGGTCATTGAGAGAGATACGGTGGTGATCAGGTTCTCAGGCGACTCTGGTGACGGGATGCAGCTCACCGGCACCCTCTTCTCCAACACGTCGGCCCTGTTCGGACATGACATATCAACCTTCCCCGATTACCCTGCCGAGATAAGGGCACCGCAGGGTACCGTGGGAGGCGTCTCCGGCTTTCAGGTACACATAGGACATAAACTTATCAACACCCCGGGAGACTTTACCGATGTCCTTGTGGCCATGAACCCGGCAGCCGTACGTGCCAACGCACGATGGCTCAAAACGGGCTCAACCATTATCTATGACTCAGACAACTTCACCGAAAAACATATACTGCGTGCAGGCTACAAGTCGGACCCCTTTGCAGAGGACAAGCTTGACTCGATGAACCTTATCGCCGCTCCTATCACATCAATGGTGAAGGAGGCGCTGAAGGACATGGAGATAGACCCGAAGACCGTTCTGCGGACAAAGAACATGTTTGCCCTGGGAATGGTCTACTGGCTCTTTGACAGCAAGCTCAAATACACTGAAGATTTTATTGAGGAAAAGTTCGGGAAGAAGCCTCTCGTTGCCGAGGCCAACAGTAAGGTTCTCAGGGCCGGCTACTACTATGCCGAGACCATTGAGGCGCTCACCCCCTCATACCATGTCAGTCCGGCTCCGATTGCAAAAGGCACCTACCGTAACATCAACGGCAACCAGGCGACCGCCTGGGGTTTCCTGGCCGCAGCCGAAAAGGCAGGTTTGAAGCTTTTCATCGGTTCTTATCCCATCACCCCTGCCACAGGTATCCTCGAGGAACTGGCACTGAGAAAAGACCTTGGTGTCAAGAGTCTCCAGGCTGAGGATGAGATAGCAGGCATATGCGCGGCCATTGGAGCCAGCTTCACCGGTCGCCTGGCCGTCACCTCCACCTCCGGACCGGGACTCGCACTCAAGTCAGAGGCACTCAACCTGGCAGTAATGACCGAACTGCCGTTGGTTGTAATTGACGTACAGAGAGGAGGCCCCTCCACGGGCCTTCCCACAAAGACCGAACAGTCAGACCTGTGGCAGGCCCTCTATGGCCGCAACGGTGAGAGCCCCGTGCCGGTGCTCGCTGCCGGAACACCGTCAGACTGCTTCACCTTTGCATTCCAGGCTGCGAAGATCGCTGTCGAGTATATGACCCCGGTGGTTCTCCTCACTGACAGTTACCTTGCCAACGGTTCTGAGACGTGGAAGATTCCCTCAATGAAGGATATGCCTTCAATAAAGGTTCCCTATGCAGTCAAGACAGACACGGAATACCTGCCTTATGAGAGAGACACTAAGAACCTCGCCCGCACATGGGCCATACCAGGTACACCGGGCCTCGAACACCGCATTGGCGGTCTGGAGAAGACAATAAAGGGGAGCGTCTCCTATACACCCGAGAACCATGAACACATGGTAAGAATCCGCGATGAGAAGGTGGAACGCATTGTAGCTGAAGTACCTGACCTTGAGGTCACGGGCAAAATGAAAGGCGATATGCTCGTCATCGGCTGGGGCAGCACCTACGGACACATCTATACCGCTGTTACCGAACTGCAGGAAGAGGGATACAAGGTCTCGGCGGCACACTTTAATTATATAAGACCCCTGCCGAAAAATACCGCCCGGGTTTTCTCCGGCTTCGGGAAACTGGTTGTCTGTGAACTGAACACCGGACAGTTCGCCAACTACCTGCGCATGAAACATCAGAAGTATACATATCATCAGTACAACAGGTTACAGGGACTCCCATTCACCGTAGGAGAGATCAAGGATTATTGTATAAAATTACTGGAGGGCAAATAAGATGGCTGAAACAAATAATAATCACTACGTTGCAAAGGATTTCAAAAGCGATCAGGAAGTAAGATGGTGCCCCGGTTGCGGTGATCATGGGATTTTGGCGTCACTGCAGAAGACACTGGCGGAACTTGATATCCCTAAAGAGAAGTATGTATTCGTATCAGGCATCGGGTGTTCTTCACGTCTGCCTTACTATATGAACACCTATGGCTTCCACGGCATCCACGGAAGAGCTGCCGCTATTGCTACGGGAATAAAGATCGCCAACCCTGAACTCATTGTCTGGGAGATGACAGGTGACGGTGATGCACTGGCCATTGGAGGAAACCATTTCATCCATGCCATACGCCGTAATATAGATATCAAGATCATTCTTTTCAACAATGAGATCTACGGACTTACAAAGGGACAATATTCACCCACCTCAAAGAAAGGCCTGGTAACAAAGACTTCTCCTTACGGAACCATCGAGGAGTCATTCAAGATCGGGGAACTGACCATTGGCGCACACGGACGCTTCTTTGCCCGCACGGTCGACTATAACCTTCAGCTCTCAAACGAGGTCTATAAGGAGGCTGCCAGATTTCACGGCACTGCCGTGGTAGAAGTAATCCAGAACTGCGTCATCTTCAATGACGGGGCCTTCGATGCCTTCACCAGCAAAGAGACAAGGGACGACAATACAATCGTGCTCCGTCACGGCCAGCCCATGATATTCGGCAAGAACCGTGACAAGGGCATAATCCTTGTAAACCTCAAACTGAAGGTGGTCAGACTGGGAGAAGGAGGCATAACCGAGAAGGACCTGCTTGTCCATGACGCCCATGAACCCAATCCCGGCGTCCATTACAGGCTCGCCGGAATGGGCGCTCCGGACTATCCTGTGGCGCTGGGAGTGATCAGAGCCATAAATGACCAGACCTATGATGGTGCCATGCTTGAACAGCACGTAAGGGTGCAGGCAGCTTCAGAGATCAAGTCTGTTGATGACCTCCTCATGAGCGGTTCAACCTGGAAGGTGAAGTAAACTGATACTTCCGGGGCGGGAACAAACTATCTTAATCTATTTTGCTAATTTTGGCATCTGAATTCACCTGATGCCTGAATGACTGAACCTGGGGATACCGGCAATGGTTTCGACCGTGACATACATGACCAGCAGGAACGCCTGAAGGAACTTGCATGCATCAACCGTTCAACCCAGATACTCAAGGAGAGAAAACCTCTTGAGGAGACCCTCATGCACCTGGTGCTGGAACTCCCCGGCGCATGGCAGTATCCGGAATATGCCGTCGTTCGCATAAGGTATCGCACCATGTCATTCGAGTCGCCGGGATTCGTGGAGACGATATGGAAACTTTACCAGGAGTTTACGACAATAGAAGGAAAAGGTTCCGTTGAGGTTTACTATACACGCGAATTCCTCAGTGAGCATGAAGGCCCGTTCCTGAAGGAGGAACGCGATCTGCTCAAGAACTTTGCGGGACTTATAACAGGATATATAAACAGCATCACTGAACACAAATCAGCTACAACTGCCGGCACCCCCCCTGACGATGATGAAGATATCACCTCTCTTTCAAGCCGCAAGCTGCTTCAGAAATTCCTTGATCGCCATAATGCCGAGAGAGATGTGTTTCATGACCTTATGCCATTCATGGTCAGGGAGATACTCCTCGTGGCAAGCCTCTATGACGCCTATTCAATAGAAGGGGAGGGACGTTTCTCGGATCATATGCTCGGCGAATATTACCAGATGAGCCTTACAACCCTCCCGAGGATAACCGGCGTCTCGGGCGATGAAGAGGCCTTCTCACGGCTCGGGGTGCGACACTATGACATGATCATCATAATGGTGGGCGTTGATAAAACCAACCCCATGAGTCTCTGCCGCAAGATAAAGGAGAGATACCCATACATCCCGACATTCCTGCTTCTCAATAACCCCGGCGATATACCCTTTTTGGAGGAACAGAAATCCCTCGGCGTCCCGTTTGATAACTATTTTGTCTGGACTGGCGAATCAAAGGTCTTTTTCGCCATGGCGAAACTGCTTGAAGACCGCGTCAACGTGGAAAACGATACAAAAAAGGGCCTCACCGGGGTGATACTCATAATAGAGGATGCGGCCGACTACTACTCCACCTACGTGCCGATGCTCTACACCCTGGTCCTTGAACAGACCAGGATTCTGATAGAGGACGTGTCATCCGATGAACTCTATAAGGTTCTCAAGCTCAGGGCCAGGCCCAAGATCCTGCTGGCCACCACATGGGAAGAGGCGATGTCAATCTACGGCAAGTACAAGGACTGGCTCCTGGGAGTCATCTCTGACATGCGTTTCCCCCGCAACGGTGTCCTTAATGACATGGCCGGTTACGACCTGATCAGCCATATACGCGAGGAACAGACGAACCTGCCAACACTGCTTCAGTCATCAGACCCTGCCAATGCCAGATATGCCGCAGAGCTTAAGGCAAGTTTCATTAACAAGAACTCGGAGACACTGCTGCAGGACCTGAAGTCTTTCATAACCTATTACCTGGGTTTCGGCCATTTCGTTTACCGTGATACCAAGGGAAGGCAGATAGCCGTCGCCAAATCGATGAGGGAGTTCGAAGCCTTCCTGAAGACAGTGCCTGAAGACTCCCTGGTCTATCACGCCATGAAGAACCACTTCTCACTCTGGCTCATGGCAAGGGGAGAGGTGAAGGTCGCCAAGCTTATCAATCCTGTCAAGATATCTGATTTCCGCAGCCTGAAGGAGATGCGTGAGTTCCTCATTGAGGTGATCCGACGGAGAAGGAGGGAGATGAACAAGGGCAAGGTGGTCAATTTTGACGAGTCACTTATGATTGACGAGTCAAACGTGGTAAGTCTTGCAGGAGGGTCTCTGGGAGGCAAGGGCCGTGGCCTGGCATTTATAAGCACCCTGATACACAGTTTCGAGCTCGGACGACTGCTACCCGGAATAAACATCAAAAGCCCCCTCACGGCCATCATAGGCACGGATGAATTTGACCATTTCATGGAGACCAACAGCCTGTGGGATGTGGTTAACACGGAGAAGGACTTCAGCGTCCTGCAGAAGCAGTTCCTTGCAGGAACGCTCAGCAGCGCCCTGGAAAGCAAGCTCAGGGTGTTTATCAAGCTGTACAGCCAGCCGCTGGCGGTGCGCTCATCAAGCCTCTTCGAAGACTCTCTCAGCCAGCCTTTCTCGGGTGTGTTTGGAACATACCTGCTTCCAAACAACCACCCGGACCCGGAGGTGAGACTCAGACAGGTTATGAGCGCCATCAAGCTGGTGTTTTCTTCCATCTATTCTGACAACTCGAGGATATATTTCGAAGCCATCAACTATAAGATAGAGCAGGAGAAGATGGCTGTGGTAATCCAGGCTGTTGCAGGGAAAAGGTATGATGACATCTTCTATCCGCATATCAGCGGCACAGCGCAGTCATTCAACTTCTACCCGGTAGCCAGGATGACCCCCCATGACGGTTTTGCGGTTGCGGCGGTAGGACTGGGTCAGTACGTTCTTGACGGCGAGAGAGCCTTCCGGTTCTCTCCCTCATTCCCGGCACTTGACATAGTGTCGATAGAAGACCTGATACGTTATTCTCAGATTGAATTCTATGCAGTCAACCTGGCCAGGAATGATATTGACCTGCTTCAGGGAGAGAATGCCGGACTGGTGAAGCTTGACATCAGCAGGGCCGAGGCTGACGGTGCTCTTAAACATTGCGCCTCGGTTTTCAGCATGGACAATGACACCCTCTCCCCGGGGCTCGATGTGCCGGGGCCGCGTGTGATCAACTTTGCAAATATACTCAAGTATGATTATATACCCCTGGCCCCGACACTGAAGAAGGTCCTTGAAGTGGTCAGGGAGGCTTTCGGAGCTCCCGTGGAGATTGAGTTTGCCGTCGATCTCACCCGCGATGAGAACGACAAGGCATCGTTCTTCCTGCTGCAGATAAAACCGCTGGTTGGCAGCGGTGCCGGTTATTCCATCGATCCTGAGACCGTCTATACTGATGACATGCTGCTGGTCTCAAGAAAAAGCATGGGCAACGGTCTTGTCAGTGACATCACTGACATCATTTACGTGGAACCCGAAAAATTCAATAACCTGAAGACCAATGAGATGGCTGAGGAGATTGATGCCCTGAACAGAAAGATGATGTCTGAAAGCAGGAGGTATGTTCTGATAGGCCCCGGCCGGTGGGGCACCAAGGACAGGTTCCTGGGCATACCGGTTGCATGGCCTCAGATATCAAACGCCAGGGTCATCGTTGAGGTCAGCCTGCCCGACTACCACGTTGATGCATCACAGGGCTCTCACTTCTTCCACAATGTGACATCAATGAATATTGGGTACCTCTCTATAAACCAGTATACCGGTGATGGCACCATCCTGTGGAAAAGGCTGAAGAACCAGAAGACCATAGGCAACGGCACCTGGTTCAGGCATATCAGGTTTGAACAGCCGCTGTTGATAAGGATGGACGGTAAGAAGGGTATGGCCGTGATATCGGTCAACAGCTGACCGTCAGCACCGGGAAGGCAAGGGTAATGATACCTGTCAGCAGTAGACCGTCAGCGCCGAAGCGGGAACCTCCTGGTTTATCTTTCTGATCAGTCCCTGCAGCACGCTCCCGGGTCCGGCCTCCACAAAGGAGGTGGCGCCGTCGGCTATCATCTTCTCCACCGTCTGTGTCCATCGTACCGGTGAGGTGAGTTGTGCCACCAGGTTATTCATTATCTCGTCCGGATCTGTCACCGGCATGGCCGTGACATTCTGGTAGACCGGGCATACCGGACGCGAGAAGCGGGCAGTCCTGATAGCCTCCTCCAGCTCCTGCCTCGCCGGCTCCATGCATGGCGAATGAAAACCCCCGCTGACGGAGAGCGGCACAATCCTTTTGGCTCCTCTGGTCTTCAGCTCCTCCGTCGCCTCTCTGATCCCTTCAACGGTGCCGGAGATGACTATCTGCCCGGGGCTGTTGTAATTGGCGGGCACCACGGTACCGGGAACAGAGGCGCACACCTCCTCCACAACGGCGTCAGGCATCCCCAGCACTGCCGCCATCGTGGAGGGATTGATGCCGCAGGCTCTCTGCATGGCCGATGCTCTGCCGGCGACAAGAGCCAGCCCGTCCTCAAATGAGAGGGAGCCGGCAGCCACCAGGGCCGAGAACTCGCCGAGTGAGTGACCGGCGACCATCGCCGGGTCAAAAGCACTGCCCGCCATGGCGGTCAGCACCACCGAATGAAGGAAGATGGCTGGCTGCGTCACACGCGTCTGCCGGAGCTCCTCGTCGGTGCCTGAAAACATAATGTCAGTTATACGGAAGCCAAGAATGCCATTGGCTTCTTCATACATGTCACGCGCTGCGGGAAAACCGTCATACAGATCTTTCCCCATGCCTGGGAACTGCGCTCCCTGCCCCGGAAATACGAATGCTTTCATGAGTGTGTAAACATTGGTGTTTGACTGCTAATGCAGCCTGTTTGCTATCAGATGCATGAACTCCTCACGGGTGTTCAGGTTTGAGAGGAAGCACCCGGTAAAGGCCGAGGTGGTGGTGACCGAGTTCTGCTTCTGTACACCGCGTATCTGCATGCACATATGCGCGGCTTCAATGACCACAGCCACTCCGAGGGGTTTGAGGTTCTCCTGTATACAGTTGCGTATCTGCGTGGTGAGCCTCTCCTGCACCTGAAGCCGGGCGGCATAGGTCTCAACCACGCGTGCTATCTTGCTCAGGCCGGTTATCTGACCGTCAGGAATGTAGGCCACGTGCGCCTTGCCAAAGAAGGGCAGCATATGATGTTCACACATAGAGTAGATGTCAATGTCCTTCACCAGCACCATCTGCCGGTACTCCTCCCTGAACAGGGCGCTGCGGAGTATCTCATCAGGGTCAGACTGGTAACCCCTGGTGAGGAAGCTCAGTGCCTTGGCTACCCTCTCCGGGGTCTTCAACAGACCCTCCCTATCGGGATCTTCACCTAGGAGCTTCAGGATCTCGGAGTAATATCCCGCAATCTCATCAATGACGCCGGAGTTCCATTTCTCGATCTTGTTGTAGCCATCTGAAAGCTTGCCGCTTCCGTCATTTAACTTTTCCATTTTATCCGTAGTATTCAACATAATTGTTTTCCGTCTCTTCAACCCTGACACAGTGCAGTGTGGCACCCTCGGCAGACAGCGGCACCTCAAGTTCACTCCATATCGCTATCGCCAGGTTCTCTGTGGTGGCAATCGTGCCAGCCATAAAGTCAGTCTCCAGGTTCATGTTCTTATGGTCAAGCTTAACCACCACCCTCTCAGTCATTATCTCTTTCAGCCTTGTTGCATTCATGAAGTATCCTGTTGAAGGATCCATCTCACCCTTCACGGTAACCTTCAGCACATAGTTGTGCCCATGCCACTGCGGATTTGAACACTTGCCGTAGATCTTCATGTTCTCCTCATCACTGAGGCCGGACCGAAACATTCTGTGCGCCGAGCTGAAACGCTCTCTTCTTGTCAGATAGATCATGGCTGCTAAATTAATTGGTTCACAGGAATGAGGACTAATTTGTTCAAAAATAATATATTTAACGGTCCAAACACTGATGCATCGGATGGATAATACCCGCCAAGAGATACTGATTGCCGTGGCACACCCCTCGGAGGAGGAGGCGGTGCGGAAAGCCGTTTCTGCTGCCCGGTGCAGCTGTGAGATAATTGTCACAGGTGTGGGAGGGGCAGCCATGTCATGGGCTCTCCAGAAACGGTTCACGACTGGAGCACTGCCGCCTATGGTCATCGGGGCGGGCATTGCAGGCAGCTATGTGACTTCACTCACCACGGGTGATGTGGTGCTGACACGGTCAGACTGCTTCGCAGATATGGGTGTGGATGACAAAGGTGACTTCCACTCCCTTTTCGGGGCGAACCTTGCTGATCCTGACAGCCCGCCATTCAGCGGCGGCAGGATATACTGCAGCGAGGAACTGTCAGCTATCCTCGCCGGCAGATTCCGCGCTGTCACCGGCGCCACCGTAAACATGACATCAGGCTCGCAGGCGGTCATCGACCGGATACGAAAGGCATGGGACCCTGACATCGAGACCATGGAGGGGGCATGGCTTGCCTATGCCTGTGCTGTCTCAAAGGTACCCTGGATTTCAGTGAGGGCGGTGTCAAACATTGTCGAACCCCGGAACACGGCTAACTGGGACATCCCTCTGGCGCTCCTCAGACTGCAGGAGTCAATGACACAGGCGCTTGAAATAATTATGACACGATGAAGCTTACACTTGGTTTTTCGCCATGCCCCAATGACACCTTCATATTCGAGGCAATGGTCCATGGCCGGATTGACACCGAGGGACTGGAGTTCGACTGGTTCCTTGCCGATGTTGAGGAGCTGAACCGCAGGGCCATTGAGGGGAGTGTTGACATTACGAAGATGAGCTTTCATGCCTATGCCCGTGCAGCGGCCCGGTATCTTATACTCGATGCAGGCAGCGCCCTCGGACGCGGCAACGGCCCTCTGGTGATAAGCAGTCGCACCCTCCGCCCTGACGCCCTTGATGATGCCCTGATAGCCATACCGGGACGATATACGACCGCCAACCTCCTCTTCAGCATCTTCTGGCCTGCCGCATCGCGCAAACGCGAATATCTCTTCTCCGACATCCCGGGGGCCGTTCTTTCGGGCGAGGTGGACGCCGGTCTGATAATTCACGAGACCAGGTTCACCTACCAGGCACTGGGTTTAACAAAGGTGGCTGACACCGGGGAGAGGTGGGAAGAGCTGACCGGACTGCCCATACCACTGGGAGGAATAGTAGTGAACAGGGCGGTGGATGAGGTGACGGCGGCAAAAGTGAACAGGGCTGTAAGACGAAGCATAGAATACGCCCGGTCCAACCCGGATGACTCCGCCGAATTCATCAGGAATAACGCCAGGGAGACTGACGCGGCGGTCACAAGAGAACACATTGAGCTATTCGTCAACAGCTTCAGCCTCTCCCTGGGGCAGGAGGGAAGAGCCGCCATCGAACGCCTCTTTTCCGTGGCCACGGAAAAGGGAGTCATCGATCCTCTTCCCGACAGGAAATTTCTGCTCTGATTCTTTCAGGGATTATCTCATTTTAGTATCTTTACTTCTAATCTAAATAATCTGACCAGGCCATGAAATTCGAACTACCTCCCCTTAAGTACGCTGCTGATGATCTCGCACCTATGCTTAGCGCCGAGACCATCGGGTTTCACCATGGCAAACACCATCTTGCCTATGTGACCAATCTGAATAACCTGCTCCCGGGGTCGCCATATGAGGAAGCCACCCTTGAGACGATGATAAGGAAGGCTGAGGGCGGAATCTTCAATAACGCTGCCCAGGTCTGGAACCATACCTTTTATTTTGCTTCTTTTTCACCCTCCGGCAAAAGAGTGCCCTCAGGTACAGTAGCGAAAGCAATCGATGCCGAATATGGGTCATTTGATGCCTTTAAGGAGGCTTTCACCAAGGCTGCCTCAACACTCTTCGGGTCAGGCTGGGCATGGCTCTGCATGAGACCTGACGGAAGACTCACAATCACCCAGGAACAGAACGCCGGCAATCCTATGCGTGCAGGGCTGGTGCCCATCATGACGTGCGACGTGTGGGAACATGCATATTACATTGATTACAGGAACAAGCGCCCTGATTACATCAAGGGCTTCTGGGAACTGCTCGACTGGAAGATCATTGGTGAGCGTTACGACGAAGCGCTGAAGAAATAAAATGCCAGGCAAAATCATCGTCATCCGGCACTGAGAGAGCCACACGGTAATATCGGAAACACTGGCATAATTGCCATAGGAGCGGGGTTTATGATTTAAATCATAAACCCCGTATTTTTCCCTATCTTTGCCCCCAAACCGATTGAAAATGGACCTCCGACAGCTAATAGAGAAGACAAGAACATACCGCAGGTTTGATGAGAAACATGAGATAACCCGGGAGACCCTCGTCTCGCTTGTTGACCTCGCCCGCCTCTCAGCCTCCGGCGCCAACCGCCAGCCACTCAAATATGTCCTGGCAACTGACCCGGCCATGCGAGCCGAAGTTTACTCCTGCCTTGCATGGGCAGGATACCTTACTACATGGGAAGGACCAGATCATGGTGAGAGGCCAACGGCGTATATTGTCATCCTGGGTGATAAGGAGATTTCTGATTCGTTCGGGGTGGATCATGGCATTGCCGCACAGAGCATCATGCTCGGAGCCAGCGAGGCAGGACTTGGGGGTTGTATCATCGCATCAGTGAAAAAGGAAAAGCTAAGGGTGGTTCTCGATATATCAAGAGACCTGGAGATACTTCTGGTGCTTGCTCTGGGCAAGCCTGTTGAAAAGGTGGTCCTTGAGACCATTGTAAATAACGACGTGAAATACTGGAGAGATGAGAAGAATGTTCACCATGTCCCCAAGAGAACCCTTGACGAGATCATCCTTCACAGGTAACAAACCCAAAGGTTTACCTGCAATTCTCTTTTTTCTTATCACATTACTCCCGCAGGCTGTCATGGCACAAGAGCCGGCACCGCAGGCCCCGGGCCCGATACTTTTTCACGGGGTGATACTTGATGCTGACACCCGCCAGCCATTGACCGGAGCACATTACACGATAAGCCGCAGGACGGGAGGCGCCACAGACAGCAGGGGCATGTTCTCAATCTACGCCCGCCACCATGATACAATCACCTTCACCTCCGTGGGTTATAAAGAGTACCGGATGATTGTCCATGACACCCTTCACGCCAGGGAATACGTTGCCGGTATCTATCTCCACAGTGACACACTGATGATTGCGGAGGTGGTTGTGATACCACGGATCGGCAACATCAGGGCGGAGATTATGTATGAACGTCCCGCGGCCGACCAGGAACTGATCAATGCAACAAATAATCTCAGGCTGTCTGCCTACCAGGGTCTGGTGAATGCCAGTAAGCTTGGCGATCCTGACACCAACTACGAGCTCCTGAGACAGAAGCAGCGTTATGAAGCTTATGAGAGGGGGCAGATTCCGGCAAGCCAGATGCTGGCAGTGAGCCCGTTGACGATTATTTCGCTGATATATTTTCTGGCTGTCGGTCTCCCCGATGATCCCGAGCCGCCCGTGCCCTACATCTCCGCCCGCGAGATGGAGAACCTGCGTGCTGTACATGATTCGTTGCTTTGGAAAAGACAATAACGAAATTTTCGATTTTCGATTTTCGATTATTGACTATTCGCAAATCGCAAATCGCAAATCGCAA
>CAYVYM010000021.1:0-46351 GCA_964455705.1 uncultured Rikenella sp.
TAGAGCGTTTGACTGGCAGTCAAGAGGTCAGGGGTTCGATTCCCCTTATCTCCACCGAGAAAAAAAGGCAGTTATGAAGAATAATCATGACTGCCTTTCTTATTGAGGGTAATTCCCCGGGTGCGATTTGATTGTCGCCCTCAGGTCAGATCACCCTGTGACAATGTCACCAGCTTGGAAATATACCGGGGATCCTCGGCATAAGGAATGGTTCTCAGGATTACGAGATAGAAGTCATTGTCATTATCTTCTCCTATCCTGTATCCCCGTGACAGATAATACTCCTGCCACAGGACATAATCTACAACAGAATCAGACCAGTGAGCATATTTTGCGTGCGCCTTGTAAGTACCTGTTGCAACAGTAGGCCTTCGGCTCGGATACTTCATGCCAAACAGGTTATTCCCGTTCAGAAAAATATCGGAGGAGTAATTTCCGGTTTCAAGCCGCGACTGCAAAAGAACGATATCCTTATATTTTACTCCTTCATAATCAAGGCACTTGATCAATAGTTCCTCGCTAAATGGCAGGTACCTGATCTGATAATAATAGAATGCCTTCTCGGATTGGATCTTCATCTCTTCTGTCAACATCGGTTCTCCTCCCGGAACTTTAAAAGTAACCAGGAAAAATACAATGCTTAGCATTATGCTACGCGTGGCAGACCTGTTTGATGATGCTTTTGATTTCAGGTTCCGGATTGCCCTCCGGAATTTGGACCCCACTCCACAACCTGAAGAAATCTGACTAATTGTCTTCATGGTTTTTCGTTTTGATTTACTCGTCAAAGGTACTCCACGAGGTTTCACCAGACAAGACCACATTGGACAATTGATGTGATTATGAGTGCCTTACAAAATCCCCTAATCAAATTTATAGGATGTTTTAAAGACTGTTATGAACGACTGGCCATCGGTATGATGTGGTTCGTCAAAAAGAGGTCAATTTTTACGATAAAATGGGCAATTTTCACGTATAACATCTGTTAGGAGGCTTTATAGTGCAGATTATCTGAGATATAAATTTATGAGGCTTTGTATCTCACTGAATCCGGGATTTTGACCAAAATAAGTTTAGGGAGGGTAAGATTTGGGGAAATTGTTGCATCTGGGGTACTTTCCGGGTCGGAATACTCATTATACAGAATCGTATAATACTGATTGTCTTCATTATACATGCTTCAAGGTTATAAATCCTGCGTCTAGCAAAACCAAATTCCACGATTATCAGTTCAGGTAAATGAGTTGTGTCTCTGCAATATAAGGTAACAGTGGAACTTTTTACCGGGTAGTAGTGTTACTATCCTGATAAACTAAAATCTTATGAATATGAAACCAATCAGACTCCTCTTACCAATTCTGTCAGTTTTGATAATTCTGCTGATCTCCTGGCAGAATAAACCGCAAGGAACCATTATCCAGGAAGAGAGCCAAAACTTAATCGTACTTGTTAGTTACAATACACAACCATCAAAAAGTGAAGACGCAGTTGCAGGTTTAAGCAGGCTGATTGAAGCAGTAAAAGAAGAACCCTATTTTGTAAATATTACTCTGCTTCTGGACCCGAAAGATGATTCAAATATTCTGCTTTATGAAGAGTGGAGTAGTGAAGCCTATTATAATGGTGATCATATGAATACAAAACACCTTCAAAGTTTCATGGTAGATTCAAGGGCCTATCTGGCTGGTCCTCCGGTTATTTCACAATGGAAAATTAAAAAGCAAATCAGCTCCAGGTAAGAAACAGGGTCACTCGACAGGCAAAGTTGTAATCAGCATATCACCATGAACCAGGTATTTCGTGCCTCAGTTTCATACCAGGCTACTCCCGACGGAACCTGACTCTGGTCACTTCACCTATCCAGCCACCGACATTGAACACCGTATCCTCATCAAGAATCCTGCGGTAAAAACACTCCTCCCTCGTCGGAAAAAGCTGTGAGTAAACTCTAATCCTGCCCTGAGCCTCCTTCTTCAGCGAGGGATCAACCATCATGGCAGCCTCAAGGTAATCAACCGCCACCCAATAGGCAGTGTGATTATCAAATGTATTGCCGAATTCGGCCCCGGCATAGCTGTCTGCGATGACTATCAGCGCCCTGGCGTTCCTGTTATCCAGCTGCCAGGCATGTTCTGCCCTGTCTCTGGCCTCCTGTCTCTTACCCCTGGAAAGCTCCATGATGGCAACCCTGGTTATAACCTCAGACCTGACCAGCTTGCTGGTGTCGCGATTATAAGCCTCAGTGAAATATGATATTGCCCTTTCAATATTGTTCCGGTCAACATTCAGTTCAGCCAGCCTTATTGCATTTTCCGCGGACCGGTCGTTGGCAAACATTTTAACCGCAACGTTATAATACAGGTCCGAACCGGTGCAACCCGTTTCAGTGAGCATCGTGAAAACCTTGTCTAGAAACTCTGTCTCACGAAAATTAATGTCTACTTTTCGTGAATACAGCATCTCGATGCTCTTGCATGTCATTGCTCCGCAGGTTGTGAAATATATCTCCAGGTTCTTAAGGTCTTCGTCATATTTTACGTCGCAAAGATTGCTGCCTCGTCGTGTTTCAAGGGTTCCGATGGCTTTGACGAATGCATACTCCAGCTCGTTAGCATCAATTATTTCCATCGCATACAGGCTTGCAGCTGTGGTAGCCATAAGCACAAATTGTCTGCACTCCATCTGGTCCGGAAAGCTCTCGGCCGCCTCTGCCAGTATATTGTAGCAATGTCCCAGGTAGGAAGGGTCGTCTCCTGCCAGGTCTGAGAGCAAATCAGCCTTATGAAGCTCGTTTGACGGTTTGGAGTTGAAATAATATGAGCGCTGGGAAAGGACCATCAGTATTGTGTCAATGAATGCCATCTCGTCTCTACTTCTGAAAAGTTCCGTGTATATCGATTCTCCGTCTTTATACAGCTCTTCCGAAAAGGAAGGGCATTCTGCCTGCACCTGGCGCCAGAATTCAAGGGCTCTGCTGTAATCTTTATTAGTATATTGACCTTTATACAGGGAAGTAAGACTGTCACATCTCACACTGTCTTCAGCAGTATCGGAACAGGTTCCTGCTTCAGCCACAGTCTGGGCTGAAACAACAGGCGTCAGGATAGCCAGGCACACTGACACTATAATCACTGAAACCTGCCTGCCAGTTTTTTTTCTCATTGTCATGTTACAGCTTCGTATTAATAATCAGGAGTTCAGCAGTAGTAAATATAACTCTCCGGGAAGGCATTTCGTATACGGGAGCTGGTCTCAGATGAAGAATTCTGCAATGAATATTGGTCTGATTAACCCGGTCCCAGCATTGATTTAATAAGTCTGTTGATAAATATTCCACAAAAGAGACGATTTGATACAGGAAAATCAATCTAACTTTCGGATTATTTATTCTTCACAGAACATCCTTTAAGCCCTCGTCCCTATGTACCGTCTTTCAAAGCAGTTTTTCAAGGAAAACTGTAAAAGGATAATGATGACTGCTGCCATCCTTGCTGCCCCGGCATATATCTTTGCTGCCGCAGACACTGTCCCGAAAATCGGAACTGTTCGTGTTGAATTTATCCTATTCGGGCTTATCCTCCTGGGAGTGGCATTGTTTCACAATCAGACATTCCGGGTTGCAGTAATAGGCCTGACCGTTCTGCTGACATATAAACTCCTCTTCGATCCGGGGTTTAACCTTCATGAGCATTTCTTCGGCACCATTCCCATGGGCGAACAGATAATGGATAAAGAATTGCGGCAGGGGGAATGGGGTATATTACTGAACCTGCTGGGATTGCTCCTTGGATTTGCAGTACTTGCTAAAATCTTCGAGGAATCAGGGGTCCCTTATATACTTCCCGGGTATCTTCCGGATGACTGGAAGGGACCGTTCATGTTGCTTGTCTTTGTGTTCATTCTGTCATCCTTCCTTGATAACATAGCTGCTGCCCTTATTGGAGGGACGATAGCACTGGTGGTATTCAAAAACAGAGTGCATATCGGCTATATAGCGGCGCTGGTGGCAGCAAGCAATGCAGGCGGTTCAGGGAGTGTTGTCGGCGATACCACCACGACAATGATGTGGATTGACGGGGTGGCAGCCCTGGATGTCGTTCATGCCTATATAGCTGCGTTGGTGGCGTTGCTCTTCTTCGCATGGTTCGGTTCACACCAGCAGAACAGATACCAGCCCATACAGAAGGATGCCGATCAGAATGTAAAAATTGACTGGGGAAAACTGCTGTGCGTGGCTCTTATTCTTGCTGGAGCAATCATTTCCAATATCCTGTACGACATGCCCGCACTGGGTGTCTGGATAGCAATCATCATTGGCTCCTTCATCCGTAAAGTACCATGGAAGGAGGTTCCCGGTGCCCTCAAAGGAACAATCTTCCTCCTCTGCCTTGTTACCTGCGCTTCTATGATGCCTGTTGAAGAACTGCCCAATGCATCATGGGTAACTGCATTATTCCTTGGCTTTCTCTCAGCAGTATTTGACAATATTCCCCTAACGAAATTATGCCTTGACCAGGGCCACTTCGACTGGGCTATGCTGGCATATTCCGTAGGATTCGGAGGATCAATGATATGGTTTGGGTCATCTGCCGGAGTTGCCATTACAAATAAGTTCCCCGAAGCCCGTAATGTGGTGCTGTGGGTTAAAAATGGCTGGCATATCGCAGTTGCGTTTGTAATCG
This sequence comes from uncultured Rikenella sp., assembly GCA_964455705.1. GTDB lineage: Bacteria > Bacteroidota > Bacteroidia > Bacteroidales > VadinHA17 > SR-FBR-E99. The sequence goes on from CAYVYM010000021.1 coordinate 4,683, forward strand.
GATTCTTTGCATTGTATTTAACTCTCGGTTGGGAACCGGCTGATAACAAGGAGCATAAGGTGATAGACTGCCCTGTGCCGGAATGCCCTATGGCTGGACACAATGAGAACGGTATGACCCGGCCGGTATTGGACCTGACCTCCACATTCAATAGTTAATACGGAACATAATTCCTGACAATCCGTTGTAATGGATACAGGCAGTCACTAATTTGCTGATGATTGCTATGTACCGGCTTTTTAAAATTGATAAAATATTCCTTAGAATATGAAAAAACTTATCGCTGTCCTGACCTTAATACTGTTGTTCATCACGGCAAACGGACAATGGAAGGCACAATCAGGAGAGACTTATGACAAGACATTCAGAATGGCCTTTGTTTTTTCGAATAGCGGAACAGAAACACTCAGGATGCTCCGTACCCTGCCCGCTGCCTCAGCCGGCAAGAGCACAGATCCCTACAGCCAGATAACGGGACAGATATTGCTTAACACCAACCAGGATAAGGATAACAGAGTGCAGGGAATTGTCCTGAAGTTTGATGACAGCCCGAAAATTTATATCCATGGGCCCGCTGCCTTCAAACAGGAATGGGACAACGGAGCAAATAAATATATAATCGAATCCGACTGGAAACTCTGGAGAGTTGAAGATTCCAGAGACAAGCAGGTTAAGATTATCTCTCCCGGGTCTGATTCAAAGGAAGACCAGATTCCTCTCAGTGAGATAATTGCCATGTTGAAAGCCGGCAGGAAGGTCTCGTGCCAGGTTATCATGCATAACCAGGTCTACGGAACACAATCGGCAATCAGCACAGAATTCACGCTGCAAAACTCAACAAAGTCGATTGCCTTTTTATTTAAGTAGTTGGCGTGACAGTTCAGGTGACATCGCAGGCTTCAGGGATAAACATCTTGCTTCTCAGGTTGATCTGCCGGATTTATATTTTGTTATCGTGAGCTCCGGAATAATTTTCAGCAATTTTTAATATCATTGCACCTGAAACCTGGCGAATAATGAAAAAGAGAAAAGAATTCCACAAAGTTGTTAGTCTCCTTCTTTTCCTTATTATGCTGAGTTTTGCCTCCTGCGACACTGCTGACATATGCTGGGTTTGTGAAAATCCTCATAACCCGGCCGAATGGCAAACGGTCTGCAATTCGATGACCAAGAATAAACTGGAGTCGTACGGTTGGGAGTGCACTCCTTATTGACCTTAATAAATTCTGTGTCAACCCCCGGTGTTCTGGCTTATCCATGACATATGAATATGGTTATCTCCTGAAGCCCAGTATACAACAATAATCACAATGAGGAGTTGGCGAAATTCACCCGTAATTACTAACTTGATGTCCCATTTTAATGAGACCCGGTAAATGAAGTTCAAAGTAAAACATGCTTCTCTTTCAATCCTGTTACTGGTAACCCTCAGCGTTTCCGGTCAGGATGAGGCCTACCGTATTGAGCCATGGGAGGATTCCAAATTCTTCAATATGGGCTACAGTCTGGGGCTGAACCTGATGAATTTCCGTATTAAACCTTCAGCAGAGTTCAATGCCGCCGACTCACTTTATCCGGGAAGAGTAAGTCGCTACCCCGGTATAAATATCCACCTGGTAGCCAATTTCAGGCTGAACCAGTTTTTTGATATCAGACTGCTTCCGGGTGTATCTTTCGGACAGCGGGTAATAAATTTTAACAGTGAAAGCAAAACCGATACTGTTTCATACAGCCCGCAAAAGCTGGAGTCAAGTTTCATCGAGCTCCCTCTACTTGTCAAATACGGCTGGAGAATGCAGGACTTCAAACCCTATATAATCGGTGGGGTGAACTACAGGTATGATTTCTACGCCAAGGATGCCTACAGGCTCGAAAGGCCTGTCTATCTCAGGCTCAATCGGCCGGATTTATATTACGAATTTGGCGCCGGAATCGATTTTTACCTTACGCACATCAGGCTGTCTGTGGAGCTGAAGATGTCAAACGGTGTAAAGGACATGCTTGTGCATGATCCTCACCCCGATTATCCGCAATATTGCAATGCCATAGAAAAGTTATATTCAAGGATATGGGTATTATCATTCCATTTCGAGTAATGCGGACGGCTACCATCTTCCTGTTGCTGACCAGTATTGCACTGGTGTATTCCTCATGCAAAAAAAACGGGCCTCAACCCGATTACGCCAGTATAATTCAGGGCACTTATACCGGAACCGTAACTACCGGGTCATCAACTGTTTTGGGAACCACCAATCTGGTCAGATACACCAACTCAAAGGTTAACATGCACATCTCAGCAGGAACACATACCCTTAACATCTATGGTATCACAATCAGCAATCCGGTGAACGATATTTATAATCTTTCCTATTCTGTTGCCGGCAACACACTTGACGGCAACGTACAGGGCGATTTGCTGACCTACACCCTCACATCGGGCACCCTCAACGGCACCTTTACCGGTTCACGTTAATACATCCTCCCCGTCTGCGTTGATATTGTCCACTTATAAGAGCAGATGAGTAATCAGACGGGATATCTAAGAACAGATGCCTTTTGTCCACTCCACTCTCGCGTTGGTCAAAAATATCTACCTTTTAAGGAGTTGCACACACATTTTATGCGGTTAATTCGCGAAATTTGGCCAGGCAGATGGAAATTTGCGGAGTTCCCTGACCATCGCTTAACTGACAATATCAATGAGATACAACTACAAAAACCTCTTTGCGTCGCAGCACGAGAAATTCATGGCGATATTGGGTCAGGACTATTTTTCATCACTTCTGGTTGAGGATGATCTCTCAGATTCAGCCATAATTGTTTCAGACAAGAGGGTATACCAGGTAGGGAAACTGTATGAATCAGGCCGCAGAATACACGGCGGCGGACTAAGGGGAAGCAGGGGAAAAAAGACCGTCAGCCTTCAGGATGTCACCTCTAGTGCGACCAAGGAGGTGACTCAGCCGGTGCCAGGTACTGCCCTGGTGGTTTTGGGCATCATTGCCGCCACGCTTGGTCTGCTGTCAGAGGTCAGACAATCAACAATAATAATGCTTGTCATCGCCCTGGTAACAATTGCCACCGGTGTCTTTCTCATACTGAGACTCCGGAAGAGGTACCTGGTGATTGAATATCCCGGTGGAAGCATGGCACAGCCGGTGAAATTCATCACTGACACCGAGCTTAACCTCTTCCAGGGAATAATCATGGTTGAAAAGGAAAGGTTCATGTCAGGAGCCGGTGACCTTAAGGAGTGCCCTAACTGCGGCGAGAAGATACAACTCACCTCAAAGATCTGCCGTTACTGTGGTGAAACGCTGAACGAACCGGCAGCGGACTGACCTGCCGCCGGATTTCCCATTTCAAATCACTTAAAACTCCCCGGACTAGACTCCCAGACTCTTAAAGGCTTCAAGTACAAGGAAAACCGGCCAGACAATAGCTTTCAGGAAACCCAGAACACCCATCCAGAATCCTGTGGCAGCAGAAACAAAATAGATGGCGGCCCCTATCAAACCCAGACCGTAAACAGCACCTGATGCAGGTGTGCATTGCTGCATTCTTTCTTTCATTATTACTCGCTCCTTTTTTGTTAATGATTTACAACGTAAATGTATAAGTTAATATTATAAGTCATTTCAACTCCGACTGTTAAATTATTTCAGTATCAGCCTGAATTTAAATTTCGTGCGAACAATTGTGGTTTTCAGGGGTTTATTTATCAACTGATTGTATTAATTGGTCAAATAGAGTTTTATGTTAAAGAACATTTAATTCAGTCACAGAGGTCCGAAAAATGGAGGTGCGAGATGAATGCTTCAGACAAATACCGGTTTCCGGTGGTCAAATTATCATTGTTATTGCCTGCAATCATATCTAACTTGTAACAATTAGGGCCGGCCGTCAGCGGCCGGATATTAAAATGCTTCAAAATGGCCAATAGGACGGCAAGAATATTGAATGTCTTCTTTACTCTCCTGTTTGTATTCACCCTGACTGCCGGGAGACCGGAGAGTGGTGCCGTTATCACGGGTGAAAGCGGGCAGCCTGTAGTATTGATGATGCAGGACTATCCCTACGATTACGGTGATGCACCTGAAAGTTATGGCTCCGCCAGGCACACCATTACCAACTACCCCTTCATGGGCACAAGGCCCGACGGAGAAGCCGGGAGTCAGTATTCCGCTGAAGCGAACGGTGACGACCTTAACGGACTTGACGATGAAGACGGCGTGACAATACCTGATTTGCAGCAGGGTGCTACCGTCGTATTCCCTGTCAGAACTACCGTTTCAAGTTTTTCTGCCGCCTACCTCAGTGTATGGATTGACTGGAACGGAGACGGGGATTTCGCTGATAAGAATGAAAGGGTGGCGGACAACATCAGGATGTCTTCAGGAACAAGAACATACAACCTTTCAGTCAGTGTCCCTTCAGATGCTGTTACTTCAAAACCAACTTTTGCCCGGTTCAGGATTGGTCCCAGGGTCAGCAATCCCACCGTAAGTGCATCCTCCGGCGAGGTGGAGGATTATATGATCAGAATTGCTTGTAATGCTCCTGATCCTCCCAGAGTCGGCCAGATAACACAACCAACGTGCGAGACACCAACAGGCAGGGTAGTACTGGATGGCCTGCCCTCTTCAGGAACCTGGGTCCTTACAAGGCAGCCCGGCGGAGTAACAATCCAGGGAAGCGGCAATAGTTACACTGTAACCGGGCTTCAGCCCGGTACATGGACCTACACGGTAACCAACCAGAGCGGATGCACATCGGATCCTTCGGACAATATTGTAATTACCTCTACTGGCATTCCCGGGGCACCTGTGCCGGGATCAGTGACCCAGCCCTCCTGTAATATTTCAACAGGAAGTGTTGTACTGACAGGTTTGCCGGCATCAGGATCGTGGACGCTGACCCGCCAGCCTGACGGGGTGATCTACACGGGAACAGGCACAAGCACCACAGTGACTGGTCTTGACGCGGGAACGTATACCTTCAGAGTAAGAAACAGCGATGGCTGCCTCTCTGGCCAATCATCCCAGGTTATAATTAATCCGCAACCATCCACTCCCACAGCGCCTGTTCCGGGTGTAATAACTCAACCTACCTGTGAGTTTCCGACAGGCAGCGTAATAATCAACGGGCTGCCGGGACAGGGGAACTGGACACTGACACGTTTCCCGGGCAGCATAACCGTCGAGGCATCGGGAACTTCCTTTACCGTTCATGGTCTTGATCCGGGTTCTTACAACTTTACAGTCACCAACTATGCGGACTGCACCTCGCCTGTCTCTGCCGATGTGGTCATCAACCCTCAACCCGGCCCGTTCCCGACGCTCACTATAACTGATCCTGCCCCCGTGTGTTATCCCGGCACCGCTGATCTGACACGCCCGGCAATAACCGCCGGCTCAACACCAAACCTGATATTAACTTACTGGAGGGACATGCAGACCACATTACCTTACTCCACCCCTGCTGCAGCAACAGGAGGCACATACTTTATCAAGGGAACAATCAGCGGCGGGTGCTCATCCGTCGCACCGGTGACGGTAAGGATTCTTCAGCCGCCTCTGTCAGACGCAGGGACTGACCAGGAACTGACTTATGTATTCACAACCACCCTCAATGCCCTGACCCCGGATGAAAACTCAACCGGCACCTGGTCGGTGCAGGAGGGCTCTGGCACCTTTGCCGATCCGAACAATCCGACAACTTCAGTCAGTAACCTGATTACGGGTGAAAACATCCTGATGTGGTCAGTTAGCAACAGCGTTTGCCCTCCGGTTCTGGATTACGTGACAATTAATGTCAGGAACCTGCTCATACCTACCCTTATAACGCCTGATATGGACGGAATAAACGACTATTTTCAGCTGGAGAGTCTTGAGACTCTGGGGAAAGTTGAACTGATTGTTTTTGACAGGAGGGGAGCCCTTGTTTTTAAAAATTCAGAATATGACAATCTGTGGCACGGTACTGATTACAACGGAAAACCATTGCCTGATGACACCTATTTCTATGTGCTCAGGGGAGAAAACGGTCTGTCACTAAGCGGATACCTTTATATCAGACGATAAAGTCTGAGATGATAACATAGAAAGACCGGCCCTGAAGCCGGTCTCTTTTATTCAAGCCCTGTGCAATACCTGGAATTAATTCTTTGCCTTGGCCTTTTCGTACCACATAAACCATGAAAGCTTATAGAAGCCGTCAGGTACATTATCATCACTCTGGTCAGTGACCGGTGGGGTTGATATCAGGAGGTCGTCACCGGACTTCCAGTCTGAAGGTGTCATGTGAAGATCACTGGCCACCTGCAACGCTCTGACCGATCTAAGCAGCTCCTCACTGCTCCTGCCCACGCTCATCGGGTAGAATGAAACTGCCTGGACAACATTTTGCGGGTCAATGATAAACACACCGCGTACACTCTTGGTTCCGCTGATGGAAGGATGGATCATTCCATATTGCCTTGAGATGACCCTCTTATCATCATCAATAAGGGGAAACTTGATCTTCGTTGCCGCCCTGCCCTTGTACTCTACCTCTTCAAGTGCCTTCTTCCACTGTACGTGAGTCGCCAGTGGACTGGTGGAGATGACTGCCAGCTTCACATTCAGCTTATCGAACTCCTTCTGAAGGCTTGCCAGCTCCAGGAGCTCAGAGGAGCAAACCGGGGTGAAATCCTGAGGGTGAGCGAAGAGGATCTTCCACTTACTTCCGAAATCATCCGGGAAAATAAGGCTGCCATTAGTTGTTTCGGCAGTAAAAGTCGGGGCCTTCTCCCCGATCAGGGGGATTCTGAAGTTCTTATCCTCATCTGCCTGTGCTGTTAACAGGGCCGATGAAAGAACCATCACCGCTGTTAGAAGAATAACTTTTTTCATCACTGTCATTTTTTAGTAATTTAGATACTGTATAAATAATCCGTGCTTCTATAACAGGCGGTAGAAAAATTTGTTCAGCCAAGTCTGCTGTTTATACTTAAATATGGATAAAAAAGAGAGAGGTCTCTTTCGAGGCCCCTCCCTTTGAAACTAAACCTATGAAACCTAGTAACCCGGATTCTGCTGTGATGCGATGGGCGGGTTAGCATCCATCTCATTCTGAGAGATCGGCAGGATGGTTTTGTAGAATGTCCTGTCGATTGTCTTGTCGCGGTGCGTGATGAGGACAGCCGGAGTTATGAATTCATCATTGAACTCGATTGTCTTGTTCAGGCGTATCATATCGAAGTACCTGTGACCTTCGGCAAAAAACTCCTTGCTCTTCTCATCCATGATCATATCAACCGTCACGGTTGTCTCATCAGCAGGAGCAAGTGCCGGGGACCTCTTACGTATCTCATTGAGATATGTTGCGGCCTTGGCATTATCTGGTGTGGGAAGGTTGAGCGCAGCCTCTGCTGCAAGCAGATACATCTCAGAAAGTCGTATGACCTTGACATTGACAGCTGAACGTGATCCCTTATCACCCTCCATATCGGTGCCTCCGACATATTTCAGGGATGATCCAAATCTCTCTGTTGAGGATTCATCGTAATCCATGATACCCCATCGGATATCAGTCGGGTCCTCAGACATGCGTGTGATCCAGTAATCGGATGCCATAAACCATCCCGATGCCCCCGTGACTTTTGCAAGACGCAGGAGGTAATATCCCAGTGAACCGGTTGTAAGGTCGGCCTCAGCAGGAAAGATGGCCAGTTCAAGGATTGACTCCGCACCGAAAGGGTTGGCCCATGAGTCTACCCAGGCGGTGTTTGAATAGAGTGAGTACTTGCCGCTTGTTATGATATCCTCGGCGGCAGCAAGAGCAGCTGTATGGTTACCCATGTATAGCTGTACCCTTGCCTCAATGGCCTTGTTGGCATAGTAGTTGATGTAACCGTTGACTTTGTTTTCCGAAAGGAACGGCGCTGCATCATTGAGATCTTTGAGGATCTGGGTATATACAGCCTCCACGGATGCTCTGGTTGGCTGGGCCGAAGCGTCAAGCGGTTCAAGAACCAGCGGAACACCAAATGATGTCTTGTCCATATTATAGGACTTGCCGTATATCCTGACGAGGTCAAAATACATGAGCGCCCTGGCAGTCAGAGCCTGGGCCTTGTAATCACTCAGCGCGGCAGTACCGTTGCCGGCATCTTCCATCTTCTGGATATTCAGTATCAGGTTGTTTGCCTGCAGAATGTTGTGAAAGATCTGGCTCCAGAATCCGGAGCCGGTCCCTGACGTGGCTGAGTGGTTGAATGAATAGTAGTAGTCAAGTCCCCTGCCCTGAGAACGAATAGCAAAATCTCCTCCTTTGGCATCGCCAAAAATCACGAAATTACGCCCGTAATATTCGTAAGAAGTCATCTTTCTCATCAGACCATTGATCGCCACCTTGGCATCTGCCGCGTTGGTAATTGAAGTCTCGGAATTCGCCAGGTTGCTGGGTTGTACATCAAGAAAATCCTCGCATGAGGTCATCAGCATGGCGCCCAGTACCGTAAGTATGATAGTTATCTTTTTCATCGTAGTACCTTTTAAAGATTAGAAACTGGCTTCAATGCCGAATGTATAGGTCTTGCCGATCGGCAGCTCCCATCCGCGCGATCCATATTCATTGACCTCGGGGTCATACACCTTGTGTGCGGCAAGAGTCCAAAGGTTGGCACCGTTAAAGTATATCCTCGCACCAGACACCCTGACCTTGTTCACCAGATCAGAAGGCAGGTTGTAAGCAAGGGTAATGCTCTTAAGTCTTGCGAAGTCAGCCGGGTGCATGTGCCTGCTGCTCTTCTGGTTCACATCCTCGAAGTCGACTGCTACCCTCTGCGGATAAATTGCATCCATATTCTCGGGAGTCCACCTGTTATCATAGGCATCAAGTGACATGATCCTTTCCCAATAATACCCGTCATCATTACAGTCCTTGCCGGCAGCATCATAGGTCTTGCCTCCAAGTTTGTACATGAAGTTAAGCCCGAGAGAAATGCCTTTCCAGCCCAGATCAGTGTTGAATCCTCCGAAAAGCTTCGGATGAACATCACCAATAATTACCTCTGAGGCTTTAGAGTATGAATATGTTGCGGGCCGGCCGTCAATTGTAAGGTCAGGGGTAACATCATTGTTCAGGAACCATACGTTCACGCCGGTCTCCCGTTCAACTCCTGCCCACTCCCGTCCGTAGATCGCCAGTGTCGATTCACCTTCTTTGTAGATGAACTTGGTACGGTTGTCACCGCCTGTGGGTTCAAACCATATTATATTCTGTCCGCCATATAGTTTCGTCACAGTCGACTTGATATGCGATGCTGTCAGGCCGGCTGTCCAGGTGAACCCGCCTCTCCTGAGTATCTCCCCGAAGAGTTCTATCTCAACACCCTTGTTGTTAATCTCGCCCACGTTTCTGAGGGTTGAGCTGAAACCGGTCACGGTAGAAATGGGAACATCCTGGAGCAGGTTCTTCGAATCCCTGTTAAAGTATTCAACTGAACCCGTAAGTCTCTGTTCAAGTACCCCGAACTCAAGTGCCAGGTTGTAAGTATAACTTGTCTCCCAGGACAGGTTGGCATCAGCGATTGTGCTGACTCCTCCGCCCGGCTGTTCCATATACTTGGCGGCATAGCTTGTGAGCGATCTCCATCCGTAGTTGGAAGTCGGGAGGGTTCCGTTAACACCGTATGATGCCCTCAGTCTCAGGCTGCTTATCAAAGACACGTCCCGCATAAAGGCTTCCTTGTCTATTCTCCATGATCCGGCAACGGACCAGAAGTTCCCCCACCGTGAGTCGGGACCCAGTTTTGATGAGCCGTCACGACGGAAAGAGGCTGATACATAGTACCTGTTGTCATAATTGTATTCAGCACGTGAGAGCATCGAGGCCATAGTATTACCCCAGTAGTACGCATTGGCGTCGAGCTTACCAGCCGTGGCAACTGTATGCAGTGCGCTGGTAGGCAGGTTGGTGCCGTTAGCCCTCATGTAATCAGTGTTGTTTTTCGCAACCTCCCATCCTACTAGTGCACCCACAGTGTGCACTGCACCAAATGTTTTGGCGTAGTTGAGGGTAGTGGATGATACAATCTCGTTGATCTTGGTGCTGTTTTCAGTCACCGAACCGCTTACACTTGAACCACTGAAGTGCAGTGCGCTGTAGTAAAGGTGGTCAAATGTCTGGGTGTTGTCAAATGAGAAGATCGACTTCAGGTTAAGCTCAGGAAGGATCTTTATAAGCAGGGTCTCATTGGCAAAAACCCTCTGTGTCTTTGACCAGTTCTCCCACTGGGTGTTGTAATATATCGGGTTGTAGGCATAACTCCCGTACCTGAGTGTCCATGGATCACCTGTGACGTAACTGGTTGGCCAGTAAAGACCCCATAAAAGGTTCCGGCTCTGCAGGAAGTAGTTGTTCCCGAGGGCACGGGTGTCATTGAATCCCTCCTTGCCACTTGATGACACGCTGATACTGGTGGTGAGCTCTATAAACTTCCCGACCTTCTGGTTGAAGTTGATCCTGCCGGTGATACGGTCAAACTCGTTGATCACGCTACGACCAAGGTCATTGGTGTAGGAGAATGAAGTGTAATAGTTTGAGGTCTCGGTACCACCGCTGACAGAAAGGTCATAAGACTGGTATACTGCGGTGCGGAACAGCTTATCCTCCCAGTCAAAGTACTGACCGGCCCGTTCGCCTCCGATTGTAAGCGAATTGACTGTATGATCAGGGGCAGAGAAGGTATAGCCGTGCTTGTTGAACCTGTTGTTGAGCTGAGCCAGCGCCCTTATACTGGCCTGCTCTGGTGTCCTGCCTTCATAATAGACACCGGCGTTCCAGAAGTTTTCGTAGTACATCTCTACCTGCTGTTCGGTGCTGGCAGCCTCATAGTTATCAGTGGCAAATGAGGGGGTGATACCAACAGATGTTTTGAAATTGACAACCGGCTTACCCTGCTTGCCCTGCTTTGTGGTTATCATTATGACACCGTTTGCTGCCCTTGAGCCGTAGAGAGCCGACGCGGCAGCATCCTTAAGAACAGTGATCGATTCAATGTCACTTGGATTGATCGAGTTCATAACGTTGTTCGTCGTGTAAATGCCCATATTCGATACGTTACCGGAGATGACAGGCACGCCGTCAACAACATAAAGAGGTTCATTCGATGCGTTCATTGAGCCTATACCCCGAACCCTGATTGAGGAGGTCGAACCAGCCTGGCCTGACAGTGTAGTGATCTGCAGACCCGCGATTTTGCCGCCCATTGCACTCTCAAATGAGATAGTGGGCAAATCCTTTATGGCGTCAGCCTTAACTACACTGGCGGCACCTGTGAAGGTCCCCCTTGTTGATGTTCCATAGGCAACTACGATGACCTCATCAAGTGCAAGAGCATCCGTTACCAGCTCGATATTTACCACTGTCCTTCCGTCGACAGGTACCTCCTGTGTCTTGTAGCCGACATAGCTGAACACAAGAACAGCATTTGCAGGGAGATCGCTGAGGCTATATCTGCCATCAGCATCAGTGCTAGTTCCGACTCCCCTGGAACCCTTCAGCAGCACTACTGCGTAAGGGACCGGAGAACCGTCTTCAGATGAGGTCACCGTTCCGGTAACCCGCGTCTGCGCCATGCCGGCATTGACTAGCAATACCGACAGGAAAATGAAGATCAGTTTTTTCATTGAGAAAGCGCGTTAGTTAAATGGTTTACCACCACAAGGTACAACTTTATTGAATTCCAAAAAAAAAAATTTGTATTACATCATAACTGTTTTAAAGCATATGATTGAGACTATATGGGAAATGCAGCATCATGCAGAACTGATGCAGCCGGGAGCAATGCCCGACATGCATCCGGAATCCGTAAATGAGGAATAAAATCACCCTGTAACATGTTACACAAAACCGAAAGAGTGCATATTTTAACATGTTCACTGAAAAAAAATTAAATTTGTTACGGATAGTATCACTCTCTCTTTTCTCAAATATTTAACCAAATCTGACCGTATTATGAGACTTTTAAAAGCATTTGTGCCGGTAATATTGATTTTTTTCGGTTGCTCATCTCCAGCAAAGTATGACCTCCTTATCAGTAACGGTTACATTATCGACGGATCAGGGTCGCCGGGATTTAAAGGGGATATTGGTATTATGTCTGACACCATTTCAGCCATAGGCGACCTTAAGAAAGCAAGGGGCATAACGGAGATTGATGCGACAGGAATGACGGTAGCCCCGGGATTCATCAATATGCTCAGCTGGGCGGTGGAGTCTCTCATTGAGGATGGCAGATCGCTTGGCGACATCTGCCAGGGGGTGACGCTGGAGGTACTCGGAGAGGGCGATTCATGGGGACCATGGAGCGAAAGCATGAAGCAGGAGATGTTAACATCGCAGGGCGATATTAAGTATGACATCGTATGGACTACTCTTGGTGAATACCTTGAGTATCTTGAGACAAAGGGAGTTTCAACCAATATAGCGTCATTTGTGGGCACCTCAACATTGAGGATCCATGTTGTGGGTTATGACAACCGCCCTCCCACCGATACCGAGATGGACTCGATGAAGTTTCTTGTCAGGCAGGCCATGGAGGAGGGGGCAATAGGGGTCTCATCAGCGCTTGAATATATACCCGCAAGCTTCGCCTCAACGGAAGAGCTGACGGAACTGTGCCGCGTGGCCGCAGAGTATGACGGGATGTATATTTCCCACATCCGAAACGAGGATGAGACCTTCCTCGAGGCCATTGACGATTTCCTCAGGGTGCCGCATGAGACGGGGATCAGGTCTGAGATATACCATCTTAAGCAGGTAGGCCGGACTAACTGGGACAAGCTTGACAGAGCTGTCGCGAAGATTGACTCGGCAAGAGCTGCAGGACTCCAAATCACAGCAGACATGTACAACTACCCGGCAAGCTCCACCGGTCTTGGGATCATTATGCCGGAGTGGGTCCAGGAGGGCGGTTTTGAGAAGTGGATCGCCAGGCTGAAGGATCCTGCTGTCAGACAGATTGTAGGGCCCGAAATCATGAAAACCATCCTGAGGAAACAGGGCTCCCCGGAAAAGGTGCTAATCATCGGCTTCGATACCGATTCGCTTAAATACCTTCAGGGAAAAACGCTTGCAGAGATAGCCGCCATGAGAGGGAAATCGCCGGGGGAGACGGTGATGGACCTGGTGATTGATGACAACAGCAATGTAAGTGCAGTCTTCTTCTCTATGTCGGAAGACAACCTGCGGAAGCAGATCGCACAACCCTGGATGAGCTTCGGCTCCGACGGCAAGTCGATGGCCCCCGAGGGCGTTTTCCTGAAGTCGGCCACCCACCCCCGTGCCTACGGAAACTTTGCCAGACTACTGGGAAAATACGTTCGTGAAGAGCAGGTAATTACCCTTGAGGAGGCAGTGTACAGGCTCACCACTCTTCCTGCAACCAACATGAAGATCAGGAAACGAGGTGCCCTGAAAGAGGGCTATTATGCCGATGTGGTTGTCTTTGACACCACGAAGATCCACGACCACTCAACATTTGAGGATCCGCATCAGCTCTCTTCCGGCATGTCACATGTCTTTGTAAACGGGGTGCAGGTTCTGCGCAGCGGTGAGCACACCGGTGCCACTCCCGGCCGCGTGGTCCGCGGACCGGGTTCAATTCAGTAATTTGTCATTAACATGGGCCCGTCCTCATTGCTGAGAACACTGAAGAGCACCGGATCCCTCAGTAACTCCCTTACATCGGCCGGACGACCGTCAAGAAGAACCTGCCTGTTCATGAAACGGATGCCGTGACTGTAATCAACATACCAGTAAACATGCCCGCTATATACAGGTTGAATTGGATTGCCGTCCGCTTTGTGCCAACCATAAATCACCACCCTGTCTTGACGCTCAGCAACATGAGATGAGATGATCACATCCTTCTTGATGCCTGCCACCAGTTGTCCGTGCCTCCCTCCTGCTTCAGCCAGTTGTTTTTCAATCTGCGCATTGTGCTCCTCAAACTTCGTCACCAGCTCATTTGCATTGCCCACAGGTGTGTAAAAGAAAGGCTCCAGCTTCACATCTGCCTGCGACCATATATGATCACTCAGCTTCGCCGTCAGAAGCGTGGCCCCGAACAGCTCTGCCAGCCGCTGAGCCGTACGGGGATTCATGGGGATGCGACAGAAGTCATCATCACTGCCAATGGCAAGGTAATCAGGCATAACTTCATATTCAAGGGTATGCAGATTACCGTTGAAATCATTGAACACCCCCCTGAGAGTGATGGTCTCCCTCAGAAACCCGGGAATGTTTCCCGCCGCAGCAGCAAGAAAAATCTGTTCTTCCCGCTCCTCGCGGGGCAGATCACTGATACGTCTCATAAAAGCAGTGCCGGTCTCCGCCGATGGTTCATGAACAGGAATGTTCAACACTCGAATTGGTATGACAAGTGTATCAGCTATCAGGTCTGAATACACCCTGTTGCCAAAGTACCTGTAACTCTTCTGTTCATGCCTGGTTCCGCTCAGTATGCTGTGAATGAAGCCGTTGTATTCAACCTGATGGGTGTGGTATATCTTTCCTTCCGGGTTGGGTTTGAAGATGAATTCAATCCTTCTGTCGCGCGAGGTAAACCATATGAGTGAGTCACGCTGACTCTCTTTCATCCTGAACGAGCTTGCAATATGGTTCTTCATCATAGTGCTGCGGTACCATGTACCTCCTGTGGGTGAGACCAGTGGCTTACCGTTATAGATCACCACGCTGTCATTGTATGCCAGCGTGCAGAGATACCGGTCGTTGCCCGATCTCAGCCAGCTGACTAATTTCGGCCCGTGGAGTGCGTCATCATACCCATAGTTGCTGTCGAGAAAGGTTATACGCTTCACCTCTGCCGGTATCGATTCAAATGCGTCAATGAAACTGAAAATAAACCTCCCGCCGCCGCTGTGTCCGTTGAGGACCAGTTCAGGCTGCCAGGGGGCAAAAATTGCAGTGATATCATCCACCATTTTTCTGACCTGATCACGGTAATCAGGGGTCGCAGCATTCCATGCGGGCCAGCTTTTGCGGCTGTTCTCCAGGTATGCCACAACAACAGTCCGGTCACTTATGATCTTCCTGATGAACCTCGTCTGGGCGCCAATATGCTGTATGTCATAGTGCCAGTCGTCGCCCTCACGGAGCCTCTTCCCGAAGGTTTGTTCGATAGTGTTGCCGTTTGGGAGGGCATAGAGAACCAGCAGAACCCGGTCATCCCGGCCAAAGCCCGTCAGCGGAGCGTTGATCATTATCCTTGTTCCCGGGGGTGAGTTTTCAATCACCAGTTGTTGCTCATCAAATGACCCGGATGGTTTGAAACCTGGAAGGATCTGGGCGGGTAGCAGGCTGGTAAGAAAAAGGAAATAAATGAATATTAGATACCTCATAGATGAATTTACTTGAGTTAACGGGCTACAACCAAAGGTAGGTGACATGGATCCAATCTACAATACCTGATGGTCTACGACCAACAAGTTTTATTATAATTCTGCTCTACAATAGTTAATGGTCTACGACCAACTGTATCAGCAGGTCATTCGGGCTACAATAATTGATGGCCTACGGCCAATAGGATCCTTACTTACCTGATTCCGTTGATGTATTCCTCCAGCATAGTGTATCCGGAACGGGCGAGTACTACCCGTTCACAACAAGTGCACTAATTCCACCAATTTTTCTACCTGATTTTTTCTTACCTTGGCGGTAAGTGTTGAATAAACCTGACCTGGCAATTAAATGAGTGAAGAGATCCTGCGGGCCATGATGGAGTTATTCGCCCTGATAGTCAAGCAGGACGAAGGCATGCTGCAGATTGAGAGGGACTTTGTCTCGGCATTCCTGACCAAGCAGCTGCCGCACAAGAGTGCTGATGAGTTCATGGACCTTTTCCTTGAAAATGCCGGTCCGCTTCAGGCTAAGGGCAAAAAGGGCGACCCGGAGACGGCATCGGTAAAGGATTCCATCAGAATTTTCAATAACTGCAAGAAGATCAACAAGACCCTTACACAGGAACAGAGGGTAATTGTTCTCATGCGCTGCTTTGAGCTTATTGACTCTGACAAGCAGTATACCCGGCAGCGCATGAATATCATCAACACCATCGCCGAGGTATTCAAGATCTCCCAGGAGGAGTTCAACAGCATGATGCACTTTGTCAGGGAAGAGCAGCGGGAGGCCTTCGATGACCCTTCGATGATAGTGATCAGCAATGGCCTTCACTCAGGTGCAGAGCTGGCAGAAGGGCCTTTCAAGGTCTTCCTGAAAGTCGTCAGTGTCAATCTTTATTTCATCAGGTCCTTCAGGTCAGACACCACCCTTCTCAACGGACTGCCCATGGTATCGCGTAAGGTGTACACCTTCGCTCCGGGCAGTACCGTGCAATCGCCTCCATCTCCTACGGTTTATTACAGTGACGTCATTTCACGCTTTGCCTCCGACCGCGATACCCACCGTATCTCATTCTTTGCGGAACATCTCAGTTATCGTTTCCCGGACGGCATTAGGGCTATCACCGATGTCAGTTTTGCCTCCAGTGAGGGCAAACTGATAGGGATCATGGGAGCCAGCGGCTCAGGCAAGACTACCCTTCTGAACCTGCTCACAGGACTGGCCCGACCCGAGTCCGGTGATGTCAGGATAAATGGTATTTCACTCTTTGCAGATGACAACAGGCTTGACGGGGTCATAGGGTACGTGCCTCAGGATGACCTGTTAGTTGAAGAGCTGACAGTGTTTGAGAATCTCTGGTATGCTGCTTCACTTTGCTTTGCCGGGAAGACAAGGGAGGAACTCACCGGGGTGGTGAACCAGTCTCTGCATACCCTCGGACTCTTCGAAAAGAAAGACTACCGGGTGGGATCACCAATGAACAAGGTGATCAGCGGAGGCCAGAGAAAGCGGCTTAATATCGCCCTTGAACTGATCCGTGAACCTTCCGTCCTCTTCCTCGATGAGCCCACCTCCGGTCTCTCATCAGGCGATTCGGAGAACGTGATGGATCTCATGCACGAACTGACCCTGAGGGGCAAGCTGGTGATCACTGTCATCCATCAGCCTTCGTCAGAGATTTTCAAAAGCTTTGACAACGTGCTGGTGCTTGACCTCGAAGGGCGCCTGGTCTTTTATGGCAACCCTATCGAATCAATTGTTCACTTCAAGACACTGGAGGCACAGATTAACAGCGGTATAGCCGAGTGCCCCACCTGCGGTACGGTGAACCCCGAGACACTCTTCAACATCCTGGAAACCAGGGTGGTGGATGAGTACGGAAGATACACTGACAAAAGGAAAGTCACACCGGCCGAATGGGCTGATGCCTTCCGTAAAACCTCTTCCGGGGAAACTGTCCGGGAGGAGCGTACAGAACCATATTCAAGCCTCAGGAGGCCCTCCTGGCCAAAGCAGACAATCATCTTCCTTTCACGCGACCTGAGAAGCAAGCTGGCGAACAACCAATACCTGCTCCTGACCCTTCTCGAAGGACCAGTACTCGGGTTGATACTGTCATACATAACAAGGTACATTGTCGATCCCTCTTCGGATATATATGTTTTCAGGGAGAACGAGAACATCCCGATATATATATTCATGAGCATCATTGTTGCCCTCTTCCTTGGGCTCACAATAAGCGCCGAGGAGATCTTCAGGGACAGGAAGATGCTCAGGAGAGAGCATTTCCTTCACCTGAGCCGCAGCAGCTACCTGCTGAGCAAGATATCAGTGCTGGCAGTGATATCTGCACTGCAGGCACTATTGTTCCTCATGGTGGCCAACCCGATCCTGGGAATCAAGGGGTTATTCTTTCAATACTGGCTTGCACTCTTCACCACAGCCTTCTGTGCCAACATGATTGGACTCAATATATCATCGGCGTTGAACTCAGCGGTAACAATCTATATAGTAATTCCTCTGATAATGATACCGATGATGATATTGAGCGGAGCCATGTTCCCTTTTGACAAGCTCAACAGGAAGATTGCAAGTCCCGACAGGGTACCCCTTATCGCCGAGTTGATGCCCACACGCTGGACATATGAAGCGCTGATGGTTAAACAGTTTACCGGAAACGAATATGGAAAGAGGGTCTATCCGCTGAAGCGGCAGATAAGTGTCTCCGACTTCAACACTGTCTACCGGATCCCCCGGGTTGCTGATGCCCTGGAGAGTATAACGGAAAGGCTGTACCGGGAAGGAACCGTTAACCCCGCCGACAGTGATATAAGGTTACTTAAAAACGAGACAGCCGCACTGTCGGCAGCAGGCATTATAAACCCGTTTCCCGGTGTTGATTCAATTACCCCGGAGCTTTTCACCGCAGCCTTCGGAGAACGTCTTGCCCTATGGCTTGGCAACGCCGACAGGGAGTACAGGAGACTGAGTAATCTGGCCGATATGAGCCTTGACAACTACATAAGCAACAATAAGGCAGCACTTGACGTTATGTATAATGATTATCATAATGATAAGCTTGAAGAGATTATGAGGAAGGTGTATGAGAAGAACAAGATGCTGGAATACAGGGAGAGACTCGTGCAGAATGTGGATCTGATATATCTCGAGCCCGCCACAGCCGGACCGCTCAGCTTCCGCACCCATTTCATGGCGCCGGTGAAGAGGTTCATGGGGTACACAATTGATACTTACAAATTCAATATCCTCCTCCTGCTCTCTTCACTGATCATTTTTTACATTATGCTCTATACTGAAGCACTCAGAGGTATCATCTCATGGATTGAGAGCCTGAGGTTTCAAAAAAAGAGGGCATCAGACCGGGAATGACCAATTTTCTTAAATTTGTATATTAACACAAACACCTGATGAGAGGAACAATTTTAAAGCTGCTTATAGTGATCATGCTAATATCCGTTTGCTCTTGCAGGAACAACAATTCGAGGCAGGGCGGCCTCGGTTTCCCGATAGCCGATTCGGTTCCGGCAGGCGAGGCTGAGAAGCTAAGTGAAGAGGCCGTTGCAGACATCGTTCAGAACATCGCCTCACCAGTCGAGATCTCAGCCATATTGCAGAGCATGGAGGTGCCATTCTCTGCAGAATACCTGGCTCCCACCCAGGGTGCAGACAGACTTACAACCAACTTTCAGAAAGCCGTGATGCTCGGAATATACGGTGCCGATCTGGGTTACCTGAACATGTATGAGAAAACAGGCAATTCCATTGATGTGTTATCAACAATAAAGAGACTGGCAGACGGGTTACGTGTTGGACAATTCTTTGACTTTGAGACAATCAAGAGATTGTCAGTCAGTAAATCGAATCTTGATTCCCTACTCTTTATTTCGGTCAACTCATACAACCAGATTGACAGATACCTCAGGGATAATAACCGGGGGTCAATCTCAGCACTGATGATAGCGGGTGTCTGGATAGAAGGACAGTACCTGGCAACACAGGTTGCCATGAGCTATCCTGACAGGATCCTCAGGGACCGGGTCGGCGAGCAGAAGATCATACTTGGTGATCTGCTCATGCTACTCCGACCCTACCGTGAGAGCGGTGCTGATTACACCGAACTGTATAACTTGATGGAGGAGATTAGCAGCAGTTACCGCGATGTGCGAATAACATACAGGCTGGGAGAGCCTGAGACCGTTGAACAGGACGGGCGGCTGGTGATGATCCAGCATGAGGAGAGCCTTGTGGAGATGAGCTATGCACAGCTTGCAGAGATAACCGCTGTCTCAAAAGAGGTGAGAAACAATCTAATACATGGCAAATAAGATGAAACAAAGGTTTGTCATTCTGTCCCTCGCACTGCTTCTTCTGCCATTCCCGGCAAAGAGTCAGGCTGCCACCGAGGATCTTGTAAGCAGCTGCGTTCTTGCCGCAGGTGATAATACCACCTACCTCAAGGATTTCCGGGTACAGTTGCCAAAGGCTGCCGCCAACGCCCCTGTGCCTGTATACAAGGCCAACATGTACCTGATGAAAAACATGAAATACCGGTTCTCTGTATGCGATGCCCCCGATTCAAAAGGAGAACTCAAAGTAACCATCTATGACCAGGGGAAAGAGCTCATCTCATCATTTAATAAAGCCAGCGGAAAAAAATACAGCACTCTTGACTTTGTCTGCAATAAGACAGGACTGTACACACTTTGGTTTGATTTCATGGAAGGCGAACAGGGGTCTGGTGTAGGGGTCGTTTGCATGATCAAATGATTATCATGCCGTCCACAAACATGATCAAATGATCATCATGGCCACAAACGCGATATCAATAGCATAATCACCATCAGCCAGAACATTATCTCAGCCACTATCAGCCGACGGGTGAAGGCAATGTAATTTGCCATTATAAATGCCATGGGAATTGCCGCAATGGCGATGATCTCGAAAGAGACACCCGGCACCAGAATATAGGTTACTACACACAAAAAAATCATCCAGAGAAGGAGCTCAAAGGTCTTTCGCGATCTTATTTTATAGGTCGGCTTTTCCCTCAGCAGTGAAAACAGGGCGGGGATGAAATTCAACCCGGTAATCACAAGGAGGACCACAAGCGTGCGGGACCGGAAGTCAGATTGCTGACTATCAAATAGATTGTGCCGGATATTATCTGTCAGGTCTGTCAGATCCCCTCCAGTCACAAACCATACAGCATATAGCACTACCCATGGCAGGATGGCACCGACAACGGTAACAGTCAGTTCCCTCAGGTCGGGGCTCCGGAAGATCAGGGCTCCTATGATCACGAGAATGATCATCCATATGGAGCCGGCATAAAACATTCCGGCCGATGAAATGAGCAGTGCGGCGTCGAAAAAATTAAATGACATGCCGTTGACACGATAGGCCGAGACCATTCTCCAGAGTCCGGCAAGGATCAGGAGAGCTGCGGGCAGGGCCGGATTAAGAACCATCTCTCCGGGAAACAGCGCATAAAGAAGTATGTAAAACAGAGCCGGGAGATAAGTCCGGCGGGGGATAAAAAAAATCGAGGTATTGAACCTGACCATGACGATTGCCGCCAGCAGCATCAATGCAAATGACACGATGACGGCCAGCAGGGGTGAGCCTTCCAGGGCCCGGGTCACAATTCCCCATAACGGCATGAGTTGATCACCGTAAGGCTGCACTATCAGGGGTGGATTGATGAAATACCCGATCCACAGAGCCAGGGCTGCCAGTGACACCAATATCACCGGGCCTATGCCTGATCCCCTGAAAAACCTGATCATCTCTCCCCGGGTTTCAGATCAAAACCGATATCCTTCCTGTAATTCATTCCTTCAAAGTATATCGCGGAAAGGCTTTCGTAACTTTTGTCAAGAGCCTCCTGCATTGTCGCCCCCCGTGAGGTGACCGCCAGCACTCTCCCGCCCGACGTCACCAGCCGTCCGTCGGCTACCTTCGTACCGGCATGGAACAGTGTGCTTTTCGTGACCCTGTCAGTTCCTGTTACCGGGAACCCCTTGTTATAACTGTCGGGGTAACCGCCTGCCACCATCATCACCGTGACGGCTGTGTCTGATGAGGTCACCAGGGTGCGGCTGTCAAGATCACGCCTGGCCACTCCCTCCAGAAGCTCAAACAGGTCACTTTCAATGCGGGGAAGGATTACCTCGTTCTCAGGATCGCCAAGTCGGGCATTATACTCAATAACAAACGGGTCGCCATCCACATTTATCAGTCCGAAGAATATGAAGCCGCGATAGTCAATACCCTCAGCCCTGAGACCATCCACAGTCGGCCTGATGATCTTCTCCTCAACCTTGGCCATAAATGCTGGTGTTGCGAAAGGCACCGGAGATACTGCTCCCATTCCACCCGTATTTTTTCCGGTGTCACCTTCACCTATCCGTTTATAGTCTTTGGCTTCGGGGAGTATCTTGTAAGAAAGGCTGTCAGTGATAATGAATGCTGACATCTCTATCCCACTCAGGTATTGTTCTATCACCACCTTGCTCCCGGCTGATCCGAATCGGCCGTCAAGCATAGCCTTCAGCTCATCCATTGCTTCATCAAAATCACTGATGATCAGCACCCCCTTCCCTGCTGCAAGCCCGTCTGCCTTGAGAACATAAGGAGGATCAAGTGTACGCATGAACCGGGCCGCAGCATGGATGTTATCCGCAATATACGTCTCATATGCAGCAGTAGGTATACCGTGCCGCTTCATGAATCCCTTGGCAAAATCCTTGCTTCCCTCAAGCATGGCTCCACTGCGCCGCGGGCCTATCACCGATACCGATGCAAGCGCGGGGTCATCCTCGATAAAATCTGCGATGCCTGCCACGAGAGGCACCTCGGAGCCTACCACAACCATGCTAATATTATAGGTGAGAATCGTCGATCTGACTGCCTGAAAATCAAGAGGATCAACAGGCAGGTTTACTGCGCACGAAGCAGTGCCGGGATTGCCGGGTGCAACATATAGATTCAGCGGCATGGGGCTCTGCGCCAGCTTCCACGCGATTGCATGCTCGCGTCCACCCGATCCCAGTATAAGAATATTCATTCTTTAGTTTCTTTCCCCTTTCAAAAATAGCATTTAGACTTAAATAACTCAAAGGTGAAGTGAATTATCATCAAGAGAACCGAAAGTCCAGCCCTCTTCAAGAACCCTTTCAATGAACCTGCCAAGATAAACCGGAGCGCTGGCGGCTGCTGTATCGTGCAGTACTATAACGGACCCGGGCCTTATTCTCTGCTTAAGTATTCTGTACGAAGACTCCGGTGAAATCCTTGTATCGAAGTCATAAGGCATAATATCCCAGAAGACAATCCTCATGCTTCTTTCCAGTATCCGGTATTGCCTTACGCGCAGCCTTCCGTAGGGCGGCCTGAAAAGGTTGCTGCAGGTGATGTCCCTCCCCCGGAATATGTCTGAGCAGTAAGTCCTGACGGGTGTCTTCAGTCCATTGAGATGTCCGAAGCCATGATTGCCGATGACATGTCCCCCGGCCGCAATTCGGGCAAAGAGGCCCGGAGAGGCGAGAACCCTGCTCCCGGTGCAGAAGAATGTGGCATGTACATCATGATCGGCGAGAATATCAAGTATCAACGGGGTTGATACAGGGTCGGGACCATCATCAAAGGTGAGAAAGAGTCTCTTTCCAGAGCCCTTTATCCTGTAAACGGCTTCCGGGTAGATCACTCCCGCGGGAAACGGTCTGCCGTAGTTCCTGATCATCGAAGCGGGACCTCCCCGTAGTACCTTGACAGCTCAACCGAGGCTCTTGTCGCCAGTTCATTCATACCGAACGCGGAAGCCTTCCTGTAGGTATCAAGCAGGGCCTGCAATGAGACGGAGACGGTAAAGTCAAGACCATACGTCTTATCATCAGGAAGGGAGGTTATAAAGGTTAGCGAGGCCAGCGCATTGTCGACTATGGCGGTAAACATCTTCTCCGCATCCTCCTTTCTGCCGGCCATGGCAAGGGCTTCACCAAGATCAATGCTGAAATAATCGTAAGGCATCTTCTCAGGCGGCACCAGGCTGATGCCCTTCTCTGCCGCTGCCAGCGCCCTGACAGTATCTCCCTCCAGGGCAAGTGCCTTTGAGAGCCTGGCGAACTGGCGCCTGAAGACATCCATGAGCCTCCGGTTGTTCTCATCAAGATATACATGGGGCTCCCCGGCATTGCCAAATCTGAATCGGTTCATCATATTCTCATACATCTCCTCCGTATCGACCATGCCGGTCTCACCTCCCGCCGGCGGGTCAATCGTGACGGGGCTGACCCTGTATGCCATTCCCTCCAGGATGAAGAAATCCTCAAGGCCGATATAATTGGAAGCAGGTACGGTGACAGCGTAGTAGAGCGGACGCTCCCAGTTGTTACCTGCCATGATATCCATCAATGCCAGGTCATCCTTGATTACCATCGACCCCTTGAAGCGCCAGAACATCGGGCTGATTATCCGGTCGGCATGGTAGGGCCGCACAGCACCCGTGGCAATGACATGAGCTGAATCAACGTCAATAATAAAATCCCTCACAGGGATAAAATTGAAGAAGTCGCCCCTGCCTGAAAGATCCACCCTGGCCTTTGGATCATCCGAACCGGCAAACTCCATCACCTTCCTGATGGGGGTGGGCTCTTTTATCAGGTCCTCAACAGGCAACTGCACACGTTCACCCTCTTCGTATTTGTCATATGGGAGAGTGAAGGGCAGAGGGTCGGAATCAAATGCCTTACGGCTCATTGTCTCAATGTAAAACCCGCTCTGGAGATAACTTAAGTTAGCCACACGCACGTCTGTGCGGTACCCCTCCACATCCTGTATATACCAGAGGGGGAAGGAATCATTGTCGCCGTATGTCAGCAGAATCGCATTCTCATCAACAGATGCGAGATAATTTGCCGCTATATCCCTTGCCGTATACCTGTCAGATCTGTCATGATCATCATAGTTCTGAAGCAGCATCACCATGGGGATGGCTGCCATGAGTACCACAGCCGGCGCGATCGCCGCCGGGTACTCCTTCATGAACTTGCGCAGGAAATCATAAAGCAACATTACTCCCATACCAATCCAGATTGTAAAGGCATAGAAGGAACCGGCATAAGCATAATCGCGCTCCCTCGGCTGGCTGGGGTACTGGTTCAGATAGGTCACAATGGCCAGACCTGTCATGATAAACAGAAGCACAACAAGCGACAGTCCCCTTTTGTCACGACGGTACTGCCAGAAGATGCCGGCCAGACCCGCCAGGAGGGGCAGGAGATAATACCTGTTGCGCGCGGGGCTGTTCAGGTTCGCGTCCGGAAGCAGCGACTGATCGCCCAAACGGGCGTTGTCAATAAAGGGTATCCCCGAGATCCAGTTGCCGTCCATGACATTACCGTTTCCCTGCACATCATTCTGACGACCGGCAAAGTTCCACATGAAATACCTGCCATACATCACTCCCACCTGGTACCTGAAGAAGAAGCGCAGGTTCTGTCCGAATGACGGCAGGGTTACCTGCTCACTGCCACCTCCTGACCTTATGGTAACCTTTCTTCCCTCTACCTTGCCCCAGTATTCATACTGGCGGATGTGCTCGGGCTCGCTGCTGTACATTCTCGGGAAGAGGGTCATGAAGCGTTTGTCATATTCGTAATCGTTAAGGTAGTAAGGCACATACCTGTCATCCTTTTTATTATAGCTTCCTACCTTCTTTTTGACTCCCGTGACGGGCGCCGTGTAGTAATGCCCGTAGAGGAAAGGTGCACGAGGGTACTGCGTGCGGTTGATGTAATATAAGAATGAGAATACGTCAGAAGGGTCATTCTGGTTCATGGGCGGATGGGCATTGGCCCTGATGATGATAAGGGCAAATGATGAGTAACCCAGCATCAGCACCGCCACCACCGTCAGGACCCAGTTAAGAATGACCTTGTTTTTTTTGAGCGAATACCATATACCGAAGGCAATCAGACCAACAAAGAGAACCAGGTAAATAAATATCCCCGAGTTATAAGGAAGGCCAACGGTGTTCACGAAGAAGAGCTCAAACCAGCCTGCCACCGTGGCGACGCCCGGAATGAAGAGGAAGTTGAGGACTCCCAGCAGGAGAAAGCTCAGGATCACTGCATAGGCCACTCCCCTGCCTGTAACCTGGTATTTCCGGAAGTACCACAATAGAACAAGCACCGGCAGTGTCAGCAGATTCAGAAGGTGTACTCCTATTGAGAGTCCCATCAGGTAGAATATGAGAACTATCCACCTGTTTGCATCAGGTCCGTCTGCCTCGTCATACCACTTTAGCATGGCCCAGAAGACGGCGGCGGTGAAGAGAGAGCTGGTGGCGTACACCTCCCCTTCCACGGCTGAGAACCAAAATGTGTCAGAGAATGCGTAGGCAAGCGCACCCACGGTGCCCGAAGCAAGGATAGCCACGGCCTTTCCTCCTGTAACAGCCAGGCTGTCACCCGTGGCAAGCCTGACAAGTCTTGTCACCGTCCAGAAAAGGAACAGGATAGTGAAGGCGCTGGCGAGAGCAGACATAATGTTTACCATCATTGCCACCTTTGAGGTGTCACCGCCTGCAAAGAGTGTAAAGAACCGGCCAAGCAGGAGAAAGAGAGGAGCCCCGGGAGGATGCCCCACCTCGAGACGGTAGGAACAGAGTATGAATTCACCACAGTCCCAGAAGCTCACCGTAGGTTCAATAGTAAGAAGATACACCAGGAGTGAGACGGCAAAGACCGCCCATCCTGTTACGTTGTTCCACATCCGGAATCCTTTTATCATCTATTTTATGTTAATTGTTCACCATCATAAAGCGCCACGGTTTGCTTACCCACGGCTCACCTGCATAGACAATCCCCACCCTG
Organism: uncultured Rikenella sp.; assembly: GCA_964455705.1. Lineage (GTDB taxonomy): Bacteria > Bacteroidota > Bacteroidia > Bacteroidales > VadinHA17 > SR-FBR-E99. The sequence continues at coordinate 30,989 of CAYVYM010000021.1, forward strand.
GGTCCGGCTGTCAGCTCAGGTCGAATGCCTTCGTCCTCAATCCATATCCTTTGTGAGGCTTCCAGGTCTTCACGGTTGAATGATCCGTCAACTCCCAGTCCCCTTGTCACCCGGCCCGGTCCGTTGAAGGCAGTCACACCCCTAATCAGTACCGCCTGAGGATAATCAGTAGGCCCGGTAACAACATTCATCATCCAGTGCATGCCATAGACAAAATAGAGATAGAGATGTCCTCCTTCGAGGTACATCGGCTCTGTCCTCCCTGTCCTGCCCTTGCTGGCATGGCATGCTCTGTCGTCAATACCAAGGTAGGCTTCAGTCTCAGTTATCATATACCGCCCTGATTTTTCACCCGATGCCATGATAATATCCATTCCCGGAAGCAGCTTAGCCACCGTCACCGCATCATTCATGAAGAACGCTCTGTTAAGCCTCGTCATCTATAGTAGTCAATATTGAATCTTGTCAGGATACTCCTCCCATTTCGTCAGCACCCTGTCACCTTCCATTTCCAGTCCGCGATCCATGACGATGTTTCTCTCACCCCTGGCAAGCGCCAGTTCTTCATAGATCCTCTCGTCATCAAACCCGGCAGCTGCGGCGCGGTAGCGGTCAGAGGCATATACAATGCGCCTGATTCCTGCCCAGTATATTGCACCGAGGCACATCGGACAGGGTTCGCATGAGGCATAGATAACACAATCGCTGAGGTCATGTGTTCCCAGGGTCTCAGCCGCAATTCTTATGGCCTTTATTTCAGCATGAGCCGTAGGATCATGGCCGGGGACGACCCTGTTGCCTGCAGCGGCCAGTACCTTTCCGTTGCTGACGATGACAGCCCCGAATGGACCTCCGCCATCAGTGATATTTTCCTCAGCCGTGTCTATAGCCATCTCAAGGAATTTCCTGTCGTCACTGTTGAGTTTCATGGTAGCCGGATATGACAATTAACAGCATGTAAAAATAAGAAAAGAATGCTGCTCCGGTAAATGAACTGAAAGTATCATCATCTATCATCGAAATTAAAAATACAACATATTGCTCGAAACAAAAATAAGTTGTATTTTTGCAGACCCCAAAATTGGGGCTTTTATTTTGAAAAATCATTAATTAACAAAACCTTAGTACAAAGTGAACACCTTAAGCTACAAGACAGTGTCAGCCAATAAAGCGACTGTTGAGAAAGAGTGGGTACTTGTTGATGCGGAGGGTCAGACACTCGGACGTCTGTCATCTGTTGTTGCCCTTATATTGAGGGGGAAGCACAAGACAAGCTTCACGCCTCATGTCGACTGCGGGGATAACGTGATTGTTATCAACGCTGAAAAAGTCACAATGACGGGCGCCAAGATGACTGACAAGGAGTATATCAGGCATACCGGTTACCCCGGTGGCCAGAGGATCGTCAAGGCTGACGAGCTGATGAAGAAGCACCCCGTGCGGCTGATTGAATATGCTGTCAAGGGAATGCTTCCGAAAAACAGGCTTGGAAGCGCCATCTACAGGAACCTTTATGTGTATGTAGGGCCGGAACACAAACATGAGGCCCAGCAACCCAAACTAATCGATTTAAAAACCATTAAGTAAGAAACATGGAAGTTATTAACGCTATCGGAAGAAGGAAGGCGGCAGTCGCCAGGGTTTACCTTAACGACGGCAAGGGACAGATCACGATCAATGACAGGGAATACAAGCAGTATTTCCCGAATGAGATCCTGCAGTATGTCATCCTCCAGCCTTTGAACCTTCTCAATGTTGCCGACAAATATGACATCAAAGTCACACTTGACGGCGGTGGATCGAAAGGTCAGGCAGAGGCGATACGTCTTGGGATTTCCAGGGCCCTGATCAAGATTGATCCGGAGTACAAGCCCAAGCTGAAAGCTGAAGGTTTCACCACGCGCGATCCCCGCGAAGTGGAGAGAAAGAAGCCGGGTCAACCCAAGGCACGCAAGAGGTTCCAGTTCAGCAAGCGTTAGGAGTTCAATAGCAATTATTTATAGATGCAGGTTTAGTATCTAAATTGCATTGACTTCCCGCAAGGAACTACTCTGCAATTGACTTCACAGAACGTAAACTTAACAATCAAAATCAAAATGTCAAGAACGAATTTTCAAGAATTACTTGATGCCGGTGTGCACTTCGGGCACCTTAAAAGAAAATGGAACCCGGCCATGGCTCCCTATATTTTTATGGAGCGCAACGGCATTCATATCATTGACCTCGAAAAAACCGTACTGAAAATTGACGAGGCCGCTGCTGCAGTAAAGCAGATAGCAAAATCAGGCCGCAAAGTGCTCTTCGTGGCTACGAAAAAGCAGGCGAAAGACATCGTGGCCGAAAAGGTCGGAGCGGTTAACATGCCCTACGTCACCGAGAGGTGGCCGGGAGGAATGCTTACCAACTTCCCTACCATCCGCAAGGCGGTAAAGAAGATGGGCTCAATAGACAAAATGGCTGTCGACGGCACGTTTGACAACCTCTCAAAGAGAGAGAAGCTGCAGATAACACGCCAGAGAGCCAAACTTGAAAAGAACCTCGGTTCTATCGCTGACATGACCCGCCAGCCATCGGCATTGTTCGTGGTTGACGTGGTCAAGGAACATATTGCCGTCCATGAGGCAAAAAGACTCGGTATCCCGGTCTTTGCCATGGTTGACACCAACTCGGACCCCTCGGAAATCGACTTTGTAATACCTGCAAATGATGACGCTGCCAAGTCAATATCACTGGTGATAAACTTAATGTGCCAGGCTATTGCTGAAGGACTCAACGAGCGCAAGGCAGAGAAAGACAAGGACAGTGCCGCCTCCGAAAAGGAAGAGGCCCCTGAAGGCACACGCAGACGCAAATACAGTGCCCTTGACTATGAAGCGGAGCAGCCTGTAATAAAAGCTGAAGAGGCGGAAGAGGTGGAAGAGGTAGAAGAAGTGGAAGAGGCTGCAGTGAGTGTCGCAGAAGAAGCCAAAGCCGAAGCCGAAGCTGAAACTGAAGCTGAAACCGAAACCGAAGCTGAAACCGAAGCTGAAACCGAAACCACAGAAGAGAAAGAATAAAAATCAACCATTTAAGAGATTTATAACTATGTCAAATATTAGCGCTGCCGATGTCGCCAAACTGAGAAGATTGACGGGCGCCGGCATGATGGACTGTAAAAAAGCCCTCGAGGAAGCAGCAGGCGACTTCGAAAAAGCACAGGAACTAATTCGTAAAAGAGGCCAGGCAATAGCCAACAAGCGTGCCGACCGTGAAGCCAGCGAGGGTGTTGTGCTCGCAAAAATAAGCACTGACGGTAAAACCGGAATGATGATATCACTGAACTGCGAGACCGATTTCGTAGCAAAGAACGCTGACTTCATAGCCCTCGGATACAAAATTCTTGATGCAGCACTGGCTTCGGGCCCGGCTGATCTTGAAGCTTTGAAGGACATGACCGTAGACGGGAAGAAGGCGTCAGAGCTTGTCACTGAGAAGAGCGGGATCACCGGAGAAAAGTTCGAACTCACATATTTCAGCACTATAAGCGCTTTGGCCGTACAGGCTTATATCCATCCGGGAAACAAGCTTGCCACCATGGTCGGCTTCAGCAAAGCCGGCATTGACACCCAGGTATATAAGGATGTTGCCATGCAGGTTGCTGCCATGAACCCAGTCTCCCTTGACAAGGATGATGTTCCGGAAAAAATCCTTGCACAGGAGCTTGATATAGCAAGAGAACAGGCACGCCGCGAAGGTAAGCCTGCAGATATGCTTGACAAGATAGCCCAGGGCAAACTGAATAAGTTCTTCAAGGAGAGCTCACTCATGAACCAGGAGTTCATCAAGGACAACAAGATGACAATCAGGCAGTACCTCGAGAGCAAGGACAAAACCCTGAAGGCAACAGCCTTTGTCCGCTACACACTGAATGTCTGACGAATTAACCGGTAATGGTTTTACAGGCAGCGGTGCTCATCACGGGCACCGCTGTTTTTTTTATAGCTCATACGCGGGTGTCAGTGCATATTTTGTTGCTGTCAATGTATCGGGGCACATTTTTTGCTAATTTCGGTGCCATCACACAAATTGTTGTTGCGATGGAATATAAAAGAATACTACTGAAGCTAAGCGGCGAATCTGCCGGTGGCCCTGAAGGTACAGGACTCAATGCCGGTATTCTGTCAAGCTATGCCAGACAGATACATGAAGTGGTCTCTTCCGGATGCCAGGTGGCCGTAGTGATAGGCGGCGGAAACATTTTTCGTGGTATGGGCAGCACCGCAGAGGGTTATGACCGTGTTAAGGGAGACCAGATGGGTATGCTTGCCACAGTAATCAACAGCATTGCCCTGGAGAGCTTCCTCCTCAGGGCCGGATGCAGCGCCAAGGTGTTCACCTCCATACGTATGGAACCCGTGGGTGAGCTGTATATCAGAGACAGGGTCTCTGCCGCCCTCGACTGCGGGTGTGTATGCATCCTGGCCGGCGGGACAGGCAACCCGTTCTTCACCACCGACACCGCGGCGGCGTTGCGAGCCGTGGAGCTGAACTGCAACGTGCTGCTCAAAGGTACTCGCGTCGATGGTGTATATTCCGCAGACCCCGAAAAAGACCCGGCAGCTGTCAGGTATGAAAAACTTACATTTGGAGAGGCCATTGAAAAAAAGCTGAAGGTGATGGACCAGACGGCATTCTCAATGTGCAGCGAGAACGGGATGCCCGTCATTGTCTTCGACATAAACAGGGAAGGTAATCTCAAGGCTGTCACTTCAGGCCACAAGTGCGGCACACTTATTACTCTCTGAAAGGAATTTTTTTTACATTTGTTTTCAACCAGAATAATTATTATCACATGACTGAAGAACTGGAACTTATCAGAGATGAAGCCGAAGAGAGGATGGAAAAGGCCATCAGGCACCTCGAATACGAGCTTTCGCATCTTCGTGCCGGGCGCGCCAACCCTCTGCTGCTCGATGGAATCAACGTCGACTATTACGGCAACAGCACGCCTCTCTCACAGGTATCCAACATCAACACCCCCGATGCTAAAAGCATACTTATCCAGCCCTGGGAGAAAAACATGCTGGGCATCATCGAGAAGGCAATATTGGCTGCAAATATCGGGATGACCCCGATAAACAACGGTGAAACCATACGCATCAATGTGCCACCTCTGACAGAAGAGCGCAGGCATCAACTGGTGAAACAGGTGAAGCAGGAGGGCGAGACCGCCAAGATCAGTGTCCGGACAAGCCGCAAGTGGTTCCTTGACGAGCTTAAAACACTGCTTAAGGAAGGGCTGCCAGAGGATGAGGAGAAAACCGGAGAAAAACTGGTACAGGAGCTGACCGACAAGCATATCTCGCGTGTCGATAAGATAATGGAGATCAAGGAAAAAGAAATAATGACTGTATAGTCGAAGGGGCTGTCTCAAAAGGGACAGCCTCTTTTTTTTGTCACCTTCTGAAAAAAACAGGGCTGCCCTGCGGACAGTTACGGCATATATCGATCAGGCTCCTGCTTTTCATGACGGTATCCCTGAAAGAGTTATATTTTTTGCCATGCCATATATCCCTGAAAGTCTGGTTATTGAGATTTCCCATCACATGACCTGCATTCTTGTCATAACAACAGGGCACCACATCGCCGTCGGCGGTGATGACTGCGGTAGTCCACATTCTGAGGCACCCCCGCGCAGGAGTTGCCGCCAGTTTCCATTCTCCCGCTGACATTATATACCGTGACCTTCCGAAGTCGGCCGGTATCCATTCTCCTGCCCTCTTATTGTCAAGCACATGCATACTCTTTATCGTAAAGCCGGCACCGAGAGATGACGCCAGCTCCGCCACGGCAGAAGCCTCATGCTCATTCCCCCTGTGAAGCAGGAACTGAAGCTCGGTCCTAAGCCGCGAACCCCTCTCTCTGATGATAGTCGTAAGTCTGCTTATACCTTCGGTGACAAGTACGTGACTGCCTCCTCTCCTGTACAAATTGTACGCCTCAGGCGATACCCCGTCATATGAAATGATGATCTTCTTCAAAGGTGAAGCCGCCAGTCTCAGACATGCCTCCTCACTCAGATAATGACCATTGGTTGAAATCACCGGGTTCATCTCCCCGAAGAGGTCAACAATATCAAAGAAACGGGGATGTATCATCGGCTCGCCCTGGAAGCAAAGCCAGGCAGAAAGAGTGTGGCCACGCAGCTCACCGGCGATCTTCCCTGCCAGGCTGAAACTGATGAAATCGTTTTCCCGTTTAAGCAGCCCGGCGCCGGTGACACACTCCGGGCAGGCAAGGTTGCACCTGCTGCTCAATTCCACACTTATTGCCGGAGGCAGCGACGGATTGAATGAAATGCCGGTCACTCTCTTCATTGCATAAGAGAAAACAGAGTAACTTGCATTCAGATACCTGGCAGGCATGACAGGGGCAAATGAACAATTTTTTTTCGTCATTGTAAGGGGTAGAGGGGACTATTCCGGTCTTTACTATGAAAAGATGATCCGGATTAGTAACAATTAATAAATTGAACAACAATGAAGACCAAAATCTTTTTTACAGTAATAGCCGCGGCGCTCCTCTTACTTGTTTCAGCAGGAGACCTTTCAGCATCAGCCGCTCCGGGCAAAACAAAGAAGGAGCAGCAACAGCTTACAATCATCCGTGGAAGGGTTGTTGATGCCGAGACTAATCAACCGCTTATCTTCGCCGGCATTGCAGTCCAGGGAAGTAACGTAGCAACCGTGACAAACCTTGATGGTGAGTTCACACTCAAGCTTGACGAAGGTGAGACCGGCAAGATCGAGATCTCATACGTTGGGTACAAAAACAGGGTGATGGCCCTCAATGAGATGAAGACAAACGGCCAGCGCAATGTTATTGAGCTTGAGACCGCATTGATCCCTATAAAGGAGGTCATAGTAAAACCCCTGATACCCTCTGAGATCATGGAGCAGGTGATAAACCGCTTCCAGAACAATTACCCGGTGGTTCCGAATGACATGACCGCTTTCTACCGCGAGACTGTCAGAAAAAACCGCAGTTACATCTCAATTGGCGAAGCTATTGTCGAAGTCTTCAAGGCTCCGTATCAGAATGACCTCAGGTTTGATGCCATAAGGATATACAAGGGAAGAAAGAGCAATGACGTTGAGAAGATGGATACTGTCCTCTTCAAACTTCAGGGCGGCCCCACAACCACACTTTACCTTGATGTGGTTAAAAATCCTGAGACCTTCCTCACCAGGGAGGCCATTAATCAGTATGATCTCGAGCTCTCAAGCATTGTTGTCATTGATGACAGGACTAACTACGTGATCAACTTCTACCAGAAGCCTTTTATCACCACACCGCTCTACCAGGGCCGCCTGTTCATAGACATCGAGACCTATGCAGTGGCACAGGCTGAATTCTCATTCAACCTCGAGAACAAGGAACTGGCAACATCAATGTTCATCCGCAAGAAACCCATGGGTATGCAGGTGACACCTGAGGTAACCTCTTACCTTGTCCGCTACCGCGAAGTGGACGGTAAATGGTACTTCACCCACTCAAGGGCAGAGGTCAAATTTAAGGTCAACTGGAAGAAAAAGCTCTTCAACACAAACTACACCACCATGTCAGAGCTTGCCATCACGGACCGTACTGAAAAAGACGTAGTGAAATTCACCTCAAGGGAAAGGATCAGGCCGACGGACGTCTTCAGCGAAGAGGTTGCAGCTTTCGCAGACTCCGAGTTCTGGGGTGACTATAACGTGATCGAACCCGATCAGAGTATCGAGGCAGCCATAAGAAGGCTTAGCAGAAGGGTAAAATTCAGCGACAGGACGGAATAAAGAAGGGCCACTGAAGAATGAGCAGTGACAGTGATATCATAGGGAGGATCAGGCAGGGCGACAAACAGGAGTTTGAGAAGCTGTTCCGGTCCTCCTATGTTTCACTGGTGCGTTATGCAAAGACAATGCTCAGAGACCATGACGCCGCGGAGGAGATTGTGCAGGAACTATTCTTCAGGCTGTGGCAGGACAGGCAGACCCTTACGGTTAAAAGCTCTTTGAACGGTTACCTCTTTCGCTCAGTGCACAACAGGGCGCTGCACTATATCGAACATCAGAAGGTGGTCAGCCGCCATGTCGGCGAGATGACTGTCCGGGCTGAACCGGGTTCCGAGCCGGTGACCGAAGCGATATATTACAGTGAACTGCAGACAAGAGTGGCAAGAGTGCTCGAACGCCTGCCCGAGAGATGCAGGCTCATTTTCCGTATGAGCAGGTTTGAAGGACTGAAATACAACGAAATAGCTGATAAACTTGCGGTTTCCCTCAAGACTGTCGAGGCAGACATGGGAAAAGCCCTCAGGGAATTCAGGAAAGCACTTGCAGAATAATGAAAAAGAATAAAAAAATTGAACAATTTAATGACCGGGAGTGGGCCGATGCAGCAGCATGGCTCTCAGGTGAAAAGAGCTCCGGCGACGAAGCGGCCAGGCTCCTGATCAGTGAAGACAGAGAGATAATGAAAAAATGGAATGACCTGAAACAAACAGATAACGACTTTATTGATGTTGATAAGGCCTGGGAGAGACTTAATGGCAGAATAGAGGCTGAAAAGCCTGTCGTCACCATGCCGGGACTTTCATTCTTTCAAACGTTTGCCAGGATTGCCGCGACAGTTGTTATCGTTGCAGGGATCGGCTGGCTCCTGTTCGGGGTGGGAGCTCCCGGGAAAGTGACGGTAGCTTCGGCTGATGATGAGAAGAACATCGAACTGCTGCTTGCAGACGGAAGTAAGATCTATCTCAACCGTGACAGCAAACTCTCCTACCCGAAAGAGTTCGGCCGCAATAACCGGAAGGTAACACTCAGGGGTGAGGCGTTCTTTGACATAGCCCCCGATGCCTCGCGGCCTTTTATCATTGATGCCGGTAAAGCCAGTGTCAGGGTGCTTGGCACCTCATTCAACGTTATGACTGACAACGGCAATAACCAGGTTGAAGTATATGTCTCATCGGGCAAAGTATTACTTTCCAGCACAGACGGATCGCGGAGTGTGACACTCGAACCCGAATATGTGGGTAAGGTCTCCGAAGCAGGTTCATCACAGGCTCTCAACACCAACGTCAATTACCTCTCATGGCATACTGGACTGCTGGTTTATGACGGCGAGCGGCTGGAGGTGGTCTTCGAAGACCTGAAACGCACATTCAATATTGACATCAGGGCAGGTGACCCCGCAATAAACGACTTCAGGCTTACCTCCCCCTTCGAACATCAGCCGCAGGATACAATTATTAAACTGATTTGCACTACCTTTAACCTTCGTTCTGTCAGGGAGGAAGGCGCTTACATGCTCTATCCCGGACAGGCTCAATAAAATCTGATGCGGCCGACGGGTTCAAGGGTAAAACGAGCGATCCTGGTTGCCGGCCTGTTATTGTTCTCAATGCATTCGTTCACGCAGGAGAACGTTCTTGACAGTCCTATGAATCTGTCAGGGAACAGCACACGGGCTTCCAGGGCTCTGAGCGAGGTAAGCAGGCTTACCGGCTATCTCTTTACCTATGACACCCGAATAATCGATGCGGACAGAACATTTTCCATCCCGCAATATGATATGACGGTCAGGCAGATACTCGATTCAGTAACGGGTGATCCCGCCATCAGGTACTCGGTGATGGGAAGACACATCATTCTCTACCGGGAAGTTGTGAAACCCGCTGCTCCCGATACACTCACTGAATCCCAGCCGTTAATCTTTTTTATCAGCGGGAAGGTAACCGATACCGAAACCTCCGAGCCCCTCCCCTACGCCACCATTGGAATCGTCAACCGTGCCAGGGGGACGGTGACAAACTTCAACGGCGACTTTATACTAAGGATGGATGAGGAGTGCCTTGATGACACACTGTCAGTCTCCTATGTAGGTTATGTCAACCGCCGGATAACTGTCAGAAGCCTTTCCGGAAACCACATGACCATCAGCATGGACAGGGATTTCATCCCTATCCCCGAGATCATTATCAGGGCCCAGGACCCGCTTCTTATAATAAGAAAGACCATCTCATCGGTTGCCTCCAACTACGGGACTACTCCGGCACTGCTGACCGGATTCTACCGTGAGGGAGTCTACCGGAGAAAAGAGCCTCAGGTATACTCCGAGGCTGTTGTACAGATATATAAGAGTCCTTACGCCAGATCATTGCAGAATGATCAGATAAAGGTGTTGCGCAGCAGAAAAATAGAGAACCTGGAGGTAAAGGACACACTGGCCGTAAGACTCAAGGCGGGACTGAGTGCAACGCTTTCGCTTGACGGTATGAGGCACCTGTTCGACTTCCTTGACCCTGAATCATTCAACTCATATGAGTATCATCTCAGAGATATCGTAACCGTTGACGGGCAGACTGCCTTTGTCATTTCCTTCAAACAGAGGGAGTGGATCACTGAACCCCTGATGCAGGGTGATATATACATAAATGTCGATAACTATAGTGTCGTCCTTGCAGAGTTTGAGGTGAATCCTCTCTATATTGAACAGACGGGTGAATCATTTATCAACAGGATTCCCCGCGAGTATTCGATGAGACCTGAATATGTAAGGTACAGGTCACACTACAGGTATGTTGACGGGAGGTACTACCTGGCACATGTGAGAGGTGATCTCGGATTTATGGCCAGGGGAAAGAAAAAGCTGTTCAGCAGCCGCTTTAATATCTTCTTTGAGCTTGCAATAACCGATCACCGTACCGGTAATGTGACCCGCTTTGATCATGAGGAGCTTACACCGGCCTATTCAATCTTCTCGCTGACAATTGACGGTTATGATGCGGAGTTCTGGCAGGACTTCGACTTCCTTAAACCCGAGGAAGACCTCATTGAGGCCCTTGAAAGACTGAATGTCAGGCTGGGTGAGTTCGGCAGGCAAGCGGACTTTTAATGGCTGGTGATTAATAAGCCAAAGACATGCTAGTAGCTCTCCAGTATCCTGTATAGAGCGGTGAGGTCAGGCGTCAGGATGATCTCCGTTCGCCTGTTCTTCTGCCTGGCATCAGGGGTCTTATTCGGATCCACGGGCATGTATTCGCTTCGGCCTGATGCCACCAGACGTTTTGAATTGATATTTGTATCCTGGGTAAGCACCCTCACAACGGTTGTTGCTCTTTTGACACTCAGGTCCCAGTTGTCAAGTATCTGCTGCCCCGGCGCCGCCCTGTATGGCACGTCATCAGTATGGCCTTCGATGGTGATGGTGACATCGGTGTTCTTCTCAAGGAGAGCACCCAGCTTGCGCAGTGCAGTTCGACCGTTGGCGTCAATCTCATAACTTCCTGTTTTGAACAGCAGCTTGTCATCCATCGAGACATATACCTGTCCGTTCTTCATTGTCACGGTGAGGCCGTTGTTCTCAAAGCCGAAGAGCGCCTCCGAGACCTTGTCCTTCAATGCCTTGACGGCCTTCTGCTGCGCATCCAGCATTTTCTCAAGCTCCGCCAGCCTGACGTTGCGCCTCTCAAGCTCATAGGTGAGATCCTCAAGCGCTGCCTTTTTGGTGTCAAGGTTCATCTCCAGGTCCCGCATCAAGTCCTCCCTCTGCTTCAGTTCCGTCTGTGCCTGTCTCAGCTCGGCCAGCAGCCTCTGTGTCTCCTGGGCCTTGCCTGCAACAAGCTCCTGCTGCGCCCGCTGCAGGTCATCGTAGCGGGTGGTGAGCCTGTTGACCTCATCCCTTGACTGTGTCAGTTCTGCACTAGTCTTTTCATACTCCTCCGTCAGCCTGCCTGTCTCCTCCGCGAGCTGCGCCGACTTTGCCGTAAGCTCCCTGTTCGACATTGAAAGCCAGATATTCTCCGCCTTGAGAGAATCACGCTCTGACAACAGCATCAGACTCCTGTCATTGAGGGAATTATACCTCTTGCCTGTCACACATGAACCTGCCGCCAGTGCAATCAGCAGTACCGCTAAGAGTATTTTTGGTGAGATCATGACTTGCCTTTTTTATGACTTTACCCCAGTTGCGAATTAAACAATAAATGGCTAAGCCTGTTGTTAATAGTTGAATGATTAATTAACAATAGAGAATATTTACCACCACTACCGGGTCTCCTGATAATTATGCAAAACTTAAAATATAAGTATCTTTACCCGGTCATTTAGGACCTTTTTATAAATGTCAGAGACGGAACGGCTGTTAGACAGGATAGATACCCCTGCCGACCTCAGGAAACTTGACAGGCTTGAGCTTGTAAGGCTCAGCAATGAACTCAGGCAACATATCATTGACGAGGTCAGCAGCAACCCGGGTCACTTCGGAGCAAGCCTTGGAGTTGTTGAACTGACCGTTGCTCTGCATTATGTTTACAATACCCCTTATGATAAGATAGTGTGGGATGTGGGTCATCAGGCTTACGGACATAAGATAATCACGGGGAGGAAGGCCCTGTTCCACACGAACCGCAAATACAAGGGTATCAGTGGTTTTCCGCGCATGGCTGAGAGTGAATATGACGCCTTTGGAGTGGGTCACTCCTCCACCTCCATCTCGGCAGCCCTGGGGATTGCTGTTGCGGCGCAAACCAAAGGCGAAAAACGCAAGGTGGTGGCAGTGATCGGCGACGGAGCCCTGCAGGCAGGTCTTGCATTTGAGGGTCTGAACAACGCAGGGAACGAGAAAGCTGACCTTCTCGTAATACTTAACGATAACAACATATCAATTGATGCCTCCGTGGGGGCAATGAAGCAGTACCTGCTTGACATAACCACCAGCAGAACGTACAACAGGTTCAAGGACAGGGTGTGGAGGCTGCTGGGCCGCTCAAAGAGAGTAGGCTCGAAAGCACAGATCATTGCCTCGCAGATAGAGAGCAGCATCAAAGGTACCGTGCTTGAACAGAGTAATATGTTCGAGGCCATGAAATTCAGGTATTTCGGTCCCATTGACGGTCATGATGTCATGCATCTCACAAGGGTGCTCGAAGACCTCAAGACCATCCCTGGGCCCAAGATCCTGCACTGCATTACGGTCAAGGGTAAGGGATTCGCGAAGGCAGAAGAGCAGCAGACTATATTTCACGCCCCGGGCCGGTTCGACAAATGCACCGGAGAGCTCATCAAACCATCTGAATGCTCAAAGCATCCCCTCTACCAGGAGGTATTTGGTCATACTATACTGGAACTGGCGCGCCTGAATGAAAAGATCGTTGGCATAACTCCGGCAATGCCCACCGGATGTTCTCTTAACATAATGATGAAGGAGATGCCCGACAGGGCTTATGATGTAGGCATCTGCGAGCAGCATGCCGTGACATTCTCAGCAGGTATGGCAGCCAACGGACTGCTTCCGTTCTGCAACATTTACTCCTCATTTATGCAGCGGGCCTATGACCAGGTGGTTCATGACGTTGCCCTCCAGGGACTCAAGGTCATTTTCTGCCTTGACCGCGGCGGGCTCGTGGGTACTGACGGGGCCACCCACCACGGCTTCTTCGATCTTGCCTTCATGCGCAACATACCTGGTATGATCACGGCCGCACCTATGGATGAGGTGGAACTGCGCAATATGATGTACACTGCACAGCTTGACAAGATAAAGAGCCCCTTCAGCATCAGGTATCCTCGCGGACCAGGAGTGATTTGCGACTGGCGGCAGCCGTTTGAGGAGATACCCGTGGGAAAGGCACGGGTTATCAGTGAGGGAAAGGATATAGCCGTACTCAGTATAGGCCATCCCGGCAACTTTGTCGTTGATGCCGTGGCTTCGCTTGGTGACAGGGACATATCGGTGATGCATTACGATATGCGTTTTGCAAATCCGGTTGACGGGAAGGTGCTCCATGAGGTGATGAAGAAATTCAGGAAAATCATCACGGTTGAAGACGGTGTCATCAAGGGAGGGTTTGGCAGTGCCGTGCTTGAGTTTGCCGCCGATAACGGATATGCAGTCGAAATAAAACGGCTGGGTATCCCCGACTATTTTGTTGAGCATGGCACCCAGCCGGAGCTGTGGCATGAGTGCGGGTATGATGCTGACGGCATAGAGAAAGCCATACTGAAGGCAGTTGGCAGACGACAGGGGTCTGAAGGTCTGAGGGTCTGATCCGCCAGCTGGCGGACTGAAGGTCTAAGGATTTGAAGGTCTGAGGGTCTCAAGGTCTCAAGGTCTTGCGGTCTGAAAAAGGCTCTTGCCCACAGGGCATAAAGTATTGTAGAATAACCAGATGCCAGAAACCTTTTGCCCGTAGAGCATATAGTATTGTAACTCAATTGTTTCTATATAATTAACCTAATAATTACAACCATGAAAAACCTCCTGACAATTGCCATCCTCACATTGACGCTGGCTTCCTGCGGCAATCGCACCACCCCGAAGGAAGAGTGGATCTCCCTTTTCAACGGCGAAAACCTCGACGGCTGGGTGATCAAGATCAAGGGATCACCCCTTGGTGAAAACTATAAAAACACCTTCAGGGTCGAAGACAGCATAATGAAGGTCTCGTACCTGGAATATGACACATTCAGGTATGAATTCGGCCATATCTATTACAACGAGTCTTTCTCCTCGTACAAACTGCGGGTAGAGTACCGGTTCACCGGCGATCAGCTGCCCGGAGGCCCCTCGTGGGGTTACCGCAACAGCGGCATCATGTTTCACTGCCAGGATCCGGCGACAATCGGGCTTGACCAGGATTGGCCTGTTTGCGTTGAAGTGCAGTTTCTGGGAAGCACCGCGGAGCGAGAGACACCAACAATGAATGTCTGCACCCCGCACACTCATATTGTAATGGGTAATGACCTGATAACAGAGCATTGCATATTGTCATCGTCTGAGTTCTTATATGATGATGCATGGGTGATGGCCGAACTCGTTGTCTATGGAGACAGCATAATTCATCATATTGTAAACGGCGACACTGTTCTGACATACTCAAAACCTCAGATAGGCGGAGACCTGCCGGAGGGATTTACCATGGCTCAGGCCACACCGCTGAAAGAGGGTTACATAGCATTGCAGTCGGAGTCGCACCCCGTTGAGTTCAGGAAGGTGGAGATATTGAAGATCAGGCAATAGTGGTGTTTGAAAAAAATATCCTATTTTCGCACACTACCTGACGTGGTAATGCCCGGATGGCGGAATTGGTAGACGCGCTGGTCTCAAACACCAGTGGCAGCGATGCTGTGCCGGTTCGATCCCGGCTCCGGGTACAGAAACGGAAGAAACAGGTAATTTATCTTTCTCTTCCGTTTTTTTGATTGTGTAAAACATTGAGATTCTTCAATTGGGTACTGAAAAGTAACACGATTTATTTTCTGCACATTCGAAGGGCTAAATATTTTTTTTGATCCTTCCTGATTAAATGATCAATACCAGGTATATCTTTACAATTCCAAA
>CAYVYM010000022.1:0-46183 GCA_964455705.1 uncultured Rikenella sp.
AAGAGCGATACGTAACGTTCATATAAAGTCATATTGAGATAGTCATATATGTTAAAGACAGGTCTCAGACCTGTCTTTACGTCATTCATTAATAAGCTTGGACTATTTCTGCAGGAGTGTACTGAGTACCTTCTCCTTGTCAAGCTTCCTGGTACAGAAGAACCAGTCGTAGCATGTCATCTCATCCTTGCTCTCCATACGCTCTTTGGCCACTCCGCATGACCCGGCGGTGGGAACGATGACGTCGTCACCCGGCTGCCAGTCGGCCGGCAATGCAACCGAGAACGCATCGGCAGTCTGAAGACCTAATGCCACACGGTAGAGCTCCTGGAAATTGCGTCCCAGGCTGAGCGGATAATAAATGATGGTACGGATAATCCCTTTTGGGTCAATGAAGAATACAGCCCTGACAGCCTTGGTGTTGCTCTCTCCCGGCATCATCATACCGTATTTTGTAGCTACCGACATGGTGATATCCTCAATCAGTGGGAAATTCACCTCCACATCCTTCATGCCCTTGTACTCGATTTTCTCCTTAATTGTACGCAGCCACGCGATGTGGCTGTAAAGACCGTCAACGGATAGACCTACAAGTTTTGTATTGGCTTCTGCAAATTTCTCTTCCATTGAAGCAAACGTCATAAACTCGCTGGTGCAGACAGGGGTAAAGTCAGCCGGATGGCTGAACAGAATCACCCAGCTTCCTGAGTAGTCGGCCGGGAAGTTGATCTCGCCCTGTGTTGTTACTGCTTTGAATTCTGGTGCCTTGTCGCCTATACGTGGCATTGAATTAATTTTTTCTTCCATAATGATATGTCTTGTTTTTTATTCAATTGTTAATAGCAGCTTTAATATCTTCTTGTACAGGTCTATGGGAGTCCACTGAAGAATACCTGTGCGAGACAGTTGATCTTACTTTCTTCTTTCGATCATAAGATCGAAGTCCTCCTTCAGAGCCACAAGATCCTCCTCATGCTCTACCTCGTCAGTCAGTATCTGAAGGATGATGTTATAGGTGATGGGGTCAGCTTCCCTGGTGACAGTGAGGAGCTTGTTGTACACATTTATTGCGCACTGCTCACCCTTGATATTCTGATCAAGTATGACTGATACGAAAGGATCTTCCGGTGCGTCATAGCCGCAATTGGTGATTTTCGTCCACTCATCGGGTGAGAGCACCGGAGTACCGCCAAGCTGTACGATCCTGGTTACCAGTAGTTGCGCGTGAGTCAGTTCCTCTGTAGCGTGCAGTTCAAGCTCTGCAATCACAGCATCTTTCATAGGACCCTTTACAACTTTTGCCCCGATCCAGTACTGATAATAGGCCAGCCATTCATCTGCCAGCGCTTTGTTAAGAAGGGTGAGTAGTTCATCAACGTCCATCCTGACGATTGATCTTCCGATTTGTGCCATTTCGTTCTGTTTTAATTGTTGTTTGTTATCTGTGTATGCTTATTGCCGAAAAAGTATTTGAGTTTGACTACCGTTCCTATAAGCCCGACGGCTATCAGGAGGATTTTTAACCAGGTTGTGTTTGCAGCGTAAAACACTGTCAGTAAGATCATCAACCACATAATGACCAGCGCCGATATCCCCGCTCTCCGTCCCGTTTCCCTGGTCATGTACCTTGAGGTGATCCGTCCTTTCACAACTTTATCGTACAGGGCTGGAGAGCTTCTGAGGAACAGGCCTGCGGACAGCAGGACAAAGGGAGTTGTTGGAAGCACCGGGATGAAAATCCCGATAAGGCCCAGAACAAGGGAAATTGTTCCTCCAGATATGAGTAAGAGCCTTATCATTTTTTTCTAACCGACTCTCTTTTGTCAATATACTTCCCGACTATCTGGAGCTTGATATCCTCTATCTGAAAATCAGGGATCCGTTTCTTCTTAAAATAGTCGTATATCATCTCTGACAGTTCAGTGTCATAATAGTCCTCTATCCTGTCACAGTGGGTGCAGTAGATGTGATGATGCTGATCTGTCACGGCATCATAGCGAAGCAGACCATGGTCAGTTTTAACCCTTTTAAGAATATCCTTTTCAACCAGTGTCTCAAGGGTTTTATAGACTGTTCCGGTCGCTATGTCAGGATGCTTTTTCCTTATGAACTGGCTTACTTCCTCGGCCGTCGGATGGTCATGCAGCACATCTACAGCCTCAAATACCGCAAGTCGCTGAGGCGTGACCTTGAGTCCCCTCCCCCTGAGCTTAATTCTATAATCTTCAGATCCCATCAAATAAGAATAATTCCTAACAAAGAATAAACAAAGATAAGATGAAAATGTTCGAAATCAAAATTTTTTCATGGCTCTCTTCTTTAGCTTCCTTAAGGAATTATAAACGTTAAGCTACAGAACATTCAAAGTCAGATATATGTAATACAGGAGAAGGAGGCCGGAAATGCCCGTGTTTTGAAAAAAAGTTCCTTCCTTTGTGCCCTGACTAAACTTTGTTGTAAAAATATTGGTTATTGGTAGTACCAGACAGCCCGGAAGTTGTCTTTACAGGAAATTAGAAATGATGAGAAGAACGTTAACAGGACTGTTACTGCTCCTTTCAGCAGTTACACTTAATTCGCAGGTGCTCGAGCCTGTCACCTGGAGTTTTAGGAGCGAGAAGACCGGAGACAATACATTTGAACTGGTGATGACAGCCGAACTTGATAAAGATTGGCATCTGTATGCTATGGATATTGAACCTGGAGGTCCGATACCCACCAGCTTCACCTTTGAACCGGGTGCCGGTTTCACCCTTTCCGGAAAGACTGTCGAAGTTTCGAAACCCGAGGTGAAGTATGACAACAGCTTCTCAATGAATATCGGGATGCATAGTGAAAAGGCCGAGTTTCGACAGAAAGTTACAGTTACACAGTCACCGGTGACCGTAAAGGGATATGTCACCTTCATGTCATGTGACGACAAGCAATGCCTTCCACCGAGTGATGTTGAGTTTGCCTTTGAACTGAAAGGAGCTGCAACATCTGCCGCAGCGGTTGGTGTTCAGAAGACTGACACGGAAGCTGCAGGTGAGACGGTGCAGCTGGAGGCTGCGGGAAACCTGGAGATCGCCACCGCACAATCCGGTACAATAGGACAAATCAGCCCGGAAGGAACACCAGTTGAAAAGCCTGGAAGGGGGTTCCTGAAGTTTTTCCTTTTGTCGATGCTTGCAGGTTTTGCCGGTATTCTGACCCCGTGCGTCTTCCCGATGATACCCATGACAGTGGCATTCTTCAGTCAGGGTTCGGAGAAGAGGGGTTCGGCAATAGGAAAGGCTTTCATATTTGGTTTTACGATAGTGCTTCTCTATTCTTCCCTTGGCATCATTGTCTCTCTTACGAGTGCAGGGGCAGGGTTTGCCAATACACTGAGTACACACTGGATTCCGAACCTGTTGTTCTTTATCCTCTTCCTGGTTTTTGCCGCATCATTTTTCGGCGCGTTTGAGATTGTCTTACCGGCCAGATGGGTCAGCTCAACGGATTCAAAGGTTGACAGGGGAGGAGCACTTGCGGCTTTCTTCCTGGGATTGACGACGGTACTGGTATCGTTTTCCTGCACGGGACCAATTGTTGGCGCTCTCCTGGTGGAGGCTGCCTCGGGCGACGTACTGCGTCCGACGATAGGCATGTTCGGCTTCGGTCTGGCATTTGCACTTCCGTTCACTCTCTTCGCACTCTTCCCCTCATGGATGAACAAGATGCCGAAGTCCGGTGGATGGCTGAACTCCGTGAAGGTAGTGCTTGGTTTCATCATACTGGCATTCAGTTTGAAATTTGCCTCGGTGATAGACACGGTTTACGGACTGGGCATTCTCTCTCGCGACATCTTCCTGGCAATATGGATAGTACTCTTCTTCCTTATGGGTCTTTATCTCATGGGCAAGATCAAGTTCTCGCATGACAGTGACTTACCTCACATAGGTCTGTTCCGACTTGTGCTTATAATTACATCATTCACATTTGCCATATATCTTGTACCCGGCCTCTTCGGAGCGCCACTGACCCGCATTTCGTCGTTGCTGCCTCCGAGGGAGACATCGGGATTCAACCTGCTTAAGGCTATAAGTGAGAACAGGGGTGGAGGGACAGCTGTGACAATCCCCGAATGGTCAGCCGTCTGCGGCACGCCGAAGTATTCCGATTTCCTTCACTTTGATTACGGACTGCAGGGTTACTTTGATCTTGAGGAGGCCCTGGCCTGTGCGGCACAGCTTGACAAGCCGGTACTGATCGACTTCAAAGGTCACGCGTGCGCCAACTGTAAGGAGATGGATGCAAGAGTCTGGTCTGACCCCGTTGTGCAGCAGCGAATAAGTGAAAATTTTGTGCTGGTGGGTCTCTATATCGATGACCGGACGAAGTTGCCGGACAGTGAAATATTTGTTTCGGAGGTTGACGGAAAGGAAAAGAAGACATTGGGTAAGAAGAACGAGGATATCGAGATATCAATGTTCAAAACCAATTCAATGCCTCTTTATGCCATAGTTGACCTTAACGGTAAGCCCCTGATTGAAACCCGGGGTACCGACTTTGATATACAGGCCTACATCGACTGGCTTGACAGGGGAGCGGAAGCATACAGGAACCGATAATCAATGCTATCTGGACATGTAAAAAATCAGCCTGCCTCCGTTCATGATCTCCTCATGGGTGATGTGGTGGCGGTCAAGCTTCAGGCCATTAAGTTCAATCTTCTTCACATAGACATTTTCCGGCCCCTGGTTGAGAGCTGACACGGTGAAAGTCTTTCCGTTTTCCAGCCTTATGGTTGCCTCTTTCACCAGAGGACTGCCCAGGTCATACCTGTCGGAACCTGGTGTGACAGGGTAGAAGCCTAGTGCCGAAAAGATATACCATGCGCTCATCTGCCCGCAGTCGTCGTTGCCGCTCAGTCCGTCAGGTGCAGGCAGGTATTTTGTATCCATTATATGACGAACCCAATACTGTGTTTTCCGGGGTGCTCCGGCATAATTATAAAGGTATGGAACATGATGCGACGGCTCGTTGCCGTGCACGTAATTGCCAATGATACCCTCACGGGTTATGTCTTCCGTCTCAGCGAAGAACTCATCGGGCAGGTGCATGGTGAAGAGCGAGTCAAGGTGCTGCACAAACCTCTTTTTACCTCCGGCAAGCGATATGAGCTGTGCCGGGTCATGCGGTACGTACAGGCTGTAGTTCCACGCGTTCCCCTCTATGAAGCCCTGGCCGTGGGTGCTCAGAACGTCAAAGTTTTCCCTGAAACTGCCGTCTGCCTTTCGGGGACGCATGAATCCCTTTGAGCCATCCCATACATTCATAAAATTGCGTGACCGGTCTATAAATTCCCGGTATAATTCTGTGTCCAACCCCGGATACTGCGAAAGGAGCGGCTCTACAGACATTTTATTGATAATTTGCGCAATGCACCAGTCGTCGTAAGCATATTCGAGGGTGACCGAGACTGATGATCCGGTTCGCTCGTCTGGCACATATCCGATTTTCACGTAGACATCGAGCCCGTCGTACCACCAATTGCGCGCTGTGGTAACGCATGCCTCCGTTGCCCTGGCATAGTCAAATCCCCCGATACCTTTAACGATGGCATCAGCAATCACCGGAACGGAGTGGTATCCTATCATGCACCAGTTTTCATTGGCATGGTGTGACCAGACCGGCAGCATATTATGAACGCTCTGGTCATAATGGGCCAGCATCGAGTTGATCATGTCAGCTGTGCGTGCCTGCTGAACGATGGTGAAGAGGGGATGCAGCGCCCGGTAAGTATCCCAGAGAGAGAAGGTCGTATAGTTGGTGAAATCGCCGGCTGTGTGATAATTCTGATCCAGCCCCCTGTAGTTACTATCGGTGTCCATAAAGATAGTGGGAGAGAGGAATGCATGATAGAGGGCCGTATAGAAGCTGGCGGTCTGTTCTTCGTTCATCATTGTCACCTCTACTTTTCCAAGCTCGTTGCGCCACATCTCTTCTGCCCTCCGGCGAGTTTCATCGAAGTCCGGGCCGGGTGCTTCGGTCTTCATGTTTTCAATTGCCCCTGCGGTACTTACCGGAGACAATGCCACCCTCACGGTGATCTGTTCTCCGGGCTGGGTAAGAAAATCAAAATGACCCTTTATGCGGCGTCCTGCTGCTTCAGGGAAATTGCGGCGCTGGTCAAAACGACGCCAGAATCCTCTGTATATCCGGGCCGGTTCTTCATTGACAAAACCGTACGAGTCGACGGGCCTTGAGAAGGCAATTGCAAAATAGAGTGTCCTCGTTCTGGCCCATCCACTGGTCTGCCTGTACCCCGTAACCAGGGAATCATTTTCCACCCTGATGAATGTCCATACATTCTTGTCGTCATAGTTGTAGATGCCATGAACCATATCGAGGATGATATGGGCATCACCTCCCTGGTTGAAGGTATAGCGATGAACTCCTGTGCGTGTTGTGGCTGTCAGCTCGGCGAGGATGTCATGGTCGTCAAGAGTCACGGCGTAATATCCGGGTGAGGCTTTCTCCCTGCTGTGTGAAAAGGCTGACCGGTACCCTTTTTCAGGGGCTTCTGCCGTTCCGGGATTAAGCTGCAGATCCCCGGTTGTAGCCATGATCAGTATGTCACCGAGGTCGGAGTGTCCTGTACCGCTGAAGTGTGTATGAGAGAATCCGACGATTGTGCTGTCACTGTACTGGTAGCCGGCGCAGTATTTATAAACATCCTTGTTATAACGCCCGTTGACCTCATAGGGGATGGTGTCAGTGTCAGGCGACAGCTGAACCATTCCGAACGGTACCGTTGCCCCGGGGTAGGTGTGACCCATACGGTCGGTTCCGATGAAGGGGTTTACCTGTTTGAGGATGTTGTGGTCCTGGGTGTAGGCTGAAGCAGAAATCAGAAGGATCAGGCAGAAGGTGTAATTTTTCATGATGTCAGGAATTCCAGACAAATTAAACATACAATATTGAATGCCCTACAGGCAATCAGTATTATTTTGTGATCGATCTGCAATACTATATCACCTACGGCGAAAAAGTCCAGGGTTCATCCTATTTTGCAGGCTCTACGGCGAATAAATCCAGGGTTCATCCTATTTTGCAGGCTCTACTGAGAAAGGGTCTGATCTGAAATTATCTCTGTTCCTGGTAACTCAGTACTTCCTGGTTATACTTCCTGTTCTCGAGGATGCGAACATATCGCAAACCTTGCTTATTCCGGTAATCTGAATATGCTTTCTGCGCCCATGATACAGCTTCATCGAGATTGCCGTTGATCTCACTGATGATAGCCATGTTGTAATGTGCCCTTCCCGCTATTTTCATCTTAGGATTATCAGTCTCCTTTTCCCACAGCTCGGCTGCTTCATCCCACTTCCCCAGCTGTGCTCGCCGTTTAGCCACCTTGAAGTTGTCGGTCCCCTTCACAAAGTAATCGCGCGTCACCCTGAGCCGGTAGGGGATGAGTCTCAGGGCATAGATATGGCCTGCCTTCCTGCTAACCTCCCTGACGGCATCCTTACGGTGGATCATTCCGGCCACAGCTGCAACCGGATTAATCCCTTTACCGGCAAAGACAACCGATTCGGCAACGATATGTTCATCAAGGATTGCCCTGTCAGACGGAGAATAGATCCTCCAGCCGGTCTTGACCAGTGTTTCCATTGAGGCGTTGTGCTCAAGAGCCGGTATATTTCCAAGGGGAGTTTTTAAACTTGTTTTCCGGGTGGAATAGTCCACCCTTGTGTCGGTGTCATAGAGTTCAAGTGCAAAGAGTGCCTGTGTGCCGTTATCGCGACAGATGCCCTCTACCTGGTCCCAGGTCAGAGGTGAGGGCATGCTCCCGAGGCCGGAAGTCCTGAATTTCAGTCCGCTCAACAGCTTCACCTCGTTGAACCTGTCATTGGCAGCGAGCTCATCAGTGACACCCTTGATTGCTTCGAGGGTGCCTATTGAATCAAGGTCAGCGCCCTCGAGTGAGAGCAGCCTGTCAAGGGCATCAAGCGATTTTGTCTGGTCTGTAGGTGTTGACCGGTCGATGATGCCGATGGTTTTTATCTCCGGGGCTATTGTCACCGGCGCCGGATTCGTGATGTTCAGGTAAAGTTCCTGTGTGGCACAGGATACTGCAACTGCGGCTATGAGTGGCAGAAGGAGGTATTTTTTCATCAGGGATAATGTTTGGTTCTACTAATGTAAAAACTTGCCGGGGAATGACAATATTGTAATAACAATATTAAATTGAGAGGTGAGTTCAACGAAAAATGGTTTACACAACTATAACGTCTACGACGTAAAGATTTTATTTTTTACCGATGATCTACAATACTTTATGTCTTACGGACAACTCTGCCGCATAGCGGTTGAAGTCTTGTAGCCTGGAGAATATTACTAACTCTGCCGCGTAGCGGTTGAAGTATTGTAGCCCGGGCCGTAAAAAACAAAACCCTTCCTCGAAGAGGATTAAAACCTTCCCAAATCAAAAGGTCTTTGCTCACGCCTCCGCAAATGACCGACACTTTGCCAATGCATAGAAATACAGACTGTTACTATTTTCGACTAACGAGTAAATATGATATCCGCAACAAAACTTTATATATCAAAATAAATTGATTTACTTTGCACTACTAAAGCAATAGGATAAATAGTATAAATATATAATGAGACAAATTTTAATTACAACCTGGTTAACAGCAATACTGGTAATGTCATTTCCGCACGTATCCAGCTCGCAGGCAAAAGCGAAGATTAATCTGCCTGAAAGCAAGGTGTCGGTGCGGGGCACTTCATCCATGCATGACTGGGAGGTAGCATTCGAAAATTATGATGTTGAGTTTGCTTTCAGACATACTGAGAACGGCAAAATGTCGATAAGCAATGTAAAAGCGGTTTTTGCCGGAGCTTCGGTGACCAGTGACAACTCAATAATGACAGGCAAGGCACGTGATGCTTTGAAGGTCAGGGAGCATCCGGAAATAGTCTTTATTTCTGAGGGAGCAGAAACTGTGATAATCAATGACGGGAAAATTAACGGAACCCTGAAAGGCAAGCTCAGTCTCAGAGGTGTTTTCAAATCAATTGAAATTGCATTTTCAGGTAATATCAACGGTGACAAGATCCTTATTTTGGGGTCTGAAGAAGTAAATATGACTGACTATGGCATAAAGCCTCCGACGGCATTGCTGGGTACCCTCAAGACAGGAGAAAAGGTCACCGTTGAGCTGCGACTCAGTTTTCTCATTCCCGGCGACAATACCGGCAGTAATTGATTAACCTACTAATAACACATGGATACAATGAAAAGAAACTTTTTACTTATTCTGTCCGGTTTCATATTTTCACTCGCTGCTCACGCTCAGTTTGAAGAACAAAAACTTGATACTACCGGATTCGAAAAAATAACGGTACGCGTAGGAGCAGATTTTGCTATGCAGTACCAGTTATTAAATCATTATGCTGACAGCGCATTAATACCTTTAGGCAAGGGTTTCAACCTGCCTACTGCCAACCTCATTACTGAGGCGTTCCTGGCGCCAGGCATCAAGGTAAACCTTGTAACTTACCTCTCTGCCCGTCATCATAATGAAGCATGGGTCAAGGGAGGTTACCTTCTTATTGATGCATTGCCTTTCTTAAAGTCAGATATTGCTGACCGTATCATGAAAAACCTGACAATCAAGGTTGGTGACATGGAGGTCGACTATGGTGATGCTCATTATCGCAGGTCTGATAATGGCAATGTCACCCACAATCCCTTTGTAGGCAATTACATTATTGACGCATTTACGACCCAGTTCGCTGCTGAGTTACTCTTTCGCAGGAATGGCATATTGCTCATGGGCGCAGTCTCCAATGGCACTCTGAAACCCGCTCTGACAGGATACAGTGCTTCGTCAGGTTATACTGCCTATGACACTCACAAAGAGCTTGCCTGGTACTGGAAGGCAGGTTATGATAAGCAGATTAACGAAGATCTGAGATTACGTCTGACACTCTCAGGTTATCACAGTCCCCAACATCATTTCGGTTCACTCTATTACGGAGACCGTACAGGATCGAGGTATTATCTGGTGATGAATAGGATAACCAATAACGCAGCAGATGTTGACATCACAAAAAACCATCTCAGTGGTAACTGGGGACCTGGTTTTACGAATAAAACCAATTCATTGATGCTAAACCTCTTCACTGAATATAGAGGTCTGGAATTTTTCGGCACTTATGAAAAATTCAAGGGAACCCTGCTTTCAGGAGCAGAATCTGAATTTAGTCAGTATGCAGCTGAGTTAATTTACCGCATGGGCAGCAGGGAGCAGTTTTTTGGCGGTGCCCGATATAATCATGCCTGGAATGGCCTTGAACAGTCAGTAACGCGTTTACAGGCTGTGGCAGGCTGGTTTATGACCGAATCCATAGTCCTTAAGCTTGAGTATGTAAACCAGGATTACCTGGAATTTGTTTCAATTTACGGGTCAGAGGCAGGATTCAAGGGTGTAATGTTTGAAGCAGCAATTTCCTTCTGAATGTGAGACGAACGCGAAAGATACTGGTTTTTGCATATGTGCTATTTCTCTCCGGAAGCATCAATAATCAGCTATTCTCAGGTGGCTTTCCGAAGGAGGATCCGCGGGGTACCGGTTGTGCAAATTTCCTGGTCATAAACGGCGAATCCAATATCAATAAGTTCAGTTTCTCATATATGACCCCTCTTCTTACCCGGGGAGGTAACTCCAATAAGGGGGCTGAGGATGAAAAGATTGACTTCAAAATCCCCGTTCACCAATTTAAGTCTGGTAATCCAAGGATGTATGATGATTTTCTCACCCTGTTGAAGGCGAAGGAGTATCCTTACATAGTGATAAGTCTCATGACGGGTAATTCAAACAGGGAGATAAACTCAGGCATATCCCGTAACGAAAGGATTTCCGTAACTATTGCCGGCGTTACGAGGGAATACACCATAAACTGTACACTGGCTCACTGCAATGAAGATTTAGTACTCAACGGGAGACAGACTATAAAGCTGACAGATTTTGGACTAATTCCTCCTGTCAGGTTGAGTGGGATTGTTAAGGTTGAGAATGAAATAAACGTAAGATTTGGGTTTATTGTTAACTTTACTAATTAACGGAGATCCCGCCTTTTGAAGTGAAAATAAGTACCAGGACACGGTATGGAGTAAGGACGATGCTGGAAATTGCCCTGGCGAAAGAGCCGGCTGGCGTATTCCAGAAGGATATTGCTGTTAATCAAAACCTGTCACTAAAATACCTTGATCATATAATTCATGCACTCAAGACAGCTCGCCTGATTTCCAATGTCAAAGGACGTAAGAGCGGGTATGTGCTGACCCGTTCCCCGGATGAGATTACAATCTATGACATTCATCGCGCTTTTGAACCAGGCATTTGCGTAGTAGACTGTATCGGCAAGGATTTTAAGTGTGACTTATCCGAGCAATGCCAGACACAAGGTTTTTGGCGCAATCTTAATAACCTTATCCTGACTTACTTCAGGTCAGTCACTCTCAAAGATCTTTTAGACGGAAAGGCAGATCTACCAGAAGAAAACTGACAGTATTTGACTCAGTAAAGTCGTACTGCAGTGGAACTCCACCTGGTCTTTTATTCCAGGCTCCCCACGGTCTTCTCCACCTCAGTAAGTATCTCGCATGATTTAACGAGCTCCTTCATGTTGGTGTGATCATCATAGAGGGGACGGTCGATATCGAGGAACTCGACATGCCTGCGGATGACATCCTTGGCCTTCTGAACGCCGGCGCCGAAGTTGTATTCCTCTTTCCTGAAATCAAGCGCCTGTGCCGCTGCCATGAACTCGATACCCAGGATGCCATATGCATTATCAAGAATCTGGTTGTTCTTGATGGCGGTATTCATGCCCATTGAGACAAAATCCTCCTGGTCGGCGGCAGCGGGAATCGACTGTATTGAGGCCGGCATGGAAAGTATCCTTTGCTCAACAATCAGCATGTCAGCGGTATACTGGCTTAGCATCAGTCCTGAGAACATCCCCGCACCCTTCGTAAGGAAGTCGGGCAACCCGACGCTGAGAGCAGGATTATTGAGACGGTTCATTCTTCTTTCTGACATGACGCTCACCATGGTGACGCAGGCGCCTGCCATATCCATCGGCACACTCACGGGTGATCCCTGGAAGTTGGCTCCGGAGAGCTGCAGGTTTTTATCGGGAAAGAAGATCGGGTTGTCTCCCACGCCGTTCAGTTCGATCTCTACCTGGCTGCGGGCGTAAGCAAGCAGGTCATGTGCCGAGCCTATCACCTGTGGTGTTGATCTCATCGAATAGGCATCCTGGACCTTCGACTTCACCCTTCCCTCCTTCAGATCACCGCCGGCGACGCACATATTAATTGCATTGGCACTGCGGATGGCGCCTTTAAATCCCCTTGCCTCATGAAGCAGCGGCGCGTAAGGCTTCATGTTGGCCTTGAGTGCCTCAAGCGACATTGATGCTGCTATCTCGGCCTGCTTGAGCCAGTTGTTGGCATCAACCAGCCAGATGGCGCTCATGGCTGTTAGCATGTTTGAACCGTTTATCGCTGCAAGACCGTCGCGTGCCAACAGTCCGGGGACAGCTATGCCGGCTCTATTCATCGCCTCAGCACCGTCAAGGAGTTCACCCTGGTAATATGCCTTTCCTTCTCCCATCAGCAGGAGGGCTATCTGCGACATGGGGGCAAGGTCGCCGCAGGCACCCACTGATCCCTTCTGGCATGCGAAAGGAGTGACACCCTTGTTGAGCATCTCCACATAGGTCTCAGTGATCTCGAGTCGGCAGCCGGAGTTGCCGTGGGCGTGAACGTTGATGCGGCCGAGCATTGCACCCCTGACCGTCTCTATTGATGCGGGGTCACCTATTCCGGCGGCATGGTTGTAAACAAGATATTTCTGGAAATCCTTGATCTGGTCATCATTGAGCACCATCTCGGAAAACTCTCCAATGCCGGTATTCACACCGTACATAATCTCATGTGCCACGATCTTCTTCTCGAGCATGGCGCGGCACCCGAGGACTCTCGTGCGTGCATCAGGATGTAGCTCTACTTTCTGTCCGTAGCGGGCGACATTGACAACATCATTGACAGTAAGAGCTGATCCGGTAATAATTAATGTATCCATAATTGTATTTTTTGAAATAGCTAAAACGAAGAATTAAAAAAGCGAAACAAATAAGTACCCGGTGAGATGATATGCGGAGACTCTGCAGGCAGAGGAGTTGGAGGCAACGTCTCTGCTGCTCACCGGGCTGCTTAATACAATCCGGAGCGGTTGATTTTTATCTGGTATTCCAGCGTCCAGCTATGGGGCATAATGATTTATTAGCGAGTCAAATATAGAACAAAAATTTAAAATACAATTCCGGTCGGGTAGAGGTGCCTGATACAGTGATGTTTCAGTAAAATATCTGCGAAAGCGAACATCATCAATTTGATATGGGGTCGATTTTTTTTTTGTATATTTCATGGTCAATTCACAAACCTATGAGACCTAAAACTACTCCACCTCTGATCATGGCTGTTGTTCCGGCCGTTATCGTGTTGATCCTGACGGCATTTACAATTGTGAGATCACTTCCGCAGGAGGATCTCAAGGGGAAATACAAATACAAGGATTTCGAGACGGCCCTCAAGTGTCGCTCATGCCATCCGGGCATCTATGAACAGTGGTCGCAGGCAATGATGTCACAGGCATACACTCATCACTGGGACGAGATTGAATATTTTGACCTGGCCGTGGCCCATGCCGGGGTTGATCCTTTCATGAAGGAGGCAGCCGACGGATGCAACGGCTGTCATGCACCCCTGGCTTTCATGGGAGGCACTCTGCCCCCGCCGCGTCCGGAGGAGAAGAGCATGGCCAATGAGTCGGTCTCATGCGAGGTGTGCCATCTGACCCAGAGGGCACAGGTTGATCCGCCGGTGAACTTCAGTTATTACATTGTCCCCGGCATGACGAAACAGAGCGGACGGGTGCCGCAGATGGAATCTCCTGCCCACAAGATCGTGCAGAATGATTTCCTGAAGACTACGGAGTTCTGCGGCAACTGCCACAACGAGATGAATCCTTTCGGCGTTATGGTCAAGAGTACTCAGATTGAATGGAAGGAGGGCCCATATGCTGCCGAGGGCGTTCAATGCCAGGAATGCCATATGCCCAGGGGGGAGTATCAGCTGGCATTGATGGGCAAAAAATATGATGATGCCCGTCTCCACCTGTTCCACGGCGCTCATGATCCCGGGAAGGTCAGGGGAACCATAGAGCTCAGGATCGAACCTGACATACGCCTGGCCGAGCCGGGAGAGACCATTGTCTTCACCGTGGTGCTGTTCAACCAGAAGACAGGCCATAAATTCCCGACAGGTTCTGTTGAAGACCGCATCGCATGGCTTGATGTGGAGGCCACCGATGCCAGGGGCAACAGTTATCACCTGAATGTTGACCCGAAGGGGTTCGAGGGAGAGGAGTATACGATATCAGGTGATTACCTTGCCTATCAGGATATGGGTATACCACTGAAAATAAATGACTTCAAAGGCGTTCAACGTGACGGAGTCCCCTACGGTAACAGAATCTTCCGGATGCCTTATTTTGATAAGGACGGGAATATGACCATTATGCAGTGGAATGCGAGGTCCCTGGGGGTTGATTACAGAATAGGGCCGCGTGAAACCAAAGTGGAGAAATTCACCTTCAGGATACCGTACGAAGCTGCCCCGGGAGAGATGAAGGTGCGTGCCGTGCTGAACTACCAGCTGCTGGTCAAGCCTGTGGCCGATTTCCTGAAAGTGCCATCCGAGGAATCGGAAATTATGATGGTCAACGACCACGTGACAAAAGTTGAAATTCTTCCCTGAAGGAGAAAACATAAAACAGCAATAATATGAAAGTTTCTGCAATAACCAGATTTGCTCTTCTGGCGGTAACCATGGGTTTAATCATCCCACCGGAGCAGGCTGACGCTGTGCCGGCTTTTGCCCGTAAATATCAGATCAGCTGTCAGGTGTGTCACTCGCCTGCCATGCCCCGCCTCAAGGCATTCGGCGATGAGTTTGCCGGCGACGGATTCAGGATGACTGATTATGAATCACCCAGGCACTTCATTGAGGTTGGTGATGACAGGCTGTCGCTCTTCCGTGAGCTGCCTCTGGCCTTCAGGTTAGACGGACACGTCACGTACAATTTCAACAGCGACGGAGCCACTGACTTCGCCGCTCCCTTTGTATTGAAGATCATTTCGGGAGGGGAGCTGTCTGACAGACTCTCCTATTATTTCTACTTCATGCTTACCGAAAGGGGCAAGGTAGCAGGACTGGAGGATGCCTTCATTATGTACAAGGATCTTTTCAGGACCGGTATAAACGTCTACCTCGGGCAGTTTGCTGTTTCTGATCCCATGTTTAAGGGAGAGCTTAGGTATACACTCGAGAACTATAAAATCTATGCTACAGCTCCTGGCGAATCATCTATAGACCTGAAGTATGACAAGGGGTTACTGCTCGACAAGGGATTTGAGACTGGCACATCGGTTGTATTTGAGCTTCTCAACGGTGCCGGCATCGGTGTAGCCGACCACTGGTATGTCTTCGACAAGGATAAATACAAGAACATGCTGCTGAAGTTCACACAGGACATTGGCGATTTTGCCAGCCTGGGTTTCTTTGGCTACACCGGGAAGGAGGTGCTGCAGAACAGCACAGGCAACTTTGTAAGCCAGGTGAAGATGTACGGTCCCGACCTTATCCTTGACTTCAATGAGAGACTCATCATAGGGCTGCAATACCTGTGGAGGACGGACTCTGATGTGTACCTCAACCCAGAGGAACCGATGAGGGAGAATATAAGGACTCATGGTGGTTTTGCCGAGATCATCTACTCGCCGAAGGGAGACATGAGCACCTGGTATCTCACGGGCCTGCTCAACTGGGTGGAATCGGACCTCGACCTGCTTGATTACCGCTCTGCCACCCTTCATGCAGGATACCTTATCAGGCGGAATGTAAGGCTGGTGACGGAGTTTACCCAGGTCTTCAGCGGCAACAACTACGGAAAACTAAGTGCGGGATTTGTCTCTGCTTTCTGACACCAGTAGCGTAGTAACAGTATAACAGGGATACTATTAGATTAAGCCAGGAAGAGCCGGTGATCAGAGAAGATCACCGGCCTTTTCCGTCTTGCCGGTGAAGGGTTCGGTGGCGCGGCTGAATATACCGTGAACATAAGCGATAGCCATGCCGTAATTGGTGACGGGGATATTATGCTTTTTGGGCTCACGCAGTCGGTTCATGAGTTGACGGTGTGTCACCATGCATCCGCCGCACTGAATCACCAGGGCATAGTCTTCTATTGGACGGGGGATCGCATCAAGTCCCGCCACGTTGTCAAACTCGAGCTTCTTCCCGGTAAAGTTCGTCAGCCACCTCGGTATCTTCACCCTGCCGATATCATCACATGAGACGTTATGTGTGCACGACTCCAGCAGCAGTATCCGGTCGCCATCCTTAAGCTCTCCAATTTTGGGCGTTCCCTTCAGATACTCCTCAAAGTCGCCTTTCTGCCTTGCCAGCACTATGCTGAAGCTTGTCAGGGGTATGTTGCGCGGGATAGAGGCATCGGCTTTCAGGAAGACCTGGCTGTCAGTTATGACAAGCGATGGCTTTATTCCGGTACGCCGCAGGAAGGCATCCACCTCCCGCTCTTTGAGGACGATGGCGGTGCAGTCGTTGTCAAGGATATCGCGTATCACCTGCACCTGTGGGAGTATCAGCCTGCCCTCCGGGGCTTCGATATCAATAGGTGTAATAAGCAGGACAATGTCACCGTAGCTGACCAGATCACTGATCAGTCCCCTGCTCTTCAGAGCTGTTGGAGGCATTGATTCCTTCAGTACCCGGAGAAGTTCAGTGTTGTACTCTTGAGAATCCAGTGCCGAGTATTCTGTTATTTCCTTACCGGTGCTGTTTCTGATCTCCTCACGGAAGGAGGGTGTAAGAGGTTTAACATCACTCTTGTTATGAACCAGGATGAACGGAATGTCAAGTACTTCGAACTCTTTTACCAGCTCAGCCTCGTAGCTGTCGAAACGGTTGCCTGACAGCACGAGGATGGCCAGGTCAATCAGCTTAAGAGCCGCCATGGATTTTTTGATGCGCAGCAGGCCCAGTTCACCCGAGTCGTCAATACCCGCGGTGTCAATGAAGATGAGAGGACCAAGTCCGTGCACCTCAATGCTCTTTTTAACAGGGTCAGTGGTGGTACCCGCTATGTCAGAGACGATGGCAATATCCTGTCCCACCAGTGCATTTATGAGTGAGCTCTTGCCGACGTTTCGTCTGCCGAATATCCCCACGTGGGGTTTGGTATCCCTTCCTTTTGCCGTCATCTGGTTATCAGTCTTCAAGATCCTTCAGCCGGTACCCGCCCTGGACAAGGTTTTCAGGTTTGAGTAATTCTTTCAGTTTTGCGGGATCTACAAAACCCAGCTTTTCATTCGCTTCATAGATGTCCAGTCCGGAATCTTTCATGAGCGCTGCAATTTCAGCTGCTTTTTTATAGCCGATTAGCGGCAAAAGGGCAGTTGTCACTGCAGGGCTTGACATCACTCCCGCCTCTGAGATGGCTGAGTCAACCCTAAGATCACTGAGGAGGTGGTTGAGGGTCGACGAGTCAGCTGCAATCAGAGTCTTCAGACTCTCAAGCAGTGCATGGCCTATTACCGGCAGGTATGCGTTAAGCTCAAGGCAGCCCTGCGCGGAGAGGCTAGTAATAAGCTGGTCATTACTGTAAACCTTATGAGCACAGCTTATAACGAATTCGGGGATGACCGGGTTAATCTTCCCCGGCATTATCGAGCTGCCTGTCTGTTTATCAGGGATTGTCACCGAGCGGGTGCCGTGGATATCAGAAGCCAAAAGCCGCAGGTCGCTCACCATCTTTTCCATGTTGACGGCATGAGTCTTAATGATTCCGTGCACCTCAACAATGGGATCGAGGTTGGATGTGGCATCGGAGAGGTTCTCTCCCCTTGTGACAGGCAGATTGGTAAGCTGCTGCAGGCGGGGTACAACCTCAGCCACAAAATAGCGTGGCACGGCTATAGAGGTGCCAATGGCCGATCCGCCCAGATTGACCACCTTGATTCGTTCGAGGCACTTTGAGATCCGCCACCAGTCGCGTGACAGCGCATCGCTGTAGCTGCTGAAGAGTCGGCCGTAGGTTGAGGGAACAGCCTCCTGCATCTGGGTATATGCTATACGCAAGGTGTTGCGGTGTTTCTTTTCAAGCTCCTCCATCGCCTGGCGGAGTTCATTTATGGTATCCTCAAGTGCGAGCAGCAACTGCATTGCCGCAACACGCAAGGCAGCAGGCACAACATCATTGGTCGACTGAAAGATGTTGGCATCTTCAAAGGGATCAATGAAATCATAGTCGCCGGGCTTGTGGCCTGTGAGCTGCAAAGCGCGGTTGGCAATTATCTCATTCATGTTCATGTTGATGCTGGTGCCTGCTCCTCCGGATATGGCCGGCACGATGAAATCTCCAAAATGTTTTCCGGAAGCACATTCATCTGCGGCGGTAGCAAGCGCTGCGAGGTTGTCAGCGCTGATGACCCTGATATTCATTCTGTTGAGGTCATACTGTTTTTCAGCTTCGGAGAAGAATCCGGCGGCAGTAAGGTAACAGGCTTTTTTAGTCAGAGCCATAGCCCTGTACCATTCAAAAAAGAAAGGGGTGGTGTCAGGGAAATTTTCCCGGGCTCTCAGTGAGTGAATACCGTACAAAACGTTATCATCAAGCTCTTTATCTCCTATGAAGTCTTTCTCCTTGCGCATCACTGAAGTATCATTCCTCTGTTGATCACGGTAATATCACTCCTCAACTGACCCGGGAAGAGAAAGCTTTCGTGCCTGGGCCTCTGCGTCTATCTCTTCTCCCTTCTTTTGCAACTCATCTATCGAGATGATCTTTGCCCTCTTTTCGGTGGGAGGGTTCAGTTTCTCAGACTTTTCGAATTCGATGACCTGCTTCTGGATCTCCTCAGGAAGATCTTTTTCGCTCTTCAGAACGAGATCAATGAACTCCTTTTGGAAGAACTGGTCTACCTGTATCCTTCGCTTTGTGGTATGAGCGAACTTGCCGATGATGCGGCAGATGCTGTCACGGTCCTCGGGGCTGAGTTTTTCGGCGAGATCATACTCCTCGATTTTTTTCAGTGAAAGGACGACCGGCTCAAGAGAATCGCGGGTAATCACAAACACATCATATTCGCCGAGGCGGTATGTAAGTTGCTTAAGCTTATCAATAGTGTTTGTGGGAACCACCAGGAACACAGACTTCTTGACGTTATCCTGGCTGGTGTATTTCTTCAGGTTCTCTGCCTGAGATTTGATATATACGGGGAAGTTTGACAGGTCGTCGTTTGCGGGGCTCTTGGCATCGAAGATGATATATTCACCGCTGATCTCGATTGTGTTATCGGGATTACCCCTGAAGGGTACCTTGTCGATGTAGTTCACATGATTGACGTCGCAGATCCTGATTATAGTGTTTTTAACATCGGCCTCGTGTTCAGCCCACTGTCTCTTCATTGCCTCAAACCGGTCAGTGGCTTCCCTGACACGGTCTTCATTCAGCTTTCGACGTTCAGCCTCGAAGCTCTCCTTGGTCTGGTTCAGGCGGGCGATGTTCTCATTGTAAATTCTGACGTTATCTTCTTTGGTGGCTTCGAAAGTGGTGACTTTCTTCGTCAGCTCATTGATGGTTCCCGAGTACTCCCTGAGCCTGCCGTTAAGTTCCTCGAGGCTGGCATCCTTGCGTACTGAGAGAAGTTCTATGTCTCTTACTCTCTGTGCCAGGTTTTCGTTACGGGTGGAGATATCTGTGAGGCGGTTTTTCACCTTTTCGAGGTTCTCCCTGTTTGACTCCAGTTCCCGGGCAAACGACCTGTACTCCTCGTAGGCATCGAAGCTGAGGGTTCTGATTTTCCTCCAGTGAAAGAGCCTCTGCCAGAAGCTTATATCCTTTATCTGTGCAAAAAACAGGTTGAGTTTTTCCATGGCAAAAAAATATGGATAAAGTTAATAATTCTATCCACAGTATCTTAATTGCGGTTGTGCCAGGTCATGAACAAAAACCGCCCTCCCTGAAAAAGGGAGAGCGGTCATTGTGAAACAGAAACTAATTTCATTCTTCTTTACTTGTCATTAGCCTCCTGATATTTATACCTAGTCCGATTTCATGTGTATTGAATACATCTAATGCAACTGAGGAGGCAAAGTTAAAGTTATAACTGAGCTGGATTGCTTTAGCTATATCAGCACCGAATCCGAAACCCCAGATTCCCGGATCACGAAATGAGCTAGCTGCCCAGTAGTCGTCAAGGTAGATAACCCTGGTGGCCAGACCTATCTGACTTTTTATATACTTACCTCCCCTTATATAAGTAAGCGGATTGACACTCCACCGTTCACTGAATCTGTATGTATAAGCTGCATGTGCCTGAAAATTTGAAAGGGGTTTATAAGTAACATCAACCTCCTCAAACCTGGCGTCGCCGAAATTAATATTAGCGAACATTATACCCGCTTCAATCCCTTTGAACAGATATAGGGCAGAAAAATCTGACATGAATTTCAGTTTGGCAGCTACATCACCATGTGTCAACACAGGATCAAGATTATAGTTTGGGTCATTGTAGTACTCTGAAAAGTTCAGCTTATTATGATAAAGACCTGCTGAAAGAGCCAGTAACACCTTGTGATCGTCGGAAAACTTAAGGCTGTAGCTATATGTTCCCATTATGTAGAGCTGGTTAAATATCCCGGCCTTATCATAGATTATCTTGCCACCGTAAGCGGCATTTGTCATCAGCAGGTCACTGTAAGAGGCACGTACAGTCTTTGGCCCTCCCTCTATGCCGGTCCAGTCAGTCCTGAAACTTGTAAAGAGAATTCCGGGATCAAAGTGTCCGGCATATGATGACGACAGTGCATATTTGTCCATAAAATAATTATCGGAAATCGGCATTTGCTGGGCCAGGAGTAATCCGGGTATGAGCACGAGTGCTGCTAAAATTACTTTTTTCATAGTTTTACTATTCTCAATTATCTGACAATGTTAACTGTACCGGTTATGGTGCCGGCATTCGTTGTCCTAATGACATAATAATATGCCGCGGAAGGCAGGGCAACACCGTTACTGGTACCGTCCCAGTCATTTTCATAATTACTTGAGGCAAAAACCTGTTTCCCCCATCGGTTGAATACCCTGATGTCATAACTTCCATAAGATTCGATCCCGGTTATTTCCCAGTAATCATTATATCCGTCATAATTAGGAGTGAACAGATTCATGATATTACTATGGGTGGAAATAATTTCGACACTCACGGTTACCTCTGCTTCATCATAATTATTATCACCCGGCTGGTAAGCCCTGATATCTGCTGTACCCCGGCTTACGCCTACGAGTGTTGAACCGGTAACGGTAGCAAAACTATTATCCAGGCTTTCAAAAAGAACTGTAAGACCTGATGATGATGTTGCCAGCAGTTCAAATGTTTCTTTAACCAGAAGTTCTTCAGGAAAGGAGATGAAAGTGACAGTTTGAGGTATCCTGGTCACAGTTAGTACACCGCTGATCAGAACAAGATCATAGTTATTATCTGATCCACCGGTCAGTGTGATGGAATAAGTGCCGACGGGTGAACCTGATGTTGCTTCCGTTGCTGCAACAGGTGTTACATCTAGCACCGAAATATCTTCTCCATAGACGAAGCCGACACAGGTGAACGTCAGAGCCGGGTATGCACTCAGGTAGGATGTTGTTTGATCGTCAGCAGTAATTGTCAGCTGTGCTTTCTCAACAGTCAGAGTTGTCTGAACCTCTCCGGCGGGATTATAATTGTAGTCACCTGGCTGGCTGGCCGTTATAACAGCGGCACCTGCTCCCCGTATGGTGACAGAACCATTAATAATCTCTGCTACCGCGATATTATCGCTGCTGTATGAAACGGTCAGGCCTGATGAAGCAACAGCCTGGGGCGTGAATTGAGATGCACCATATGTTAAAGGATCAATGGTGGGAAATGTGATTGCCTGGTTCGCCTTCTGTGCTGTCAGTGATTGTATTACATCAGGGGCGGCATTATAATTTTCATCACCTGCCTGGGATGCTGTTATATCTGCGGTGCCCGCACCGGTTATCTTTATAAGACCTCCTGCTACAATGGCCACATCAGTGTTGCTGCTTGTGTAATTCACATTCAGGCCTGAAGAGGCTGTAGCTTCCGGATCGATATCCGGATCGCCATAAGTATAAGATATGAATGGACTAAAAGCAATTGTCTGCCCGGCTTTTTCGATAACAAGTGTCTGCTGGACCTCAGTTGCAGGCAGATAGTTTTCATCCCCGGCATGTGAGGCGGTGACGGTCACAGATCCTGTTCCGGTAATATGTACGGTATTTCCATCTATGGTCACAATACCAGCATCACTGCTTGTGTAACTTGCCGGAAGGCCCGATGATAGGGAAGCTGTCAGTTCGAAATCGGGATCGCCAAAAACCACGCTGGTCAGTTCATTGAAAGTAATAGTCTGTCCCGCTTTATTAATTGTCAGTGGTTGCTGTACATCAGGGGCGGTATTATAATTTGTATTTCCTGCCTGACTGGCAGTAATAGTCACTGACCCTGCAGAGTTTATAATTATTACACCTCCTGAAACGGAGGCGACAGAAGGGTTGCTGCTTGAATAGAGAACAGCCAGGCCTGAGGATGCAGCTGCTGCAGGGGTCATATCCGGCTCGCCGTATGTGGCATCTGCAAGAGCAGGGAAAGTGATTGTCTGGTTTGCTTTTTCAACAACCAGGTTTTGTGTCACATCATCAGCGGCCTCATAATCATCATTTCCAGCCTGAGATGCCGTGATAGCGGTGGTCCCTGATCCGGTGATATGTATGAGGCCACCAGAGACAGAGGCCACCGAGGTAATACTGCTTGTATATATCACAGCAAACCCCGAGGAGGAGGTAGCTCCCGGGCTGATCTCCGTATCACCATATACTGCAGATGAAAGTGCAGGGAAGATGATTGTCTGTGTTGCCTTTTTGATAACAAGAGTCTGTTGTATAACAGGAGCCGCAAGGTGATTGACATCACCCGCCTGTGATGCGGTAATGACTACCGACCCTCCTCCCGTGATATGAACAGTAGCCCCGGATATGGTGGTAACTTCATCATTACCGCTGGCAAAACTAACAGGGAGTCCGGAAGATGCTGTCGCTGACAGTTCAAAGTCAGGGTCCCCAAATGTATATGAGGGAAGGGCTCCAAATGAAATAGTCTGAGTAGCCTTGTTCACAGTCAGCGTTTGCTGAACATCAGGAGCAGCATTATAATTGGCATTGCCCGCCTGTGATGCGGTTATTACCGCTGAACCGGCTCCGACAATATGGATAAGTCCGCCAACTATTGTTGCCACAAGAGTGTTTCCGGAAGAATATGTCACCGCAAGCCCTGAACTGGCTGTAGCGCCGGCATTCAAATCATCATCACCAAAGGTTACAGGAGTCAGGGCAGGGAAAGTGACTGATTGGCTGCTCTTTATGACTGTCAGGGTCTGCTGGGCATCAGGAGCGGCATTATAATTAACACTGCCCGCCTGTGAAGCTGTAATAACAGAGGAGCCTGCTGCAACAATATGGATCTGGTTATCAACGATAGTAGCTACAGCAGCATTACTGCTCGTGTAGGTAACTGTCAATCCGGACGAGGCGGTCGCTCCGGGACTGAAATCCGGGTCGCCAACTATTTTTGCAGTTAATGCATTAAAGGTTATTGACTGATCTGATTTATGCACTGTAAGATTAGAAGTGACATCCTCTGCTGCGTTATAAAATGCATTACCTGCCTGTGTTGCTGTGATTACTGCAGTACCTGTTCCAGTGATGTGTATCGCACCTGCTACGAATGTGGCAACATCGGTGTCGCTGCTGCTGTAGGTTACCTGAAGCCCTGAAGATGTTGTTGCGGGATTGAAATCTGCATCACCGTATGTCTTGTCAGCTATACCAGGGAAAGTAATGGTCTGGTCTGCTTTTATGACTATCAGGGGCCTGATAAAATGTGCCGGCGCGTAAGTCCCGTTCCCTCCCTGAAAAGCAGTTATCTCTGATGTACCCGGAGAATTGACTGTCAGAGTTGTGCCGCTGATTGTCGCTACTGATGTATTTGAACTCGTGAAAGAAACCGGTGATCCACTTGAAGCTGTAGCTGACAGAGTGATTGGAGCGTCACCATATGTCATTACGGGGAGCTCGGCAAATGAAATTGTCTGTATAAGAAAATTTATGGGTTGATCTACAAATGAGGGGAGAACACCTCCAGCTTCTGATGTCACATCGCCCTGAGTATATGAAATCAGTACCGGCTCACTGCCTGTGAGTGGTGTAGCAAGATTTATCACGATAGTATAAGGGTCACCTTCCTTTAAGTTGACAGAAGCTATTGTCACTTCCACTCCGTTAACCTTAACGGTGAACTGACCCTCTTTCCCTGATGGATTGGCCATAGGCTTGTCAAACTGGATTTCAATATCGCCTGACCTGGCTGCAAGAAGGAAGTTTGGGATACCCGGAGGGTTGACATTAACAGTAATGGTTGCTGCCGGTGAGTCTCCTGAGTTATCATGTATTATAAAGTTAAAATTTCCGGCACCATTACCTGTTCCGCCATTGGCAGCATATATGACATTCAGTTCCGGATCGGTTACCGTTGCAGGAGATGTTATGATCTGCTCACCTGGTGATCCGCCGTCATACTGATACAATGAGCCTTCCGCCGGCAGTGACGTTATAACAGCGTTTTTAGCGCTTGCATCACCTCCGTTATATTGAAGCTTCACTATCCTCACTGCATTCAGCTCCATATAAATAGTCTGTGGTACTGCTGAAAGGGGAGGATTTTCGCTGGTGGAGAACCGATATATTTCTGACCACGTGGTGCCGGTTGAGTTTGAGGCAAAAACGGCCCAGTAATATGTGGCATCAGTGGAAAGACCGGTTATGTCGTATGAAGTAGAAGTTCCGGCTTCATAGTCCGTTGAACCGCTTATATCTGAGTTAGACGAGATTTTCAAGGTATAAGAACTGGCATTGGTGGCAGTTGTCCACTCGAATGTCTGGGATGTCCCCACAACTGCACCATATGCAGGGCTGACCAGTGTAGGTATGCCCGGTTCCGGCAGTGTCATATTCTTAGTAAGATAAACACCATCATACGTGGCTGACGCATTTGTGGTGTATGTTGATCCGGATGGTGTGAACAATATTGCCTGTTCAGATTCAACAGCGCCGGAGTTATGATAAGCATATTGAATACCAACAGTACCATCGGAATTTTCAAGGCCTATCGCGGCATCTCCGCCATGAGCCCTGTCAGAGGTATTGTCAATGATGCTACGGAATTGGACCTGGATATTATTGCTCCCTTCATGTAGTAAAGCTGAAAAGGTACCCATAAGTACTGTGCTTGACCAGAAACCCATGTTTGTCCATTGAATTATGCACTTTCTATTTGGCGAAGCTCCGATTGTGGTGTACAGAATTCTTCCGGATGAATGAATAACCAGATCGTCCCAGAAAGCGGCAATAAAGTTGTTTGGCGAACCTGTATTGGGTATTGGGTCCTCAGTGTAGTCACCGGAGCCGGAGCCAAACATTACCAGACCGTTAGAAGTAACATAAAACTGGTTATATGTATTTCCAAAAAAGACAAAGTCAAAACCTATGTTTAAAGGTCCCCATGAAGCGTCATCATAATAACCTTCATAAACAACAGTTCCCGGATATGTAGTCTCGGTCACCTGTGCTTTTGCTGTCAGTACAGTAAGGCCCAACAGAAAAATTGTGCAATATTTGAGTTTCATTTTTCTAATTTTCAACTGTTAATTCTGAACCGTTACCAATGCTCCTGTCAGTTCTGAAATTCGCTCAATCAGTAACAGGCCATCCGGTATGGATGTAAGTGTGTCTGA
Organism: uncultured Rikenella sp.; assembly: GCA_964455705.1. Taxonomy (GTDB): domain Bacteria; phylum Bacteroidota; class Bacteroidia; order Bacteroidales; family VadinHA17; genus SR-FBR-E99. The sequence goes on from CAYVYM010000022.1 coordinate 26,048, forward strand.
GTGGATAATAATTTTGGCGCCCGGAGATAAATAATCCTTCCATTCAACTAACATAGAAGCATAATCATCAATATTATCTGCCAGGATGGTTAGTTCGTCAAAGATCAATGAACCTGGTTTGGTCAGTAATAAGAGATGAACCTCAGAGTAGGAATCGGTTTTCAATTCGTTTACAATAAGGGAAAGCGGATTACCCGCATCAGGCAGGTAGAAGATTTTATCGGATGAAGTCGCACCATCAATGTTCTCAATGGAATTGGCGACCAATTTGTCAATGATGTAGATTTTTGGCGATTGCCCATTTGCTGTTGTTGCAGAAAGCGAACAGACAAATAGAACAGATATTCCTGCCTCAAATAATAGTTTATTGAACGATCTCATAATTTAGATTGTGTTTTAGCAGACATATAAAAAAAAAGAGTTGAGAAAAGCTCAACTCTTCATTTGTCAATATGTTATTGACACGGATTGTCGTTATAACCACTGATACGTGGGAAGTTGGAATATGTTACAAATATCCCGGATTTGAAGTAATAGAGATAAGAATTACCTTAGCAGGGCGGCGGTGCACCAGAGCACAGGGGCCTGTCCGTGCAGGTCACCTGTTATGCGGCGGCGGTTGACATAGTGGTTGCGGTCGCTGCTTGTGCCTGTGCCCTCGCATACCTCCGTGAGATTGCCATCGTCATTGATGTAGGTCACAAGTGTAAGCCATGCTTTCCTGGCTGCCGCACCGTAAGTTTCTTCATCGAGCCATCCGTTTCTAACACCGGTAATCATGGCGTAGGTGAACATGGCGGTGGAGGAGGTCTCCTTCCAGAACTCAGGGTCATCTATCACCTGTCTCCACATGCCGTCATCAGCCTGGTGCTGAAGCAGAGCGGACATCATCTTCTCATAACCTGCCATTATACGGGGCCTTTGTGGGTGATCGGCGGGCATTGCGCGAAGTATTTCTGCCATACCGGCTGCCATCCATCCGTTGCCGCGGCCCCATGAGAAATGGGCTTCAGGAGAGTGGTAGAAGAGTCCGTTATCAAGCTGGATGGTGTCAAGATAGAGGACCATCTCCCGGACAGCCCTGTCAATGTATTTTGTGTCGCCGGTGGCACGGTATGCCTGTGCCTGAACGGCAGTTATCATGAACATATCGTCAATCCATATGCGGGTCTGCCATGTGAACCCCCTTCCTGCATAGGCCTGTTGTTCAGCATTGGCGCTGTCAGGCAGTGTCCACTGGGTGTCAGCGTAAAAGAGGCCCAGGTCAAGATATTCCTTACTGCCGGTCTGCAGGTACAGTTCCAGTGGAACTGATCCGAAAACATTATTGTCAACATGGTTTGGAACGGGCAGGAGATGTTTCTCTGCTTCAAACAGCGGGGTGAACCGAGCTTCCAGCCTGCCTGTAAGGCCGGCATTGCCTGCCGCCTGAGCAAACCAGAGACTCCCAAGCCAGGTGCAGGCATCAGGATAAGTGACATGATTCGGAAGTTCGATGGAGGTGATGTTACCGTACATTGTATGAGGTGTGGCAAGGTATCGCTCAGCGAGGTGCAGGCCAATCTCCGTGGGTGATGATCCCTCAGGCCATTTTGTGAGATCATGGTTCTCAGCCCTGCCACAGCCGGCAGCTATCATAATTAACAGGGCAGCTACAAAAATCAGAACGGCTTTCTTCATGGTGTTATTTTCAGGTGTTTTTTCAGTTCATTCAGGCAAGTGACAGCATAGACATTGCCGTACCCATTTTTTTCGGCTACCTGCGCAAGTGCACCCGACACCAGGACCTTCCTGTCTCTGAAGGCGCTGCTCAGCCTGGCGAGATAATCCTCCGGCTTACCGAGAGGCAGCCCGGTCAGCGTTCCTGTGATAAGGATATCAGCGTGCCAGCGCTCTGCGACATCAGCCAGGGCATTGAAAGGGGTCGATTGCCCGAGGTAGACTGCCTCATGGCCTTCTTTAACGACGGCAAAGGCAAAAAAGAGCAGCCCAAGCTCATGGAGCTCATTTTCAGGAAGATATAAAATAACTCTTTTTCTTTCCTGGTTGTCAGAACGTGGGATGGAATCAATGGCAGCAATAAGCCTTTTCCTGAAGATGTTGGAGACAAAGTGCTCGGCCCCGACGTCGACGGAGCCGGTGTGCCACATAATTCCGACCCTTCGTAGAAATGGGAAGGCGATTTTTTCAAAAGTCTCTTCAAATCCCCTGGTTATTATAGACCTCAGGAGTATGTCGTTTATTGCGTTTTCGTTGAATTCGGACATTGCAACAATCAGGGAATCGATCTGAGTGTCAGAGTCAGTTGTATCTTTTGAAAGGATGGCGACCTGTTCAGCAATCTGAGGGCCGGTTAGTTTTGCAATTTTTGAAATTTTGAGGCCGTGGCGATACAGGATAGAGATATTTAAAATGCGCTTAAGGTCATCATCATCGTACCACCTCCGGTTGGTGTCGGTGCGGTGCGGCTTGATTATACGGTATCTCCGTTCCCAGATCCTGATGGTACCAGTCCTGATGCCGGTCAGCTTTTCAAGTTCGGCTATAGTGTAGCGGTCCATTGAATGTAATGTTCGGAGGTTAAAAATAGTCTTTTGTATTGATTTGAGAATCATTTATTGAACAAAAAATAAGCGACGCACAATCTGCTCGTCGCTCTTTCTGATCGGATCATATGTTGATGCCTTACGGCAGGAGTACGTTGTCAATCACATGGATTACACCGTTTGAACCCTGGACATTAGTAGCAACAATCTTTGAATTAGTGTTGATTGCAGGTGTCGGGCTGAGTGATACTGTAATCGGGCCGTTGAGAGTCTGAACAGTGCCTGCTGAGAGCTGTGTTGAGAGCACATTGCCGCTGACCACATGATAAGTAAGTATAGGGGTCAATTGTTCTGCGGTCAGATCGGCTATTCCAGCTTTTATGCTAGTCCATTACACACCTCACTGAAAAGCCATAGTTTCTATTCATATCATACCTGTTTACATTGGCGAGATTTGATTGCATGTGTCGGGTCCAGACATAGATATTATCAATCATACTGGAAGTCCACCATCGACCTGACCATTCAATGCTGTAATATTGTCCGCCGTTACTACGGTACCCGCCTGGCAGCGCTGTAAAGCCGGATTCATTAGTGGCATCAGTGTTGGGAACACCCCAGTGTTCAGTACCTGCTTCCTTAAGTTTGCCACCGGCTATCTCTTCACCTCCCAGGAAATCAGTCAGGCTTGTCCATTCCGCATCGTTGGGTACATGCCAGCCAATGGGGCAAAGTTTTCCGGTGTTAACTGTGTGCCAGTTATAAAATGCACCATATACTCCTCCATAGGTGGCTTTATCGTTATTATACCACCCGTATCCGGGATCATTGGTTTGATGCCAGGTATCATTGTCTGTCACATATGGTATATCAGCTCCATCACTATATTTGGTGACTTTCAGATTTTCCGCCATCCATACCTGAGTGCCTATAGTAACTGTATTGTATGTGTTTCCGTCAACATCGGTCAGGAGGCCTGAAGTGAATGTCACCTCATTCCCGTATGAAAGCCCGGCGCTATTGACAGCATAGGAGCGTACATAGTATACTGTCTCCGGGGATAACCCTGAGATCACACTCGTGAAAGCACCGCTTCCTGAGCCATCTTCTGTCTTATTATCAGTTATGGCAGGGCTTTGTGCAGTGCTCCAGCACACTCCCCTGGAAGTGATTTCAGACCTGCCGTCGTCTGAAATAATACCTCCGGTGGTTGCACTCAGATATGTTATTTCCTCAACACCTGAGGTGATCAGCAATGGTGGCACGGGCTCCTTCTTACATGAACCGGCGCAGATCATTACACATATTAACAGGATAATTGCGGCTGATGATGTTTTTACATTCTTCATGGTATTAAATTCTGGTAAAAGTTGTGAGCCCCACACCGCCAAATGAGAGAACCAGTTTGTCACCGCTTATCATGTATTCAGATCAGCCCTGATGGTTATGGTAACCACGACTGATCCGTAGGTAGTGGTTTGACTGTTCTCCCGGTTGCTGAGGAAAGGTTCTTCTTCCTTTTTCTCGCAGGAGATGAGTCTGGGCTGTTAAGGCGGGTAAGTTCTTCATCAGGAATGCTTTTTTCGCCAATAAATTTCGGAAAGGAGCAGAGACGACGTCCTACCCTATCGGGTAGTTTTGACTAAAACAAAAAAAATGCGATTCTCTGTAATTAAATTAAAAGGGACAGGATCAAATTTCATGAAATCATTGGTTCATCATTTCTGCATCTGAGAAGAGCCTCAATCCTGTTCTTTACATCAAGCTTGAGATAGATATTCTTGATATGAAATTTGACAGTATTTTCTGATATAAATAGTTTTTCTCCAATGATGGAATTTGAACATCCATTTCCGAGATAATACAGAATTTCACTTTCCCTCTCCGTCAGTCCCCATTTTTTATAGATTACATTGGGTACAGGATGCGGTTCGTCACTTTCTGCCTTTTTATCATGTTGCTCCTGTCTTATTATGAAAAACTGCAGCTGCTCATTTATATGTCGTAATTCCCGATTTTTATTTCTAATCCACAGCCAGCCCGAGGATATAATTATTAAGCCAATCAGAATCATTATCCCGATGATCAGAAGCTGGCGTTGAATCCTGTTCTCATTCAATAGATTGGACTGCTCAAGTATTTTTATCTGCTGTTCTTTCTTCTCTGTTTCATAACGGGAGAGGAGCTCTGTCAGCTGCATTTTTGCCTCCGCCTGGTTTATCCTTTCATTGGTTATATAAAACTCCTTCATGTAGTCAAAAGCAAGGTCTTTCCTGCCCGTTTCACTGTAGATATCACTGAGCAGTTCGGCTGCATCAGAAATCACAATGGGAACATTCTGTTCTACAGCCATTTTATATGCATTCTGTGCATTTTGCAGGGCTTCGTCATAATTTTTCTTTCCTCTCTGAATGTGCCCCAGAGTCGTAAGATATGATGGCAGCTCTGAATCATTTAATCTCCTGGCTATTTTCACGGATTTTGAAATATAATAGTAAGCCGAGTCAAGTTCACCGTTTAATAAATGGGTTGATGCAATATTTGAGCATGCGGATGCAATTCCCGACGAGTAGTTCATTTTTTCATTCAGGTGCAGACTTTTTCTCAGGTAATAGATTGAACTATCATACTGGTTTCGTGCAGCATATATCTGTGAAATATTAATCAGACATTTGCTCAGCTCCCATAGATCGCCTTTCTGTTCTGATATTGGTACTTTCCTGAAATTATACTCTAATGCTTTATCATAATCTTTCTGATAAAAATACATAAGGGCTATAGAGCCGTAAGCAATAGCGAGTCCGGCGGAATTATTTTTTTGCTCCCAGAGTTTCAGGGCTTCGAAATAGTTCTGAATTGCCCTGTCGAACAATAACTTATTTGTATTTATATTTCCCAGTGTATTAAGTGCGTCAGCAAGAGAAGCAGTATCATTTATTGACCGGGCTGTATTAATTGCCCTGTCTGTCAATTCGAGGGCAGCATCAAAATCACTCTTTTTTTGTGCCAGATATATCATGGCACTGAGTGCGTTCACCATCCCGCGTTTATCACCTGTTTTTTCATAACTGTCAAGACTGAGACTGCCGTACTTTTCCGATTCCTCATGCATGCCTTTCAGGCTGTATACATAGGAAAGGCAGTAATAAGCACGGGCTTTGCCGGTGATATCACCTGATTTATTATAAATATCAAGAGCCTGGAAATTATAATAGGTGGCACTGTCGTCGGGATTATACATGGTAAAATAGGCCATGCCCAGTGCCAGGCTGGCATCTGCAATACCCTTATTGTAGTCAGTCTCACGTGATGCAGATAATGCCTTGCGAGCAACACTGATGGCAAGATCGGGATTATTCCTGGCCACCATATACGCCTCTTGTGTCTGCCTGTTGACAGATGCAGTGTCAACGCTCTGATCCGGGGATACAGTAACAGCTTTTAACTGGATTGTCAGTGAAACGATTATTGATGCACAGACAGTAAGATAACCCATTTTTTATTTTCTTGAGAGATCTACCCTCCTCTAAAAATAGGAATTTTCAATGAGAAGACTACGATATTGACAGGATAAATGACAGAGCGCATCCTGACCTCTATTTGAGCCTTTTCAGTGGCACGAACCGCACTGGTTCCAGCCGCTGTTCGGTGATCTTGCCCTTGCGCTTTGTAAGAACTATCAATTGTTGCACTGTTGCCGGGTCTCCCACCGGCATGATGAGCCTCCCTCCATCGGCGAGCTGATCTTTCAAGGGCTGCGGGATATGATCAGCGGCTGCAGTGACCACGATGATATCAAAAGGTGCATGCTCGGGCCACCCCTTGTACCCGTCGCCGTACCTTACAACAATGTTTCCATATCCCAGGGTCTTGAGTCGTGCCGCAGACTCCTTCGCAAGTTCGGGTACTATTTCTATTGTATAGACAGTATCGACTATCTCCGCAAGCACCGCAGCCTGATAACCTGAGCCGGTGCCTATCTCCAGCGCCCTTTTGCCCTTCGCGGGTCTGGCGAGCTCTGTCATGTGTGCTACAATCAAGGGCTGAGAGATGGTCTGGTTATATCCGATTGGCAGTGGTCTGTCGCTGTAGGCCTCGCGTGCCAATGAAGGAGGCACAAACAGATGACGGGGAACTTTTCTCATCGCACGCAATGTTGCGGCGTCACCAATTCCCCGGTCAACGATCTGGCTGTTAACCATACGGTTACGCTCAGTCTGATACGGATCTGCCTGTGGGCAAAGACCAAAACCGGCAATCATCAATATGACCAGGTATAACCTCATATCTGCAAGAATCCTTGCAAATTATGAAAAAATATTAATAGGGTCAAGAGTAAGGTGAAATAGAAGACAGGTCCGGGCCATCTGCACAGATCCTTGGTTTCATTACTAAGGGTAATAATGAAGTAGAAAGCAGAAGAAGATAACCAGAAACAGTTAGTTGGAGAAATCTGTTTAATAATCTATATTCTCTTTTGCCTGAGCGGAGAAAATGGTTACTATCCAGATAAATCCTGAGCTGTCCCGGGAATTAATGTATGGGGCCTGATATAAATGATGTTGTCTGATAGCTGGCAAAGAGTTCGACGTCAAATAACTCTTTCAGGGATTTCTGAAGATAATCATCAAGCCAGTTATAAAACTTTTGAATATCTTTCTTCCCGCTTTTTCCATTATCAAGATTCGCGATTAGAAGATTTGCTTTCTTAAAGATCTCTTTTTCAAAAGGACGGAGTAACTGAAGATAACCTGTCCCTTCCTGATTCAACACTGCAGACAGATTGAGATAGTTATCTCCATGATCTATTGTGATAGGGAAACAGTCTTCCTTGAACTTCAGTGCAACTGTGCATATTGGCGCTTTGAAATCATGGAAGTTCATAGCGGCAGCTTTTGGGAGTTCACCTGACGATAACCATACCGGGATAGCTACGGTAGTAAGCGGAAAGCCAAGGATTGTCCACATCATGGCATCGTCGGCATGTTCTGCATCCTTTGCTCCCACAATCATAAACGATGAGCTGGTTGTGATTCTGGGGATATAGTCTAAAAATAATCTGTATTCGGGAACCTCTCTGCTTCCCGGGATGCTTGCCGAGAGGTCTGTTTTTGTTCTCGGGTGGTACAGGCTTCTGGGGATTGTTTGTAACAGATGCTGAGGTGTTAGATTGTTTTCCTGCCATGCACTATTCATTAGAAGGGTTGCATTATCATACCGGTTATATCCGAATCCCTTGCTCAGATCACCACTCATAGAATGATTTGTCCTGATAATAATTCCGCGGGGTGCTACTGCAGGATCATTAGCATCGACCTTAACATATTTGAAATTTCCTGTTTCGTAAAAAGCAGCTCCTCCGGAAGCATCAATAACACCATAATTGGAATTAACACCCAAAGGTTTTGGGAGAGTATCGAGTAAATGTTCAAAATCTGCAAGAGAGCTGCAGTACATAAGTGCCAGTTTCATCAGAAGCCCGTCGCGACCCTTTAGGGTTACGGTATCATTTGTATTATTGTTGTAGGCAGCAGAATTGATTATAGCAAATCCTTTTTCATTATATCCGCCCCAAGCAGATTTGTTCCAGCTGGTTTCTTTTCCGTTTACCAAGGCCAGATATTTATATTTGCCATCTTCAAAAAGGACAAGTGCGTTATTCATTTCACCTGTATCTCTATTCTTAAAGAGCAGGGGTTTGCCGTCATCAGTATTTTTGCCTGAAACAATGAATGTAGTGCAGGCAAAGGCATGATCTGAAAGGACCATTATAAATCCGATTACGAAAAATGAGATAATTTTTTTCATAGCATTATGGGTTTCTAAAGAAAAGGATCCTTGCTATAACATATTAACCTTTGTAACGGCATGCATCCCCGGATCTTGCGGAGCGTTGTCATTGGACTCTAATTCGTCTGACGGATAAAGGAAACGTTCGACATTCTTTGTAGCCGTGGGTGTATTTAACGGGAAGGGAACAGCGATGTCAGAGTCTGTTCTCATAAGTCTTCTTGTATCATCAAAAGGCATAAATGAGGTAAACCCTGAGATGTATCTCTCTTCAATGATCTCTCGCAGCAAAGCTCTAAGAGGTACTATACCATCCGGGTTTTCGATACCCCCCGGGTTAAAATCTGTTTCTTCATACGGGTCATATTGCCGTGTAAAACCGTCAGCGCTTGAATTAAAATAATTACCCGTATTGAGCTCTGCCCTGAGTTCATTCAGGTATTGCAATCCTGTATTGAAACCCTGGGTTCTTGCACCGGCTTCGGCAAGAGTCAGTAAATTTTCCTGGAATGTAACAATGGGCTCAGGTTCGAGTGGTGCCGCGATGCCCGTATTACTTGCAGGACTTTCGTGATGGATGATATAATATGCCAGGCGGGCTGCTTCGTTTGTTTTTTCGTTATTACGTGAAATTCCGCTTGAAGCATCAAGTAACCGGATGAGATAGCTGTCTCCGGTCCCTATGGTAAGAGCATTTGACAGAGCGAGGAAATACTTGTTTTTGGTACTGTTATCTCCCTCAACATCCAGAGGTTTAAACAGCATGCTGTTCGCTCTGGATGATATTCCGTTTTGAGCTGCAGTATAAGCCAGGTCATAATTCTTAGTATACAAATAGAAACGTGCTTTAAGAGTCCACGCTGTTTCAAGCCATTTTATACGGTTTCCATTAAAGATATAATCCTGAACCACAACATATCCTGCCGCACTATTGAGATAGTCAATTGCATCGGTCAACAAAGACTGAAGATTTTCAAAAACCTCAAGCTGATCATCAAACCTGGGGTTTTCATAATCACTAACAGCCTCAGAGTATGGAATGTCTCCAAAAAGAGAAGCATACGTTCCTATGAGGTTGGCTTCGAGCACTCTTGTTATTCCCTGATAAAGCGGATTATCAGTTGTTCTCTTTTGTATTTCCCGGATTGGGGCAATAACACCCTGATATCCAATCCAGTCAAATGTGCCGGTTGTAATGGAGTATTCATATCTGTTTTTTTCAACCTGTTCAATCCCAATTAGCTGTCCGGAATAGAAACCGGCCATGCGACTTAATTCATATAACTGAATAGTTATATTTGACAGTTCTGCCCCATTAAGAAACAGCCCGGGATCAACAGCATCCAATGTCAATTGATTGGGATTGTCATTTATTCCTTCAACTAATTTCTGACAACTGACAATTGTCAAAGAAGCAATTACAATACACAGGTATTTTATATATTTCGTTTTCATGGTAAACACTTTTAGAAGTTAATTTCAAGATTAAACAATACAGAACGCGTTCCCGGATTGTTAAAATAGTTCATTCCCGAGGCATTACTTACACCGTAATTGTTTGTTTCAGGATCGACGCCGACAAGTTTTGTCCAGAGAAAAAGGTCACGGCCTGTAACAGATAATCTTAAAGAATTTATAGCTATTCTTGATGTAATCCTGATCTTAGATGCAGTATAGCCAAGAGTCACATTACGTAGTTTTGTCCAGGTGGCATCTTCAATAAAAAGGTCATTGAGTTTGGGGAAGCCCAAACCTCCTCCTATGCCGCGGTAGTAAGCTTCATCAAGAAGCACATTACCTGCTCCGAAGTTTCCTATGTTTCCACGTACTGTTGTGCCTGCCGGGAAAACTTGTCCGCTGATATTTTTCAAATCTTCAGTCAGGGTAACTTCATTTGCCACATCTGTATGTAATCCAAATCCATAAAGCACAACCCTTGTTCTGTCGATATACTCACCGCCCTGAGAGTGTTCAAATAACAGACTGAGGTCAAAGTTTTTATAATTCACTTCGAAACCAAGTCCGCCCCTCCAGTCAGGATTAGGATCTCCAAGCACTCTGTAATTTCCCAATTGAGGAAATCCGTTGGCATCAAGTATAAAATTATTGTTTTCGTCGCGGAGGGAACCCGGCAGATAAAAGGAACTCATCGGATATCCTTGAACAGCTTTTGATGTGCCTCCAATATCTACAGTCTCAGCGCCAGCTATATCGACAACCAGGTTTTTGTTATTATTAAAATTGGTTGATATTGATAACTGCAGATCTTTCTTGTCAATAACTTTACCGGACAGATCAATTTCAAACCCTTTGTTCTCAATAACAGCTGCATTTTTATAATTAAAGGTATAACCTGAACTGGGGTTGGTTTTTACTGCAAAAAGAATATCCTTGGTCTGGTTCTGGTAATATGTTATTCCCAATTCTATTCTGTCTTTAACAAACCGCATATTTGTTCCTGCTTCCCATTCGGATTTAATTTCCGGTTTCAGGTTACTGTTACCTTTTTCGCTATCTACAAGGAAGCTTCCTCCGAATGAGCCGTAGCCTGTGGTTGCCAGTGTACTGAACTTATAAGGAGCTGGCTGGATTCCTACTTTTCCCCATGCAAATCTTAACTTGCCGAAACTCAATACCGGAAGGTTGATAAGGTCAGTAAACTGCCATGCCATATCTACCGAAGGATAAAAGAAGGTTCCCTTAATTGTGGAAGCGGCTTCAGCTGAGCCTGACAATGTTAGAAAGAACTGTTCATATAAGCTAAAACTCAGGACGCCGTATCCACGGTTTGAGCGGATGTGTGTTTCGGTGGTATTCCAAAGTGTTGCATTTTTGTCAGGATTAAGATCGGCAGTCATCAGCCTTGAATCAACAGCAAAAGGAGCAAGTGTATTTGTATTAACGAATCTTCCCCGGTCGTTGTAGTTAACCCCCAGTGTTGCAGAAAGCATAAAATTTTCGTTGAGATCACGGGTGAATATTGCCAGACCGTCAAAGTTAGTTTCCATGCTTGTTATATCGGTTTTAGTCCACAACCCGTTGCTTCTTGCCGAACCCGATGAACCTATCGGAAAAAATTCATCCCTGATATCTTTATAAAAATCAAGTCCGCCTCTCACAATTAATCTTAACCATTCAGTCGCATTGATGGTCAACTCCGGGTTAACAATAAAACGATTGACTTCGGAGGGGGCTTTCTGCTCATAGATAGTCCATAAGGGATTACTGTAAAGAGGGTTTGATGACTCCCCTAACTGGCTTCTGTAGAATCTTTGTCTGTTAGCAGATACGATTCCATTTGCTGCAACATATGTTCCTATATAGTCAGCAATATCAAAATCAGGTGCATTACGCAAAAGACCAAGCATAATTCCGTTGGTGGTGTTACCAGCCTGAATGATTCTGTTTGATTTTACATTTGAGTAAGAGATTTTGTTATTCCAGCTTAACCATTTATAAACTTGTGTCTTTGTGTTTAATCTCAGGTTTTTACGGTGATAATCATAGTTTTTAATAATACCATCCTGATCAAGGTTCTCAAAACTAAAGAAGTATGATGTCTTTTCACCTCCCCCATCTATTGATATATTATGCTGTCCGTAAACCCCTGTCTGAAAAACCTGATCCCAGTTACTTTCAAGAAAGGTTTCCCGGGAGTTTTTTTGAGTTATTTGATAGTACTTATTACCTGTTGTGTTTGAAATAAAATATGCACCGGACTCATTTACAACATCAGGAGCCCCGGAGCGGTCAGCAATTTTATCACCCCATGATTCTCCTAATGTGCGGCTCCACACTCCATTTCTTCCCTGACCATATTTATCCTGTATGGGTTCTCTAACCGATACCATATCAAATGATTGAGTATAGGAATATTGTACGCGGGGTTTTTGATTAATCTTACCCATCTTCGTAGTAATGACAATAACTCCGTTAGCAGCTCTTGATCCCCAAAGGGCAGCCGCTGAAGCTCCTTTTAGAATCTGAACAGATTCAATGTCTTTGGCGCTGATATCATCAAGACGTGATTGCTGGCTGATTGTGACATCACCAATATTATCATTACTTATAGGGATACCGTCAAGAATGATCAAAGGCTGGCTTGCCCCTTCTATGGTATTTGAGCCTCTGATTTGTATTGCAGATCCTGAACCCGGGTCACCGGATGACTTGGTTATCTTCACACCGGAGGCTTTACCTGCAATTGAATTGATAACTCCCGCTTCTCCTGATTTGGCAATCATATCTGATTTAACGACAGAGCTGGTTGATCCGGTTTCATCAGCTCTCACAGATGTACCTATTGCAGTAATAATGATTTCGCCCAGGTTAGTAACTGATGAACTTAATACAACGTCAATAGTTGTTTTCGAACCGACAGTAATTTCCTGTGTTAAGAAACCGATTGATGAAAAAACAAGCACGGAATTTTCGTCAGGCACATCAATAACAAATATGCCATTGTTATCTGTAGTAACCCCTGTAGTGGTGCCTTTGATTATAACAGTTACCCAGGGCATCGGGAGTCCGTCTTCCTGCCCGGTGACAGTTCCGGTTATCCTGATCTTTTGTGTCTGATAATCGGGCTCTGCTATTGCCGTTTCGCCTACATACTTAATAACAATAACATTGTCAATAAGCACATAATCAAGATTTGTGTTTTCAAGGCACCTCCGAAGTACTTCGTCAATGGATGCATTCTCGACATTAAGTGAGATTTTTTCGGCCGAGGTTATTTCTTCATGAGCAAAGAAAAACTCAAATTCGCTTTGTTCCTTTATTTCCTGAAGAATGGCTTCCAGACTAGCGTCTTTCACATTAATATTTAAACTTCCCTGAGAATTGGCTGCCAGAGTAAACGGAATTACCGTGAGAAAAGCTAGAATCAGTTTCATTTTGGTAAGCAAACTTAGACCCCTCCTTGGAGGAACCGGGTTAGGATAGTTTTTTTTCATACCTTTAACATGTTTAGATTAATGGATTACTTACAATTAGGTAATGGAGTTAATTAAACTTTGGGAGGATGTTGCCGCATCCTCCTTTTCTTATTATCAAAGAACAATAACAGAGTTTCCTGTACATTCAAACTTTACATCGGTTGCCAATTCAATAATATGGAGGGTTTCCTTCACATCATTGTACTTATATAAAGTCCCGGAGAAGTGTAATTTCTTCTTTTCGCTATTATGAAATGAAATCTCAACATTATACCACCTGCCAAGTTTGGCCATAACATCCTCGAGGCTCTCGAACTTAAAGATATACTTCCCCACCCGCCATGACGTATAGTATTCTGTATCAACACTTAGTTGACCCAGCAACTCGGTCTCCCTATCTAATTGAGCCTGCATTCCGGGATTAAGTATGAGGTCGCTTTTATGGGTTTTGATTTTGACTTTGCCGGTAACCAATGTCGTTTCCACTTTATCGTCTCCCGGGTACGACATAACATTAAAGGCTGTTCCAAGTACTTGCACTTCCATTTTATCTGTTGTCACTATAAATGGCCTGGTTGCTTCTTTAGCCACTTCAAAATATGCTTCGCCAGTCAAATAGACCTGTCTGGTGGCTGAGGTGAAACGTACAGGATATCTGATGGCAGAAGAAGCGTTTAGCCAGACTTTTGTGCCGTCAGACAATATGAGACTAAATACTTTACTTCTGGGAGTCACAAGACTGTTATACTGGATTGCCTTATCTTCTTTTTTCAGGTCGTTTATACTATAAAAGAGAGTTGAGTCTTGCCTGGCAATATGGGTACCGTCAATTTCAAGAATGGATTCTTCTGATGCTGTCTGTAGATTAATTACACTTCCATCAGCCAGTATTAGTGTAGATTCCTTCAATTCAGTTATTTGCTCTTCCAACGTATTAAAAGAGACTTTTGGATCATCCTTTATTTTTCTATCACTTATAAGCCAGTACGCAATTACTAATGGCAAGACCAAGACTGCTGCGTATTTTATTACGGCAAGAAAAATAACAGATGCGGTACTTTTCTTCTTTTCTGAAATTTTCTTTACAATATTCTCCCATCCGGCCTGACTATCAATCTTCTCTGATTTATCGATTTCTAATAAGAGGTTCTCTTTTCTTCGAATTTCCTGAAAAAGTAATTCATTGTCAGCAGATTGCGAAAGCCAGTTTCTAAGATTCTCCATCTCTTCCGGAGAAGCATTTCCGCTTATCTCTTTCAGAATAATTTCCGGAATCTGCAATATTTTATTGTCAATTTTCATATTTATCATATCACTAAAACAGGTTATAGTAAAACAAGAACTATTAAAAACAAAAAAAAGTTAAACTTTTTCAGTACTGGCAGGTAAGAATGATCAGGAGCAAAAGGTGATTGTTTTCAGATTTTCCTTCAGAATTTTATATGCAACAGCTTTATGGTTTTTAACTGTGTAAACTGAGATTTTTAATTTTTCTGCTATTTCCTGATTCTTATATCCTTCAAGTTGAAGAAATAATATTTCTCTTGCTCGTGGCGGTAAGATATCCAACAACTTCAAAATCATACGCCGGGTTTCCTGCTCTATATAGTTCTTTACAAAAAAATCTTCTGAATTAAGTTCTGTTATTATGTTTTCCAGGTATCTTTTTTTCACTTTTTCATGCTCCAAAGCGTTGAGAGCCTTATTCCTGGCGGTTTGATATAAATAGCATTTCAACAAGTGAAGGTTTGAAAAGCTGACTTTCTTTTCCCAAACACATATGAATACGTCCTGGGCAATGTCTTTCGCATCATCTGGATCATGAATAAACTTCTGAATGAAGAGGCAGATGCTTTTATAGTAAGTATCGAAAACTTGCTGTAGGGTAATCCTTTCCCCACTCACCAGTTGAAGGTGATATTGATTATTTCTATCCATTGACCTCTAGCGAACACAAATTGAAAGACATGAAAGGTATATACTGGGGTAAGGTTTTGAAATTGTGGCTGGCCTTTATAGTCCTTTTTCGGTTCGGAATTGTTATATATATCAAATATAAAATTTATGGTTTAATGTATAACCTGAAAACTTCTGCAATATGATGACTAAACTACTTACGCTGTTTTTATTTGTAATTATGTCTGTTAAAGCTTTTGCCCAGGAGGCAAAAACGATTGACTATAAATCATTTGATGTTACAAAGGTCGGGCAGGTGGTCCCTGACTTTTCCTTTATAACCCTCGATGGGAGGGAATATCAGATGTCTGAATTAAAGGGCACGACTGTTCTTCTGGTTTTCTTTGCAACATGGTGCTCTCCGTGCATGAGAGAATTACCGCTGCTGGAAAAGGAAATATGGGAAAAGTATCGGTCAAAGAATTTTATGGTTGTTGCTCTGGGACGCGATCATTCTATGGATGAGATCAAGGAGTTTAATGCAAAGAAAGGATTTACTTTTCAGCTTGGACCAGATCCCGGGCATGAAATCTATGGTAAATTTTTCAAACAATATATTCCAAGGAATGTATTGGTTGATAAGGATGGGATGATAATCTATCAGAGACAGGGTTACGAGGAAAAGGATGCAGCGGAACTTATCCAGCTGATAGAGAAGGAAATCCTGTAATCGGCGCAACTCAGGTAAACCTATAGAGCCTTTTCTTTTACACCACTGTTAGTTTTTGTTTATTTTTAATATGTGAAAAAACTTGTGGTATTGACCGGCGCCGGGATGAGCGCCGAAAGCGGCATAAGGACGTTCCGCGACAGCGGCGGACTTTGGGAGCAGTACCGCGTTGAAGAAGTTGCATCGATTGATGCCTGGCATCGTAATCCCGACCTGGTCCAGAGGTTTTACAATGAACGCCGGAGGCAGCTGGGGAAGGCTGAGCCCAATACAGGGCACACAGGGCTGGCAGCTTTGGAGAAGTTTTTTGACGTGCATATTATTACCCAGAATGTCGATAACCTTCACGAACGGGCCGGAAGCACCAAAGTGCTACACCTGCACGGGATGCTGACCCAGGCCCGCAGTAGTAACAACCCCACAGGCATCATTGACATCGGCTACCGCGATATACTGCCGGGAGAGAAGGCACCCGACGGTTCACCCCTTCGGCCGAACATAGTATGGTTCGGTGAGGCAGTGCCGGCAATGGAGAAGGCAGCAGATATAGCATCCTATGCTGATATCTTTGCCGTGATAGGGACTTCACTGAATGTATATCCGGCGGCCGGATTAATTCACTATGTGGCAATGATGACTCCTCTGTTTATAATCGACCCCAAACCGGTGACGGTATATACTGATCATACGATTGATTACATATCTGAAGGAGCCGGCAGGGGAGTGGCGATTCTTAAAGAAAAACTGCAAGTTTTTCTTTAAGAAACAAGTTAAAATTAGAAAGTCGAAAGTTGAAAGTCAAAAGTCGAAAGGCAAGTTGCGGTTAACTCTTTTTCAGAGAACTTATCCGTTCACGGATCGCGGACATTTTGTCAAGACGCTCCGGATAGAGGGTTTTCTGTCGGGTATCAATGAACTCAAACAACAATAGCGATTTTTCTGAGTACTCCAGGCTGCCAGCCCCGTTGCCCTGCGCCATTGCAAGCTCGGCTTCCGCGTTGAAAAGCTCGGCCAGGATCTCAAGGTGACCGTTGGTGTAGTTATGCTTTTCAAGAAGGAGAGAAGTAAGCTCGTCACGGGGAATAGAACGGAAGAACGCAGCATCCTCCTTCAGAATGTCGTAATAGATTCGCTCCAGCTTTTCTGATGCCTGGGTATAATCGCCTTTTCTTACTAGGCCGAATATTGCCGCCAGAAGGTCGCCAAGCATCTCGATCATGCGAAGGATGTAGTCTTTCTGGTACATGATGGCAAGTTACTAATAATCACGGAAGGGTAACAGGTGCCGGCGGGAAGATAAGGTTATTGCGGAGAAGCTTAAAGACAAAGCAACTGAAGATCGTTTTAGCGTTGCGAACTGTTAATAAATGCTAAACATTTGCCCGGGAGGGGCTTCTTTTTACGATTATGTCTAAATTTCCGACCGAAATCTGAAAATAAAAACGATGAAAAAATTGCTCCTCATCCTGGTGGCTATACTGATCTTTGCCGGCGGTTCCGACGCACAGCATAACAAGGTCACTGACCGGATCATTGAAATCGGAACCAGCGACAACCAGGCCATGCGCCATCTTGATGTCATCTCGAACCGCTTCGGGGGAAGACTTATAGGCTCAGATGCTTATGAGAATGCCGCAGAGTGGTGTGCTTCTGAATTCAGGAAATGGGGTATGGAGGTGATCATGGATGAGGCCGGAACGGTGCCGGTGGGATTTAACCGCGGTCCGTGGTTCGGCAGGATGCTGTCGGATAACGGTATGATTCTCCATTTTGCCACACCCTCATTTACATCAGGCACGAAAGGGGTTCAGCGCGGACACGTACTCCCGGAGCCAAAGAGCAAGGAGGAGTTTGAACGCATGAAAGGTGCCCTGAAGGGAGCATGGGTTCTCATAGGAGGAAAGAACAACGGATGGCCGATCGACTGGTCGCAGGGAGCAGACTCAGTCAGGGCGAAAATAATGGTCTACAATGACTCAGTATCAAAAATCAACCGCGAGATCATGCGCGAGAACATGATGAACCGGACGAGTCCGCCTAAGGAGACAGTAGCGCTGAAGGAGGAGCCGGCTCTTTTCTACAGGGAGATGCGCGAAGCCGGGATACTCGGGGTGATCCAGTCATCAGAGGTACCCATCAGGGTTCTTTATGACAGAAAGAACCTTGATAAGATGACCTTTGAGACCCTTCCCACGGTGTGTGATATTAAGCTTGATGAAGAACAGTATGCCATCATTGAGAAGATGGTAAAAGAGCGCAGATATTTCCAGCTTGAGTTTGATATCCGGAACCACTTTAAGCCGGGACCGGTGAAGTATCATAACGTGATAGGGGTTATACGCGGTAGTAAGTACCCCAATGAGTACGTCATGCTCGGCGGGCATCTTGATGCCTTCGACGTGGCAACGGGAGGAGTTGACGACGGGTCAGGAGTGACCCCGGCCATGGAGGTCGCAAGGCTTATTATTGCTGCCGGGGGCAAACCTGAGCGTACCATACTGGTATGCCTCTGGGCCGGCGAGGAGTTTGGTCTGCTCGGGTCAAAGCACTGGGTTGAGAGCAACAAGGATAAACTGCCGAAGATCTCCAACTATTTCAATCGTGACGGGGGCCCGACCCCTATCATGGGAATTACTGTGCCGGAAGCCATGTATAGTGATTTTGAAAAGATATGCAGGCCACTCAACAGCATTAACCCTGATTTCCCCTTCACCCTTAAGAAGCGCACAGATGCGCCCCGTCCGCGTCCTGCCACTGCCGGCGGATCAGATCATGCATACTTCGCAATAAACGGTGTTCCGACACTCCGGTTTGATGAGTCCGATGTGAAGGGCTACAACTTCAATTACGGCGAGATATGGCATACTGAGCGTGACACATATGACAAAAGCATTGCGGAATACCAGGAGCATACCTCTGTTGTCACTGCTGTTATAGTTTACGGGCTGGCCAACCTTGACCATCTTCTGTCAAGAGAGGGGCTATACGCCGATAAATAGGCGCGGCTCTTTGCTGTAACCCTTAATATTTATACTTTTATAGAGTAGCTGTTACTCTATGAACTGTTTTCTCACCGGTGCCAACGGATTTATCGGACAAAGGCTCGCTGAGCGACTCTCTTCTGAAGGTCACAAGGTAAGATGTCTTGTCCGCTCTCCTGAAAAATTCACTGCCCTCAGTCTCCTCCCTGGCGTAACATCTCGCATTGGTGATCTGGACGATACCGATGCTCTGGCCGGGGGAGTAAAGGGGTGTGATACTGTTTTTCACATGGCCGCCTATGCCAGGCCATGGTCCAGAGATAAGAGCCTGCCGCACAGGATAAATGTCACCGGTACGGAGAACATGCTTAAAGCATCCCTCGCGGCGGGAGTGAAGCGTTTTGTCTTTACCTCGTCAGCAGCTGTGATTGGCCCGTCTCCGGGTGTTGAACCCATTGATGAGGATTCTCCGAGGTCTGTTCCCTGGTTTAATGAGTATGAGGAGACCAAGGCTGAGGCTGAAGAGCTGGTCTTGTCATATAACAGGGATGGCCTGGAGACTATAATTGTTAATCCTACACGCGTCTACGGACCCGGAGTGTTGAGTGAGAGCAACTCTGTTACCAAAATGATAAAGCTTTATTACCTTGGGAAGTGGCATATCATTCCAGGTGACGGGAAATGTATCGGAAATTATGTGCTGGTTGATGATGTTGTCAACGGACATATGCTGGCTGCCCTCAGGGGTCGCCCGGGGCAACGGTATGCGATAGGAGGAGACAATCTGACCTTCGATAAGTTCTTTGAGACGCTGACAGAGCTGACCGGGAAGCGCTCATGGCTAATCCACCTGCCAGTCGGGATTATGATTGCCGCAGCAAAGATTATGGAGTGGCAGGCTTCGGTTACCGGCATTCCTCCGCTTATTACTGCACCGTGGGTAAGGAAATACCTCAATCACTGGAGTCTGAGCAGCCGGAAGGCGATGGCTGACCTGGGTTTTATACCCACTCCCTTTGGGGAAGGGGTGAAGCTCACACTGGAGTGGTTGAAAAAGGAGGGAGGCCATTGCCGGTGAGTTGCCGTTTTGCATGATGCAGGTCTCCAAGTGCTTGAATCAGGAAGGCAAAAAACCAGAAGCACCAGACAATTAATTTCGTGAAAAAACGCTACCGCTCAAATTTATCAGAGCGAAATTATTTCGGATCTCAGATTTAATGCATCTACCTGGAGGAGCCGACCTGAGAGGATTTCTC
>CAYVYM010000023.1:0-31014 GCA_964455705.1 uncultured Rikenella sp.
TTATATGCGACGACAAGTATTGTGGAGTTCAGGGGGTTGTCAATATACACAAGCAGGTCATCTATTTTTTTCAGCTTCTGTGCTTCGCGCACAATGACAACCTGCTGGTTTGACATCATGGGGAATCGACGGCATGTCTCTATGACCTGTGTGACGGTGACATCAAGACCGTAAAGGACCGTCTGATTGAAGTCCTTCTCTGATTCATCAAGGACGTTGTCCTCAATGAAATCGGTGATAAGGTCAATGTAGTAGGGTTCTTTGCCTGCAAGAAAATAGACCGGCTTGTAGATCTTGTTCCTGAGATCCCTTATTATCTCTTTGTAGTCGGCAGCCATCAGAAACGAAGGTGTTTGACCGAGATGCCGTTGTCCTTGATCTCCTTCAGCGCTTCAATTCCGATTCGCAGGTGCGTATCGGCAAACTGGCTGGTCACCTTGTGGTCACTTGCTTCCGTCTTTATCCCGGTTGATATCATTGGCTGGTCTGAGACCAGGAGGAGGGCGCCGGTGGGTATCTCGTTGGCAAAACCAACGGTAAAGATGGTGGCTGTCTCCATGTCAATGGCCATGGCCCTGGACTTAATGAGATACTTTTTAAACCTGTCATCGTATTCCCACACCCTTCTGTTGGTTGTGTAGACGGTGCCGGTATAATACTCAAGATTGTTCCTTACGATTGCAGCGGAGACAGCGCTCTGCAGCTTGAAGGCAGGCAGGGCAGGTATCTCCTGCGGCAGATAATCGTTCGAGGTACCGTCGCTCCTTATGGCTGCTATCGGGAGTATCAGATCGCCCAGCTTGTTCTTCTTCTTGAGACCCCCGCATTTGCCGAGGAAGAGCACAGCCTTGGGCTGTATGGCACTCAGGAGATCCATGACGGTGGCAGCGTTGGGACTGCCCATCCCGAAGTTGATGATTGTTATGCCGTCAGCCGTGGCCGTGGGCCAGTTCTTGTCCTTGCCATCAACCGTCACATCGTTCAGTTTGGCAAACATCTCAACATAAAGGGTGAAGTTGGTGAGAAGGATGAATTCGCCGAAGGAGGAAAGTTCTTTGCCTGTATATCGTGGCAGCCAGTTACTGACTATATCTTCTTTCGTTCTCATGATCTCCGGAGCTGTTTGTTTATATTTGCCATGCCTAAGGGTTACCAAAAATACGAATTAAGTTGAAACCGCTGAAACTGCCTCCATGTTCTTTGCGCATAAAAGAGGGTCCCGGAGGTAAAATGCTCTATGACTCCCTGAGGAGAAAGTACGTGGCTCTCACACCCGAGGAGTGGGTAAGGCAGCATTTTGTCGGCTATCTTACCGGGTCTCTCGGGTACCCGCCCGGACTGATCCGCATTGAGGCATCGTTCCGGCTTCATTCAATGCTTCGCAGGGCTGACATCCTCATCCATGACCGTGCCGGTGAGCCGGTGATGATCGTAGAGTGCAAGGCTCAGCAGGTCAGAATCACCCAGGAGGTCTTCGACCAGGTCATCAACTATAATTTCAATTACGGTGTCAGGTACCTGGTGGTCACCAACGGCACTGAGCACTTCGCCGGAAAGATTGATACGGAAGCGCGCACATTCTTGCTGCTCGACCATATTCCTGATTATGAAACTATCACCAGCTGTGAGCCATGACTGAGGTGACCTGTGCACTGATCCGCAATGATGAAGGGCTGGTGCTGGCTGTGCGCCGTGGCCCGGCGATGGACAATACCGGTAAGTGGGAGTTCCCCGGTGGGAAAACCAGACCGGGAGAGGATCATGAGGACTGCATCATTCGTGAGATCGGGGAGGAGCTTGGGATAGTCATCATTATTACTGGCAGGCTTGACGCCGTTGAGCATGATTACGGCCACAGGCAGATAAGACTCATACCCTTCGTGTGTGATACCCTGGCACCGCGACCGGTACTGATTGAGCATGATGAGTTCAGGTGGTTGAAGCCTGATGAGCTGGTCACCCTTGACCTGACAGCTGCTGATATTCCCATTGCCCGGCAATATGCGGCGGATCACAGGGTTACCGTTGTCAGTGATCCTGAAACAGAAGACTCCGTTGTCACTGCCGAGGCAGGCGATGAGCTTGCCAGGCTGGTGGGACGCATCTCCAGTGTTGAGGAGATAACCATGGTGGCGCAGTCAGCTGTGAAAAACGAATCGCTGCTGTCGCAACTGGTGACCCTCTCCTCGAGCAGGGCAAAGCGGGTAGGGTTCATGGCTTCATGGGCTCTCTCCAAAGTATCGGACCTCAACCCCGCAGCCCTTATACCATTTCTGGGGGTGATGATTGATGCTCTCCCCTATGTGCCCAATGAGAGTGTGCAGAGATCATTCATGAGGGTGATAATGCGCAGCCGGGTTGATGATATTCCCCTGTCGCACCACGCCAGGCTCATCGACTATTGCATGGCTATCATGAGGCAGGAGGAGACACCTGTGGCACCCAAGGCTTACGGCATGGAGATCCTCGCTTCTTTCTGCGGGCTCTATCCCGATATGGTGAACGAAGTCGCCGACCTGATTCAACTGGCACTCACCGATGCCTCAGGAGGGATGAAGGCGGCCGGCAGAAAGGTGATTCTGAGATTAGGGAATAGGCAATAGGCGATAGAGCGCCGATCCGCCATCTGGCGGAGAAGGAGCCAGTCTGCAGGGGAGGAAGGAGGAATTTCGATTTCAGATTTTCGATTATTTAAAATCGGCAATCGCAAATCGGCAAATAATATTGACTTTCGACTTTATTTCATCTTCAGCGTCTTCCGGATCCAGGATGTCATCAAATCGAGTGCATCCGGAGAGAAGGTCTCCTCGATTTTTATGTAATCAGCAGGTGCTCCTGTTTCAGAAGTCTGGAAGAGATGGTTCAGTCCCGGCATGGTAACAGTCTTTACTTTTCTGTTGCCGCCCTTGCGGACTGCTGCTTTTATTGCAGGCAGGTTCATCTCATGGTTCACCTGCAGGTCGTTTTCGCCGTTCAGAGCCAGAACCGGGCATTTCACCCCGGACCAGAAGAGTGCCGGGTCAGTGTCGATGAAATATCTCATCCAGGGGTTATTAACCTGGATCAGTGCCTGGGCAAGTTGCTGCATCTTCTCCTTGCGCTCCTCCTGGTTCAATCCCTTACTGTCAAGTTCCTTGCCGTACCATTCCATGGCATCTTTCACATACTTGCGCTGGTCGGGCTCGGCAACCGCCATGCGGTAGAGCTCGCTGTTGTATTTCAGCGTCTCGTCTATCTCAGTCTGTGATGAGCCTGAGGCTGTCATGATATCCTTTGCCTGCCTTATCAGGAGGTCGGCTCCCCTGACTCCGGGTCCGGCAAGCGAAACAATGAATGCTATGTTCGCATTGCGCGATGCAAGGATGGGGGCTATCAGTCCGCCCTCGCTATGGCCGGCGAGGCCAATCTTCTTCTTATCTATCGCGGGGTGTTGCAGGAGGTAATTTACTGCTGCCTCCGCATCATCGGCAAATGTCATGGAGGTGGCATTGTTGGTCTTACCCTTCGATTTGCCAATGCCCCTGTCATCATATCGCAGAACGGCTATACCATTACGCGTCAGGTGATCGGCTATCACCTTGAATGGCTTATGGTTGAAAATCGTCTCGTCGCGGTCCTGCTGACCGGAACCTGTGATAAGCACCACGGCAGGGAAGGGGCCTTCTCCTTGCGGCAGGGTCAGTGTGCCTGCCAGGCTGAAGTTCTCAACCATGTTCATGAAGGTGACCTCCTCCTCGCGGTAGGGGTATGGTGACAACGGTTCCTGGGGTCTCTTATACTCAACAGGTTTGGCTCCCTTCTTCAGTACGAGGTCATATGTGGTTCCCAGCTGGGTCCATTTCCCGCTGATAAGAGAGTCGCTGCCGAATCCCCCGTAGTAATAACCTTTGACCATAGGTATATCCACAAAGAGAGTATCATCTTCCAGGGTGACCCTCCCGCATGGGATGTCCTTTACACCCTGGTCCGGCGCATCGGCAGTGGCCTTTATGGTATCGGCATCCGTCATGGTAAAATGGAGCACCATCTGCAGCTCACCGGCAGGGGTTTTCATCTTCCCGGACCAGGAGCCTTCAATGTCGCTGAAACTTCGCTGGCTATAGGCTGTAACGGTAAATATGATAAGTGCAAGCATTGAGAGAAATGTTCTTTTCATGGCATCATGTTATATGAACTTCAAAAGTAGCCATTTCTCGTTATCTTTGGGCCTGAAAAAGAGAAAATGAAGACAGTAGATACACGCGGCCTTACCTGTCCTGCCCCGTTGATAAAGACCAGGCAGGGTCTCAATGAGGCAGCCCCGGATGAGACAGTTCAGATCATTATTGACAACACGACTTCACTGGGTAATGTCAGGAGATACCTGTCCGACAACAAACTCTCATTTACAGTTAAGGAAGAGGGTGAAGCGGCTATCGTGACCGTGACAAGGGGTGAAATAACGGAGATAAGTGAGAATGAGACTGATTATTGCGCAATGGAAGCTCCGGCCTCTTCCGGCAGGCGAAACACTGTTGTCGCAATCACCTCCGAAAGGATGGGCAACGGTGACGATGAGCTGGGAGCGAAACTGATGGTTTCATTTTTCAGGACGCTGGTGATGGTGGAGCCTGCACCGGTGTCTGTGGTTTTCTATAATGCCGGGGTGAAACTGGCACTGGATGATTCCCCGGTGCTTGAACACATAAGGGAGCTGACTGAAAAGGGTACGGCAGTTTACCTCTGCTCAACATGCATCAGCCACTTTGGCCTCAGGGAACGCCTGCCTGTCGGCAGTTTCAGCGATATGTACCAGATACTTAATATACTAAAGGATGCGGATCATATCATCCGCCCCTGACCCACGCCATGTCTTTTGACCTTCTTACAACGGTAGAGACGGGAGGCTGCTCCTCAAAAATACCTCCCAGGGTGCTTGAGGAGCTTCTGGCAGGATTTCCCCTGCCGGATGACCCCCGGATACTGGTAGATATCGCAACGCATGATGATGCAGGTGTTTACAGGATCAGTGATGAGACGGCCCTGGTGCTGACAACAGATTTCTTCCCGCCGCTTGTAAGCGACGGTTATGAATTCGGCCTGATTGCCGCAACAAACTCAATAAGTGATATATATGCGATGGGAGGGACGCCTTTGCTGGCGCTTAACATCATGATGTTCCCTTCGTCCGGCATACCTCTCGATGTCTACTCCGATATTCTCCGGGGTGGTTATGACAAGGCCCGGGAAGCCGGGGTGAGTATCATCGGCGGGCACAGCATAGATGACTATCCTCCCAAGTACGGCCTGGCGGTCATAGGCACGGTTCATCCGGATCGGATCATTACCAATACCGGAGCCAGGGAGGGTGATCTGCTCATCCTGACCAAACCACTTGGGACGGGGATAATACTTGCCGGTTACCGGTTGATGATGACGACCTCCGGTCAGCTTGAAGAAGCAAAGAGGCTGATGATGAGGCTTAACAACGACGGAGCGCGCCTGGCGCAGAAATACGATGTCAGGGGTGCAACGGATATCACAGGTTTCGGCCTGGCAGGCCATGCGCTGAAGATGGCGCGCGGATCAGGAGTGACCATAGTCCTGAACATGAGTGCAGTGCCTCTGGCCGACGGAACCTATGACCTTGCGGCACTGGGGTGCATTCCGGGAGCTGCGTTTCGTAACCTTGAGTACACGGAGAGGGAGACATGGTTTGATGAGGGTCTCGATTACACTCTGAAGATGATCGCCCATGATGCACAGACATCGGGAGGTCTCCTGATGGCTGTTACTCCGGCAAAAGCGGGGAACCTGCTTAAGGAGTTGCATTCCTCGGGTCATCAGACCGCTGCCGTTATCGGAGCGGTTGAGGCAAGAGGGGAAGCGGCGCTGGTGCTGCAATGACAAGTGAAGGTCTGAAGGTCTGAAGGTCTGAGGTCTGAAGGTCTGAGGTCTGAAGGTCTTAAGTCAAAAAGTCGAAAGTCTGTAAAGTCCATAAAGTCATAAGGATTTGCGATTTGCGAATCTTGATTTAATCGACAATCGAAATTCTGAAATCAAAAATTCCTCTATTGCTGACTGCCGACTGAGAGTTAAACAGGCAGTACTATAATGAACTCCGTGCCGCCGCCGGGAGGGGTGCGGACTGATATCTCACCACGGTGCAGCAGAACAGCATTCTTAACAATAGCCAGACCCAGCCCCGTGCCTCCGCTCTTGCGTGAACGACCGTCATCAATCCTGTAGAACCTCTCGAAGATCCTTGGCTGGTGCTCCTCAGGTATCCCGATACCGTTGTCGGCAAAAGAGATGGTCTCATAACCAGGTTCGCCTGTGATACTCTTTATGGTGATGGCTATGTTATCTCCTGCGTAGGAAACTGCATTCTCCATAAGGTTCTGAAAGACGGAGACGATCAGAGACCTGTTGCCATTAATCCTCGCACCGGGTCTGATGTCGGTTTCTACTTTGATGTTTTTTCTGGTAATTACTGTCAGCAGGTTGTCACTTACCTCTCTTATCAGGTTTTCTATCCCGATTTCTTCGAAGGTGAAGCTACTGCCCGTCTCATCTACTTTATTGAGGGTCACAATATCATTTA
Organism: uncultured Rikenella sp.; assembly: GCA_964455705.1. Classification (GTDB taxonomy): domain Bacteria; phylum Bacteroidota; class Bacteroidia; order Bacteroidales; family VadinHA17; genus SR-FBR-E99. The sequence goes on from CAYVYM010000023.1 coordinate 6,584, forward strand.
TCAGGTCTGTGAGACGCGTTGACTGGGCAAGGGCTTTTTCAAGAAAATATTGCTTCTTTTCATCATCAAGGTTCCGGTTATCCATCAGGGTCTCGAGATATCCCCTGACAGAGGCTATGGGAGTCTTGAGTTCGTGGGCAATGTTTGAGGTCATTTGCTGCCGCATGGTCTTCGACTGCTCAAGGCGGGTAATATCAGTGAGGACTATCTCAAAACTCTTGTCGTTGAACATGATGCACCGTACTCCAAAGTACCTGCCACTCTTCTCAATACGACATTCGGTTGAGGGGGTTTCCAGCCTCTTCACCGCGACATGCTGATGGTCATCAAGGAAGGCTTTTATGGGTGCAAAGAGAGGATGGTCGATGAATCCTTCCGGCTTAAGGGTATGCGTTCCGGTGATGGCATTGAGGAAGACCATGAAATGATTGTTTGAAAGTGTGACCTCACGGTCGGGTGTGAAGAAGGCTACCCCCTCGTTGAGCACGTGGAGGTGTCTGAATAGTTTTTCCTTCTCCAGCATAAGCTCATCAGTGTTCCTTGCCAGGTTGTTGTATATTCTGACAATCTCCTTGCCGGTCTCTCCTATTTCATTTTTCGGGAAAATGACTGTCGGGTCATTGCCCTCACCCCTGCGGACCCTCGCTGCAAAATCCCTGAGTGTCGTAATGCTCTTGCCAAACCATCTTGTCACGACCGCCAGCAGGATCCAGACGATTATAAATAACAGGGCAATGAAAATGAAGAAAAGATAGTCTAGCTTCAGAAACTCTGTAATATTTATGTTATACTCCTCGGCTAACCTGATGAAATATGTATCGTACCTTTTGGATAAGTAGTAATAATCCTTTCCGGTTGATTCTGAACTTCGTACAGCTGTTCCGTAATTGGAGGCGAGAGACCGTTGCACCTCCTCCCTCTCAAGGTGGTTTTCCAGAGTCCACCAGTTCTCTACCGAGCTGTCGTACAGCACTTCTCCGTCAGCCGCGATTAAGGTGATACGGAGGTCCGGGAGAGGTATCAGGTTAAATATGGAGTCAATCAGCTTAAAGTCACCGGTTTCAGTCAGGGAACTTGCTCTTATAAAGTTATTGACAAGCTCTGACATGTCACTCAGCCTGCTGTCGAGCGCATCGATCCTGATCTTCTTTTCACGGTTATACTGGAAAATCAGTATAGCTACTGTAAAAAGGAAGAAAATGCTGAAGTAGTAGAGGAACAGCCTGCTGGTGAAGCTTTCGGTTTTTTTCATGTGGCTGAAGGGTCAATCGCTGAAATAGTATCCGTATCCCGATTTGTTCCTGATCATATTTCCTTTGTCGCCCAGTTTCTTCCTGATTCGGGCCACGGTAACGTCTACCGTACGGTCTGTCACAATCACATCGTTGCCCCATACCTTTGACAGTATCTCGCTCCTGGGAAAAATTTTACCTGCGTTGCGGATGAAGAGAGCGAGTATCTCGTACTCCTTGCGAGTCAGTTCAAGAGGTGTTCCGTCTTTATAAATCAGTTTGTTGCCGGTATCAACTGTGAAATCGCCGGAAGAGGTTGAATTTTTTATCTGCCCTGATGATGATCTGCGCAGCACAGCCCTGACCCTGGCAGACAGTTCCTTGATACTGAATGGTTTGGCAAGATAGTCGTCTGCACCGAGGTTAAAACCGGTTATCCTGTCATTTTCCGTATCCCTGGCAGTAAGGAAGATTATGGGGGTTGTGAGGGAAAGTTCCTTCCTGATCTTTTCTGCCAGCCTGAAGCCGGAAACGGGGCCCATCATTACATCGAGGATGAAGAGGTCATAGTCGGCAAGTTCCTTAAGGATAGCATCCTCGGCAGATGTACAGGTGTCAACCTCATAGTCTTCTCCGGCAAGGTTGAAAGAGAGGATCTCAAGGATATCCTCCTCATCGTCTACTGCAAGGATCTTATGTTTATTATTCATTATTCGTCGCTAAGTCGAAAGTCCACTGTCAGTCTACAGTCTACAGTCCACAGTCTTCAGTCTCATAAGGCAGTAGGTAATAGGCAATAGGCAGTATTCGTAAGTTACTGATTCTTAATTCTTAATCTTAATTCTTATTTCTTTTTTTTATTTCCTGTTTCCATCCTGCTCTTTACCTATTCCGGTATGTCGAATATCTGTACCCTGCAATGCATAAATTGATGCCTCAGCGATATTGGTTGCATGGTCCGCTATCCGCTCAATATTGGATATCATTTCTTTCAGTTCAAGGTAGTTAAGCAGCATGCCGTGGGTCTGTGCGTCAAGGTCAGTTCTACGCAGATGGCCGTGAAGGAGTTTCCTGTTCATCTCATCAACCAGGGCGTCATTTTTAATGGTCCAGATTGCAAAATCCGGATCGGAGTTGATGAATGAGAGAATGGCCTTTTCAACCATCACTGTACCGGAAGAGAGCATGTTGCCGATCATGGAATCGAGGGAAGTGTACTCACTGCTCGTGCGGATTTCGGAAACAATCTTTACGAGGTTCATGATACAGTCGCTGATCCGCTCAAGGTTCAGTGTCATCCGGTAGATGGCCACAAGCCGGCGCACATCGTAGACAACCGGGTCAGGCAGTATAATGGCATCTGTGAATTGCTCACCTATAACCACCTCATAATTGTCAATGCGGTTCTCATTCTCCTCCATCAGGGAAGCGATCTCATGCAGGGAAGCTTCATCGGAGCACTCCCTCATCTTCTCAAGGAGGGTCAGCTGATTAAGTATCAGGTTGGCCATCTCCCGAAAACTGATCATTATATCATGAAGAGCCGCTTCCTTATTTTCACTCATTACAGGCTGTTTCGGCAAATTTAAGAAATATGGGGAGAATTGATGCTGTGGCTGTAAAGAAGTGGTTGCGCCTGTCACTTGTTTTAAATAGTTAAATTTGCGGTACGATTGTTGATCTCATCCGATTGAAATGAAGCATATAATTCTGTTACTGGTACTGATGGCCTTTGGTTTCAAGGCTGTTGCGCAGAGTGTTGAAAGTCCTAACTACGGGCTCAAGGCACCCCTCACGGCGGAGATCGCCAGGGTCGATTTCAATGAGAACGCCACGGTAATATGGCTGACCATAATGAGTGACATCAACAATGCCTGGTTCTGCATAGACAGGAACACCTTCCTTGTCAGGCCTGACGGTGTTAAACTGAAGCTCACCGGGCTCACCGGACTTCCCTTCTGTCCTGCTACATACAAATTCAAGCGCCCCGGCGACAAAGCCTCCTTTTCTCTTACCTTTCCTGCTACAGGCATGCTGCCCTGGTTTTCCGTTGTTGAGGAGTGTATGGGTGGCTGTCTCTCATTCAGGGGCATTGTGACGGACCAGGCCCTGAACAACAAGCTCAATGAGGCTTATAGCCTGTCGGACAGAGGAGACGATGCGGCTGCCTACCGGCTCCTTGAAGAGATCATCAATGAGACAGATTCCCTTAACCTTGGAATAGAGGGGTCTGTCTACACTTCCCTTATTCTGATTGATCACAGGCGGGGCAGGGCAGAGACCGCCCGGTCATGGTACAACAGGATGATGACCTCTGATACTCCTGACCTGGTGCTCTATCGAGAAACCCTTCGCAAGGAGGGAGTTGAATTCTAAAAAAAAGAGACGCCCGGTCAGGACGCCTCTTCATCTCAAGGTTGGTTAGTTTTAAAAATGAAGGTCGACGCCAATAGCGACAACCCAGGTATCTTTGTTGTATTTCTCGGTGAACGGAACGAGAAGGCCTGAGCCTGTCATGGGGCGGCTTGTAGTCTTCTCACCCTCCTGGTATATCGTATAGATTCCTCCGATATTCAGGTCGATCATCGGTGATAAACGAAATCCCAGTCCACCGCCGAATGTGTTGGTGTTGAGGCTGTAGCTGAGCTCATCCTGGTAGTTGAGGTTGACTCCGGTGCTGGTACCGGCATAGGCAAGGCTTGCGCGGATACTTTTTGTAAAGCCGTATTCAACGCCGAATGCATACTCGATGAAATTCTTGTCAATCATGTTAACATCCCTGTCGGCGCTGCCGTCATAGTCAATTGGCTTGTCAAAGTAGTAGTTGACGCTACCCGTAAGCATGAAGTTTTCAGCAGGCCTGATCTCTGCACCGATTGCCAGCATGGCAGGCATGTCATTGATTGTCTCTGCGCCATCGGGGAACATAGTAATGGGCGTGCCTGTCTCAGACATGCCGGTTGTAAAGTCGGATGTTGTCTGGTTGATGACTCTCAGTTTGGTGGCGAACTCATATTTGATACCCACATTCACTATGTCAGCGAATGTTAGGTTGACGCCTACGATGGGGGTTATCCCAGAGCCTGTCTGCAGCACGTCGGCTTTCTGGTTCCCCATGAGACTTGATGTGGCCGTAGCCTGTGCTATCTGGCCGTTGAGCACGGGTGTGGCAGTTGTGATGGTACCGCTGACCTGGTTAAGTGTCATAAGGGGTATGTTCGCAGCCGGAACACCGATGGCGGCAAGACCGGCTTCAATGCCTGCTCTCTGTGCTGCAGTGATGTATTCGGCACCCTCAAGCTGGGCGAGGGTGAAGTCGCCGCCGCCACCGTCGATGATCGGTTGAACATTTCCGGGAATAGCTACAATCTGGCCGAGCTGGGCTGCGATGCCTGTGAAGACTGTGCTGGCAGGAAGCCATGTGCCGCCCATGTTAAGCTGGATATTCTCAAGCTTGCCCTCGTAGGTGTTGCGTGCCATGACATAGCGGGCACCAACGGCAACGGAGAGAATGTCATTAATCTTGTATGAGATGTTGCCATTGAAGCCGTAGAATACGGATGAGCCTATGAAATTCGTCTCAAGCCTGTAGTCCTGGGCACCCTGTGATGCAAGGAGAGGAACGAGATCGGATATAGGCATTTCAATCATCGCCAGTCCTTCATCATATGTTGCTCCACCGCCACCGCCGACAGGATTGAACGCTGCCGAGAGAGCCACTTTTCCGGTATTGTAGACGGCATAGATGCTGGGGAAGAACGGTGCGCTGACGGTGCCGGCAAAGTCCCTTTCAGGAGCACCATGCAGGTAGGGATATGTTGTCATCACTGACCTTCCCTGCCCGATCGTCTGGTTATTGATTCCAATGTGAAATCCGGGGGCAAGTTTTGTGAGACCTGCAGGATTGTAATAGACTGCATCAACGTCTGTGGAGGCGTTACGGCTGAGAAGCCTGATGTACTGCGCACTCTGGTTGGTATTTGTGACCAGTCCTCCTGCAAGAAGTGAACCGGTAACAAGCAGTGCGGAAAACAGGGATAGGATTTTTTTCATGAGTTTCGGTTTTAATTACACATTTTTGGTTTTACTGTGCATATTTTTTGAAAGTGGCGTAAAAGTATTAAAAAAATTGAAATAAGATGCCTTTGACAGATTAAATAGTGGTTTCAGGCAGTGGCTGAGGTCAATTTTCAGCTTTGACGGGCTGTCTGCTGGTAGAATCGCGCACTATCAGATCTGTTTTGATTACAATGGTTTCGGAGGCGATGTTTGTGTCTTTTTCCTCGATCTGGCGTATGAGCATCCGGGCGGCGGTCTTTCCCATCTCAAAGGCACGGTCATCAATTGTTGTCAGTGCCGGTTCGATAATTGTAGAGACAGGATAGTTGCTGAAGCCTGCAACGGCAATGTCTTCAGGAATCCTGATATTATTCTTTTTAATCACCTGTATGGCTCCGATGGCTGTATAATCATTGGCGCAAAAGATGCCATCAGGTATCTCCGGAAGCTTCAGCAACTTCCTTGTGCATCTCGATCCCTCGTCATAGCTCAGGTCAGAGGCACAGCAGACCAGGTCAGGGTCAAAGGGGAGGTTATTCTTTTCCAGTGCAGCCTTGTATCCTTCAAGTCGTGATGCGAATATCGATGTCGTCTGGCATCCTGCTATATGGGCAATTCTTTTGCATCCTATATTAATAAGGTGTTGTGTCACTCTCAGTGCAGCATCGAAGTCGTCGATGATAACCTTGCTTGCTTCAAGGTCATTGCTCACCCTGTCATAGAACACCAGGGGCACCTTAAGGCTGTTGAACCTGGCAAAGTGACTGCAGTTCTGTGTCTCCAGAGCGAGGCAGGCTATTATGCCTGCAACCATGTTGGTCTGAAGTATGCTGGTGATGGCTACCTCTCTCTCAAGTGAGTCCTTTGACTGGTAAATGGTCACATTGTACCCCATCTTATAGGCTATCTCCTCCACCCCGCTTATCACGTAAGAATGGAAGGTGATGTCGATGCGTGGAACTATCACGCCAATCATATTGGTTTTTCTCCTGCGGAGGTTTGATGCCACCGAGTTCGGGAAATATCCGAGTTGTTTAGCCAGTTCCCATACCTCCCTGGTGGTCACTTCTCCGATGCTGGGATGGTTATGGAGAGCCCTGGATATAGTTGAGACGGAAAGGTTCATTCTTTTCGCCAGATCCTTTATTGTCACTCTTGTGCCGGGCATGAGATAAAGTTACTATTATTTGTAATGTGCAAACGTTTGATCACTACCGCAAATTTAATTAAAATATCTCACCGATAAGCAAGTATCAGTTAAATAGCAGTTACAGAGTGAAATATGTATGACATCTTATGTCCTCACCCATGACTCCATAGTGCCACAGGCAGGCCTGAATGTTAAAATTGCCTATTTCAGAACAAATATTTACGCAAACGTTTGTTTTTTGAAATTTTATATCATAATTTTGATCTGTCAGACTCCATATAATTACATAAATCACTGAAAATTAATTTGATAACACAAAATAGATAAACAAAACCGCTCCCGGGCACATTGTGGATGCATCCCGGGAGCCGGCATGTGTCAGGATTTAAAATTAAACCCTTAACTATCAAAATTATGAAAAAAAAACAAATGAACGTGCTCTTCTGTCCGGAAATGGGATGGAAGAAACCGATTCTGCTGTCAGGGTTGATGATATTGCTATCAGTGCTGCTTACATTCAGCGCTGCAGCATCATCTGCCACCGCACTCCAGCAGAAAAGGGTCACGGGGAAGGTCACCGATGCAACGACAGGTGAGCTTCTGCCCGGGGTGACCATCGTTATTAAAGGTACTACAACCGGAGTGGCCTCGGACCTTGACGGATCATACGCCATTGAGGTTCCGTCAAGCAGTACCGTGCTGCAGTTTACCTCAGTTGGTTACGCGTCGAAGGAGATAACCGTCGGCCCACAGTCAGTCATTGACGTGGCAATGCAGGCTGACGTGACAATGATAGAGGAGCTGGTTGTCATAGGTTACGGCTTCAAGAAGAAGAGAGACCTCACCGGGTCAATCTCATCGATCAGCGCCGCGAATATTGAAGACACACCTGTCAAGGATGTTCTCTCTGCACTGCAGGGCAGAGCCCCGGGCGTGTTCGTGACATCAAACTCCGGGGCTCCGGGTGACGGGATCACCGTCAGAGTCAGAGGTTACTCATCGCTAAACTCGGGCAATGACCCCCTTTATGTCATTGATGGTGTGCCTGTTGAATCAAATACAATGACATCACTCAACGGCTATGACATGCACGGCCTGAACCCGCTGTCAGACATCAACCCGGGTGATATAGAATCAATAGAGGTTCTCAAGGACGCTGCATCAACGGCCATCTACGGATCAAGGGCTGCCAACGGGGTAGTCCTGATAACCACCAAAAGAGGCAGGGAGGGCAAAGCAACTGTAAGCCTGAGCTACTTCAGCGGCATCAGCGAGATAACCCGCAAGCTGGGCGTTCTCAATGCCACACAATGGCGAGAGGTGATCATCGATTCATATAAAAACCTCGACAGGTACAATAATGCCGTCACACCTACCGAGCCTCACTGGACGGCAATAGACTCACTCAACCCGATGAACAACGGGGATGTCGACTGGCAGAGCGTGATGTACCGTAAGGCATGGCAGCACCAGGTGGAACTTGGCGTACAGGGTGGCACCGAAGCCGCCCGGTATGCATTCAGCTCATCCTACCTCGATCAGGACGGCATCTTCCTGGCATCCAATTACAAGAGGATCACATCAAGATTAAACACTGATTTCAAAGTTTCTGACAAACTGACCATCGGACAGAATATCTCCTTCACAAACGGTAAAAACAACAGAATAAATGCCGGCGGCACAGGAAACCTCAGTCTCGTGCAGTCGATCCTCGTCAGACCCCCGATTTATTCCCTGACCTATCCTGACGGTTCACCCATAAATTATTTCAACGGTAAGAGAAACCCGGTAGGCATGGCTGAAGAGTGCACCCACCTCAACGTGTCAAACAGGATCATCGGGAACCAGTACCTCGAATATGATATTTTGGAAGGCCTCATGTTCAGAACCAGCCTGGGCATAGACTACATAACGATGAAGGAGGATGAGTTTTACCCGACCACTGTCGACTACCGCGTCGGTTACAACTGGGGTTCGGTAAGGGCCAGAACAAACATGACCTGGGCCAATGAAAACTACCTGACATATACTACCACCCTCGCCGTTGCGCATGAATTATCCGCAATGGCCGGGTTCAGCATGCAGGATTGGAAGATGGAGACCACCGGTCTCGACGGGCTCTATTTCGCAAGTGACAACATCAGGACCCTCAACGGGGCCGGCACCATCTCAAACCAGGCCGTCAACCGCACCGACGAACACTCAATGGTCTCCTACTTCGGCCGACTGTCATACAATTACAAGGGCAGGTACCTTGCTGAAGCAAACCTGAGGGCTGACGGATCATCAAGATTCGGGGCCGACAACAGGTTTGGCTACTTCCCCTCAGCCGCAGCAGCATGGAGGTTTTCAGACGAATCTTTTGCTGACGGACTGGGATTCCTGACTGATGGAAAAATAAGACTGAGCGTCGGCCAGGGCGGAAACGAGGCTATCCCCAACTATGTGTCAGGCGGTGAGTTCTCAATAGGAACCAACTATCTGACCTACTCGGGTGCGGCCCCGACAGTAATGCCCAACCAGGCTCTCAAATGGGAGGTCACCACACAGTATAACCTTGGTATCGACCTGGCCATGTTCAACAACAGGGTCAGCTTCGTTGGTGATTTCTATATCAAGAACACCTCGGACCTGCTGTTTGCAGTACCCATACCTGAGACAACTGGCTTCGGATATATCACCAGGAACATCGGAGACATTTCGAACAAGGGGATGGAATTTGCAATCAATACCCATAATATCGACGGCGACTTCCAGTGGACCACCAGTTTCAATATAGGTTTTAACAAGAACACTGTCGTTTCCCTTCCCGAGGACGTTCTTACCAACGGATACATCCAGAACGGGACATATCACATCCTCAAGGAGGGCGAATCAATAGGCACTTTCTACGGATGGAAGTTCCTGGGTGTCTATTCGAGGGATGAAGACAACGTCAATGAGGTAAGGTTTGGATCCGCAACTGGCAAGGTATTCAAGGGCGGTGACATCATCTGGGACGACCTCAATAATGACAATATTATCAATGATGAGGACAAGCAGATTATAGGCAACGCACAGCCCCTGTTTGCCGGCGGCTTCAACAACGACTTCTCATACAAGAACTTCGGACTTAATCTTTTCCTGCAGTTCTCCTATGGCAATGACATCTACAGCCACCTAAACAATATGAGGAACTGGGTATTTGCCTATAACAATGTCTCAACCGATGCTCTCAACAGATGGAGGGAGCAGGGCGACGTTACCGATTATCCTGCACCTACCCGCAATGACCCGATGAGGAATGAATACCTGAGGGTTTCCGACAGATGGATTGAGGATGGCTCATATATCAGGATCAAGAATGTCACATTCTCATATACCCTTCCCAAAGCCATAACCAGCAAGGCGGGAATAAGCAGGGTCCGTGCCTACGTCACTGGCCAGAACCTGCTGACATTCACCCATTACACCGGGTATGACCCTGAGGTAAACTCATACAGCGGGTTACAGGTCGGTGTTGACGAGGGAGCATATCCTCAGAGCCGTACGATAATATTTGGTGTCAACATGGAATTTTAAAACAGACGGTTATGAAAATTAAATATATCAAGACAGCTTTAGTGGCTATCGTACTGTTGCAGGTGACTGCCTGTACCGATATCCTTGACAAAGATCCCGTCAGCAGCTTTTCGGCCGCAGGATTTTACAAGACCACCGCTGATGCACAGGCAGGAATATACGGGGTCTATGATGCTGCACAGTCGGTTTTCAGACTGAATTTCTGCTACTGGGGTGAAGGAAGGGCTGACAACGTTCAGACAGCACAGTCGGGTGAATCACTTGTGCTTGCTTCAAACAACCTCACAAACACAGCCTCATCGGCTGACTGGACTGCTCTTTATACGATGATCAGTCGCGCTAATTACGCTATAGCCTTCATCCCCAATGTTTACGAAGATAACAATGCCTTGGGTAAACAGCTCCTGGGCCAGGCACATGCACTGAGGGCTCTTGCCTACTTCTATCTTGTCAGGGTGTGGGGCGATGTGCCTTTCATTACAGAGCCCTATACATCAGGTGATCAGGACATTTTCATAGGAAAAACCGATAAGGAGATAGTACTGGACCAGGTGGAAGAGGATCTGAAGTATGCTGCTGCCAACTGTATTGAAAAGTACAACAGCAACAATGACCGGATCATGTTCACCAGGGGTGGGGCAAACGGACTCCTCACACAGGTATACATGTGGAGGCACAAGTACCCCGAGGCACTTACCACATCGTCACTGGTGATGTCAAACACTCTCTATAGCCTGGTTCCCATAGCAGACTGGGGCAAGATGTTTTCGAACAGCTATTCCAAGGAGAGCATCTTCGAAGTCGGGTATAATGACACCGAGACCAACGGCCTCAGGACACTGTATGCCGTGGGATCATACGCTATCTATACTCCTTCTGTCAAATGGAAGGCGTCAATTGAGGCTGGCGACCTCAGGAGAGACTTTGTTTATGATGTTGTCCCAGCTGATCCAAAGGCAATCTGGAAATATCTGGGTCAGGGTGTGAGCGACGAGGTTTCCACTCCGGCAAAACAGAACATTGTTCTGATAAGGCTTGCCGACATAATGCTCCTGAGGGCAGAGGCACTCAATAAGATCGGAGGAGAAGCAAACAAGACAGAGGCACTTACACTGCTGAACACGATAAGAACCAGGGCCGGCCTTACAGCTTTTGCCACCGAGGCTGAAGCCATTGCAATGTACGGAGATCTCGAGTCAGCAATACTTCAGGAGAGATCGGTTGAACTGTGCTTTGAAGGTCACCGCTGGTTTGACCTGGTAAGGACGGGTAAGGCCATTTCTACAATGGGACCGATCAACGGCCTCTCTAGTGAGGCAAACCTTATATGGCCCGTACATCAGAATTCCTTAAACAAGAACCCCAACATGACGCAGAATTCATTCTATAACTAGTATTGCTGCTCAGAATAATCAAAGAAAAGTGAAATGAAACTTGCATGAATAAGAACTTAAGAAAGGATTTGAACTTAATTTTTCATGCAAGTTCCATTAGACCAATAAAATATAAAATTCATATACGAATGAAAAAGAATACTCTAATATTTCGAAAGCTGCACCTTGCAAAGATGCTGCTCGTCCCCCTTACGCTTGCAGTGATGTTCGCTTCATGCGAGATACAGGAGGACTATGAATACGTGTACGGTAATCCCGGAGGAAAACTCAGCGCCAACACCTGGGAATTCATCCAGGCTACTGATTCTCTCTCACTTATGGAAGAGGCAATAGTCGTAACAGGACTGCAGAGCCTCTATTCCGGATCAACAGTCAGGACCTTCATTGTTCCCAGAAACAGCGCCTTCAGGGCCTACATGAAGACCAACAGCTACGAGAATATTGCAGCGATTCCTGTTGCCACCCTGGAAGAAGTACTGAAATACCATGTTGTGAATGCAAAGGTGATATTTACCGACCCGGAACTGCTCGCGAGCAACAACCCGATATCATATCCCACCGAGAGTGGATCGGTAATGTACCTTTCCCACAACACCAGCTATCAGGGGGTGATCAATCAGGGCACAACGAAGAGCTGGACTATCATTACATCAAACATAGAACCGACCAACGGAGTCATCCATGTAACGGCAGATATCGTATACCTGTCGCTATGATGCCCGTCAGTTGAATGCAGGTTAGTTTTAAGGTTGAAGATCAGGTGGGCGTTCCATCAGCGTGATTGGTGATAAGCACGGATCAGCCCATCTGATTCTTCTAAGTCTGCAGGTTCGGAGTCGTTGTTTTACTAAAAGCCCCGGTTTTTTTGTCAGGCCGGTAACAAATGATTAATCACAATGAGGATTAACAGATATAAACACCTTAATGTCAACGTTTTTCCGACGAGGCTTGAAATGGGCCTCGCTGCCGGGAGGGATGTTGAAGCCCGGGTTGCCGGGCTGCTTAAAGTTAAGGAAGAGGTTAGGATGGTCTTTGCCGCAGCTCCTTCGCAGAATGAGATGCTTGATTACCTGGCAGGCTCGGTTCTTATAGACTGGAGAAGGGTTACCGCTTTCCATATGGACGAATATTTAGGCCTCAATGGTGGAGCAGACCAGCTCTTCTCCATCTATCTCTCGCGAAAGCTCTTTAATAAGGTCAGGATGAAAAACGTCTTCCTGATTAATGGCAATACAGATACGGACGAAGAGGCCGAAAGATATTCCTCTCTCCTTACAGAAGCCCCGATAGATGTCATCTGTCTTGGGATTGGAGAGAACGGGCATATCGCTTTTAATGACCCGCCGGTGGCTGATTTCAATGATACCCGGGTTGTGAAGTTGGTAAGACTTGACAGGTCATGTCGTTTACAGCAGGTCAACGAAGGTTGTTTTACAGCGCTGGAAGAGGTGCCGGAAAAAGCACTCACACTTACAATTCCGGTTATTTTTAATGCATCGCATCTCTTTTGCGTTGTCCCGGGCATTGGTAAGAGAGAGGCTGTATTTAACACCCTGAACGGACCTGTCACAACTGCATGCCCTGCATCGGTACTTCAAAAACACCCGGACTGCAGTTTTTATTTTGACAGAGAATCTTTCGGAGACCAGTAATTTATTAAGTTTAAAGGATGAGCAGAGGAAGAAGAAGATTCATAAAAAATATTGTAACAGGCACTGCCGGTGTTGCGCTGGGGGGATTAATCATTAATGCAGCACCGGCAAATGCTTGTAACCGGTATTTCTATTACAGGCTTTCCGATGATTCCCCGGTGTTCCCCTTCCTGAGGTATGCCGGTAAGTATAATATAGGTGAATACATTCCAAAGGACCAGGGGGGTAAATTCATCCAGATGGCTCTCATCAATTCGGAGGAGGATGAGAAAATTGTTGCCGCTATCAGGGGAGGACTGATCAGGGAGGTCTATGGTGAACCGACAGGCTGGGCCAGGTATGAGAGAACCGAGATCGAAAAGAGCGTCTGGCTGAACAGGCTTTACTTCCTTCCTTCGTTTGCAAGGATGTATCACATAACTGGTGCCAGAAGCTATCTTGACCATATGATGGCGATCATCAGGCAGTGGATATCCGATAACCCCCGCATGCCCGACTCGCATCGCACAACCTATAACTGGAGGGACATGCAGGTGGCGTGGCGCTCTATACATTTCTCATGGTGTTATTTCCTGGGTGAGAAGGGGCTGACGGCAGAAGAGAAGAAGCTCATCATTGACTCTCTGAAGGAACATGCCCACATTCTCGTTACAGGCTTCGGACAGGCAAAACTTAACGAATTCAACCATCAGTCGCACGGCGCACTGGCCATGCTTTATCTCGGAGTTCTCTTTCCTATGCTTGATGAGGCTGAGGAACTGCGGCGCAAGGCGTTGATTATACTCAACCACCATCTTGCCAATGCATTTTACGCCGACGGCGGCAACGTGGAGCAGATGTTCGGTTATTATCCGTTTCAATCGCATCTGTTCAGGGACGCCTTCCTGCTCTGTACCGCCAATGGTCTGGAACCGCCGGTGAACTCACTCCCCATGCTCAGAAAAATGGTGAACTACCTCTCCGCGGTTGAACGGCCTGACGGTACTGTTCCGCAGGTCAATGATTCTTACGAAATGGATGTACAGCCGACCATAGACACCATCAATGAGATCGTCGGCGTTATGGCGTTAACGGAAAAACAGGGCTCACTTTACCTCCCTGACTCTCAGGTTGCCGTGATTAGAGACAAGGGTAAAAATGGGTGGTACCTCCTTGCGAACCCCGCCTCCGTCATCGGGGCTCACGCCCATGCCGGCAGACTGGGATTCGAGATGTGGTACGCCGGTACCCCGCTATTGATTGAGAGCGGATGCTGCAACTATGACGATCCTGCACTTGTCTCCTGGTACAGGACCACACGGGCACATAACAGCGTAATTATTGACGGTGTAACAGAGACGGCCACCTCGTCCGACCTGCTGTGGGTGCCACGTCGTGAGACCCCGAACAGGATAACAGCATTTATTCCGGGAGAGGAACTCTCATCTCTGACCATGGTCTCTCCACCGGAAGAGGCTACCAACTCATCGGTTCGCTGGACCAGGACAATCACAATCGTCAGCGGCCGTTTTGCCATCATAAGTGACACATTTGTGGCTGTCGGTGAACACAGGTATGAGATCGATCTGCATTTTCCACCGTCAGAGGTCTCGGCAGACACCTCCGGGAAATCCCTGACCGTGACAACGGAGAGCCTGACGGAGCTGATTGCTGCAGATAGCAATGCAGAAGGGATGTTCTCTGTCGGAAAGGGGATGGTTAGCATAAAGGGAGTCTCAACCGAAGCCCCGGTGGCATCATTACTCATTACCGGAAAAGGGACCGTTCAGTCTCATATCGTGGTTATCCCCTCACCTCATGGCAGGGGCGGAGCCACTGCAAAACTCAGGAAAAGGAAAGAGAAAACACTCATCAGCGTCAGAGCGGATGATGGCTCTATGACCCGCATTGCAATCGCCGGCGAGAGGGTGCGCATTATGAAACAGACAAATATCTTATAATGGAAAACTATAAGGAGATAACCCTGAAAGTCAGAACAGCTCTCTTCATTCTGCCCGTAATGATCATGATGCTGCACGGATGCCGCAATACAACTACTGAGCTGCCGGCCGGCAAGACTGAGAGCCGGATGGCCACCGGCACTGGAGGGCAAGAGACCGCCGTCAGTGATCAAGCCACCCGCACTGGCGGGCAAATGAGCACCGGCACTGATGATCAAATGTCCCCGGGCCAGTTTGGCGTACGCGGCTTTCACGTCGATCTGAGGATCCAGATCATGACCATGGAGGCTCTCAGAGAACTGGCGGATGAGCTGGCGTTGTTTGGGATTAACACTCTGGTGATGGAGTGGGAAGCGTCATATCCTTATCGGAACAATGCAACCATCTCAAGAGAGCTCGCCTACACCAGGGAGGAGGTAGCATCATTCATTGATTATTGTGAGGAGCGGGGAATAGATGTAATTCCCCTCCAGCAGTGCTTCGGGCATGTAGAATATATTCTGCGACATGACCGGTACAGTGAACTAAAGGAGGACCGGAAGGATATCTCGCAGTTGTGTCCCCTGAAGGAAGAGGCTGACAGCCTTCTCTTTGCGGACCTTTTTGCGGACATGGCTTCAATGCATAAATCGGACTATATTCATATCGGAGGTGATGAGACATACCTGCTTGGGCACTGTCCGGCATGCTCGCTGAAGGCTGCCACAGAAGGCAAGTCGAAGCTCTTTGTCGATTACATGAGAATGATGTGCGACATTATCATCAGCCTCGGAAAAAAGCCGGTGATGTGGGCTGATATACTGCTCAGGTACCCGGAAGCGGCCACAGAGATGCCGGGTGAGACAATTTATATAGACTGGAATTACGGATGGAAGACAAACTACTTTGGTGACATCACTGCCTTGCAGGAGCAGGGGCTTGAATTCTGGGGCTCACCGGCCATCAGGAGCCATCCGGATAACGCCTGGGTCACCTGCTGGGAGAAGCACTTCAATAATCAGCGCGACTTCATCCCGTATGCCCGGGAGGCAGGATACACTGGGATAATCATGACTTCATGGTCCACCTCCGGAGTATACGGGTTCACATGGGACGTCAACTACGAGGTGATGGAGATGGAGCAGATCAGAAATACCTATCCGCTGTCAGGCTTCAGGATCCTTATAGCATCTTACGCGCAGGCTCTTAACCAGCCTGAACCGATTGATCCTCATAAGTTTGTTGTCCGGTATGCCGTTGAGCGCTTCGGCCTGACAGAGACAGAGGGTGAGCTGCTATGGGAAACACTCATCATCGCACCTGAACTCATTGTCAACGGAAAGCCCGCAAGTTCCACATCAATAAGGGACATGAGAGACACCGTGGCCTCTGCCGTCGCGAAGATGAAAACCCTGAAGGCGTTAAAAAACAACAATGAGTTTGAACATCTGAGGCTGATGCTTGATCTGAGAGATCATTACCTGGCGTTTAAGGAGGTGGAGTCGCGCTTCAATTCACCGGATTTCTCAACCGATGACCGTGCGGGCATCGCTGCAGAACTTGCCCCGCTTATCAGGGACTCGCGAAAACTTGACAAACGGTTTGCCAGGCTTAACAAGGGCTTTCTCTATGATACGGAGATAGCCGAACAGAATATAATCAGGAACAGGAAGATGATGCTTCTTCATGAGAGGCTGACAGGCAAAAGAACGCTGTAAAAATGGCCCGCACGATTGATCGGTTTCTGTTGCTGGCGGCTCTCTATGCCGTCTCTGTCGCCATGGTGCAGGATGAACGAACCAGCAATTTCCCCCGTGGCCAGGAGTATGTTGAGGTCATGCCCCCTAAGGAGAAGGTATGGCTGTTTGTGCTTGCCGGACAATCGAATATGGCAGGCAGGGGACAGGTGGAACCCTGTGATACGCTGCCTCATCCACGAATATTTTCAGTTACTCCCGAAAAACGATGGGTGGTTGCAAAGGAGCCACTGCAGCTCTATCAGCCGGCGCTCACCGGACTTGGCCCGGGGATGGCATTTGCCAGGGCCTTGATTGAGGAGCTTGATGAAGAAATTTATATAGGCCTGATACCATGTGCCGTTGGCGGCAGTTCGGTCGGCAACTGGCTAAGTGATTCGCTCTACAATGGAGTAAGGCTTAAGAGCAATCTCACTGACAAGCTGCAATGGGCCAAAGAGTATGGAACAGTGAAGGGCATCATCTGGCACCAGGGAGAGGCTGATGCCACCTCCGAAAAAATCCCTTACTACAAGGAAGACCTGACCCTTCTCTTTGACTATTTCAGAAAGGTGGCCGGCGATGATAATCTTCCGGTAATTACCGGGGAGCTTGGCATATTCCCGGGAGTTGAGAAGAACAGGCAGGAATACCTGTTGCTGAATGACATCCTAATGGAAATTTCACACGCCGATCCGGACATGGCCCTGGTGCGTTCATTCGGTCTGAGGCCCAAGGCTGACAATGTCCATTTTGATGCTCCTTCGCAGAGGATTATGGGCAGGAGGTACGCTGCCGCATGGCTTTCACTTATACGTGACATGAATTAATAAATGCAGAAGATATGCAGCTCATAGACTGGATTGTTCTAATGCTATATTTCACCTTGCTTATATCGATAGGCTTCTGGGCTTACCTGAGGGTTAAGAATTCCGCCGACTTCTTCACTGCAGGAGGCAAACTGCCCTGGTGGCTCTCGGGCGTGTCACATCATGTATCAGGGTATAGCGGAGCAGTATTCGTAGCCTATGCCGGGATAGCCTATACCCACGGGCTCACTATCTATGTCTGGTGGGCATGTGCCGTTGCAGCTGCCACTTTTCTCGGTGCCCATCTTGTTGCACCGCGGTGGGCAAGACTCAGGATAGCCACCGGCATACAGTCGCCCACAGAGTACCTGCTCACCAGGTATAACCTGAATACACAACAGCTGATTGCCTGGTCAGGGGTTATAATTAAGATTTTTGATGTCGGAGCCAAATGGGCTGCCATAGCAATCCTGCTGAACATCTTCGCCGGCACATCGTTCCTGACCGGCATATTGCTGGCCGGATCAGTATCGCTGATCTACAGTACGCTCGGAGGTCTCTGGGCTGATGTGGTTAATGACTTTGCCCAGTTCATTGTTCAGCTTGTCGCTGGTATTACAATGTTTGTGATCGTGCTTATAAACATGGGAGAGGGTGCCGCAGGCTTCCTGACAATGTGGGACAAACTTCCGGCTTCACATTCGGCCGCCTTCAGTGATCCTTACACCTGGCAGTTTCTGATAGCCATGGTGATCATCGACTTCTTCAGCTACAGTGGCGGGACCTGGCATCTGGCAACCCGTTTCATTGCTTCCTCCTCAGGCCAGGTGGCAAAAAAGGCAGCCACGCTCTCATCGATACTCTACCTGTTATGGCCGATAGTGCTCTTCTTTCCGATGTTTGCCGCACCTCTCTTCCTCCCGGGCCTGGATGATCCGACGCGGTCATACGGCCTGCTGGCAATAAAGTTCCTGCCTGCCGGACTGGTTGGGCTGGTGATGGCCTCACTCTTCACCAATACACTTTCAATGACCTCCTCTGACGCCAATACAATTTCTGCAGTCATCACACGTGATATCCTGCCTCGTTTTATCAGGGGTTTTGCTGACTACAGCAGGAAAAAAACATTGCTCTTTGCACGGATATCCACCTTCTCATTCACTGTTCTTACTATCCTTATCGCCATCAATGCAGAGAGTTTCGGAGGGGTATTCGGACTTATCGTATCATGGTTTGCTGCACTTCTCGGACCAATTTCCATACCGATGATCCTTGGGCTTCTGCCCGCCTTCCGCAGGTGTGACAGCCGGATAGCAATAATCTCAATAGTATCCGGATTAGCGGCATTCATTATAGTTAAACTTATTCCCGGCGCATCCCTTGCCCTGGAGGTAGGGATTCCGCTGTTTACCTCCTTAATATTGTATATTGTAGCCGGATTGCTGATCAGGAGAGAGGTCCCGGAACGGGTTGATATACTGATGAGGTCATTGAAGAAATAGAAGAAAAAGGTTTGAATGGCGACGGATGACATGATAATTTACGGGCGCGATTATCGCACCGGGAAACCGGTACAGGTGACATTTGCCGACGGTATTATACAAAGTATTGAGGAGTCCCCTGACGATAAGGCTTCAGGATACCTGATTGTCCCCGGCCTGACTGACCTGCAGGTCAACGGTTATGCCGGATCTGATCTCAACACCGATCCGCTCATTCCCGAAACGGTCAGGGATATATCAGTGAAACTATGGAGCGAAGGGGTCACTACTTTTTTCCCGACTATCATCACCAACAGCCCGGAAAAAATATTGAGATCAGTGAAGGCTGTGGCAAATGCCTGCCGTCTGTTTCCTGAGGCAGCCGGGGCAGTGGGAGGCATTCATCTTGAGGGGCCTTTCATCTCACCTGACGATGGTGCACGGGGCGCTCATCCGGCAGAGCATGTCCGGCCTCCGGACTGGGAGCTCTTTTGCGAATGGCAGGAGGCATGCAGCGGAATGATACGCATTGTCACGCTCTCACCCGAGTGGCCGGGAGCAGCTGATTTTATTCGGAAGGCTTCAGACACGGGAGTGATTGTTGCCATAGGGCATACTGCAGCCACGCCTGAGCAGATAAGGGAGGCTGTCAGGGCAGGAGCAACCCTCTCCACGCACCTTGGAAACGGGTCACACCAGATGCTGCCGAGACACAGAAATTACATATGGGAACAGCTGGCTGCGGATGAACTTTATGCAACCATGATCTCCGACGGCTTTCACCTCCCTGACGCTTTGATGAAGGTCTTCCTGAGAATGAAACCGGGAAGGATGATTCTGGTGAGCGATGCCACCAGCCTGACCGGCATGCCGCCGGGAGATTACAACACACACATAGGAGGAGAGGTGACCCTCACCGGGGCAGGCAAGCTCCATATGAAGGGAAGCCCGGATGTGCTTGCCGGATCTGGCAAGTCGCTGCTGCACTGCGTGGAGACCCTTGCCTCGAAAGGACTGGCTACCCTGGCCGGGGCCCTGGATATGGCCGGCAGAATACCCTGCCTGATGGCCGGCCTGCGAGGCGAACATATGCTTAACCGGGGCGGAGTGGCTGACATTGTAATGCTTGCAGAAGAGGATGACGGCTTAAGGGTTGTCAGAACCATCAGGGCGGGAAAAATCGTTTTTAAAAATGAATATTAAGAAAATCTGCAAAACATATATATCATGCACCAGTTATCTGTTTTGTTATTGCTCTTTGCCATGACAGGATGCTCTGGCGGAGAGCCGGAATTTGTAATCCCTGAGGGCTCACGTGTAATCAGCTTTTCGGGATATGAGTGGGTGGTATCCACAACGGGAGAACAGAGGGCGGGCCCGGGGCCGAATTATTTCTCTGACTCGGATGAGAATGTCTGGGTTGATGACCGGGGGAGGCTCCATCTGAAGATCACATACCGTGACGGGCGATGGAACTGCGCAAGGATTGAGCTTGCCAGACACACCGGCTACGGTAAATATGTCTTTTATGTCTCCTCCAGGCCTGACAGCCTTGACAGGCAGGTGGTATGGGGACTCTATACCTACAAGAACGACGAGGAGGAGATAGATATCGAATTCTCAAGATGGGGCTTCGCTGACAACCAGGAGGCCCAGTATGCAATTCAACCCTCATATAAACCCGGTAACAAGGCCCGTTTCAGGATGAATCTGGAAGGCAGCTATTCGACGCACATCTTCGAATGGACCAAAAAGTGGATCGATTTTGCCAGTTATCACGGCCACAGGCTGCATCCCGTTAATGAAACGGAGATCATCGCCCGCTGGCGATATTACGGGACTGACATTCCCCCTGACAGCGACGAGAAGCTGAAGATGAATCTCTGGCTTTTCAGGGGCACACCTCCCCATAACGGTGAGGAGACTGAAGTTGTAGTTGACCGGTTTGAAATAATTTGAATCATGAAAAAGAAACTGTTATTGCCGGCTACGGTGGCCCTGCTTGCCTTTACCCTTGCCGGATGTGGTGGTAGACCGGCCGGTAATACCTATAAACCGCTTTCGGTCATACCCATGCCGGTATCCATGACTGTGGAAGAGGGGGAGTTCCTGCTGAACTCCTTAACAATCATACGGACAGACCCGAACTTTGCTTTCGGAGCCGATCTCTCGGACATGTTCGGAATCTTCATCGGGAGCCGGTATGGAAGCCTGAAAACCGGTGCGCGGAATAATGGCGCCGGCCAGAATATGATTGTGGCGCGTTACGATGACCTCATCCGGGACCCTGAGGCGTACGAACTGACGGTAGGACGCGATTCAGTCGTAATTGCTGCGTCCGGTGAGGCAGGTCTCTTCTATGGCTACCAGACGTTGATGCAGCTTGTCTTCCCCTCGCAAAAAGCAGAAAGAGGGGTGATAGCCATTCCGTGTGTGAAAATCTCAGACACTCCGGCATACAGATACAGAGGAATGCACCTTGATGTGTCAAGGCATTTCTTTCCGAAGGAATTTATTTTTAAGATGCTTGACGCGATGGCTATGCATAAGCTCAATACCTTTCACTGGCACCTGACCGATGATCAGGGGTGGAGGATTGAGATAAAGAAATTTCCGGAACTGACAACCATCGGTGCATGGAGAGATGAAACCCTGATTGGTCACGGAAGTGAGACGCCCTGGGTCTATGACGGCACGAGGTATGGTGGTTATTATACCCAGGAGGATGTCCGTGAGGTGGTGGAGTATGCCCGGAGGCTGCAGATCAACGTCTTGCCTGAAATAGAGATGCCTGGTCATGCCGTGGCAGCCTTGCAGGCCTTTCCGGAGCTGTCATGCAGCGGGGAATCAATACCTCCATTCAACAGGTGGGGGGTATCGGAAGATGTCTTCTGCGCCGGGAAGGATGAGACATTTGAGCTCCTTACCGGGGTGCTTGGGGAGGTTGCTGAGCTCTTTCCCTATGAGTACATACATATCGGAGGCGATGAATGTCCAAAAGTCAGATGGGAGGTATGTCCACAATGCCAGAAGAGGATTACTGACAACAACCTGAAGGATGAGCATGAGTTGCAGAGTTACTTCATCAGGCGAATTGAGGCATTCCTTTCAACGAAAGGGAAGAAGATAATCGGGTGGGATGAGATACTTGAAGGCGGTATAGCCGACAATGCCGCAGTAATGTCATGGCGCGGACATGCAGGGGGAATACAGGCTGCCAATATGGGTCATGACGTGGTGATGACTCCGCATTCATTCGTCTATCTCGACTATTACCAGTCGGTATACAATGAGCCCCTGGCAATAGGCGGAATGCTTGACATGAGAAAGGTCTATTCCATTGACATCATGCCATTTGAAATTGCAGAAGAGAAGAGGAAACATATCATCGGCGCTCAGGTAAATGTCTGGACTGAATACATGGCTGATTCAAAGCATGTTGAGTATATGGTCTTTCCGCGACTGGCAGCGCTGGCAGAGGCTTTATGGACCCCGGTGAAGAGCCTTGATTATGATGATTTCACCGCAAGGATGAATTCACAATATGCCAGGTATGACGCAATGGGTATTGGTTACAGGGTGCCCTACCCGGCGGGCTTTGACCCCATTAACCTGTTTACTGAGAATGAGGTAACTGTTGAACTTGATAACGGCATCAGCACTTCTGAGATCCGTTACACACTTGACGGAACGGAGCCGGGCAGAAGATCCGGGCGCTATTCAGAACCTCTTGATCTTGACCTTGGCAAAGAGAGGCATCTGAAAGCTGTCACCGTGATGCCAGGCGGCCGGCAGAGTGCCGTGATGTCAGGTGTTTTCAGGCGTGTCGGGATGAAGGAGGCGCAGAAACCCGGAAATCTCCGGCCCGGTCTCAGTTTTAACCTGTTCAGGGGAGAGTTTGATTCTGCCCGTGAAGCTTCGGGAACAGCTGATACAACCGGAGTGGTTGAGACAGTCAGGATTCCGCAGGGTTCACCGGCAGAAAACTTCAGCCTGGTGCTTGAAGGATACCTGAATGCACCATTCGAAGGCATATTTACATTCTATACGGGATCTGACGACGGAGTTCTGGTGTTTATTGATGACGAACTGGTGGTCGATGGAGATTCGCTGCATCACGGCATAACGAATAAAGGCAGGGCAGCACTCATGCCAGGGTTACATAAAATTGATGTACGCTACTTCCAGAGACTCTATCGGCAGAGCCTGAACCTTGCCTGGGATGGCCCCGGTCTGCCAAGGCAGTCAATTTCTGCGGGGTCTCTCTTCCATGAAACTGACTGAAAGGGGGTGTCCTGGTGATCAGTTGTGTGTCTCACCTCACTTCCTGTATACATCCCACACCTCCCCGGAGTCCTGGCGGTTTGCTATCATCTGGTTGACCACCTTAAGATTGTGAGATGCTTTCCTTGCCAGGGCAGGATCAGGAGAGGCAGAAAGTTGCCTGAGGGGCTCCAGAGCCTCCTCCGGCTTTCCGGCAACAATTGTCTTGTTAATGGAAGTGAGCGGCCCCCCGGCGTAAAGTTTTTCAAGATAGTTTTCTGTAAACGGAAAATACTTGCCAATGCAGTCCATAGCGGCCTCCCCGGTGAGCTGACTGACATTCACCCTTCTTCCGGCAAGCGTGGGTCCGCCAATCATGCCAAAGACTGTATATTTCGATTTGATGTAGGTCGATTTTTCTCCGGCACACCTGTCGATGACTTCACCCTCAGAAGTATATAGAGTCATGTATGTATTGGAGAAGAGGTAGAAGTCCTTTGCCATTGTACTGCCTCCTTCGTCGTTTTCGGCGAGGTAAAACTCTGATTCAACCCACAACCTTATTGAATCAAGAGCGACGAGCAGGTTTGCATTGTACTGACTACAGAGGTTCCTGACGGTATCACCGAACTCCGGATACTGCATCGACATTACTGTAAATCCTTTCTTCAGAGTGTCAGCCACCATGAAGGTTGCACGCGGATCTTTCAGAATTATTTCTGACAACCCGAGAGTATACCCTTTTACCGCCATGGCATATGCTGGTTCATGCTTCTGCTTGATTAAATCCGGGACCTGGTAGTCATAAAAGTTGACAAACAGGAACCTATTGGTGTCTACCGGCAGAATGGCCTCAGGAGGGTAGGTCCTCTGCATCTGAACCATTGTGGTGCACGACGTTGCCAGTGCTGCCGTGATGATAAGAGCCAGTGGCAGGAAGATTCTTTTCATTGATGCTGACAGTTTATGGATTTGCCTTCTTTATCTGTGCTGCTCTGGCTTGCCCTGGCCTTTAATTATGCGGACACTTCAGGCCTTAGCAACAAATAAAGCTACCAAAATTATGCCAATTGGCGCTTATAACAAAAAAAAGAAGCGCTCATCTCTGTGAGATGAACGCCCCTTTCATTGAAACTAACTGTAAACTGCTGCTAAAGTATTATCTCCACCTTGAT
>CAYVYM010000023.1:31114-32461 GCA_964455705.1 uncultured Rikenella sp.
GCACTGCCGTAAGCAAGCCAGCTAAAGTCCTCCTCCAGCACCACCGTTCCCGGCGACTGGGTAAGGACAACCGTTGCAATAACAGTCGGAAAATCAACTGCCGTCAGCGTCAGGGTCACCTCACGCGGATCAATGCTGGTGTTCTCTTCTGCCACCAGGGTGATCTTCTGAGAAGTCACAGCCTGTTCTGTCAACCAGCTGTCATCACTGAGTGAATAGCTCCATGCAACATTAGAAACCACATCAACGGAAAACACTCCGCCGCCGGCAGGAATAGCTACCGGAGCAGGCGGGGTGATATAAGGCTCGTTACCTTCCTGGTCCACCCGAAAGAGAACGGGCTGCTCCTCTCCATCAACCACAAAGGCGAAGTTGGAGGTGCGGGCGTCAAAGGTCTCGTTGGCACTGACGATGATCTTGAAAATGCCGTCATCCTCTCCCTTATCAGGGAAAGCTTTTACCCAGTCGGCCTGATCCTTGTTCACAATCTGCCAGGGCCTGTTGGAACGAACCACATAGCTCTGGGTTTTTGTTGCCTTGGTGGCAGTCAGGCCTGTGGGATTATCTTCAATGGAGAAGAAGGGATCTGCCTGCACTGGTTCCTTCTTGCATGAAGAAAGCAGGAAGAGTGAGAGGAGGAACAGCGGAAGGATGATCAATACCGTTCTCTTCATGATTGTTATGCTTTTGTTTTTCATCTCTTGACTTTTTTGCTTGTTATTTACCTCCGGTGATTGCCTGTTTGCTCCACCAGACCGGTGTCTTCATGTCATTGGGACCTCCCATGTCTGTCAGTGCGGCGTTAGCATTGGCGCTATTGGTTGACATGGTGGTATTGGGGTAACCCAGTCGTGTAGGGAAGACATTATCGTTATAGATTGTCCCCTCACCGATTGTAAGTACCGGGTATCCCGTCCTGCGGTACTCATGGTATGCCTCCATCCCTATCCAGAAGAGGGCCAGGTACTTCTGGTTTGCAAGGAACTCAGTCTTGTCTGTTGCCAGATCCCATGATCCCAGTGATGATGCCAGGTAGGTGTCAATATCTGAAGCAGAGATAGTCACCGCCGGATCCGCCAAAGCTCCAAGGGCTGACCATTTCTGCATGGTAGCCCTGACGCCTGCCTCGTAGTAGGTTTTTGCTGCTGCCGGTCCGCCTGTGATGAAGTTATTGAGTGCTGCCTCGGCAAGGATGAACTGCACCTCTGCAAAATCCATATATGTTGACGGCGCATCCTTCTTGCAAAAGACAGTGAAGTTAAGCCAGGAGGTCCCTACATCCACCGTGCTTCTCTCCTGGTCAGTGCAGCCTGAGACTGTGCCTTTCCAGATGTTATCAGGGTTGAC
>CAYVYM010000023.1:32561-46119 GCA_964455705.1 uncultured Rikenella sp.
TCTCCTGGTCAGTGCAGCCTGAGACTGTGCCTTTCCAGATGTTATCAGGGTTGACGGTGACATTCGGATTCTTTTTTCCTATAACGGGCAGCCGCGGATCAACGTAAACCTGGTTTCCGTTCACGTCTGTCTCAACTGTCATGCTGATAAGCTGCCTTGTGAGCTTCCTGCCGCTTGAGGTGAACTCGCTCTCGGTTGTCGTCCCGAAATTACTGAGATAAGGGTCATTACCGGAAAAACTTACGGTTGCGTTATCGGCGTTGGAGGCGAAGACCGGGTATTTTGTCTGATTTGTGATGATCTCGGTCATTTTGGTGCCCACATTCATCTCTGTACGTCCGCTTACCCTGCAGAGAAGCCTGAGATACAGGGAGTTGTTGAATTTCCTCCACGATTCCATATTGCCACCATACATCCCGTCCATTGAAGGATTAAGGAACAGAGTGCTGGTTGCATAGATTTCATTGGCCTCTTCCAGGTCTTCAAACATCAGCTGATACACTTCGCGCTGCGAGTTGAACAGCGGAGTCAGTGTTCCGTTGAGTTTTCTCCCGGTGAAGGCCTCCTCATAAGGCACACTCCCGAACATATCTGTCATATTTGAGAAGAAGAGAACTTTGAAGGTGAGTGCTATTGCCTCCAGTGATTTGTCACCCTGTTCCAGTGCCAGCTCATACATATGGTCGATATTCTTGCCATAGGTTGCGTAATGGTTCCAGAAGCCATACCAGTCTCTTGAATCCTCAAGGAAGTACTGGTGCTCCCTGCGGGTAACGCCTCCGGTGAATGCGGTGAACTGAATGAGCTCATTGTTGTAATACCAGGTGCGGTTAAGCCACTGGTTGGCAGAGTTGTAGAGTATAGGTTCGAACAAACCCGAGGCCTCTATCATGCCTACGAGGGTTCTGTTTGGATTTGTATTTATCTCTTCAAAGTCCTTTGTGCAGGAATAGAGTGATCCGAGTACAAGCCCGCAGATAATGAGTATTTTAAGTTTTTTCATTTCTTGCCTGTTTTTAGATTAGAATGAGAGTCTCAGGTTTACACCCAGTGTGCGTGTCATGGGGAAGGCGCCTGCCTCAATGCCGTTGAACACATTGGTGCCGGTCATTATTCCTCCTTCCGGATCAAACTGCGGCCACTTGTCCCAGCTGAAGATGTTGGTCGCAAAAACAGCTATGCTTGCGCCCTGCAGGACCCTTGTCTTCCGGGCCAGAGATGCGGGGATGGCATACTCGAGACGTGCCTCCCTGAATTTCAGGAATGAGGTGTTGAATGTGTGAGATTCGCCGTTGTAGCGGTCAAGCACCCGGGCCTGATAGTAGGTGTAGATGTTGTTGGTAACGGTATTATTGACCTGGCATACTGCCGTTCCATCCTCATTGGTGGATAGTACGTTGACACCTTCTGCCACTATACCGTCATATCTGCCCTCAAGCGAGTTGGTGAGCTTACCCTGGTAAGAGAGGATGCCGTTTGTGACCGAATATCTGTTTCCCCCCCACTGGTATGAGAAGAGCATATTAAGACTGAAGCTTTTATAACTGAGTGAGGTACTGAAACCGCCCCTCCAGTCAGGATTGACTTTGCCGAGGAAGTTGTCGGCGGTGGCGTTGACAGTCGGAAGGCCTGTCGTTGCATCGAGGATTACCTGTCCCGAGCAGTCAACCTGGTTGCCTTCACCGTCAGTGTAATATGAGCCTTCCGGCGCCCTTCTCAGTGCAAACCCGTACAGTTGATGCATCTCCTGACCTACATATGAGTATACATGGAGTCTCCCGCCAATGGTTGTTCCCATGTCCGTCTCAAGAGGCTGGTTGGGATCCCATCCCTCCTGGAGGCTCACCAGTGTATTCTTGTTCTTCGACCAGTTGAGGCTCAGATCCCAGGTGAAGTTCCTGGTTTTAACAGGCGCTGCAAATAATGAAACTTCAATGCCTTTGTTGTTGATCTCGCCGGCGTTGATCTTCATCAGTGAGGCCCCCACTATCGGGTCAACGTCAACCTCCACTATCTGGTTGGTCGTAGATGAGTTATAGAGGGCCAGGTCGAAACCGATGCGGTTTTTCAGGAACCTGGCATCGAGCCCGAGCTCCCAGCTCTCAACATTCTCAGGCTTGATCATCGGGTCGGGGATGGTGGAGGGAAGCGTATACCCCCCGCTTATCGACGAAGCCGAATAATACTGGTCAAGAGAATAGGGCCCGGTGTCATTACCCACGTTGGCCCATGAGAGACGCAGCTTGGTAAATGTCACTGCCGGTAGATTATTTCTGAAATCGAGCATCTGGTCAAGAAGCACGCTGACAGCAACTGAAGGATAGAAATAGGACCAGTTATCTTTCGACAGTGTGCTTGACCAGTCATTACGGCCCGTGATATCAAGGTAATAGGTGTTGTCCCAACCCAGCGTTATGAAACCGTAAAGGCTGTTGATCACCTTATGGCTCCTGTAGTTGTTTGGATCAGGATTGATGCCTGTCGGGACGTTTGATGTATGGTATACTCCGTCAATGTCAAGCTCATCAAGCTGAACCGTGTTGCTTCTGTATTGGCGGACCATGTTGTTGCCTCCGAAGGCGGTAGTTGTAGTTAGCCTTCCATCGGAAAAATCCCTCTGATATCTCATCAGGAAGTCAGAGTTGAACTCATAGTTGATAAGCGACTGCTCCCTGTAGAAGCCGTTATTCCAGCCAAAGGTCATCTTGGGTTTCCTCTGTGTGCGGAACTCGACACCCATGTCCATCCCGGTTCTCAGGTCAAGGGTGAGGCCTTCGGCCAGGTTCAGGGTGAAACCAAGGTTCCCGAATACCCTGTCTTTGTCAGTGGAGTTGAGCTCCTCATAGAGAACCCGGTAGGGGTTGTATGACCCGGTACCTGCGAAGACGAGGCTGTTACCGTTCTCCGAGATGGTGGCATTTCTGTTGATGGCGTTGAACCTTCCCCCGAAATATTCGCTTTTCCAGTCGTTCATCGAGTTCGAGTTGTAACCCCACATCAGATCATACATCACAGTGGTCTGGTGATAACCGGCCATAGGCATGTTGTCACTGTCAGTACGGTAATAGTTGACCTTTGACTTGAATTCGATCCATTTGTTTACAGGGGTCTCGAATGAGAAGGCATAAGCCTGCTTACTGAACCCTGTATTGGGCAGGATCCATTTATTCCTTGTGTCTGTCAGGGAAAAGCGTATGTTCTGACCCTCCCCGTTGCTGCCGCTGATGGCTATGGAGTTGTTCAGTGTTACGCCATCCTGGAAGATGCCGGTGAACCAGTCATCCTTATAGACGAATGGTGTGGCCACTATCTCTCCTGTCTCCCAGTTCTTCCCTTCATACTGGTAGCGCAGCTTATCTGGGCTGAACTCCTCACCCCAGGCATATCGTGAGAGGTTTCTCGGAGGGTAGTCGGTTGTGCCGACCAGACTGGGATCAAGGGTCCAGAAGTTGTATTCGTTGAGACCCATGTCAGATCCGGATCCGAATTTTGTCTGGAAATCGGGCCAGTATCCCGGCCTTTCCATCACCACTGATGAGTTGACGGTGACGCCAATACCTTTCGTTTTTCGTCCCGACTTGGTTGTGATGACAATGGCGCCGTTAGCAGCACGTGACCCGTAGAGCGCTGTTGCCGCAGGGCCTTTCAGCACTGAGACGGATTCAATGTCATCGGGGTTAATGTCGCTGGCACCGTTACCGAAGTCAACGGGGAAATCTGATCCCGAGTTCGTATAAGGACTGCTTGATGATGTAGCCGTTGTTCCCGAACGAACCGGTACTCCGTCAATCACAAAGAGAGCTTCATTGCTTCCGTAGTTGAGAGACTGGTCACCGCGCAGCGTCACCCTCATTGAGGCAATGGGTCCGGTGCCGGCTCCGCTGAAGGTAAGGCCGGCAACCTTGCCTGCCATACCGTTGAGCCAGTTGGAAGAGACAACCTGGGTCAGATCTTCGCTGTCTACTTTTGTGACTGAATATCCAAGCGATTTCTCCTCACGAGTCAGACCAAGGGCAGTGACAACAACAGCTGACACCTCTATCGCCTCCTCCTGCAGGGTTACATTTATGACGCTACTGTTGCCTACAGCGATCTCCTGCTTCTCATAGCCCAGGAACTGTATCTCCAGTATGGGGTTATCACCCGTAACCCGGATTGACCAGGCTCCACTGGCATCAGAGCTGGTGCCCGTGGACGTTCCTTTGAGCACCACGGTGGCCCCGAATATGGGAGTGACACCGTCAGGCTCAAATACTCTTCCTGTCACCTGCCTGTCCTGTGCCATCACCGGAAGCATAACCAGTGCCATCAGGAATATGGTAAGGACAATCTTAAGATCTGGTTTGAATTTCATAGATTGTTGGTTTTAAGGTTAGTGTTATATAGATTATTGCATAGACCAAGTAAACTCTTTCGGACGGGTCATCGTCTCAGTGTATATGGTGCCGAACCGGTCCGTGACAGTGACTGTAAGCGTTGAGGTTGCTGAGGAGGCCCGGGCCCTGAACATGTGTGCTGTGTTACCTGTCACGAATGAGCTTGTTGGAACGGCACCGACGTTCAGCCTTTTGGCTTCATAGGATATAATGTGGAGTGGGTCTTTCACCGACACACGTTCAACCACCAGTGGTGTGGCGCCCTCCTTCACCTCAACCGTCCACGAGGGGTCATACCCCCAGACGTTTATCAGAATGTCATTCACCTGGTTTGGTGTGGCATATACGCCGGCATATTCAGCCAGTGCCGCATCTGTGGAGTTGGGAGCAAAGGCTGTGGCGGTTATGTGCACAGTGTTGAGGTCATAAGTCCTGAACTGGTACTCTTTCGGATAGCCCATACTCTTGTAATACCATTTTATGTCCCTGCCGTCAATCTCCCATACACCATACCCACCGGGACTACCGTCCTTGCAGATATGATTATTGGCATATCCGGTCTTGCCGGTCCACCACCATGTGGCGCTTACTGCAGCGGTATTGTGTTCCATCACTGAACCTGATTCAACAGTATAGTTGATATGTGTGTGTCCGGTAACTACATGAACTTCATCAAATCCGGCTACCAGGGAGAGGAGAGTGCTGCCGTTATTAAGTGCCAGACTGCTTACCTGTTGTCCGCTGCCGTCAAGTGATGGATTACCGTAGAGCTGAGTATGCATCAGAATGACCAGAGGTCTGGTTTTATCAGTTACTGCAGCCAGATCTTTTGCGAGCCAGGAGGTTTGTGCTGATACTATTACGTCGTTATAATTGCGATCCCCGATGACTCCCTGTGATCCTCCTGAGTTAATGTACTCAACGTTGTCAAGAACCACGTAATGGACCTCTCCGAGGTTGAATGAGTACCAGGTGGGACCGATCAGTTCCCTGAAGGGTGTCTCTGCCAGAATGTCTCCGGCAATGTAAGGGTCATTGTCATGGTTGCCTATCACGTTGAACATGGGGCAATTGATCTTTTTCATCTCCGTCAGGTAGTGTTCCAGGCGGAAATTATTTTCATACCAGTAGGCATCCCATGTCATGTCGCCGAGGGGCACACCGTAAACCTTAATGCCTGATGCGGTGAATGAGCTGATAGTAGCATTCACGTCGGGCAGGAATCCGTTGCTGAACTGTGCCAGGTCATCATTCCGGTTGGCAAGATGCCAGTCGGCCATTGGAAGAATAACATGCCTGCTGTTATCTGCACCCACAAGTGAAAAATCGTGTTGCTCAACCGTGTTTCCTCCGGCAAGGTGTCTGAAAAACTGCGGTATGTTATCGCTGGTGGCAATCTCGTAGTTGCCGGGCAGGGAGATGAAGACGAATTTGTTAACCTTGGACGACGGGAGGTAGTAGATGCCCTCATCGTTGGTGACTGTTACCTCCACGCCATCAGAGACCACTACTCCCGGCACACCTTCACCGTCACTGTATACGATACCTTTGATAGTCATACCCGGCATATCAGGAATACCCGTACCGGTGGTGACATTAATAGTCAGGGTCCCAAGCACCAGGCTCTCATCACCGCGTCTGACTGTCAGCCTGTATGAGCCCGAGGTGACCCCTGCAGGCAGCAGCAGCGTGGCTGTCTGTCCTGTTACGGCTGTGACAGTTCCATTGTATGACTTGCCCGCGTCGGTTGTCAGCACAAACTCTATTATGTCATTCACGGCGAATCCGGTTCCGGTAAGAACTATCTCGCCGCCTACCGGCACACTGATGCTTGAGGGAATGGAGATCCCGGTTATCTTCAGCTCGTCTTCCGGTTCAGGTTTCGGAGGGTCTTTAACGCATCCGCTGCAGGCGGTCATCACGACCGCAGAAAAGAGTAGTATCAGTTTTCTTATGTCTGGCATGCAATCTGTATTATTACTCGTTATAACCAAGGTGTGTGAGTATCTCCTGCGGTGTCTGTGCTGTCCCTAGCTTGCGGCCCCCCCGTTCATGATAAAAATCAACCGTCAGGTCTGTTCTGTTGGTGATCATCCCGTCAGCCAGTGGAGAGGCTTTCCTGCCCGTTCCCGGACCGAAATACTTTTCCATCTGCTCTACGGTATTTATGGAATAGATATTGGCCTTCAGTCCTGCTGCATGAATTTTCGCTGCAAAGGCAGGTGAGAGGCCGTCATTGGC
The DNA here is from genome assembly GCA_964455705.1 of uncultured Rikenella sp. Taxonomy (GTDB): domain Bacteria; phylum Bacteroidota; class Bacteroidia; order Bacteroidales; family VadinHA17; genus SR-FBR-E99. The sequence continues at coordinate 39,179 of CAYVYM010000023.1, forward strand.
ATCTCCGAGGTTGGTGCCGATGAACTGAGCACCGCACTCTTTCGCGAAGGCTATTATCTCGTCGGTCACCTCCTCTTTGGCAAACTCATTTGTTTTAGGATTGCCGATGAGGAAGCTGGCGAGCACCTTCCCGCCAAAGACCCTTTTAAAATTCATCATTCCCTGGCGCGAGAATGTCTGTACGAGGATTTTGCCCCTTGTGTTTCCGACATTTACCTTATCATTGGCATAAAAGGGTGCATCAGCGCTGGTCTGATCTCCTTCAACCGGGTTCCAGCCAAAACGTGTCAGCTGATCATAAATCTGTTCCTCCATAAGAGGGTAGTCATCAGGGATCTTTGCCTCGATGTAAATACCCGGTCTGTGTCCGTTATCTGCGGGGTCAGCCTCATATTCAAAGTGGTATATGCCTGCATCATCCTTAGTGTAGATCCGGCTGCCATCTGAGTTACGCTTTATTCTTTTGCCTTCTGCAATTCGGAACACATCTTCAAAGACCAGCACATCCTGGCCGGTGAAGCTCCGGAGGGCCTGTTCAGGGTTCTTCTTATTGAAGGCACTGCCCGCATCGAGCTGTATGATCTCTTCATATGTGAAGCTGCTGATGGGATCACCCTCTCTTCCCGGAAACTTATCAGCAACATCGGTGGTGCGTTTGAATGTCTTGTCATGCATTATTATCAGCACACTGTCTTTTGACCTGTGAACGTCAAGCTCCATATAGTCAGCGCCGGTGTTGCGTGCCCAGCGAAAGGCTGCCTCAGTCAGCTCCGGAGCCCAGTAGATGGTCCCGCGATGTGCTATTACAGCGTTCTCAGGCATATAGATCTGAATTTTGCCGTCCGGGGGTGCATTCTTCTGTCCGCATCCGGCCACCAGGGCGGCCAGCAGCACGGTATAAACCAATATGTTCTTCATAGTCTCGTTTCATTTGGGGTTTGCTCTGTTCTGCTTTATCTTCCACTCTTCAGTATGGAATTTCACCTTGGGATCTCTGACATCGTCGCACTTCACTATCAGCGCGCCTTCCTTCTCCCAGTATGATTTTACGGTGTGACCGGCCATCGGGCCGTCTTCCGGTCCCCGGACCGTCACATCATCCGGATTTATAACCATTTTCAGTCCGGCCGACTCGTTTATCATGTCCATATCGCCACGGCTGTTACCGCCGACTATCAGAGGCGTGGCTTTTATGAATGTCTCTATCGTATGCGCCTTGCCGTCGTCCTGCGGGATGGGAGGGATGATCTCGCCTGTTGTGACACCATCCCTGATAACACATTTGGCGCCCACAACATTGACATTCGAAATGCCGAACTCCTCGGCCACGAACTTCTGATAGAGGATCTCAGGTGAGGCGGTGAGGATCCAGACCTCAAACCCATACTCCTTCAGGTTGGCTATCAGCTGCTTCATCTCGGGATAGAATTTCCCCCTGTATGAATCATGATAGCAGTCGTAACCAATGGTCTCTATCTCTTCAGGTGTCAGTCCTGCAAGAAAATGAACCCTGTCCTCAACATATGGCTTGCCGACATTGTTGCCGTCTTTGATCATACGGTCGAGTATCTTCAGCTTTTCCTTCGCTTCCCTGTCTTTTCTCTCTTTAAGCACCAGGTCTGCATAGCGGTACAGAGCCTCATCGGCGAGGTAGTAGGGCACCTGTCCGAAGGTGGTGCCGTCGCAGTCAAACACTGCTACCTTGCGTTCAGTCATCGGTATGGTGCCGTTCAGGAATCCCTCTATACGGTCATTGATCTCCTGTGACCATCCATAAATATGGCGGTAGTCCTGGCCGTTCATCGTCGCCGAGAGGCAGAAGACCGATATGAGAATTATTGATAACAGTCGCTTCATAACTTTGTCATTAATGTCCGATATATGTTGCTTTTTCCTTCTTCCAGGTGGTGGCTGAGAAGAGTATTGCAAGGATGCTGGCGAGGATAAAGATCCAGAATGTCGCATTCCATCCCAGGCTTATGCTATCTGCTACCGCGCCTATCATAACCTTTGACAGGAGTGCGTCACCGATAAGGTAACCGAACAGTCCGACAAAACCCGCGGCTGTGCCGGCTGCGTTCTTGGGCACGAGGTTGATGGCCTGCACGCCTATGAGTGCCACCGGGCCGTAGATAAAGAACCCGATTGCAATGAGGGCGGAATAGACGACCGTGACCCTTGTGGCGTCAGGGTCTGTCGAAAATGCCTCGGAGAGGAAGGATGCCACCGGCGCAGCCTTCCAGTAGAGGATGATACTGAATAGCACGAGCAGCATAAAGATCACATTTGCCGGTGCACATCTGCCCTTGAAGAGTTTTGATGATATCCATCCTATGAGTATCATTCCGGGGACGCCTGCATAGTTATGCAGCGAGAAGGCCATCTTACCCTGTTCACTTGTCAGCAATCCGGCCTCCTCAGTGTATGTAGGAGCCCAGTCGGCGATGCCGTAACGTATCAGATAGACGAAGACATTTGCCAGGGCTATCAACCACAGGATCTTATTTTTGAAAATATAATTTACAAAGAGCTCCCTCACGGGTATCTTCTTGTCGGAACTCATCTCCTTCTTTGCAGGTATATCATTCCTGTGTTTGTCTATCGCCGGTAGTCCGCATGACTGTGGAGTATCCCTGAGGGCCCACCAGCAAAAGAGTGCTATTATGATAGCCACGGCGCTGGGCAGGACAAAGACAGCCCTCCAGCTCTGTTCAACCATTATGCCACCGCCGATGTCAGCAACAAAAAGGCCTCCGATGAGCAGTGTGCCCCATGCGGCAAGGTTACCCATCAGACCGCTACCGACAGTGTGAGAGGTATTCCAGACGCCCATCTTGAAGCTTCGCTCGTTGTGAGAGAACCAGTGCACCATGATCCTTCCGCATGGAGGCCATCCCATTCCTGCAAGCCATCCGATGACAAGCATAAACATGAAAATGATGGCCACTGAACTTGTTGCAAAGGGGAAGAGACCGACACACATCATCAGTGAGGCTGACAGTACAAGCCCTATCACAAGGAACTTTCTTGCATCTGATCTGTCAGAGAGGGCTCCCATAAGGAACTTACTGAAGGCGTATGCGATGGAAATGGCTGACAGGGCTATTCCGAGCTGCAGTTTGGTGTATCCCAGCCCGCCGTTCTCCAGAGGCTGTATCATCCCGGGGATGGCAAGGGCCAGGTTCTTCCTGACAAGATAGTATGCCGCGTACCCGAGGAAGGCGCCGAGGAAGACCTGCATACGCAATCTCTTATAGGTCGCATCGACCTTTTCTTCAGGCAGCGGATCCTTGTATGGCGGTGGTTTCAGGAAGTTGATCATAGGCTCATAGGTAGTTTTGTTCGCGTTTCAGGCAGGGCCAAATATTGTCAATCTTTTAATGCTCCCGGTTAATTAATAATTAAGATAATGTTACATCTGCTCCACTATTCCAGGATGTATGCCTTCGCCATCTTGGTGTATTCCTTCACCTGTTCCTGTTCCCATATCTTATCCCTGCCCAGCTCGGTGGCAAGTACTGAGGCAACCCGGGGCGCCATGGCCACGGAGGCCCTGGCGTCGAGATAAAGCACCCTCACCCTGCGCGCAAGCACATCATCAATGGTCCTTGCCATCTCTCTGCGGGCTGCCCAGACCACCTCACCGACGGTGAAGTCTGTGCTGCCGTCAAGTCTTTCAGCATATGCCGGGTTTTCATTCAGCATCTTCATTATCCCATCGAGGTCACTTCCGTAAATATACATCCTGTCATTTGTGTCAGGATTCTCGAGGTAGCCGTGTATCTTCAGGTTTTTAGTAAGACACTCCCTGAAGGGTAGCTTGTTGGTTCTGACTGCCGTGTCGACGGTCTCCTCAGCCATCTTCCTGTAGGTTGTCCATTTACCGCCGGTGATTGTCACCAGCCCGGAAGGTGATACAATCATCTTGTGGCTGCGTGATATCTCTTTGGTTTTGGCGTCTGAGCTGCCGTTTTTTGGCGCCGCAAGCGGGCGGAGCCCGGCAAAGACACAGAGCACATCGCTGCGCATTGGTTTTTTTGTGAGGAAACGGCCGGCAGTCTCAAGGATAAAATCGACCTCTTCATCGAGTGCTTTGGGTTCCAGAACGAACTCTTTGACAGGAATGTCCGTTGTGCCGAGGATGACACGGTTGTGCCAGGGTACGCCAAACATCACCCTGCCATCGCTTGTCCTGGGTATCATGATGGCATCATTGCCTCCGAGGAAGCTCCGGTCAACAACCAGGTGGACACCCTGACTGGGTCTTACCAGGGGTTTCATGGCAGGGTTATCCATCCTTATTATATCGTCAACGAAGATGCCTGTGGCATTGATGATACAGCTTCCCTCAGCAGTGAAATTCACCTGATCGAGTTCATCCCTGGCAACGACACCCGAAACCTTCCCTTCAGCATTCTTGAGAAGGTGCATTACCTTAACATAGTTGACCACCGTGGCTCCCTTCTCAATGGCTGTCTGCATCAGGTTAACCGCCAGGCGCGAATCGTCAAACTGACCGTCGTGGTATACCACGCCGCCTCTGAGCTTTTTCTGAACTATTTGAGGTATGGAGCGAATTACGTTGTTCCTGCTCATGGGGAGCGACCGGCCAAGGCTCATCCCTCCTGACAGCATGTCATAAAGAGTCAGCCCGATGGTGTAGAATGGTTTTTCCCACCACCTGTAATTACCGATGATAAAACGCTGATCTTTTACCAGATGAGGGGCATTCTGCCTGAGATAACCTCTTTCACGCAGGGCCTCGCGCACGAGCGCCACATCGCCCTTCTGCAGATACCTCACCCCTCCGTGTACAAGTTTTGTGCTGCGTGACGAGGTGGCTTTGGCAAAGTCCGACTGTTCAAGCAGGAGGGTGCTGTAGCCTCTTGATGCCGCATCAACGGCAACTCCGAGCCCGGTAGCACCTCCTCCTATTATTATGAAGTCCCAATGCTCCTTTGAGCTCTTCAACCCGCGCAAAAAATCTTCTCTTTCCAATTTTAAAAAAGCTTAAAAGTGATTTTTGTCAGAAATACAGAGTAAAATTATGACAACATTTCTTCAAATCAAAACAAAAAAGAAAGAAAAAGCAATAAAACGTAAGATTTTTAACTTTTTTAAGATTTCCAGTTGCTTGCCGGAAATTATTTTTATTGTTATCTTTGAGTAACAATCAACAAATCCGGCTTACGGTCAGAGAATTATGAGAAACATTGCACAGCGCCATAAAATAATACTCGCTGAACTGGAAAAAGATGGCTATGTGAGGGTGCACGACCTCAGTGTTCGTCTGGGTGTTTCGGAAGTTACGATTCGAAAGGATTTGAAAGATCTTGAGGCAAGAAGGATGCTGATCCGCACTCACGGCAGCGCCAGCCCTCTCAGCTCCCTTACAATCGATCGTCATATAGATGAGAAGGAGAAGGTTCAGGTGAATGAGAAGACCCGTATTGCGGAGGCAGCCAGCAGGCTCATCGAGAAGAATGACAGGATCATCATCGCATCAGGGACAACCCTCCTGGCTTTTGCCCAGCATATTACAATCACTGACCCGATAACAGTCATAACACCTTCAGTCAAGGTCTCACTTATACTCAGCTATAAGTCGAACATAGACATTATTCAGCTGGGAGGGTCACTGCGTAAAAGCTCAGCCTCGGTCATTGGTCCCTATGCCGAAAGCCTCCTGACAGAGATGATGTGCAGCAAGCTCTTCATCGGAATAGACGGGTTGGACCTTGACATCGGCCTTACAACAAGTAACATCGCGGAAGCCCACCTCAACCATTACATGCTGAACGCAGCTCAGGAGGTAATAGTTTTGGCCGATTCCACCAAGTTCGGAAAGAGGGGATTCGGAAAGATCTGCAACCTCAACAAGGTGCACCGCATCATTACGGACCGGAATGCCCCTGGCAACTTCATACAGTTAATAAGGGAGAAGGGCATAGAGGTCACGCTGGTTTAATATATGTTATATAACACCGGAATTTTTACCTGTTCAGGATAGCCCCGGCCATGTTAATTAAATTTGTAATTACAGACTATTAAAACAGATATCATCATGCCAGGAAAATCAGTTTTATCAATTGCCGGAGCGTTACTGTTGTTAACCTTCGCCGGATGTTCAACAACGAAGACTGCCGTTACGGGTGATCCGTCAGGCAGGACTGCCGGGGCCGAGCGGGAGTTTCGTGCTGCCTGGGTAGCCACCGTCGCCAACATAAACTGGCCAAGCAAGCCGGGCCTCTCTGTTGAAGAGCAGAAGAGTGAGGCGATAGCTCTCCTCGACCTCCTGTACAAAAACAATTTCAACGGCGTTGTTTTCCAGGTAAGACCACACGGTGATGCAATGTACAAAAGCGATATTGAACCATGGTCATACTACCTGACAGGTGAGGCAGGAAAAGCTCCGGAACCATATTATGATCCCCTGGAGTTCTGGATAGCGGAGGCCCACGCCAGAGGCATTGAGCTGCACGCATGGCTTAATCCCTATCGTGCACATCATCCTGCAGCCGGTGAGGTGACTGATGCATCAATCGTTCGGAAACTCCCTGACCTTGTCCTCAGGCTTGAGGTTGAGAATTACTGGTGGATGGACCCAGCCCTGAAGGGCACACAGGATCATTCATACAATGTGGTGATGGATCTGGTAAACAGGTATGACCTTGACGGGATACACTTTGATGACTACTTTTATCCCTATCCCGACTATAACAACTTCAAGGATTTTCCCGATGATGAGAGCTGGAAGGCTTACCAGGCAGGCGGTGGCAAGCTGTCGCGTTCCGACTGGAGGAGAGAAGCGGTCAATATATTCATTGAAAGGCTTTATAAGGGCATCAAGGCCGAGAAGCCATGGGTCAAGTTCGGACTTAGCCCCTTCGGCATCTGGCAGCCATTCAATCCGCCTGCAATAGGTGGCGGCTTCAACCAGC
>CAYVYM010000024.1:0-45843 GCA_964455705.1 uncultured Rikenella sp.
TGTCAAAGAGTATATCGTGGCCGCAGGCAATGTTGAGACCGGAAGATGCCGTCGTGACATCCGGAGCAGCAAAAAATACCGTGGCAGGGGAAGTACCTCCTATGACCTGATTGGAATTATTAAGCAGGAAATAGAGCCTTTTTACCCTGTGAAAATTATACACTGCGCTGTCCTGGTCCCAGAACACATTTAATGTCTCTGCGAATGTTGAGTGTTTGGAATTGCTGTCTTTTGCCAGCTGTTCAAACCGCTCGGCGGGGTTCCATGATATTATTTTTACCTTGTCTTTATGCTTGGGCCAGATATAAAACAGCTGGGCGACGTCGAGCGCGTCAGAGACCAGCTTGTGCTGGGCTGTCACACCTTTTATCCCGTGATCAGCCACCCACCGGAAAGCCGATTTAACCAGGTCGATCCTGGCAAACGGACTGGGTATGGATGTAGCGACATCCTTGCCTTCGGTCCTGATGGTCTCAAGCTGATTCTTCGATATGGGGCTGCTGACGAACCATCCTGTTCCATCCTGTCCCTCGTGAAGTCTGTATACTCTTGCCATGGCTTACCGGATTAATAGGTTTCTTTTTGCCAACACCCTGTCGGTTGATCTGCCGAACATCTTTATCAGCATCGTGTGCTTCTTCTCCTTATTGCGGATAGAAATATTATCCGTCAGCAGGCAATTCTGGATATCGAGGGCCTTAAAGCTTTTATCCCCTTTGGGGGTCTGGCCTTTTACTATTTCAAGGGCATTATCGGCAGTTATCTCTTCGAAAGGACTGAAGACAGGCTTGTTTGCCTTCATCTCCTTTATCCATTCGTCAAAATAACCGTTGAATGGCCGGATCTGCGTGTTGTATTCAGCGCTGTTGAAGTAATTCTTATCGAGAAGCGATTGTTTGTTGCCGCGGGTCAGCCTGATGTTGCTCTTTGTCCACCGCGAGGTATTCAGTGACCTCGGTAACCCTTTGTTAAGGTATTCGGTGTATAGTTTGAATTTTGTCAGCGACGGAGAGAGCAGCTTGGCATTTTCGATGTTAAGGTCGGTGAATGAGATATTCTCAGTATCGTGTTCAATGCCAAATTCCTTGATCTGGGTGGTCCTGGTTAATGAATTTACGTTCTTACAGAAATCAAGGATTGCCAGGGCGCCTGCCAGTTCGAGGAAATGAGCCCTGTTCTTCTGTTCCTGGCCACCCACGGCGTACTCTTCCTGGTTGGTGTTACCCCTGTTACCTACAAAATAGAGCATATTGACCTGGTTCAGGGATATTATGGTACGGTTATAATAATCGATGGCGATCTTTGCCTTCTCCTCGAAAGATTCAGCATTGATCTCATCATTTTTGGAGAGTGAGAAGTACGGCAGGTAGGTTATTCCTCCTACAGGAGCCTCCTTTATCTTGGCATGTCTGGGAATATTCCTGTTTCCCCTGATATTCTTCAGCAGCAGCGGGAAGCCGGCGGCGCCGGTCCCTCCAAAGATAGAATTGACTATGAATATTGCGTCATCGTCATCGAATGTCTGCCCGAACTTTTTAAAGTCTTCTGAGTTTGTGAACTGGTTCAGTATTATAGATCCCATGTTCGGGTTTCCCTTGAACCCCACATCAAGATTTGACCTGAGGTTCTGAGCAGAATAAAGCAACCGGACAAAATTCTTGTCATCCTTTTCCAGGATAGCCTCGCTCAGGCTGTCAAATCCGATGTACTGATTAAATGTATTTGTATCGGTATCCTTCAGCTTGAACTGGAAGTAGTCGGGGTTGACCGTCGGGGTTTCGACGGTTATTTCATTTATTGTCCTTATCTCCTGGGAATAAAAATCGTCAGGTTGTTCAACCTGGTTTCTTATTTCCTGGTACAGGCGCAGGATGTCCTTGGTTCGGTTCAGGTCTCCGTTACCGGTGTCAGGATCAATGATGACGGGTATGACAGTATCGAAGCCGTTCCCGATCTTCACTCCCGAGGCAAAAAGCATTGTCAGAGCTTTCAGGACCCTGGAGCCCGTTCCGCCAATGGCGAAAATATATAGTTTCCTTGCCATGATCTCTTCGTTTTAAAAAGGTAAGTGAAGTTGTATTTTACTGAACTGCTTCATGATGAGGCTATAAATAAACCCCAGGACCAGAGCGAGCAGGCTGTTTGACAGGGCATACTTCATAGGAAGGGTAGAGGCGTAGTCGGCATAGCCGGTGCTGGCATCTGCAATTGCCTCATTTAATGCCTGGTTATCGGATCCGGTGATCTCGTTGCCGGCAACTATGTAGGTTGTGACAAAGACGATAAAGACCGTCACAGCCATCCAGAGGATCCAGTGCCATTTCTTCCCGTAAGGAAATCTCCAGAGATAGTAAAAGAGTAACCAACATGCCAGGGGGATCAGGATAAATGCGAGTCCGAACTTTATGTAGCCGCCGTTTTCATACAGGTGCTGGAAGATCAGGAAGTACTTGTTGGCGAATATCCCGAACACCGTGTCGTAAATGGTCCCAAAGAATTCATTCATAGCTGTATCATTTTGTAATTGCCATCTTAAAAGTAGCGGGGTTCATGCCGTGATTGACATAATCATATGCCTCACTGACGGCATCCATGAGAGACTTGAAGCCGAAGGTATGAGTGTTGTCAATGACATCCTCATTATCAGTATGGGTCTCCATGACCCATCCGGGGGTGACATTTTTCAGCACCACCTGCAGGTCTCCCAGAGGATTCTTATCCGTAAAAACTGTGATCAGGTGTGTTCCTTCCACTCCGGGGATCTTCTTTGTTATCCGTGTAACCTTAACAACACTGAAGTTTGAATAAGGACAGTCGTAATTGCCGGGTGCTGCGTAATAGCTGTCAGAAAATGGCAATGAGCTGAAATCAACGGCGAAGGCAAACTGAAACTCACCCATCAGTGGTCTGGCTTTTGTCAGTTTGGAGTTATCTTTATAATCCGTTTTGAACTCACCTTTAAGATCTATTGACGGGACTATCTGGAAGGGAATGTTCTTCTCATCATTAATAAAGTAGCGGGCTGTCTCATGGGGGCCAACGATCTTGCCGGAGATGCTCTGTTCAGTGAGGGCTTTGTTCAGCAGTGCTGATTTTCCAAAGAAAATTATATAAAAGGGTCTGTCGGTATTCTGTATTTTCTCAGAGCCCTTTTTAGAAGCATAATAGTACTGCCCGTTAAACCGCGAGCCTGCCTTTATCACCAGGGTCTGGATGTTTTCATTCTCCAGGCGGGTGCGGAATGCCTGTTGCGTCTTTTGAATTTCCGTCTTCAGGGCGGTCAGCGGGTCGGTCTCTTCGCCCACATCGTAGATACAGTCCGAGACAATGACGGAGATCTGGTTTCCCTTTGCAGAGTCAAGGGCGATCTCGAATATCCTGTTCAGGTCGCTGAACCTGACATCGCCGACATTAAATGACGCCGGATTGAGCCTGTTCTTGAATACCTCGGGATCATCGCCCTGGTACTTTATCTGGATGCCTGAGTTTTTCAGGGGACCGGATGTGCCGTTGATGAAGTAAAAACTCTTGTCCGCCTTGTCAAACTCGGGGAGGTAGGCCATGCCTACGAGTGAGTTCTTAAACTCGTTTGCCTGGTTGATATAGCCGAACATGCTCCCGGAGTTTTCAATAAAGAATATTACTTTTTCAAGTTGTGCGGGTTCTTCTGTGGTGGCGGGGGCGGCGGTAGTGGCCGGTTTGTTTGCGGGATCAATGGCGGCCTGCTCCGGCCCGTCGGCAGAGGCTGTTTCTTTCTGGTCAGGTTTTGATCTGGCGGTGCCACCGTCGCGGCTCTTCGGGCCGTTGCACCCGGCGATGCCCAGGAAGGTCAGGATGACGAGTGCAAGGATTTTAACTGTAATATTCTTTCCCATGGCATGTTTTTTTTCTTGAACAATAAGGTGTGCAGGGTAGCGGTGCCTGAAATAGGCTTAAAGATAGGTAAAGATTATTCTTTCTTCCTTTTCCTGACACAAGAAAGAAACAAAGAAAGTCAAGGCTTAAGATAATTTCCGGGCTCATTTTTTATTGTTGGCCCACGAAATACAACTCGTCGTCCTTCGTCCTCCTCAAACAGTATTGCTAACTACGGGCCCCGCAGCAAACAATATAAAATCCGCTCTATCCGGAAATTCTCTTAGGCCAATCCAATGGCTGATACTAATCACCCTCCTCAATGAAGAAGATCTCGTTGACAGCTTTGTTAAAGTACCTGGAGAGCTTCAACGCCAGGATGGTTGATGGTACATACTTACCAAGCTCGATAGAATTGATAGCCTGCCTTGTCACTCCTATTTGTTTTGCCAGTTCCTCCTGGGTTATGTTTTTGATGGCTCTCTCAACCTTCAGATTGTTTTTCATGACTAAGCGATTTATTGGCCCTGTAAAGCATATAATAGTAACGGATGATGAAAAATATGAGAATGGTAAACATATTGAATATCATAACATATAAAAATTCAAACTCATAAAAGAACAGAAAACATAATACAAGTACGCCGTAATTTATGTATGTCGCCCAGAGCAACGATTCCAGCCTGATTTTTGCGATAAACTCATCCTCGCGCTTTGCTTTTGAGAATGCGACAAAGATCGCTCCGATTAGAAACAAAATACCAACCAAAGTACCTGTCAGGTTAGCCTTGATCAACCCAAAAAACACGGGATCCTTAAAAAATCCGGATCCGGAATAAATGGTAAAAACTTTCGTATCGAGGAATCTAAATTCATAATCGAAGATAATTATGAATAGTCCCAAAAGAGTCGATGGGACCAGAAGGATCCATCCCACTTTCTTGAAATGATTTGGTAAAAGCAGCTTCGTTTTCATTGCCTTCTATATTGGTTAATAATGCAAATGTAATGTATAGCTTACAATTATGCAAGTATTAATTACTTTTTGTAATGTATACATGTCTTTTCTTTTCTTGATAACTGATCGTTTTATATAGGCTGTTGCTAAGAGCGGAGTGCAGAAAGCAGAGAGCGTAGTGACTTTGATGAATAATATTAGTTAACATGTAGTTGGGGTAGGCACAATTGACTAATTCCCTTGCCTGCATGGTGAACTTTTTTCCAACTTTGCATAACTTGTAGAGGAATTCTTAACTGACAGCCATGAAAAGAACCATCTTATCCGTGTTTTTCCTTGCATCATTATTCGCCCTGGCACAGGGGCAACAGGTGCCGGACACTGCTTACAAACCGTACATAGCCCATCCCGCCTACCCTCCCGGTAAAGGGCAGCTGATCTGCATCGACGAGGGGCACAACAACTTCCACACGCGAGGCGACAGGTACCTGCTCCTGCTATCAGATACTGCATGGGTATTCAATGAAAGAACCGTTTATAAACCCATCGCAGGCTGGTCGCAGCTGGCCTTCATGGAGTACGGCAAAGGCAGGGTGGTGATGTCGGGCGAAGCTGCCATGTTCACTGCCCAGCTGGCAGGAGCGCAGCATGCCAGGGTGGGAATGAATTCGCCCTATGCAAAAATAAACTACAGACTGCTGCTTAACATTGTTCACTGGCTAGACGGCAAATAAGGACATATGCCGTGTCAGCGCTCATGAGTATCCGAATTAAACTTTCTTAATAATTTAGTGTTCAATAAAAAACGAAATGCCAACCCGCATCGCCCTCCTTCGCAGTGTAAATGTCGTGGGCAAAAACACAATCAGGATGCCCGAACTTGCCCGTGCCTTTGAAAAGGGCGGATTTGAGAATGTCAGAACATATATCCAGAGCGGAAACGTCATCTTCGATACAACAGAAGAGTCTTGTGATGTGCTGGCCGGGAAAATCAGGGATCTGATCAACAAACAATTCGGGCTGACCATCCAGGCGGTGGTCATTGCTCCGCAGGAGCTTGCGGACATTGTCTCACAGAACCCCTTCGCGAAAAAGCCGGGTATTGATCTTAGCAGGCAGCATATCACATTCCTTGACAGGGAAGCTGACCCTGAGAAGTCGGAAAAGCTGCTTTCATACAACTATCCGCCCGATGAGATCATCATAGGGTCAAGAGTTGTCTATGTGCACTGTCCCGATGGTTACGGCCGCACGAAATACCACAATAATTTTATTGAGAAGAAACTCTCCGCCAACGCCACATCAAGGAACTGGAACACCTGCCTGAAGCTTCTGGAGCTCTCTTAATGGAAAATACCTGCCGATTTGGTATTAGTTTTTGCCTTTAGTGGAAATTATTTGCATTCTCACTAATTTTAATGGAAATTAATTTATTTACGGTGATGACTATGATGAAATGCTGGATTATCTAAGAAAGTGTAACTCTTTCTCTGAACATACAGAGGCCAGATTAGTTATTACTAAAAGGTAAAACTTTCCAACCTCCGGTAGCTGGTTGTACATGAAAATCCTTCCTGACCCCCGTCTTAGGCTATTCACACAATACTTTCAGCTTTTCAAGAGCCTTGGGCCATGCTTCGGTGAAATATGCCTTCATGTCCGCAGGCACATCAGTGTCGACAGAGAGCAGGGTTTTGCTGCCCACAGTCTTAAAACTGTAATTCTCAAGTGCACCGCGCCATGAATCAGCGTGCTCATCTCCGGTGACCTCCTTGCCGTCAACGATCTCGCGGAGGCTTTCAATGCTTATGAACCTGCCCGGAATGTGCTCCCTGATCCTGCATACCATGCCGCCCGACTTCCCATCTTTGCCTGTCCCGAGAAACAGAATCTTCTCTCCCTTCTCCCATGAACCGGAGAACCGGGAGGTGGGATTGAACACGGATGTCCATTGTCTGAATGCAACATCCTCAAGCATGATCCTGGAGATGTTTTCAGCACTGTTGTCAATGGTGATCTCAAAATGGAGCATCTCCTTTTCACCAAACCCTTCCACATACTTCCTGAAGTTATCAAGTATGGCCTGCCAGCCTTCCTTCTGCAGCTCAGCACTGTTCTGATCCTCCGTCTCAAATGATTCTGTGATCTGCGTTCCTCCTGCCGTCTTACTGAAACTGATGAGAACATTCCTCCCGTCAGTCATAGTGTATGCTATTGACTTCCCCGGAATAACCTCGCTGTACCTGCCTGTGAAGTCAAATCCCTCAGAGCCGTCACTGGCTTCCATCCTGTAAAGAAATGCACCACCAGATCTAAGATCGTTTTCCGCATAGCTTGTCTGCCAGTCGTCGGACGCGTTGTTCCAGTGAATGACGTGGAGGGGACCGGTGAAGAGTTCCCATACCCGCTCCGGCGGAGCACCGACGGTGGTTGCGACGGTGATTACCTGTTTTTGAGTTTCCGTTTTCATAGCGATTATGATTTTAAATCGTTGGATTATATAAAAGAAACAATTATGGGAAACGATTGTTTCTCAAATTCCCGTAAAATAGTGCCCTCTGCCAGACTGTTAAAGGTCCTGTACCAACTGATTCGGAAAAAATTAATTTTAATCTTTACTTTAATAACTTTACAGATGTTTTAATGACATATCAAACTCATAATTCTATGGAAAACAGGACTCTTGAAATTAATGCTGCAATCCAGATTCAAAAACCTGCCCGCGAGGTTTTTGATGCAATAATTGATCCGTCAAAAATGTCCAACTATTTTATATCCAGGGGCAGCGCGATAATGGAAGAAGGAAAGGAGATCATGTGGCAATTCCCGGAATTTGAAATGGAATACCCCATCAGGGTAGCCGCGATTGAGAAAGATAAATACGTCTCCTTCTATTGGGAGGTAGATGGAATTGACCTCCTGGTGGAAATAAACCTTACTCCAAGGGGTTCCGGATCAACAGTTGTGCGAATCACCGAGAAGAGCAGGCAGTGTGATGAAGCAGGATTAAAATGGCTTCAGGGAAATTCGGAGGGATGGGCAAACTTCCTTGCGTGCCTGAAAGCGTATCTTGAGTATGGAATCAATCTCCGAAAAGGGGCCTTTGATTTCATGTCAGATAAATGATGTCCAGCCGGTAATTTAAAGCTAGCCGGATTTTGATTTTTTTACCTGCCTAACCACTGAATAACCGCATTGAAGCATCCGGACAATACCACGGGGAGTAAGCCAGGGAGATTTTTTTCCCTGATGCAGCATTCAAATTGTCTTTATGTTAAGTCCGGGGAGAATGGCCTTGTCACCTTCGGGCCCTTTTCCTCAGGATATTAAACGCACAGAGGTAGCCTCCGCAGATGGCACCGGAGAAGCCGCCGCCGGTCCTGCCCCAGGCTGAGGCAAAATGAAGATTCTCAATCGGCTTGAATGTGTCGAGGACCTTCCTGCCGGGGTTCTGTGCAAAGCCATATACCGCACCGTCCGGGTTAAGTGTATACCTCTTCACCGTGACCGGGGTGCCAACCTCATAATAACCAATGACATCTTCAATTCCCGGGATCACCTCACCGAGCCTTTTGATGAAGGTCTTTGCCACTTCTTCCTTCTTTTGCTCATACTCCTCCCTGGAGAGGTTCTCCCAGTCGGCCAGGTAGTCGATGCAGCACACCGCCCCTACTCCTTTACCCGCCGCCACAAGGCCGGAGTCAATCTGCGAGTAATCGACAAAAGTGAAGCTCCGTCTTGAGAAGTCATCCCTGTTGTTTGCAGCGATATCAGCCTGTGACCTCACGGAGCTGTCATAGATGAATGTCGAATAGTAATTGTGCCCCAGCTCTCTCAGCGGCCTGTCGAACCCGAGATAAACTGTCAGCAACGAGGCGCCGGTATTCAGCCCGTTGCACTCATCCTTCAGCTGCGCCCCCGGTTCCGGCGGCAGGAGATCAGCGAGGGCAGGGATGGCATTGTTAGCCACTATCTCGCCGGCTGTGAACTCAATGCTGTGCTGCGCCAGATCATTCCTTTTCCGGCAGGTCACCCCTGTTGCCCTGCCACCCCTGACCTTTACCCCGGTGACAAGATGGTTCAGGAGGACCTGTCCGCCATGACTGACTATATATGCTGCCAGGTGGTCAGACAGCCTCTGTGAGCCTCCCCTGATGAAGCTGGCGGCGTTCGAATAATAGCTGCCCTGGGCAAGTGAATAGTATGCCAGCGAGAGCGAGTACGGATCATCATGAAAATACCCGAGGTTGCCCAGCAGGATAAGCTTCAAATCCTTATTTGTGATTATTGAGTCGAGAAAGCTGCCCACGCTTATATCAGGTTCGCTGTTTTCTGCAGTTTTCTTTTTGGGATTGAGCAGCTGTTCATAGTACCTGACTATCCCCTCCTTCTCATCCGGGAACATCTCAGACAAACGTGCAGCTGCCACCTGCGGGTCATGGGGCACCGTCACCGCGAGGTCTCCCCTGATGAACCTGTAGAATTCGGGCACGGTCAGAAATTCGACATTGCCGGTTACATCAAGCTCACTGAAGATCCTGTTCTTTATGTCACGACCGCCGGGACCATCCATCTCATGCAGTCCTACCTCGAAGGTGAATGCCCCGCGTTTGAAGGTGGTAGCACATCCGCCGGGACGGCTGTGCTGTTCCATTACAAGCACCCTCATGCCTTCGCGGGCCAGCTTCGCTCCTGCTGTCAGGCCCCCCAACCCGGCGCCAATAATAATAACGTCATAGTTCATTTTATGTCAGGGATTGGATAACGTTTGAACTCTTTGGTCCTGTCAAACAGGTACCGGTATGTAATATAGTGTTTTACCGAGACACTTCCCACCGAAACGAATATCTTCCGCATCTTTGGATTGAAATCGGCCACCCATGAGAATTCAACCTCCTCATAATGCGGCTTATGCTTCATCACCTCCCTCAGCTTCAGGATAAAGCCCGACTCTATTCCCAGCCCCTGGTATTTGGGGATGACACCCATCAGCATGCCACGGGCCCTGGTCATTGTGTTCCTCTTCTTCAGCCAGAGGAATTTAATCATGGACCACGGGTCGAGCTTGCCGTTAAGGTGTCTCAGTATCATGTTCAGGTCGGGGAACATGAGGTAAATGGCTATGGGTTTTCCCTCAAAATAAGCAATCCAGATGAACTCCTCATCAAGTATTACCTTTGCTTTCTGCAGCACGACTTTGATGTAATCAGCCTCGAGGGGTTCAAAGTTGGCTTTGAAGGATGCCCAGGCCTCATTGAAGACCTCTGCGAAATCAGCAACAAATTTGTCCTTATCCTTCCATGTGAAGTGTCTGAACTCATATCCGGGTTTGGCGGCTACCCACTCAGCTATCTTGCGGAACCTCTCATCGAGCGGTTTGGTGAGGTCGTAGTGAAATCCCTCCATCTTATAATAGACCTGGAAGCCGTATCTCTCAAACAGTCCCTGGTACCAGAGAGGGTTATAAGGTACCTCGAACGAGGGGTGCGTGAATCCGTCAACCAGCAGGCCCCAGAATTTATCTGTCTCACCGAAGTTTATTGGTCCGTCCATAGCCTCCATCCCCCGCTCCCTGAGCCATTCCCTGGCGGTGTTGAAGAGCATCGCGGCTGCCTGGTCGTCATCAATGCATTCAAAGAACCCTATGCCTCCGGTAGGCTGGTCATAAGTATTGGCCATGTTAAAGTCGATGAAGGCGGCGATGCGGCCAATGAGGCTGTTGTCTTCGCCGGTGAGAACCCATCGTGTTACCGTCCCGTGCTTATGGTAGGGATTGGCTTCAGCATCGAAGATCCCCCTGATATGGTTGTCGAGAGGACAGACCCATGCATCATCATTCTTATAAATGACCCTGGGTGTGTTCAGGAACATTTTTTCCGTTTTCCTGTCGGTGACCTCGATCAATTGCATATCAGGGGTTGATAGGTGCAGGGTAAATTATCGTCTGTAAACCTGTTCCACCACGGAGCTGTATTTTTCAAAGATGAAACTCCTGCGAAGCTTAAGGGTAGGTGACAGCTCGCCTGTGGCAGGGCTCCATTCATCTCTCACGAGCCTGAACCTGTTTACCCTCTCAGGCGGACTGAGGCGCTTGTTCAGTTTGCTGACTTCAGAGGAGAAGAATGAGAGCACCTCAGGAAGGGTGATCAGCTCTTCATTATTTGAATAAGAGATCTTTTTTGCCGTCTTCCAGTCTTCAAAATACTTGAAATTGGGAGAGATCAGGGCGCTGGCGTACTTCTCATGCTCACCTATGACCATGATCTGGTCAATAATGGGTGATTCCTTGAAAATATTCTCAACTATCTGGGGAGCAATGAATTTTCCGTTCGAGAGTTTGAATATCTCCTTCTTCCTGTCGGTCACCATCAGGAACTTCCCTTCCTCTATATGGCCCATATCGCCGGTACGGAACCACCCCTCGTCGTCGAAGACTGATTTTGTCAGTTCAGGGTCATTGTAATATCCCAGCATGACGTTAGGGCCTTTGCAGAGTATCTCGCCGTCTTCAGATATTTTTACCTCAACGCCCTCGATTGTCATGCCAACCGATCCCAGCTTCACCTTGCCCTTTTCCGTTCTGTTGATTGTGATTATGGGCGAGGTCTCTGTCAGGCCGTACATATTAACGATCTTTATTCCTGCCGCCCAGAACA
Organism: uncultured Rikenella sp.; assembly: GCA_964455705.1. Taxonomy (GTDB): domain Bacteria; phylum Bacteroidota; class Bacteroidia; order Bacteroidales; family VadinHA17; genus SR-FBR-E99. The sequence goes on from CAYVYM010000024.1 coordinate 11,470, forward strand.
CTCTTTCAAGCCTTGGTTGCAGGGAGGCTCCCCCACAGCCTACTATGCGGACGTTTCCTCCAAGTGCCTCCCTCCATTTGCTAAAGATAAGCCTGTCAGCCAGCCGGAGTTTTCTCTCATAGAGCCAGCCGTTCTCCCCGAATGGCTGGTACCTCAGTCCCAGGTTCACTGCCCAGAAGAAGAGGGTCTTCTTAATGCCGGTAAGGTTCTTGCCTTTGGAGACTATCACATCATAGAATTTCTCAAGCACGCGGGGCACAGCATCGAATCCGTGAGGCCTGATCTCCTTCATATTCAGGGCGATGGTCCCCATGCTCTCTGCATAGTAGATACTGCTTCCGCTGTACTGCGTCTGGTAGTTGCCCATGCGTCCGCCCACATGGCATAAAGGCAATATGCTAAGGTACCTGTCAGTTGGTTTAAGGTTAAACACCGAGGCTGCCGAGATAAAGTTGCTGACTAAATTCCTGTGTGACAGCATCACTCCTTTGGGTACGCCTGTTGTGCCGGAGGTATATATCAGGGTTGCAAAGTCGCCGGGTGTGGTAAGCCTCTTCAACTCCTCAATCTCCTGTTTTGTCTTTGCTGAGCAATGCCTGCCTTTTTCGACTATCTCAAGCCAGCTGGTCGCTCCCTCTGTTTTATCAAAGGTGATGGCCGTGCATGAGATCCCGGGCTCAGCAAGTACGGGTTCAAGTGTTCTGTAGAGTTTTTTGTCAGAGATGATTATCATCCTGGCTCCCGAGTCTCTGATGATATAGTTATACTCTGAGGCTGAGAGTGAGGTAAAGACAGGCACATGCACCACGCCGATCATCGACATTCCAATGTCAACAAAATTCCACTCAGGTCGGTTGGCTGAGACTGTAATTATCTTATCGCCCTTGCGGAAGCCCGATTCATAAAGGCCATAGCAGAAGCTGTATGAATATTCAATGTATTCCGCGGTGCTGAATTTTTTCCAGGCGCCGTTCTCCTTAAAGCAGAGGGCATCTTCCTTATTAAAAAATTCCCTGTACCTGTCAAGCAGGTCAAAGGTACGCGACACGTTATTTTCCATGGTGTTTAATAGTAAAAGGGGTGGTTGTGGGTTACCTTCTGCAATATAAAAAAAATGTGGCAATTCTTTCTTTCCTGGCTTGACCCCGGCAAGAAACAAAGAAGGTCAAGGCTGGAGACTAATACTTCATCAGGAGCTGTCTCTTCTTCCCGAAAAATCTCAGGCCCATCCTTTGGTTTTAAGTTAAAAATCAATGGATTTACGGAAGAATGACGCAAATTTACCAACCGGCCACAATTTACCACAAAGTTATCGAAGCCGGATGAGGTTTGTGGCGTCAAAGTTCACAGGATCAGATCTCCAGGTACTTCTTAAGAAGCTGCTTGCCCTTCATAATGGCTTCTCTGCCGGTTGATTCGATTCCATACCAACCCTTGTAGCCACCGTCTCGACTCATCTTTATCATTTTAGCCGTCAGCTCCTCCGTCGGTTGGTTGCGGTATGACATCCCTACCGCCCATGGCAGCATCTTCCCGAGATAATCCACGTTGTCGAAATCGCTGGCCGGTTCCCGCCAGTCGGGATAGGAGCCGAAGTAAAGGTGATTTACCTCTTTCAGCAGCGCCACCATCCAGTCGGCGTCATTCGACACTCCCCCGTGATTCTCGATGCATACGCTGATACCTGCCGGCACGGCATATTCCAGCAGCATGTTGTACGATTCTGTCGCCCACTTCAGGGCCTCGTCTTTATTCACATCCTTCGGCCCCCGGCAGTTGGTGCGTATCGCTTTGCAACCCAGGTAGTTCGCGATATCGATCCATTTTCGGTGATTGACAACAAACTGTTTGCGCAGTTCCGGGGTGTTCTCACAACCGTCTCCCTCTGCATCAACCATGATCAGCACCATGGTGACACCATGGGTGTCTGCATTCTTCCTCAGCTGGTTGAGATACTCCACTGTCGGCACCTCAAACAGAGTGTTCACGAATTCGATCCCGTTCAGGCCAAAATCTTCTTTGGCGATGCGCGGAAAATCGAGGTTCTTCCATTTCCCGGCCCTCATTTCATCCACCAGCGCCCACTGTGCGAGTGAGATATCGTCATGCGTCATCCTTGGCGTTGCCAGCGGATGGGGTAGCGGTCCGGGTGCCGTGGCGGAGTGCAGGTCCAAAGCAGGCACAACCAGTCCTGCTGCCCCCAGAAGTGCAGTTTTCTCAATGAAACCTCTTCTTGAATAATTCTTTCGCGTGTTTTCCATGGTTATCTGTTTTTTATAGTTCCCAGTCTTTCCTGTATTCGCGTGTCAGATACCTGTTGGCTGCTTCATCATTTGTAATCTTCATTTTTGCGGAGTCATATTCAACCTTTTTACCTGCACGCAGAGCGACAGCAGCAAGGTTTATGGCTTCGGTGACTGTTCCTGCATACCTGAAGCTGCCAGGCGACTCCCTGTCGTTCTTTATTGCCTCCAGCCAGGTGTTCGGGCGGCTCTCCTCCCCTCTCTCCGGCACCTCCGTCTCCCCCTGATATGCTTTCATCAGTCGCGATGGGATGATCTCAGGCTTTTCACCACGGAATCCGGCCAGTATCTTTCCCCTGTCACCCACGAACATCATCCCCTCCTCTGGCATATCACGTTTATCCTCCCTGAGTTCCCCGGGGATAAAGGGTTTCATGCCTCCGTCATACCAGAAGAGATCAAAGGCAGGAAGGGTCTTCTGTGCCGGGAATTCCAGCTGGATCAGGCACGACAGAGGAAAAGCGACATCATTCTTAACCCATTTATAGGTATTGCCATCAACGTACCTGTGCGTGGTACCGTATGCTTTTGCGCTGACAGGAGGTGTGTCGATGCCGAATGTCAGGAACAGCGGGAAGAGGCTGTAGTGGCCCATGTCTGCAATGCTTCCGCCTCCGAAGTCATACCACCCGCGAAAGCGGTTGTGGGTATAGTAAGGATGATATGGCAGATTGGGTACGGGGCCCAGCCACAGCTCCCAGTTGAAGCCATCGGGAACGGGTTTGGATTCTTTGGGCCGTGATGGCCACTGCTCCCATACCGGCCGGTATGACCAGTTGTGGATCTCTTTCAGCTTGCCGATCACCCCGTCATTGATCCATTTCAGAATCAAATCATACTCAGGCCGCTCGCTCCATGCCAGGAGGTGTGTCTTCACTACTGAGCTCTTTGCCGTCTCAATGGCGAGTCTTCCCTCATACATACGGTTGGCGATGGGTTTATGCGTGATCACATGCTTGCCCTTCTTCATGGCGGCGATGGCAAGATGTGCATGATGATGATCGGGTGTCATAATCTTAATTGCATCGATACCCGGTTCTTTCTCGAGCAGCTCACGGTAATCCTCGTACGATCTGCATCCCGTCCAGTTGCCGGAAGGTTTGCTCTTGCCATAGTATTTCGCGACCAATTCCTTACCTATGTCCCTTCCGCCCGGGATACCTTTGTAACCAGCGCCCCACCCGGGATCGTTAAGCGCATTGCGGATTGTGGTTCGGATGCCCTCCGGCGACCAGTCGAGATAGTCGTCAGAGAGCCTGTTCACATCACAGACGGCTACAACCTGTATATCAGGACTTTGCAGCAGTGACGGCATTTCCCGGAGTCCCTGGGTGCCGCAGCCGATATTGGCTATTCTGATCTTATCAGATGGTGCGACGTGTCCGGTTCCGCCCAAAACATACCGGGGAACTACTGTAATAGTCGCGGCGGTGGCGACAGCCGAGCTGATAAATTTTCTGCGGTTAATAGATTTCCTCGATCCCATAATGCCGGTGTTAAATGATTAATGACTGAGTAACAGATACCCTTTGCCTGCGAAGCCTATTTGGTCATAAGTTACGTCAATCAATTTAAGAAGATTCCCGATAATTACAAAAAGTCGGGCCAAAGGGTAAATCTATCCCCGAAGCAGATGATCACAAATTAAGGTTACTTTTTCAGTTCACTCAGCTCAATGCCATAGTCGTGTTGCAGGTCTTCGTGCAGGATGGGGATCTTCTTAGCTATGGTGTCAAGCAGTCTGCTGTTGAGATTCATAAGGGAGGTGTTTCTCTGTATCGAAGGAGAGAGATTCTTCAGCCTGGTACAGAAATAAAGCAGCAGATCAACCTCCGTCTGCTTCTTTTGTGAGTACCTGATGTACTTCCTTGTGTTCTTCAGGATCTTCCGGACACTTTTCCTGATGAAGTAATAGCTCGTCGTGTTCATCTGATCAAACTCCTTATCCAGTTCCTCCTTCACACTCTGTATGTATGAAAGTTCATCGGATGATTCGAACAGCAGGTAAGTAAGAAGCTCCTTATTTTCCTTTTTGAATCTTGCCAGGCGAAGGCACAGATCGCGAAGCTCCTTTGGCGTGCGATACGTTAACTCCCTGCTTAGCTCTTTTGCCGTGACGCTCTTCATTGACATGACAGCTGATGCTGTTAAGCAAAGGTAAGATAATAATTCGTCAGGATACGGAGTGAAAAGGAGAGGAAATGGAGCTGCTGAACAGACAGCGCCTTAGCCGTGCAGTAAAAAGACCCGCTGTTTTAGGGAATTTCGTATCTTTAGAGGACTGTATCTTCAGCAGAAGAAATTGATTTCGCACTCATGAGCGAGAGAAATATTTACAAGGATGTGCTTTTCGGCGTTGCAGTTGGCGATGCTCTTGGGGTGCCGGTGGAATTCCGATCGAGGGTTGAGTTGTTGAAGGAACCGGTAACAGGCATGCGCGGCTTCGGGACACACCAACAGCCTCCCGGGACATGGTCTGATGACAGCTCACTGACATTCTGCCTGGCGGAGGCGCTGACGGAAGGATTTGACCTCAACGTCATCGGGCAGAACTTTGTCAGGTGGCACCGCAAAGGCTACTGGAGCGCCCACGGGAAGATATTCGACATCGGGGGCATCACCTGGCGCGCACTGTCACGCATACACTCGGGGGTGGCGCCGGAGATAGCGGGCGACAACGGCGACTGGTCGAATGGCAATGGTTCACTCATGAGGATACTGCCGCTGCTGTTTTATATCTCCGGCAAACCCCCCGCAGAACGATACCGCCTGACACAACAGGTATCGGGCCTGACCCACAGACATGTACGGTCAGTCATATCATGTTTCATCTGCCTTGAGTTTGCAGGGTATATCATATCAGGCATGGATAAGAACGAGGCGTACACCTCTCTCCGCAGCGTGACACCCGGGCTGCTGGAGTCGTTCGGTATCAGCCACGATGAGATAAGGCACTTCGACCGTATCATGAGGAAGAACATCTTCAATCTTCCTCCGGAGGAGATAGCCAGCGACGGCTATGTGGTGCATACTCTTGAAGCAGCCCTGTGGTGCGTCATGAAGACGAGCTGTTATAAAAAGGCTGTCCTGAAGGCAGTGAATCTCGGCCGAGACACAGACACCACTGCTGCCGTAACCGGGGGGCTTGCAGGATTGCTTTACGGTTACGATTCGATCCCGGAAGAGTGGATCAGTGTCATTGCCCGCCGAAAGGAAATTGAGAAGCTGGCTGAAAGGCTGGAGCTACGAAGTGTGGTACCGCCTAAGCATTAAACGGTTAAGTGCGCCCAGAACACTGGAAACGAGTGTGATTATAATGCTTCCTATGTACGACAGAAGCCCTTGTGCAGAAAGCACCTCCGAATAGCTCAGGGCGCTGGTTTTTGTCAGCAGAAGCATGGCATTAGCCAAAAATGGTATGATTATCAGAACGAAAATGATCGCGTACACCCAGAAACGCCTTTTGTCTCCCCTGGCAAGGAACTGCGGCACCAGGTAAGAGTAAAACAGGTAGAAGCTCCCCAGTATCCAGGCCGAATACACCAGTACAGAAAACGCAACGTACGAGGATTGCCTTCCTGGAAAATCATCTGAACTGAAAACCCAGACAAAAAAGATGGCAACAATCCAGACCGGGATATGGAAAAGTATCAGAGCACTCTTTTTGTTCATGACTGCATGATTTATAGTTGAGAATTACATAATCGTCAGCTGACGTATTTATCAAAGTTAAGCCATGCGACTGCGAGGTTATTTAACCCCGGCCCTGAGCAGATCCACCCGCACTCCTATCATCCGCTGGTGTTGCTCGTCGGATGTGGCCGGATCCTTCATCTGGAGGAAGGTGGCGCAGGGCAGCTCGGCGCAGTCGCCACAGTCTTTGTAGCCCCGCTGGTTCACTGCGCAGTCATAGAGAGGGCATACCCTGGTCGGCATCATCTCAATGGCCCAGAAGGTGGCTCCTTTGACATTACGGCAGCCGGTACAGGTCTTGTTGTAGTATTCGCATTCATCGCATTTGAGTCCGCAGGTGCTTAGTATCATGGTATTGGTATTTCAGGCAAGATACGAATAATATGGCGTTCGATGCTGTTGAGAGGGCAGGCAGTAGGCAACAGACAATATGACGACTGAATTATTCCCGGCGGGGAATGCCAACATAGTACAGGTCAAAACCGCCTTTGCCGCCGGGACGGTCAGAGGAAAAAACCATCAGATCATTGAGGAACCCCTCCTGCTTAGTTGACACAACCATTGGCCTGTACTCATCATACTCCGTATTTATATCCTCACCCATGTTAACGGGCGCAGACCACTCCTGACCGTTAAAAACGGAGTACCACAGGTCGAACCCACCGAAGCCTCCCGCCCTGTCAGACGTGAAGACCATCATGTTACCAACGATATAAGGACACTTGTCATCGGCACTGCTGCTCAGTTGAGTCACCTTGCTGAGTGTAACGGATGATGACTCGTTGATCAGCATGTTTTCCTCTCCCGTGGCACGCCATATATCGAACGAGCCATCGCGGTCAGACATGAAATAAACCGTCTCCCTGGTTGCTGATTCGTCACTGAGAATAGTCAGGTACCCCTCATCATTTTCGGTGTTCAATCCACTGACAGGAACAGGATCGCCCTCTGGCTGGAAAATGCCTTCACCAAATTCATAGATACAGCAAAGGACGTCAAGACTCCCGCTCTCGTCGCTGCTGTAAAAGAAGCGTTTGGTATCACCTCCGTTCTTCCAGGCGTAGAAGTGGTCAAGATCATGTGTAAAATAAGGTCCCAGCTCATTGTTCCCGCTGTTGAGAGCGGTGACGAGGGCATTGTCACTGGTGCCTGCTGTCATCTCAAAATTACCGTTAATAAGGTCGAACTCAATGCGACCCATGTATGATATGAAGTCGAAATCACTCCCGGACGAATTCCTGTTTGTTGAAAATATCAGGATGAAACTCTTCTCACTCCATGTGATATCGATGTCGGAATTATAGTCGTCAAATGTAGAGTTGACTACCGAAAAATTAACCGGAAGCTGTGGAATGATTCCCTTATCGAAATTCAGCTTTGGTCCGGAACATGAGACAAGTAGTGTGATTATCAGAAATATACAGGCGGGTGTCTTCATTTTTGCTTAGCATTAAGATTCATGACAAAGCCGATGTTGGCGTTTGAATATTGGATTGGAAGGGCAAAGGACCCCTCTATTCCGGTTTCATCATCGAACACCGGCCGGGTCAGGTTATTGCCGAAGTTCAGGTTGATGCCGTACCTATCATTCAGCCAGTAGTTTATTTTCAATCCCATGTTGAAAATCGGGCTTCCGTCGATGCTGCGCCCGATGCTGTTAATCTCTCCCAGTTCCGGGTTGGTCACAACGAGATTGGGGTGCACACAGTGGGCGTAACCCAGGTGAACCAGAAGCATCACCTCGGTCCTTTTTATCTCCGGAATCTTGAGCATATAACCTACGAGGAACTTAAGTACCTGGTAGTTGCCTGCGGTTACCTCGTTGCTGCCGTAGCCGCTGAGCACCCGGTCATATTCCGCCTGGTAGTCCTTTTCATTGAAGAAAATACTGGCATAACCTATGCTTGAAGAGAAGCCGAACCACCTTCCGTACCGGAGGAATTCCACTTCTATATTCGGTCCAAAACCGGCAAAACCGGCATCGTAAATAAAGGTGTTCTGCGCGAACTCATCTATTGGGATCGACAGACCGGCATTAGCGCCAAAGACACTCTTTTTGTAAGTTTTTTGGGAAAAGAGCGGGTTTATAGACACGACAATTACCAGGAAAGCAAGGAAGAGTTTTTTCATTGCTGAAGGATTGGTCAGATTAAAGGTTCGGTTTTCTTGACTGAATTACCACAAAAAGCGAGCCAACCGGCTGATCAGGATTTAAGGTCGCGAGGCAGCATTTCTGCTCTCACTCACTACAGAACCGAATCAGCTTTTACCGGAGAGAAGGTGGTTGTGAGGGGTAGATAGCCGGTGTCGGTTGCGGGCAACGAGCCGGTAGATGAAATCGCGTATGACCGCCGGGATAATCACAAGGGACGAGAGGATCCTCCAGCCGCCGCCAAGGTCTCTGAGGATGCCCAGAACGGCCGATGAGCGCAGGTAATGCCGACCTGATTTCTGATATACAACTGTATCGAGTTCATTGTCAGGCAATCCTGCTTCACGCAACATGTCGCCACCCTCCTCCGACTGCAGCGGCACGAAGCGAAACAGGTTTCCCTTGTCGCGCTTTTTAATGAAACGCACCTGGCTGTTGCACAGATTGCAGTCGCTGTCATATAGTACCGTACCGCTCATACAATTTAAACATAGTACTGCAACAATTGTTTTGAGGAGGACATAAAACAGACGACCGTACGATAGAGATGAGCTATGACACCTGGAGCAAGGAAGAAAGTCGGATATTTTAGAAAAATGTGAATTATTTTTTCATTATCTTAATCCGCTGAAAAGGTTTTAGTTACATGACTGATATTCAGACACTCTACCAGGAGGCCATTAAGTTCGCGGCTGAAAAACACGGGACGCAGAAGGTTAAAGGCTCAGAGAATCCTTATGTTGTGCATCTCAGCAACGTGGCGATGGAGCTGTTCGCCGCAGCATCTCACACCCCCGGATTTGATCTGAAATTTGCAATTCAGACAGCCCTGCTGCATGACACCATTGAGGATACAGCAACCACAAAGGCTGAGTTGGAGAAGGTGTTTGGCGATGAGATTGCGGAGGCAGTATGGGCGCTGACCAAGGATCCCAAGCTGCTGAAGGATTACAGGCTGACAGACAGCCTGGCTAAGATCAGGCAGTGCAGGAAGGAGGTGTGGGCGGTCAAGCTGGCCGACAGGATCACCAACCTGCAGAAGCCGCCTAAAAGATGGAGCAAGACTCACATCACGGAGTTTTATTATGACTCCGTGCAGGTATTGGAGGCCCTGAGGGAAGGGAGCGAGTACCTGGGAAAAAGGCTGGAGGCAAAAATTGAAGAGTACAAGAGTTTATGTGATGTGTGAAATCTGCAATTTGCTGTTGTTACTGTTTAGTTGTTTTTAAGTTTTGCAGGTTAAACTGATAAGTAATCTAGCCTTTTGAGGTTGCCGGAACATAAGACAACACTCATTTCAATTCTGTAAAGTAATAACCACGTTTCCCTTCTTGTGACCCTTGTCGACATAAGTGTGAGCTTCAACAATCTGGTCAATCGGATAGCGTCTGTCTATAACCGGCTTATACCTTCCGGCTTCAATCAACTCTCGCAGAAAGATCAGATTTTCTGCCCTCTCCGAGGCAACACCGCCAATGACCTTTTTACCTCCACTCATGGAAGTCAGGAGACCCTTTGCAACAGGTGACAGTGACATATGAACAACCCTCAGATAGACCCCATTTTGGTTTAAAGATCTCACACAATCTGCAAAGGGACTGTTGCCATTGGCATCAAAAATAATATCATATGTTTGACCACCCCGACTGAAATCCTCAGTTTTGTAGTCAATTACCCTGTCAGCTCCAAGAGATTTAACAAGATCTGCATTAGAAGCACCGCAAACTCCTGTTACCTCAGCCCCAAAATACTTCGCCAGTTGAATCGCAGCCGTACCTACACTTCCAGAGGCTCCATAAATCAGAACTTTTTGTCCACTCCTGATATTTCCCCTTCTGAGAAAATCCAATGCAGTACTGCCACCAAAGGGTATTACCGCAGCCTCTTCAAAGGTCAGATTTGATGGCATAATTGCAAGCGCCCCATCTTCAGGAAGACAAATGTAGTCGGCATATGTGCCAAATTTCATTCCAGCCTGGCCAAAAATCCGGTCGCCAGGTTTAAGAGATTTTACATCCTTACCTGCGGTTTCAATTTCTCCGGCCAGTTCATTTCCGAGGATAGTCACTTTCTTTGGCCTTAACAGTCCCATGAAAAACCGTGCGGCAAACGGGTCTGCTTTTCTCATGCGACAGTCTCCTGAGGTCACTGAAGTAGCCAGAATCTTTATCAGTATCTCATTGTCCTTGGGTACCGGCTTTTCTACCTCCGTGAGTTTCAGGACGTCAGGGGTTCCGTATTTTGAAAATACAATTGCTCTCATTTCTACTTACAATACTATGTTTTCAATGGGCTTCTGATATTCAGTTGCTTGTTCAGGATTACGCCACTTCCAGGCTATCCAGACAATCAGTGAGGTGCTCGCAATCTCTATAACAGTGAAAAATACGTAATAGATGGTCGGCACCGCTGCAAAAAGAGTTGCAACCAGTGCCACTGACATGAAAGCACCCGCAATCATGCTCGTCAGCCTGATAGCCCTATACTTTAAGATCCGCGACAGGAGAACCATTGTAATCGGGATCATCATGAAGATTGAACCTCCCAGCAGAAAGCCCTCAGTCAATTCAATTGATCCGTGCTTGACAGGATCCATCAATGTTACCACATCGCCATAGGTGTATGTGAGCATTGCAAATAACCAAAGCGCAGAAATTGTTTCTTTCTTGTCGCGTGGTACAGCTGATACTGGATTGTTTTTCATTTTGCCCTTTTTTAGTTACCATATTCATATTTAAAATCATCATTCTCATCAGTGGATGGAACGCATGAGTATAACAACAATAACATGCAGAATAAGTTTATCATTTTCAATAATTTATCCTACCCTTTCATCCTAACCACATTAAGTATGCTTTTAAATCTGATGCTATTAATAACTCCCCGTCCTTCTTAATCGTTCATGAGATGTGGATGATATCAGGACAGTATCAGATTTGTTTTGAAAAATCGCGCGGAATCACGATCTTATACTTTATTTTAATATAAAGATGAATAACTGCATGATAAAATTAATTCTACTCTTACTCCTGCCTGAATTGTCAATTGATGCTCAGACTGTTGAGGTCACTGTCACAGGCATAAGATCAGAAAAAGGACAGATTGCCATAGGCGTCTTTATTGATGAAGAGAGCTTCCGGCGAGAGGAGGCATCCCTTGAAATACAGTTTCCAAAAAAGGATATCAGAGACGGTGCCATGACCGTCTGCTTCAGCCTTGAACCTGGTGTTTACGGACTATCTCTCCTTGATGATGTGAACTGCAACAGGAAGATGGAGTATAATTTTCTCGGGATACCAAAGGAGGGCTTCGGGTTTTCCGGATATTACCATACCGGTATTACCAGGCCGAAGTTTGATGACTTCAGGTTTACTGTGGTTCAGGGTCAGAAGGTGTCGATCACCGTCAGAATGAAGTACTTCTGACACCGGAGGTTATGACAGCCCCGCCGTATGCGGCGAGTTCATTGAGGCGAAGTATGTGTTCTTCAGCCAGTAGTGGTACATCGGATCCTGGAAAGAGATTTTCCCTGCCATTATATCGAGAATATCCTTTTCGATCAGTGACTTCCGCGACCGGGTCACCGTGGCGGAAGAGACCAGGTTATACCTTGTGAGTACCTCCGATGATGAGAGTGCAGTTTCACCTGCGACAAGCGCCCGCAGATAATTAATCTGGTAAGTAGAAAGTGTCTCGGTTATGGAAGCGAACAGAAGGCTTAACTGCTCAACCAGCGAGAAGTGAGCTTCACGGACTATCGTTTCATTGCATGTGCTTTTTGTCCTTAGCCAAACCTGTTGAGATAACTGCTGCACATAATAGGGATGGTTATCAGCAAGTGCAATTATCAATTCCGAAAGATCAGCTGAAATTGACTTTTTTGTAGCTGAAAACCTCTCACGAATAAATCCTGTAAGTGAAAGAGTGTCAATTTTATCGAGGAACATCAGGTCACCAAACTTGTAAAAGGGCATTGAGGGATTTGTAAATACATCGAGCATCATGTGCCTCTTGCTTCCATAAAGGCAGTATGCCACATTCTGGTGCTGCTGCCAGTGTGACCTCAGTCGCTTCTGAAAGAAAAGAGGATCTTCAAAGGAAGATATGTTCTGGAACTCGTCTATGCATACAACAAGCTTCTGTTTCTTTTCGGCTGCAATCTTTTCTGCAAGATCAAGAACCTCATCAGGATTTGCCTTAAGTTCTTTCCAGTCGAAGTTCAGTGAGAACTCATTAGACAGATCTGCATTCAGGATTATTTTAGGTACAAGCTGCCGGAAGAAACGTTTTGCCGAGTCAACAGATTCCTCCCACCTTGATGAAGTAACTTTCAGTACTGCATTTGCAAGATTTGAATAAAACTGCTCCTCAGCCCTGATACTGAACATATCGACGAAACAGATTCTGACGTGATTGTCAGCAGAACCAGCTTCTTCAGCCGCTTTTGCCACCAGAGAACTTTTGCCCCATCGTCTGGGTGATATTATTACAGTGTTGATTAATGACCGGAAATTTGAGACAAGGTGCTCTGTCTCTCTTTCCCTGTCGGTGAAATTCTCATCCTTCGCAATTCTTCCAAAAATGAAAGGTGTTTTCATTTCAATATTCATTTTATGATACAAATATATGTAACTTTTTTGTTTGAAACAAATTTGTTACATGATTTTTACAAACATTTGCCTCACTGTTTTGTTTAACAGGAAAAGAGCGTTATTTCGGAAATGAAGCCTGCCGGAAGGCTTTTTATAGTATTTGATTCTTAATTTTCACTATTGCCTATTGCCTGAGAGGATTGAAGTGCGAAGACCTATTAATATGATAAGTAATTAATAATATGGATAACAAAAGCATCTGGCAGAAGAATAACCTTGACAATTCGTCATCGCCTTATCTGAGGCAGCATGCCGGCAACCCGATCTGGTGGCAGGAATGGAGCAGTGAGACTCTCGCTTATGCCACCGCAGTGAACAAGCTTCTGCTTGTCTCGGTGGGTTATGCCACATGCCACTGGTGTCACGTCATGGCTGCCGAAGCCTTCTCTGACCCGGAGACAGCCGGCTACCTCAATGAACATTTCGTGAGCATCAAGGTAGACCGTGAGCAGCGGCCCGACATCGACCAGTACATGATGAACTTCATACAGGTACAGTCCGGCAGCGGCGGGTGGCCGCTGAACGTCTTCCTCACTCCTGGTCTGAAACCGGTGCATGCACTGACCTATGCTCCGGGGCACACCTCGGGAAACCGTTATTCTTTTCTGCATATCGCACAGAAGGTAACAGAGTTCATGGAGCAGAGGGGCGACAACATCATGTCTTTCAGTCCTTCGGAGCAGGAGGCTCCGCTGGCAGACGCAGAGCGACTGACTGAAAGCCTCGGGGAGTATTTCGACCGTGTATCTGGCGGTTTTGGCACAGGTCAGAAGTTCCCTCCCCACTCCACCCTCCTCTTCATGCTCTACCAGCTCTCCGTCAAGCACGATGAGTCGCTAAGCGAGATGGTCACCTCAACGCTTGACGCGATGATGATGCGGGGGCTGAATGATCATCTGCAGGGAGGTGTTTATCGCTACTGCGTCGACCGCGAATGGACCATACCCCATTTCGAAAAAATGCTCTATGACCAGGCGATGGCGCTGTGGAGCTACAGCCTGGCATACAGGGTGACGGGCAGGGAGCACTACAGGACTATGGCGGAAAAGATTGTGAAGAGCCTCGACGAGATCTTCCTGCATGATGCGATGTATGTCTCGGCCTTCAATGCTGACACGGATCATAAGGAAGGCACCACTTACCTCTGGAGCGAGGTAGAGCTTGCAGTCCTGCTTACGCCTGTGGAAATGTCCAGGTTCCGCGAGGTCTACGAGATAAGCAGCGAAGGCAACTTCGAGGGGCTCAATCACCTCATCAGAAAGAACAATGACCGCATTGATGCTATTGAGGAGAAGCTGCTGGCGGCCAGGCTGAAGCGCAGCCAGCCCTCGCGCGACGACAAGATACTCAGCGGCCTCAACGGCCTGACCGCCGTGGCGCTGATACAGGCAGGAAGGCATCTCGGTCGGCCCGACCTGGAGGCCGGGGCAGTGGCACTGGTATGGCAGTTGCTGGAGACATTTTGGGACGGCTCCTCCCTGTCTCACTCATATTTTGACGGGGTACTGCAACGGCAGAGCTTCCTCTCCGATGCTGCAGCACTGCTGCTTGCGATCACCATGCTTTACGAGACTGATGAATCATGGGGAGAGACAATGACCACAATGGCTGAGTATGTAAGGTCTTTTCGTGAGGAAGGTAAGTGGGTTGAGTCGGATGCCGATGACTTTATGAAGATATATGCGTCATGGTTTGACCATCCGGCTCCCTCGGCCGTGAGCCTGGCGGAGATGGCGCTGACGCGTGTGGTGTTGCTCACCGGCGGGGATGTGACCCCGGCGGTCTGGCGCAGGCCGCATCAGTCCGATTTCTACAACATCAACGTCCTGCTGACAGAGGATCTGTTCCACCTCTATACTACCAGGGTGCCGCTGCCGTGGAGTACCATCCCGGTCAACTCACTTCAGAGGCGAGGGGAGCCGGAGAGCGTATGCCACAATAGGACCTGCACTCCTTTCAGTCGTGCAGGTCAGGCTATTGGCAGCAGGCAGTAGAGGAATTCTCGATTCCAGATTTTCGATTGTCGATTATTCAAAATTCGCAAATCGCAAATCGCAAATCCTTCAGACTTTACGGACTTTACAGACTTTCGACTTACTGAAACAGGTTGCCGAGCAGACCATGCGCCTCCTTACCCCTGTTGGCACCCATTGGAGCCAGGGCGCGTATCAGTTTACGGATCGGCATCGACTGCAGCCATACCTTTCCTGTGCCGCGCATGGTGGCCAGGAAGAGCCCCTCGCCACCGAAGACCATCGTCTTCAGGCTGCCGGAGGTTTCGATATCAAAGTCGAGCGAAGGCTCATACGCTACGATACAACCCGTGTCAATGCGCAGTGTCTCACCGTTGAGTTGTTTCTCGATGACCGTGCCGCCGGCATGAACAAACGCCTTGCCGTCGCCCTCCACCCGCTGCAGGATGAAGCCCTCTCCGCCGAGCAGTCCGGCACCCAGCTTACGGTTGAGTGTGACTGAGAGTTTCGTGCCATAGGCAGCACAGAGGAACCCGTCCTTCTGTACAATTATACTGCCCTTGACTGTATTAAGATCTATGGGGATGATTGTCCCGGGATAGGGAGCCGCAAAGGCCACCTTGCTCCTCATTGAGCCCCTGTTGGTGAAGTGGGTGAGGAAGAGCGACTCTCCGGTGAGGATCCTCGAGCCTGCCTGGAAGAGTTTATCCATCACACCGCGATCCGGCGACGCGCCGTCGCCCATCCTGGTCTCATATGCGATGCCCTGTTCCATGTAAACCATAGTTCCTGCCTCGGCTACGATGGTCTCATTCGGATCGAGCTCTATCTCAACGAATTGGATGTCGTCACCGTAAATCCTGTAATCAATTTCATGTGAAATCATATGATCAGAGTTTAGTGGGGTTTGGTATGATGCAAATGAATTCGAAGTCGTTGTCATACGGGTTCCTGAACTGGTGCAGGTCGCCCGGTTTGACAAAGAGGCTCTGGCCCTCAGTCACCTCGTGTTCCGTGCCCTTCTCGTCGACAGCGATGCCACGGCCGCGCTCGATCTTGATCACATGCTCATAGTTGTGGTTGTGAAAGGGGGTGTTGCCTCCCGGGGCTACAAAGAAATGACGCATGATGATGTTACCCGAGCCGTCATCAGGGCCGATGAGGATCCTCATCCTGACGTTATGGGCGCCTTCCATCTCCACCTGTGGAGTAGGAATTTCCGAATTGAGATTTATTTTCATAATCTTCTTTATTTTCTTGTGTCAAATTTATACAAGAAACATCTAACGAGGAAATAATGTTCCGGTGGAGTTGATGCATTCATTCATTGGTGCTGTCCGATTGACTGCAGCCTGAGGACTGAGTACTGAGGACTGACCCTTAGGCCAGTCCGGGCAGGCGTTTGCGGAAGAAGGCAATGACAAGCACTACCGCCACCAGCACCATGGCCACGGCAGCTGTGACAAAGATTGAGCGGACATCGGCCTGCCGTTTTAGCATTATGCCAATGAATGCCCATACAACCGCCAGCCCGATGAACGGATTATCAAACCGCCATATGGTAAGAGCTGCCACGAGAGTTCCGACGATGATCATGATTATGGCCCATATCTCCTCTGAGATGCCGAAGCCTCCCCAGCCGTAAGCTACAAGTAATGCCGTGACATTGGCAATTGTGGCGATACAGATCCATCCGAGATATATCCCGAAGGTCGCCTTGAAGAAACCGAAAGGCATATCCTTAATGAAGACATTTATCCAGATAAGCGATACAAGCAGTCCCAGCATCAGTATCAGCGACAATGGCAGTCTTTCGTAATGCCATGCCACAATCCAGAGAGCATTGAAGATACATGATATACCGAAGAGCCAACCGATACGCGAGATGACAGCCTGATGCGAGGTAGTGAATTGCACCACGCAGAAGATGAACAGCAGGATGTAAATGACTCCCCATATCGAGAAGGTGACTCCGGCAGGAACAAAGAGGTTCGGATAGGCATCAGAGAGTTCCCCGGTTGTTTTTCCGTTGAGCGGAAGGGCGTTTGCCAGATAGTTCATCACCACCATCGCTGCAAAAAAGAGAAGATTGAGATATTTCATTTTATTGAGTATTTACGACCTGATCACGCTGTTCCGGCATTGCAGGAAAGGGGCGTTTACGGTCTGTAATAATCGATCTCGTCACGTAAATTTAATAATTATTCTGATTGCTTATCATCCAGAAGGAACAGCTGCCGGTTTTAATATACCTGCTCATCAGGCAATTTCAAGGATTATTCTGGCTTTAATACAAGGGTATGCCTGGCGGCAGCTTTTACAGCTTCGTCCGAAAAGTGATCATTATAGAATTCACCGTCAAGGTATCTCTTTACCTGTGAAAGATAATACTTACTCGCGTGAACTCCGGAGGCGCCACCAGGAATGACAGAATAAGATTCATCCCAGTTCGCAGTGTTGTATATATATCTCATCGATGCCCCGTTTACTGCCTTAAAATCACGCTTGTAGGTAAAGTAGGGGCAAACTGTATGGTCGCTTCCTCCTACCGGATATTCTGCGGAATTGAATTTGAACAGTGTCTTAAGTATCCTGACTGAACCCATGGGGTGCATTAAGGTGATTGTATGGATCTTTCCCCACTGCCAGTCGGAGAGATCACTGCCCTGTTCTTTCGCCAGCGACCCTACTGCCTCCCTGAAGCTCAGCATCACGATATCGTCAATTGTTTCCTGCTCTGCGGTGTTGACATTATCGACCCATCCGTCGGGCCCCTCAGTCAGTATCCTGTAGATATAGTATTCGCCGCTAATGTCCCACAGTTGATCATAAAGAGTACCCAACTCATCTTCCAGAAGATTCCTGAGGAAGCTTTTTCTAAAAAACTCGAACAGAGTCGGAGCCGGCAGGGCAGGACTCATGTCATAATCCCAGTCTTTCATGGCATTCAGGGCCTGCAACTCAAGGGTAGTCAATTCCTCCTGTCTGGCATTAAGCCTCAGGATGTACGGTACAACCAACCGGGCATAATCAGAATGCTGGTCATTTATCATCGTTTTAAAATCCTCAACACCAACTATTGTTTTTTCACTGAGCATCTGCCCTATCCTGTTTACCCTGTAAGGCAGGTCGAAGCTATGGCTGAAATAATACGGGTAGTCATCGCTGACAGACTTGTTGTTTGCCGAGTAGACAGTACCGCTTTCCGGGTTCAGGATGGAGGGCATCTGTTCATAAGGCACATAACCTTTCCAGTCAAATCTCTCCTTGGTGCCGTCACGAATCAGGATGCCGTCACCTTCCCTGAGAGGAATTCCGCCACCGGCCTTCATGCCGATGTTCCCATCTGTGTCAGCGTACGCAAAATTCTGGCTTATCGATCTGAACGTCTTCAATCCTTCCCTGAAATCATCCCATCCCTCTGCCCTGTTAAGCAGGTATACCGACCTCCCTTCATCGCTCTTATCATAACCGCTCCACTTCATGCTAAGAGCAATGCCTTCAAGATCTTTCATTCCTCTCAGATAATTGAATCCAAGCCATTTAATCCCGGCATATATAGTATCAAGATCGATAAAACCGGATATGAGCGGTCCCCTGTGGGTGAACCTGATAAGTACAGTATCATGGTTCCCGCGCTTTTCCCTGATTATTTCAATTTTGTTTGTGAACTCCCTCCATTCTCCATTAAAAAAGTACTGGTTACTGTTTGCCGGGTTAATTGTTTCAGTGTAAAGGTCAACAGCATCGACCCTTAAATTGGTGAGTCCCCATGCTATTTTCTCATTATGTCCGGCAATTATCATTGGTTGGCCGGGGATCATCACGCCGGTAACGTTGAGTTCACCGGGAATTACCTGGTGCATCTGCATCCATATTCCCGGGGAGGTGAGGCTCAGGTGCATGTCGTTTGAGAGCAGGGGCTTGCCTGTTGCGCTTCTTGTTCCTGAGACGGCCCAGCTATTGCTTGATGTAAGTGAAGGTATTCCGAGTTCAGCTACCTTATCATATGAAGAGACAAATGAGCGGGTAAGTGAGATAAGTGTATCATTGAGTTTAAAATCAGGATATGCAATATTTGTGGCTGCCTGCCAGTCGGGGACCAGCTCCGTGGCCTTTTCGAAGCCAACCAGGTTGATGAGCTGTTGAATAAAGAGCTCAGCCGTGAGGTTCCTGTAATCGAGGTTCCAGCCCATCAATCCGATTACTGAAACTATATCTGCGGTGCACCATGGTTCAGGCCTGTAGGAGAGCAGCCTGAACTCGAGCGGCAGTCTTTTCCCGGCCGATTTGATGAATTCGTTTACTCCGCCGGCGTATGCCTGAAGGCATCTGACTATTGCGGGATCCTCATCTGCCAGGATACTGTTAGAGGTTTCGTATATCTGAAGGCACCTAGTAAAAATGTCTGCCTGAAGAAATGATTTGCCGAAAATTTCCGAGAGGCGTCCTGCTGCACTCCGGCGCACGAGGTCCATCTGCCAGAGACGATCCTGGGCGGCGGTATAGCCCGTTGCCATGTACAGGTCATGCTCACAGGAAGCATATATGTGCGGCATGCCCCTTTCGTCACGATAGACCGTCACGCTGTCAATGAGACCG
The DNA here is from genome assembly GCA_964455705.1 of uncultured Rikenella sp. Classification (GTDB taxonomy): domain Bacteria; phylum Bacteroidota; class Bacteroidia; order Bacteroidales; family VadinHA17; genus SR-FBR-E99. The sequence continues at coordinate 30,845 of CAYVYM010000024.1, forward strand.
GGCAGTATGACGGTGCCATCATATTTTTGTGATGGTTTGTTCTTCCCTTCAGGGACCCTGGCAGAGCCTGATGCAAGTAATACAGTTAGAAGAAGAAGTCCTGAGATTAATAATCGTTCAGGAGTTTCCATGCCTGAATTCAGATTTCCACCTGAAAGTTAAGAAGAATTTGCGACATGGGGGTATATTCATGCAGCAGGCAGCAGACAACAGGCAATAGTGTCGGGACCCACATCAACTCTTATGGATGCCACTATAGAAGAGAGGTTAAGCCAGGCCAGATAGCCTGTCGCAATAAGCAGTACCACGGCAAGGATCATCAAAAAACCTATCTTGAGTTGTATGGAAAATCTCTTCGCAGCCGGTTTATCAGGAATTACAGCCATCAAAACTATTAAATCTTTATAATCAATGCGAAGTCCTTCATGCAGCAGAGGCGGCAGATCTCCTTCTGAAGTCCCTGGCATTGAGCAATAAGGAGATTATGAGAGCAATGATGAAGCCATAAAGAGTACCATTATCGATAAGGGTCTGATTAAAATCCAGTCCCGTGAGCCTGTCAGCCAGGTATTTTATATAGGATATGGGAAGGTCGGTTTTGCCAAGCTTATGGAGGATATTGAAGTGCCAGTCGGTCAGCGGGCAGTACCCGATCATCCCTGCTATCATGCCAAGGATAAGCCATGACCCGCCTGTCAGTGCCAGGGTGATAAGGTTAGCCAGCCTGGTCTTCTTCCATATCCACCCGATAAGGTTGAATAGTATCAGGGAGGTGTGGAAGATGACGAAGAATATATCGAGGATGTGGTATAACACAGGCATGAGCCCTTATGATTTTTCGTTCCTGACAATCAGCCATATAACTACACTGATCAGTGCGGCAAAGAAGCACCATACCGAAGTGAGATACTCTTTGAAAAAGATACCAGTGATGAGGCAGGAGGTAGCCATGAGGAGACCCAGGAGCCACATCTTTCTTACACTTGAGATGAACAGCGGAATCAGCGTTGCCGTCGCGTAAGCTGCGAATGCAATCTGTGCCCACTGTGGTGGAAAATTACCGCTGTATTTTATGTGATGACTGCTTATCCGGGGCTCGACATCGTTTACCAGAATCCTCACTCCGTAATAGAGTGAAACGAGAATTCCCACAACAAGGAATGGGATTAGCACCCGCCTCAGGCTTTTCCCCTTTTCCATGAGCATCACCGAAAGCGGCAAATAGAAGGGCCAGACCACAACTGCCGTAAAGAGGAAGAGATAGGACGCTAAACTGAGCATCAGATCATTGCCTGACGACTGCAGGGCAACCCACACGAAACCTTCAGATATCTGCTGTACGCCAAAGATAAGGGGTATGGCAGCGAACATTCTGCGCGACGGATCATTGTTTATTCTGACTGTCATCACGCCAATAGCTGTTAAAACAACACCTCCGGCAAAACTGGCACCTGCTGAAAAACACATTTTACTTCCTCCTCGTAGATTCTACGACAAGGTAGACTTAATTTACATATATGCAAACTGGTCGGTTCAATGCGGAGACCCCCTTCACATCTCCAGGCCAGGCTTGCATATCAGCAATTCACAAATCAAGAATCAAAAATCGAAAATCCTTGTTCATTATTCCCCTCCTCTTTCCTATATTGCCTGAATAAAGAATTCTTTGATATGAAAAAGCAGATTCTGGTTCTGACCCTTATAATATGCCTGTTCCCTGTCGCGGCCCAGGAGCACAACGGTACATTCCTTTTTGCCCTGATCAGTGATACTCATATAGGAGGTGCAGTGGCTGACGAGGATCTAAGACGGACGGTGGAGGATATCAACACCATTGATTCGCTGGCCTTCGTGATCATATCGGGCGATGTGACCGAATTCGGGTCTGACAGCGAGTTGTTGCTGGCGAAGGAGATCCTTGGCGGCCTCCGCAAACCCTGGTATATCATCCCTGGCAATCATGACACGAAGTGGTCTGAGAGCGGTGCCAACAGCTTCCGGAGGATCTTCGGAGCTGAGGCTTTTGCCTTCAGACACAACGGATGGCTCTTTCTCGGGACAAACTCGGGTCCCAACATGAGGATGGGTCCCGGTCAGATACCGCGTGAGAACATCGTGTGGCTCGACTCAGTGCTGAGTGTTCCGGCCAACAGGGAGCTGAAGATCATCTCTGTCAACCACTACCCTCTTGACAATGGCCTGAATAACTGGTATGAGCTCACTGACAGGCTCAGGAAGCTGGATACGCGGCTGGCGTTATGCGGGCACGGTCACTCGAACAGGGTCATGAACTTCGAGGGTATACCTGCGCTTATGGGGCGTTCGAACCTCCGCGCCCGCCAGGAGTATGGCGGGTACAACATCATGACAATCCGTGGCGACTCGCTTCTGACAGCAGCGGTACGCCGTGCAGACACAGCCACAATGGCTCCGTGGGCTACGGTGAAGCTGGAAAGGCATGACTTCCTTACCGACACAACGGTCTGGCCGCGGCCCGACTATTCAATGAACAAAAAATACCCGGAGGTTAGGCAGGCCTGGCGTGTCCAGGAGCTGAGCGACATCGGCGCCGGAACGGTACCTGCTGGTAAGCTGGCCATCACCACCAACACTGACGGTGAGGTGAAAGCACTTAAAATTAAGCAGGGAAAAGTACGCTGGACATTTTCCACAGGAGCCAAGATCTACAGCACCCCGGCAACAGACAGAAAGCGGGCAATGGTCGCCTCAGCCAACGGAATGGTATATGCTTTGAATCTCCGTTACGGGAGAGTACTGTGGAGCTTTGACTCAGGCCAGCCCATGGTAGCCTCACCGGTGACAGGCGGTGGAAAAACCTTTATAACCGGGTCGTCAGGCAAGTGTTACGCACTTGATATAACCAATGGCAGGCTCCTGTGGAGCAACAGCCTCATCGACGGATTTGTGGAGACCAGTCCGGTCATATACAAGGGAATGCTGATCTTCGGTACCTGGAACAACAGCCTCTACGCAGTTGACACTGAAACAGGTGTAATAAAATGGGTATGGAACAACGGCTATACCAACAGAATGTTGTCGCCGGCCGCATGCGTCCCTGTGGTGACAGCCGACAGGGTATTTGTGGTGGCTCCTGACAGGAAGATGGCCTGCCTTGATGCCCTCACGGGTGAGCTTATATGGCATTCAGACCTCGGCGGCGAAACTGTCAGGGAATCGATGGGAATCTCAGCCGACAGTACAATGATTCTTGCCAAGACGATGAACGGCGCTGTCATCGGGGTTGATACCGGCGGCAGCGAAGGACGGGTGGTCTGGAAAAGCGGGTTTGATATTGGCTACGACATAGCCCCGGGAGTGATCACCGAAAAAGAGGGGATGATTTTCATTCCTTCCGACAAGGGGATAGTCCATGCTGCATCAAGGAGTGACGGCCGATTACTATGGAGCCACAGGATATCGTCATGTCTCATCAACAGCATCGAGCCGGTGAAAGGCCGAAGTGTGCTCTGCAACGCTATGGACGGAGTTGTGGTGCGACTCGAGTATTGAAGAAAGTCCAGAAAGTCGAAAGTCCATAAAGTCCGTAAAGTCCGTAAAGTCTGAAGGTCTGAGGGTCTAAGGGTCTGAAGGTCGGAAGGTCTGAAGGTCTGAAGGTCGCCCTGCTGTGCGGGATAAACTCCGTGGAGATCCAGACTGAAGAGTCGGAACGGTCTTGTTGTGAAGGATACGGAGGCGTTTAAGTCATTTATCCGGTTTGCTGTGATTTCAGCGCTTTCATGTCAGGTAAAGAAATATTTTGATTCTGTTTCAATACTGTGTAACTTTATTGTTCACCTTATCAGAACCTGTTGGTAGTTACTCAAATATCCAAATAAACACAATCAACATGAGACAGCCGGTATATTTCCTGATAGTTTTGCTGGCACTCTGGATCGCCGGTGCATCATACTGGTACGTATGCAAGGTCAGAGGCGACTGTAAAACTGCAGCCGTGAATACCGAAGAGCTGCAGGGTACCGGTGAGGCTGAGGTTCAGACACCAGAGCAAATACTTATGGCTTCGATAGAAGAAGCAAAGGTATTTCTCTCAGGTTCAGGAGTGCAGAAAGGCTTTTTCGCCTCTTCATCCGCCATAGGCGACATGAGTGGCGTAAGTACCGAATACCTGGAGAAGCTGAAACTTGTGCTCGACAATAATCTGTCAGCCAAGATTGAGGTTACGGGTCATGCTGACATCACCGGTCCGGAATGGTTCAACCGCGAGCTGGGGCTTAAGAGAGCCGGGTTTGTAAAGACATTCCTGATCAATGAAGGGATAAATGCGGATCAGATCATGACGTCATCAATGAGCTCATCAGAGCCCGCTGCGCCAAACAACACCCCCGAGGGGAGAGCCGCAAACAGAAGAACTGAAATCAAACTAATAATCTGAAATCATGGCAGAACGTTTTACAGCAGATATGCTGTTTATTGTCATTGTGCTGCTTATTGCGGCACTTCTGGGTTACCTGATAGGTTACCACGCGGCAAAGGGGAAATACAGGAAACAGATTGCTGACCTTGAAGAGGAGAAAGCCAGGCTTGAAGCAAAAGTCCGTAAGCTGGAAGAGGAGAAGATGTCACTTCAGACAGATTTAAGGCAGAAGGATGAGGAGAAGCTTTCTCTCCAGACAGATGTACGACGGATGGATGACGAGATCGCCGGTCTGAAGCTCACGATAGACAAGCTTGAGAAAGAGGCAAGGCTGCTGGCAGAGAAACCGGTGAAAATGATCTCAAAGCCTCAGGTGTCAAGGACAATTGTTCAGGACGATCTGAGAGCGGTCTCGGGCATCGGACCCAAGATTGTACAGTTACTCATGAACCGCGGCATAACCACCTGGAAGGCCCTTTCAGAGGCTTCACCAGAATATCTGAGAGAGATACTGGTCAGTGACGGCGGGGAGCGGTTCCGGGTAAATAACCCGGAGAGCTGGCCGCACCAGGCTCACCTGCTGCAAGAGGGCAGATTTGATGAACTGAAGGAGTTGCAAAGCAGGCAGTAGGCAGCAGGCAACAGTGAGGAATTAAAAGTCAAGAATTAAGAATCAGACTGCCGGACTGCAAGACCGCATGACCTTTTGACCTTCCGACTTCAGACCTTCAGACCTTCCGACTTCAGACCTTCAGACCTTCCGACTTCAGACCCTCAGACCTTCAGTCCGGGGAGGGAATCCGGGTAAAATTGTTATATTTGTTATTCTGCGTGTGGAATAATAGTTTATAACATTTCTAAAAGGGAGAAGCTGATGAACTTCAATGAAGACTTTTTATACCGTCCCCGAAAGTACAACACGATAGAATTATGGAAAGATGTCACGGATGAGCAATGGAATGATCCGGCATGGCAGAGGAAGAACTCGATAAGATCAATTGACCAGCTGAAGAGGGTCATCAGGCTGAATGAGCACCAGGAAGCTGAGATAAGAAGAACAATAGGCACACTCAGGAATGAAGGCAAGGAGCCGCTCAGGATAACACCATACTATGCATCGCTGATGCAGGCCGACCCGTTCAACCCGGTCTTTTTCGGTGAGGTGTCAAAGAAACGCATCGATCCGGTATTCTGGCAGAGTGTTCCCACTCCCGCCAACCTGATGTTCCCCGATGCTGGTGTGGAGGGAGCCATGAGTGAAGGGTCACGCAGCTACGGCGCGGCCTATCAGCGATATCCGAACAGGGTGGCGCTTTTCGTGGCAGAGAACACCAGTTGTGCCTCATACTGCGTCCATTGCCAGCGTGCCAAGTCGCTTGACACCTCTGCCGACGTCAATAGCAGGGAGGTGGACAAAGGACTTTTCTATATAGGGTACAACAGGAATGTAAACGAGGTGCTTGTCACCGGTGGTGACGCCCTGATGATCAGTAACACGAGACTGAAGTACATCCTTGAGGAGCTGAGCCGAATACCCCATCTCCGGGCTATCAGAATAGCCACACGGGTGCCTGTGGTGCTGCCGATGCTCATCACTGACAAATTGCTGGAACTGGTGAGGGTGTCAGCCAACAGGCATAACAAAGGCCCGGAAAAGTATGTCTATTTCATGACCCACATCAACCACTTCCAGGAGATCACAGCTGACCTGGCAGCAGCGGTGAAGAGGATAACCTCTCACGGTTTCACCATACGCAACCAGACGGTACTGCTCAACCACATCAATGACACATACCGCACCCTGGCAGAGACCTTCAGGAGGATGTTCTGGGTAGGGGTGCATCCATATTACCTTCTTCAGTGTCATAAGGAGAAGGGGATAGTGCATTTCATCACACCAATACAGGTAGGCAAGATCTTTATGAAACACCTGCAGGGCTGGATCAGTGGAATAACAATGCCGCGCTACGCGGCCAACATCGAAGGCGGCGGCGGCAAGGTGCTGCTTATGCCATCAGGGCATGACACCCTCAATGAAGATGTAAACATTGACGACAAGATATCCGAGAGCTTTGCCAACATATTTACCTGGGATCACAAGAAGATAGTGAAGTACGAGGCTCTAGGCAGGGCTTCGAGGAAAGAGTATGATGAAGCCCTGAGGATCATGGACAGGTTCATTGGCAGGAAGGGGGTCTTCTTACCAAGGATAATCATCGTTGACAGCGAGGGCAACCATATTGAGACTACAAATCGCACCAAGCTGCCTACCTTTGAGAGAAGCAAGAAGGCAACGCTGCTCGACTATGATCTGTTTAATGAGGACATGCCGCTGACAAATCCCGTTGATGCCCAGAAAAAGATTGATGCGGCATTCAGCAGCTCAAAGTTCAGTAAATAGCTAACAAGAGGCCGGTCGGGGACCAGCCTCTGAATTTATGATTGCCGATTTGCGATTTGCGAATGGCTGTTTGCCGATTTGCGAATTGCGAATGGCTGTTTGCCGATTTGCGAATTGCGAATGGCTATTTCGATTGTCGAGTTGCGATTTGCGATTTGCGATTAGTGAATAGTAACGTTATTGCAGCGGCGTAACCACCTCAAGGACCTCGGGAAAGGCCATCCCGATCTTCTTCAGGTGCTCAATGGTGGGGATGCCGTTGTTATTCCACCCTCGACGCTTATAGACCGCATCACGCAGCAGGTCGTACTGTTTTTCACGGAACTGTCTCATGACCCTGATCCTTTCCTCGAGGCTCTTTCCTTTTGGGTCAAAGCCAACTTTCTCCTTCAGCTGTTTGTCATAGCGTTCTTCACGTGACAGGTACTCCTCCGGTGTCACCGGTCCGCAGGCACGGTACGGCTGGTCATCATCCTTGCGTCGTCCGTATCCGCGACGGATGTTGAACACCCTCTGGAAGTTGTAGACCCTCTCGGAGTCCTCCACCAGCTTCTGCTTATCGAACTTCCTGCCAGTGACTGCCGTATAGATGGTCACATAGTTGTCAACGTGTTCGGGAACCTTGGCCGGCTCGTCGGTCTGAGCATTGTTCTCCGGCTCAACGTCGTTCCATGGCAGCTTGCAGAGTCCAACCAGTCCGAACCATGTTCGGAACATCGGGAAGTAGTGAAGTGCCTCGGCCTTATTCTCGAATGTAGGTATCTGGTTGTTTACCATATCCATGAATATCAGCCAGGCCTCGTCATGCTGCGGTCCCTTGTTGGTAAGGGCGTAGCCGCCCTGCTGGGCAAGAGACTCTTTCGACATATACTGGGAGTATTCGAGGCCCTTGTTCTCCATTCCGATATCCTGCATGAACTGCGGGTCTCCCCATCCCTTCTCCGCAAAGATCTTCTTCATGGCACGAATACCCTGTCCGGCTATCAGGCCGAAGCCTTCGCCCCGGGCCACCTGGTGAAGCAGCTCCAGTGCCGGTGGAATGTTGCCGAAGGTCAGTTCAAGTCCTCCGGTGCGCTCTTTGTTCAGGATACCATTCTGATAGCACTCCTGCATGAATGCCAGGCTGGTGCCCCAGGTGATGGTGCAGATGCCGTAGGTATCACAGTAGAAATTGGTTTCAATAATATATCTGGGGTCAAAGAAACCTCCGTTGGAACCGAGTCCTGCCGCTGTCTCATACTCTGGTCCGTCAACAATCACCTTCTGTCCCCTGTAGGGTCCGGTACTGATCTCATAGTCATCTACCGCCTTGGAGCATGCCATGTTACATCCAATCCAGCATCCGTCAGGAATGTTCTGTGTGAAGAAGGACTTCCAGACACTGGAATCAATCCTGGGTGAGTCTTTGTGTGACCCGAACTTATAGTTATGGGTAGGCAGGAGATCATGGTCATCCATTATCTCCATCAGGTGAGCTGTTCCTATCTGGCGCATCTTGCACTGCTTGTCATCAAGCTCACGCATCTCACGGTTGAAGCGGCGCCCGCGTTCCTGGATAGCCTCAAGGTCAACGACGTTGTTCAGATTGCCTTTGACGCCAGGGATCTTGCAGACGATGGCCTTGATCTTCTTGTTGCGGAAGACGGTGCCGATGCCGCCGCGGCCGGCCTGCTTCATTCTTATCTTTTTGCGTTTGGGATCATAGAAGGTAAAGTTGAGCATCCCGATGAGCGAGTGGTCTGCGGCTGAGCCTGTTGAGACGATGCCGAGGTTTCTGCGGTCAGACTCGTTCTCAGCGAACATGTCAGTCAGCTGCTCGGCCAGCACATGGCTGTCGAGCGCCTCGGCAGGCGCCTCGAAGATCTCGACATAATGATCAACGCCATTGATGAAGACGATTACGTCAGCATCAGCCTTTCCCTGGAGCTCAATTGCATCAAAGCCCGAGAACTTCAGGAAGGGTCCGAAGAAACCTCCCACGTTGCTGTCCATTACCGAGTCAGTCTGCGGTGAGATTGTTACCACCAGCGATTTCCCGCTTCCGGAGTACTGCGTGATGCCTCCTATGGGGCCCGATGAGATGACGATCTCATTCTCGGAGTCGTCCCATTTGGTGTCGGGTTTGGTTGCATCCCAGAGATAACGAAGGCCATATCCTTTCCCTCCGATGAACTTCTCCTTCATGACCTGCGGGACATCCTTCTCCTTGATCTCACTGGTTCCGACGTTTATGTACAGGGTTTTGTCAGTGTAGCCTTTAGAGAGAGGGGTCCATATGTAATTCCATCTGTTCAGAAGCCTGTGCTTTGACTTGATTTCGCTGATATCCATTTTGTTTTGTGTATATGTTAGTGCGCCTGTTACAAATTTAGTGTATAAATATCCGTATTCTAATGATAATAGTCAATATGCAGCGGATTGCCAGTCGGCAGTCAATTCAGGCAGTAGAGGGGCGATCCGCCAGCTGGCGGAGAAGCAGCCAGATTGCAGGTAGGCAAGAGGAATTTTCGATTGTCGAATTTCGATTGTCGATTTAATCGAGATTCGCAAATCGCAAATCGCAAATTTTCCGGACTTTCGACTTTACGGACTTTACGGACTTTAAGGACTTTCGACTATATTTGCCCCCAGGGAATCAGGCAACATCGCCCACGGAATGAACATCACACTTAACAATGAGCCATTGACCCTTGATGGGGAGAGCATCACGGTTGAGAAGCTGCTGGAGCTGAAGAAATACACCTTCAGGCTCAGGATAGTGAAGGTCAACGGACGTCTTCTTGACCGCGACAGTTATGGTGAAGAGGTCATAAATGAGGGTGACATCGTGCAGGTGATCTACCTGATGAGCGGAGGATAAGAACAGCAGAAACAATTGATCCGATAAGAGAGTGAAGTCAGATTCCTGGCATCGGTTTTCATTGGCCGGCCTGCGCGACAGGCTGCCTGCATGGATGAAGAACAGGTATGTGTTGACCATACTGGTCTTCCTGGTGTGGATCATCTTGCTTGACCCCAATAATCTCATATCGAGGGCCCGTGAAATAAGCACCCGTAACAGGCTGGAGCGCGAGAAGGAGTATTACATGGGGCGCATTGAGGAAGACCGCCGGAAGCTTAATGAGCTCAGAACCAGCAACGAGAACCTTGAGAAGTATGCCCGTGAACAGTACCGCATGAAGAAACCTGACGAGGATCTCTTCATAATAGTCACCCCTGAGGAGGAGCGCAGGATAAGGCGTGACCGCAAGGTGTCAGAAACAGCAAAGCCCGCCGTTAAGCGGGCTCCGTAGTCTTCTGGTGACTGAAGTTATTTTTTACTCTTTTCAGCGTTGTATTTTGCGTTCAGCCCGGCAATCACCCCTGTGGTGATATCGAGGGTGGAGTCGCTATAGAGGATAGGGCCGGGGAATTGTTTTGCAAGGATGTACTGATAACCATACTCGGCATTGTATTCCTTCAGATACTGATTGATATATTCAAGCACCTGTCTCTGGGCTACCATACCCTCTTCATTGAGGTTATAGGCCATCTGGTCACGCAGGTTGATCAGGTTCTGCTGCTGCTGTGCAAGGGTCTGTTCCATCTCGGCAGCCGTGGCCCTGGTGATAAGCCCCTTCTGGGCTTTATTCTGATAGTCCCTCACGTCACGGTCAAAAGCCTGAGACTTTGCAGTGAGCTCAGCTTCGGAGTTTTTTGTTTTGGTCTCGAGCAGTGTGGTTATATCTTCTGCCATATCAAAATTGGCGATGACGGAATCGAGTTCGACGAATACGATGCCGCCGACTGCCTCAATCGACTTGCTTTCACCTGTCGCAGGGGCATTCTTGCCGCAACCGGCAGTGATAAGCATTCCGGCAACAGCCACAACTGATATTGTCAGGATGTTCTTTGTTACAGATAATCTGTTCATTTTGGAGATTAAGGTTTACGTTCAACAATATAGTTGCACAAACATACACAAATTTTAAATATGAAAAAGCAGTATAAACGGAGCCGGTAATGAAAGGTATGTGGTGTGTCAGAACTCGGGACAGGGGATTGCGTGTATCTTCTGTCCACGTTTCACCTGTTCCGAGGTGAAGGTGTAGATTAGTGAGATCTCATATGCCCCGCCTGATGTGGTAATGAGGTTGGAAATTGTGAAGTCGTAGCTCAGTCCTATGTTAAGCTGATCAGTCTTTATGCCGATCATCCCGATGAGTGCATCGCCGGCCTGTGACGAGACATCTTTCGTGCTGGCGAAGGGTATTCCCCTGTACCATACGCCGAACACAAGCGGGTGTTTGAAGTAATAGAGGCCAACGTCAGACTGGAAGAACTCGCCCTGAAACATAACATTGGCGGCCACGGACATTACCTCGGTGAGTTTCTTCTTCAGTCTCCCGCGGCTTATTATCTGGAATCCGCCGAAGAGATCGACCTTTATCGGGATGTAACTGCTGTTGCCCCAGAATGAAGTGCGGGGTCTGAGCAGGTGGTCAACGGTAAATCCCCCCCAGATCTTTTCGTTATAGATGAGTGCTGATGTCGCAAAGTCTATGTCGGCCACATTGTCGAACGGCGGTGGTGTGATAGGCGGGAGTGTGCCTCCGGTTGTTATCTGGCTGTTCCATCTCAGCTTCATCAGGTCGAGACCGAGGTAGGTGAATTTAAAATTCACACCCGGCCTTAAATGCCAGTCGTCATTGAGCTGGATGTCATATGAGTAGAGGAGCCCGAGGTTCATAGTACTCAGGTCGCCAGAGCCGGCCACGTCATAGGTGGCAAGGATGCCAATGCCGGAGTTGAAGTTCGGTACGGCCTTGTCAAAGGAGAAGCTGTATGTGTGAAAGACACCGGGAATCGATGGCCACTGGTTACGCCAGTTCATTGCTACACGGTAGTCTTCGGTGGCGCCTGCGAACGATGGCGCAAGATACAGCTGGTTTGCATAGAACTGCGAAAATTGCGGATCCTGCCCCCTGGTTAAAACCGAGATTGTTATAAGCAGGCCAATCAGATATTTAGTTCTTGAAGGCAATCCGGATCCTTTTAAATTATACGTAAAGTAGCTAATTATACGGCTAAATTCACGGAAGGTTGCAAATCATAATATCAACAATAAGCCCGACAGGCGGGCAAGATATTAACATTGACGTTTAAAATACTAATGATCAGTAGCTTATTAGCGTAACATCACCTGCCATTATTATTGGTTGTCCGTTCAGATAAGTGCCTCTGACTTTCCAAACATAAACGCCCGGGCTGCACAGCGCGCCCTTGTTATAACCATCCCAGCCCATGGCCAGGTCAGTGCTTTCGAACACCAGAAGTCCGGCCCTGCTGTAGATTTTTAGATTATATGAATCAACGCCTGAAGCAACAGGGTGAAACACCTGGTTATACTCGTCGGTGCGCTGGTTGTAGTACCCCCCCGTCGGGCCCTCCCTGCCGGGTACGAAGGCATTGGGGAACCTCAGGTACAATCCGTCGTTGGTGAGGACATCACTGACGGTGACAGAGTCGGCACATCCGTTTGCGGAATATGCCACCAGTTTGACTTCATACCTGCCGACACGGTCATACTTATATGAGGGATTACCGAGCCCTGAGAATGTTCCGTCTCCGAAGTCCCAGAGGTAATTCACTGCCCCTTCTGAAAGGTTCATTAATTGCAGCCTGCCATTATCTGCGTCTGCATCTACCTCGAACGATGCCCTTGGATTGTCCCATACTTCTATCAGTGAGGTAGCAGTGCTTGTGCGTCCCCGGCCGTCGGTAAGGCTCAGGGTGACATGGTAGGTGCCGGGAATGTCAAATATGTAATAAGGATTTGCTTCAGCCGATGTACCTCCGTCACCAAAGCTCCAGGAGAGTGCTTTGAAGCCGGCTGCATTGGTGGTGAAATGAACATGCAGTGGCATGCATCCCGAGGTGGCTGACGGCTCAATGACAACCCCCTTCACGGAAGAAGCCACTGGCCTCTCATCCATATCCGTCTTACTCACTGTGCCAATCACCGGACCTGCTTTGCCAGTGGTCCTGATCGCTTCATGTCGGGCAACGGCGCCGGCAGGTGCATTCACAGCCCTGGCTGGTGGTGACGCGGCAATTATCTCAGTGGCTGGCAGCTCATATGCTTCCGGTTCTTCACTTTCCATGCCGTTATCGTCTAAGGTCACTGACGCCAGCGGAAGCTCCTGCCGGGTCGGAAGGGGCTCGACATCAGGCCCGACAGGACCCCTGAGAAGCAGTCCTGCTACCGTCAGTCCTGCAACAACTGCCAGTACATACCATACATTCAGACGGGCGGGATTGAACCTGAAGAACTCCCTGCGGTCAAGACGACGCATGAAATGGCCGGTGAGGTCGCTTCCTGCAACCATCTCGTTCTCTTCCAGCTTATTGCGGAAGAGACTCTCAAGACCATTATCTCTCTCCTCGTCTTTCATCCCTTTTCAGGTATATTTTCCTTTCAATCGTGCCAGCATCTCAAGCTTTTTCCGGAGTATGGCTCTCGCCCTGCTGTATTGCGATTTTGAAGTATTCACATCAATTCCGAGCATCTCTGCTATCTCATGGTGTTTGTATCCATCTATTGTATAAAGGTTAAACACCATCCTGTAACCCGGTGAAAGTTCGCCCAGCACCCTGTAAAGATCTTCCGCAGTGTAAAAATCCTCTTCAAAGCCTGCCGTTCCTGTCTCCGCACTCACATATTCATCTATGTCAGCGTGGTGCTTGTGACGCAGATTTTTATGGTAGTATGTAATGGCGGTGTTCACCGTCACCCTCCTCATCCAGCCCCTGAAAGAACCCGTGCCCGAATATTCCCCGAGGTTTGAAAAGATCCTCAGGAAAGCCTCCTGCAACATATCTTCAGCTTCAGGCCTGTCAGTGGCATATCTCATGCAAACGCCCAACAGATAACCTGAGTGCCGTTTCCAGAGCATTTGTTGTGCCTTCCTGTTGTGCCTGATACAGCCTTCAATGATATGTTGGTCACTCATCATCAGCTGAGCACAGTATCAAGACACATGTCGTTGTAAGATGGTTGCACTGCTTAAATTTTTTTTTCACAATAACCGGAAATTAAGTTAAGCATCCGGTAACTAATGATAAACGTCATTAGTTTCAGAAATATTCGGTAATACCTTTGAAAACTTTAAAAGTAAATAAAGAGAGATCATGTTTAATAAGTTCATTGCCTCAATCCTGCCTTATTTTCCGAAGAAATTCGTCTGGATATTCTCACGGGCATATATCTCAGGGGTGAAGATGGAAGATGCCATGCGCGCTGCAAAGGAGCTTAACCGGCAGGGCATGAGAGTTACCCTTGACGTGCTGGGTGAGTTCATCAAGTCACTTGACGAGGCGGAAGTGAACAAGCAGGAGTACCTTGACCTGATAGAGGAAACGGAGAAACAGGGCATTAACGGCAACTATTCGCTCAAACCGACGAGCTTCGGGCTTCTGATAGACAAGGAAGTCTGTTACAGGCTGATGAGGGAGATAGTTGTAAAGGCCGCCTCGTACAACAATTTCTGCAGGATAGACATGGAAGATTCCCCATGCACCGACCTTGAGATAGAGCTCTACCGTCGTCTCCATGCCGAGTTTCCCCGTAACGTGGGTCTTGTAGTGCAGGCTTACTTGAAGAGGACGCGCGCAGATCTTGAGAAGATGCTTGACATGAACACCCTGGAGATACCCACCAACTACAGGCTGTGCAAGGGCATTTACGTTGAGCCGGCAGCGATAGCATACAAGAAGTACGAGGAGATCAACCAGCATTTTCTCGACGATCTTGAATTCATGTTTAAAAACAGGATCTACGCTGGCATAGCCACCCATGACAGGCCGCTGATTGAGGGTGCTTATGAACTCCTCAGGAAATATAATGTCGCGAAGGAGATGTATGAGTTCCAGATGCTGTACGGCGTTACCCCGAAGCTGCGTCAGAGCATCATTGATGCCGGTCATGTAATGAGGGTATATGTTCCTTTCGGGGAGAAGTGGTTCGGCTATTCAACGCGAAGGCTGAAGGAGAACCCGAAGATGGCAAGCCACATTATAAAGGCGCTGTTCTACAAAGGATAGAAATGATTTGCGATTTGCGATTTGCGATTTGCGAATAGTCAATAATCGAAAATCGAAAATCTGAAATTAAGAGTGTTCAAAATATATAGTGTTCTTTGACATTTTGTAAAAATGAAGGGT
>CAYVYM010000025.1:0-6731 GCA_964455705.1 uncultured Rikenella sp.
TGGTTGGTCATGAACATCGTCAGCCTGTCAATCCCCATCCCCATCCCGGAGGTGGGGGGCATACCATATTCCAGCGCCCTGACAAAATCCATGTCAATAAACATTGCCTCATCGTCTCCCTTCTCCGAGAGCTTCATCTGCTCCTGGAAACGTTCAAGCTGATCAATAGGATCATTGAGCTCCGAATAGGCATTGGCAAGTTCTTTTCCATTGACCATGAGTTCAAAACGCTCGGTGAGACCCTCTCTGCTGCGGTGCTTTTTTGTCAGCGGAGAGGTCTCCTGCGGGTAATCAATTATGAATGTCGGCTGAATGAAGTGATGTTCGCACTTTTCACCAAAGATCTGGTCTATCAGTTTCCCTTTGCCCATGGATGGGGAATGGCCTATCTCAAGCCTGTCGCACTCCTTCCTTAGGTCATCCTCACTCATCTCCGAGATATCAATGCCGGTATATTCCCTGATGGCATCAGTCATTGATATGCGCCTGTAAGGCGCCTTGTAATCAATAACCTGATCACCCAGGGGCAGCATGGTCGTTCCGTGGAGGTCCATCGCAACCTTCTCAATGATCTCCTCGGTAAACTTCATCATCCAGTTGTAGTCCTTGTATGCTACATATATCTCCATCACGGTGAACTCCGGATTGTGCGTACGGTCCATCCCCTCGTTGCGGAAGTCCTTGGCAAACTCATACACACCGTCATACCCGCCCACAATCAGCTTCTTCAGGTATAACTCATCCGCAATCCTCAGGTAGAGAGGTATATCGAGTGCGTTATGATGGGTGATGAATGGCCTTGCGGCAGCGCCGCCGGGGATAGCCTGCAATACAGGTGTTTCAACCTCAAGATAACCGTAAGAGTCAAAGAGTTCGCGCATCGACTTCATAATCTGTGTCCGCTTGCGGAATACCTCCCTCACTTCAGGGTTGATTATCAGGTCGACATAGCGCTGACGGTAACGCATCTCCGGGTCGGTGACGGCATCATACAGCACACCGTCCTTCTCCTTGACCACAGGCAGCGGGCGCAACGACTTGCTCAGCAGTGTCAGCTCCTTCACATGAACGGTTATCTCACCCATCTGCGTCCTGAAGGCAAATCCCTTAACTCCGATTATGTCACCTATATCAAGCAGTTTCTTAAATAGCGTATTATATAAGGTCTTATCCTCTCCGGGGCAGAGGTCATCACGGCGCACATATATCTGTATGCGTCCCGAGGAGTCCATAAGCTCTGCAAAAGAGGCGTTGCCCATTATGCGGCGGCTCATTATGCGTCCGGCAAGGCATACCTCCGGGAAGTTTTCTTCCCCGTCCTTAAATCCATCGAGAATCTTTGCAGCCGATACATTGACCGGGTACATTGCTGCCGGGTAAGGATCGATGCCAAGCTTGCGGATCTCTTCGAGCGACTGTCTGCGAACCTGCTCCTGTTCGCTGAGGTGGGAATTGGTCATGTTTAAGAATTTGTGCAAAGGTATAATATGAAAGGCAATGGGCAATGGGTAGCAGGCAATAGAGGAATTTTCGATTTCAGATTTTCGATTGTCGATTTAATCCAAATTCGCAAATCGCAAATCCTTCAGACCTTGAGACTTTCGACTTTACGGACTTTCGACTTTACAGACTTCCGACTTTACCTACCGCACCGGATTCTCTGCCTGAACCCGGTCTCTGAACAGCCCGAGTATCTTCATTGTGACCGGTCCCGGCCGGCCTTCACCTATGACATGGTCTGTTATCTTCAGCACCGGTACAATCTCTCCCGTGGTGTTGCAGATAAAAGCTTCATGCATATAGGGGATCATGTCTGAGACAACAGCCTCCTCCACAAGCGGAATTGAGTGCTCCGCAGCAAGGGCAATGATTATTTTTCTGGTAATCCCTGATAGTATATCGTTTGACTCAGGGTGGGTATAAAGTGTACCATTATTTACGAAAAATATATTCGAATGCGCTCCCTCAGTGATAATCCCGTTACGGACAAAGCATACCTCGGCAAAGCCTTTGTCATGGGCCTCCTGGTAAGGAAGTATATTGGCCAGCAGGGCTGTGGACTTGATATCGCATCGGTTCCACCGCGGGTCGGGGACCAGCATCAATCCCACACCGCGCTCACATGCCAGTGTATCAATGCTATGACGTCGTGCATAACCGTAGACCGTCGGTTTTACAGGAGGTCTTGGAAAGGCGTGGCTGCGCGGGGCTACTCCGCGTGTCACCTGGAAGTACACAATTGCACACTCTCCGCCAAGGCCGTTTCGGTGTATCAGCTCCTCCGATATCTCCTCTATCCTCTCTTGCTCCTCCCATTCTATCCGGGTCTCCTTCAGGCTTCGCCGCAAGCGTGCGGCATGGCCGGGAAGATCGAGAAAATATCCCCCGTACCACCTTGTCACTTCATAAATGCTGTCACCGAAGAGGAAGCCTCTGTCGTCAGGGTTGATAGCTGCCTGATCACTTTGAATAAATTGTCCGTTGAGATAAACCGTATCCATCTATATCAGAATTTAAGTTTGGCTAGTTCTTCCAGCTGGCTCTCTGTAAGGCCCTCCGGGTCATACCCTGCCGAACGGCACAGAAACCATATCGAGGCCGATTTCGCAAGGATGTCAATAATGTCAAAGGTTTCCTGCGCAGTACTGCCGGTGGCGAATACTCCATGCTTCTCCCATATGGCCACGTCGTGATCTTCAAGTGCCTTTACAGTCGCTTCCCCGATTGTGGCTGTGCCTGGAAGAAGGTATGGTACAAACCCTGCACCAGCAGGGACAAAGACCCTGGCTTCGGGATGCATGCCAAGCAGTATCCTGTTTAGCTTCAGGCCGTCACATAGATCCTCTATCTGTGTCAATGCAATCAGTTCAGTGACATGAGTATGCATCACCACCCTGTGAGCAGGTCTTTTCCGAAGCATCATATCGTGGATGCAAAGATGAGACGATAACTCACTGGTGGGCCGCAGTAGTATATCTGCTGACGGTGACATGATTTGGTATCCTGTGCCGTCGTCATTGATCCTTATCAGGAGTATATTGTCAAGGGGCGCTGCCGCCACGTCACGCATCCGTGTATTGGTACCTGTCACCAGGAAGAGCTGACGACGCAGACCGGGAAGAGGTTTTTGCAACGAAACCAGTTGATAATCAGATGGAAACACAAATTGCTGCAGGCTCTCTTCGTCAATTCGAGCTGAAATATTCCCGGCATTTCTTTCAGCCCAGCCTCTTTGCCATAGCCATCCGGCAACAGAGGCAATTTCCAATGTTGCATCCGCCATGAATGATTCATGCTCTTTTCCCATCCAATGCCTGCAAAATATATCCGTCAAAGATACAATTTCATTGCTTGGAGGAAGCAAATATCTTCCCTGAACATTACCTTTTATTTGTACCTTTGCATATTCATTCAATTCAGGGAAATAAACGTGTATGTCAGGTAAGAGGAGGCTGCCATCATGGCTCAGGATGGAGAGGGCAAGCGGGGAGAGTTACACCATGGTCAAGCGTCTTGTGGAGGATAACCGCCTGCATACCATATGCACCTCCGGAAACTGTCCGAACATTGGCGAGTGCTGGAATGCCGGCACTGCCACACTGATGATCCTCGGAGACATCTGTACCCGCTCATGCAAGTTCTGCGGTACACGCAGCGGCAAACCAAAGCCACCTGACAGCGACGAACCTGTGCGCGTTGCCGAAGCAGTGAAGACTATGAGGCTCAGGCATTGCGTCATCACCTCTGTTGACCGCGATGATCTGCCCGACGGAGGTGCTGCCCACTGGGCAGACACAATAAGAAAAATCAGGGAGGTTAACCCGGGAGTAACTATAGAAACGCTTATACCGGACTTTAGCGGCAATACGGCTGACATTGACAAGGTAATTGATGCCGGTCCGGATGTCATCTCCCATAATATTGAGACAGTACGCAGGCTGACACCACAGATCAGATCAGTGGCTAAGTACGAGGTGAGCCTTGCAGCACTGAGACATATTGCCTCAAGGGGGGTGAGAGCCAAATCAGGACTGATGCTGGGTCTCGGAGAGAAGGAGGAGGAGATCGTGGAGGCACTGAATGACCTTCATGCAACCGGTTGCAGAATTGTGACGATTGGGCAGTACCTGGCTCCAAGCCTTGCGCATATTCCTGTAGTTGAATATGTTACACCGGAGAAATTCGAGAAGTACCACAAGATAGGACTGGATATGGGATTTGAGTTCGTGGAGAGCTCTCCACTGGTCAGGAGCTCGTTTCATGCAGAGAGGCACATCAGGTCAGGGAACGGAGAAGAGAGAGCCCCTGGCAGCATAACCTCTGTCCTGGTCATTTTTGACGATCTCGGCCTCAAGGACTATAAAGAGACATGGGACTATCAGGAGCTGCTCTTTAATGCCAAGGTGGCGGAAAAAGGAAATGGGTCAACGGTCGGGAATAAAACAGCTGACCGGCTCATCTTTGTGGAGCATAACCATGTTTATACATTGGGAAAGAGCGGATCGGATCAGAACCTTCTGCTCGACTATATTCAGCTCCAGGCACGCGATGCCACTTTCTACCGAATAGACCGCGGAGGTGACATAACCTACCACGGCCCCGGCCAGCTGGTAGGATACCCGATCTTCGACCTTGAAGGAATGAAGATCGGCCTGCGTGATTATATACATCTGCTTGAAGAAGCAATTATCAGGTGTATCTCCCTTTCCGGTATTGAGGGAGGGCGCCTGAAGGGTGCCACGGGGGTCTGGATAGACCCGGAGAACAGCGCCCGGGCAAGAAAAATTTGTGCAATAGGTGTAAGGGCATCAAGACACGTGACGATGCACGGCTTCGCTCTCAACGTCAGCACTGACCTCTCATATTTTAACCATATCAACCCTTGCGGCTATACTGACAAGGGTGTGACAAGCATAGAGAAGGAGACGGAAAAAAAGGTTGATATGGATGTTGTGAAGAATGATCTGCGTAACATAATGAGGGAGGTCTTCGGATATGAATATTATTAAAATAACATATAATGGAAAAAAGGTGGCTCTTGAAAGAGAGGGGCGACGAACGTGTCGCCACGACCCTGGCGACAGAGATGGCGGTGCCTGCCGCTATCGCCAACCTGATGGTACAGCGAGGCATCACAACAAAAAAACAGGCTGAAGATTTTTTTAACCCTTCACTCAGCTCGCTGCATGACCCCTTCCTGATGAAGGACATGAACCGGGCGGTTGACCGTATCAGTACGGCAATATCACGTAACGAGAAGATCCTTGTATACGGCGACTATGATGTCGACGGCACAACATCCGTTGCGCTGATGTATGCCTTCCTGCGCGAAAGGCATTCCAGCCTCGATTATTATATCCCCGACAGGTACCACGAGGGTTACGGGCTCTCACTCAAGGGCATAGACTATGCTGCTGAGGGTAACTGCCGACTGATCATCGCGCTCGACTGCGGCATCAAGTCGGTAGACAAGGTGAAATATGCCCGCTCGAAGGGGATTGACATCATCATCTGCGACCATCATCTCCCGGGCGACGAGATACCTGATGCCACGGCAGTGCTTGATCCCAAACAGCCGGGGTGCAGCTACCCTTATAAGGAGCTCTCCGGTTGCGGGGTGGGTTTCAAACTGATCCAGGCTATCTGCCGCGTACAGAATATATCCTTTGAAAAGATCATCCCCTACCTTGACCTGGTGGCAGTAAGCATCGGATCTGACATTGTCCCGATGACCGGGGAGAACAGGATACTGGCGTATTTTGGCCTGCAGCAGATCAACGAATCACCCAGGCTGGGGTTTCAGAAGATCATTGAGAAGGCCAAAATAAGGATGCCTCTTGCCATTGAGGATGTTGTATTCCGAATCGGTCCACGCATAAACGCGGCTGGACGAATGGAGTCTGGCAGCAAGGCAGTGGAGCTGCTAGTCTCACAGAACCCGAACGAGGCACTGACAATCTGTGATGCCATTGACCGCAGCAATGACGACCGCAGGAAGAAGGACAGCGAGATAACATCGGAAGCCCGCCGTATGGTGAGCGAAGATAACAGGATGGGTAACTCCCGGACTACGGTGCTCTTCCGGCAGGGATGGCACAAGGGAGTGATAGGCATTGTGGCTTCACGACTGATTGAAACCTACTACCGGCCAACGGTAATCCTTACAGAATCAAAGGACGGATTTGCCACAGGCTCGGCTCGCAGTGTCCCGGGTTATGATCTTTACCAGGCCATTGAATCATGCTCTGACCTTCTGGAGAGCTTCGGAGGCCATATGTTCGCCGCCGGACTGACACTGAAGCAGGAAAACCTGAAGGAGTTTCGTGAACGGTTTGAGAAGTTTGTAGGTGAGACCATCAGGGACGAGCATCTTGTACCGTCAATAAACATCGATGAGGAGATACCTCTTGAGGATGTGACCCCGGAGTTCTACAGGAATCTTGAACGTTTCCAGCCCTTCGGTCCTGAAAATATGGCACCGGTGTTTGTCTCACGCAAGGTCAAGACACTCGTCTGTCAGCCCGTAGGCAACAACGGGACGCACCTCAAACTGAGCTTCGCACGGCATAATGCAGAACCGGTAGGTGCCATTGCCTTTGGACAGTCTGACATGACTGAGCTGTTCAGGGAAAACGGTGGTGTGGTTGACATTGCATACTCCGTGGAAATGAATGACTTCAGGGGCCAGAAGGCTGTGCAGCTCAATATTAAGGATATCAAGGCGTAGTTGA
>CAYVYM010000025.1:6831-44600 GCA_964455705.1 uncultured Rikenella sp.
CTTCAGTCTTCAGTCCACAGTTAATCAGTTAGTTACATTGACTGCTGACTGCCGACTGGTTGTAACTGCCGACTGCCGACTTTTTTTTGCCCCTGCACTTGACTTTCTCCCAATCATGTCATAAATTTGAGATAGTAATTGTGTCTCATTATGATGCTGCGGTGGAATGCGGTACTAATGTCATTTTTTATGGCTGCTGCCGGTCTGTATGCCGGTGAGCCTTTGTTTGTGCCCCACGGTGCCGACGCCATGGGAATGGCCTTCGCTGTTACAGCCGCCCCCGGCCACTGGAACTGTTTCAATAACCAGGCCCTGCTGACTGCCGCCCCGGCAACAAGTTTCTCTGCCGCCATTGAAAACCGCTTCATGATGTCTGCCTTGTCATCAAAGGCAGTCAGTGCTGTAATAGCCATCAAACAGGCACCTCTGGGAGTTATCGCTACACATTACGGCAACGGTGAATACTACCGGCTGTTCACCGGGCTGGGCAGCGCCGTGAAGATCACTGATGGCATTGCCCTGGGTGTTCAGGTTGATTATATCGCGGAGCATGGAATCGGCGAGTATCGGGATGTGTCTCATGTAACATTCGAAACGGGATTGACCTGTCTCCTGTCATCATCGCTGACCCTCGGACTACACCTGTTCAATCCCCTTTCACCACTCAACACACTGCCTTCCTCCATGGAGGCAGGCCTGCAGTGGAGCAAGACCGACGACCTCCTGCTGGCTGTGGGGAGCTCCAAGGTGAGTGATGAACCACTCTCGGTTCAGTGCGGACTGAGCTGGAATATTCCCGACAGGTTGGTGCTGAGGGCAGGGTATATGAGTTCACCGTCAGCCTTTGCATTCGGCATCGGGTTTCTCACGGGATCTCTGCAGGCAGATGCGGGATTCCTGATAAACAGCATGACTGGCGTGACATCATCTGTTTCAATTATATGGACAATCAGATAGTCACCAGGATCACAATCGTGCTCATGATCATGGTGTTCCTTCTCAACTCCGCGTTATGCCAGGAGGAAAACCATGCTTTCAGCGAGTCTGTTGAAGAGGTACTGGCGCTGTCGGATGATGCTGACCCGGCCACACTCCCGGAGGAACTGGCTGACCTGAAAGACTCTCCCGTAATTATTAACAGCGGTGATGCACAGGAAATATCAAGGCTCTTTTTCCTGACGGAGTTCCAGGTGATGGTGCTGGCCGATCATGTCAGAAAGAACGGGAACGTGGTGACCATTTATGAGCTGGCCCTGCTACCTGCCTTTGACCGTAACACGGTGATACTGATGGCTCCTTATATATCTCTTCAGCCTTTACGAGAGGCTGGTGGCAGGACCTATGGCCGGACTCTGGTGACAATGACGGCTTCAACCCGTTTCATCTCCGGTGATAGCGAACCGGAAGGTGTACGGTCATTGTTGAAGATGAAACATGAACGGGGCCGTATAAGCTTCGGTCTGACTGCGGAAAATGACCCGGGAGAACCCTTCACATTCAGAAATGCCCGCGCTCCGGATTTTCTCTCAGGACACCTTGAATTTCAGGGAAAGGGGCTGATAAACAGGGTTATAATTGGGGACTATGCCCTGAGGATTGGAGAAGGGCTTGTCTTCAACAGCAGCCGGTGGATGGGTTCCTGGCTCAGCTCACCGTCGTTCATGTCAGGGAAAAGCACCGCGGCGCCTTATACATCCACGGAAGAAAACAATTTCTTCCGCGGCGTGAGCCTGGTGCTGGGCAACTTGAGTGCCGGAGCGGTGCTCTATGCTTCATCAAACAAAATAGATGCGCGGGTACTCTATGATGAAGACAGTATTGCCACCGGGGTGAGCAATCTTGTCAGGGGTGGTCTTCATGTCACTGAGTCGCAGCTCGGGGCTCGCAACAGACTCACCGAGACCGTTACCGGCCTTCATCTGACCGCGGGAGCCGGAAAGATCAGGGGAGGGGTAACTGCATCGGCAACCTGGTTCTCCCTGCCTTTCCTGCCTGACAGAAGCAAGCCGGAGGACATTCATGCCTTTGAGGGCAACCGCCTGCTGAATCTGGCCGCTGACTTAAAGGCAGGCACCGGGCCGGTTTTGTTCTTCGCCGAAGCCGGACTGAGTCTGCCCGGGTCATGGGCAGCAACGGCAGGTCTCAGGACAAAACCGTCGGGAAGAGTTACATTCAATATCCTTACCCGCTATCTTGCTCCTGATTACAATGCCTTTCATTCAGGAGCCTTCAGGGCCGGATCAGGCTCAGGGAACGAGACAGGCATAGCAGCATCGCTACACCTTGAGGTTGCCAGGCATCTGTTTGTTACGGCAGCGGCTGATCATTACCGGATACCCTGGCCCAGGTACCGGTCTTCCGCACCTTCATACGGCAGCAGGATTGAGATAAAGGGAGAATACCAGCCCCGGGATGACATTTCAATCAGATTGTCTTTTACCTCTTCATCGCGTGAATATGATGCTGTCACTGAAACAGGCACAGCCTCGTCAGTGAAACATACCAGGCAACAGGCCGGTTTTGTACTCAACTGTAACCCGGCAAAAGGTTTACGCCTTACCACACGGGCAACTGCTTCTTTCATCTCCCCGTCGGAAGAGAAGGGGTATCTGCTCTGTCAGGATTTCTCTTACTCCTTCCGGAGTGCTCCGCTGCGGCTCTGGTTCAGGTATGCGCTCTGTTCCACCGGGGGATGGGACAGTCGCCTGTACGCCTGGGAGAATGACCTGCTTTCTTCATTCAGTGTGCCGGCACTATATGGCGAAATGACACGGTCATTCATTATGCTTTCCTGGAAACCTGCCGAATGGGTGGAAGCAAGGTTAAAATACGCCTTTACAGAATCCGTAAATGACTCCGGCAGCGGGTTGAAGCATGAACTGAAAGGACAGGTGCGGGTTGTTTTTTAGTCGGCAGTCGACAGTCAGCAGTCGGCAGTCGAATAAAATTATGTGCTTTGTAGATATGAAAACTGGATTTAGAAACCTGATAGTATACCAGAAGGCATTTTGTCTGGCAATGGATATCTTATAGCATCAGCAAGCAATTTCCTAATGACGAAATGTACTCCCTGACCTCCCAGATCAGAAGATCTTCAAGATCTGTATGTTCGAATATTGGTGAAGGTTACCGCAAACGACTGTATGAAGCTCATTTTATCAGTAAAATATCTGATGCAGATATGGAAAACTCCGAAACGCAGGTTTGGCTGGACTTTGCGATTAACTGTGCATACATTTCCGATGAGATTTATCAAGATTTCAATAATCGATCTCACGAGATCGGACGATTACTTAATAATATGATCCACAACCCAGCTAAATACAAGTAAAAAACTTAATTCAACCATTACCTGACTGAGGACTGAAGACTGAAGACTGCCGACTGAATCTAGTTCGTCCTGTACCTGTACTTCACCGCCCCGAGCTCCTCATTGGCTTTCACGATCTTCTGCTTCAGGCTCTCCTTGTAGGCGATCAGCTTCTCCATCATGACCGGGTCGCCGGTGGCGATCATCTGCGCTGCCAGGATGCCGGCATTGAGCGCTCCGTCAATGGCTACCGTTGCTACAGGTATCCCCGGAGGCATCTGCACGATGGCCAGCAGAGAATCCATACCGTCAAGTGAGGCTTTTACCGGCACACCAATTACCGGCACCGGAGTCATAGCCGCTATGACACCCGGGAGATGAGCCGCCATACCTGCCCCGGCAATGATGACCTTTATCCCCCTGCCTGCAGCACCACGCGCAAATTTCTCAACCTCATCAGGCGTGCGGTGCGCCGAGAGGGCGTTGATCTCAAAAGGTACCCCCATACTGTCGAGGAACTCGGCTGCCTTCTCCATCACCTTCAGGTCGGAGGTGCTGCCCATGATAATGCTAACTGACGGATTCATATTCTCTTTTTTAATGTTACACCCTTGTCAGGGGCAAAAATACGCTATAAATTTATAATTTAGCAGCATCAACCACCGCCACCATGAATGAGATAACAGTCCATGACAGAGAGTTCTCAATCTATATCACCGAAGATGAGATCCAGAGCCGTATCACCGCCCTGGCTGAAAAGATCAATGAGGACCTGAAAGGAAAAGACGTGCTTTTCTTCGGGATCCTTAACGGCGCCTTTCTTTTTGCCGCCGACCTGTTCAGGCATATAAACCTGCATGCCCAGATATCATTTATCAAGCTGGCATCATATGAGGGTACAAACAGCTCCGGCAAAATCAAGGAGCTTATTGGATGGAATGAAGATATCTCCGGCAAAACGGTGGTGGTGCTGGAAGATATAATAGACACGGGCCAGACAATGGAAAGGATCATTGGCGAGCTGAAACTCAGAAAAGCCAGCGAGGTCAGGATATGCACCCTCCTTTTCAAACCGGAAGCTTATACCAGGGATATTCCTATTGATTATATCGGATTTGAAATCCCAAATAACTTTGTTGTCGGTTATGGCCTTGATTATGACGGTTACGGTCGTAACCTGAAGGCGATTTATAAACTTACAAAATAGCTTTTAAATGATAAATGTGCTTATGTTCGGCCCTCCCGGATCGGGTAAGGGAACGCAGTCAGTGACCCTCGCTGAAAAGTATAACCTCCTTCATCTCTCAACCGGGGATATGCTCAGGGCTGAGCTGGCCGCAGCTACGGAGCTCGGGAAGAAAATGGAAGCCATCATGGCGTCAGGTGAACTCGTGCCCGATGACGTGGTGATATCCATGATAGCACAGAAGATCGATGCCACCACAGGGCGGGCAGGGTTTGTCTTCGACGGTTTCCCGCGAACTGTTGAACAGGCGGAGGCGCTGGAGAAGATGCTGGAGGAGAGGGGTATGAAGATAGACCTCCTGCTTGTACTTGAGGTCAATGATGCCGAACTCACGGACCGCATGAAGAAGAGGGCCATGGTATCCGGAAGGGCTGATGATGCAGATGAGGCAGTCATAAACAACCGTATAGCCGTCTACCGCGCCAAGACCGAACCTGTCATTGAGTACGGAAGGAAGACAGGGGTGTCCAGGTTAGTTGACGGTGTGGGCTCAATAGAAGATATCTTCAACAGGCTCTGCACTCATATAGAAACCGTAATATAGCTGATGAGCGAAACCAACTTCGTTGACTATGTTAAGATCTTCGGACGCTCAGGCAAAGGGGGACCCGGTTCGGCACACCTCCGGCGCGAGAAAGCCAAACCCAAGGGAGGACCCGACGGCGGCGACGGAGGCAGGGGCGGAGACGTCATCCTCAGGGGTGACTCACAGCTATGGACACTCCTGCACCTGAAATTCAGAAAGCATATCTTTGCCGGTCACGGAGGAGCAGGGTCATCCAATCAGAAGACCGGCGCCGACGGCGAGGATGTCATAATTGATGTACCTCTCGGAACGGTGGCCAGAGACGCAGAGACGAACGCATTGCTGTTCGAGATCACACTTCACGGTGAGCAGAAAATACTTGTGAAGGGAGGCCGGGGAGGATTGGGCAACACTCACTTTAAGTCGGCCACCTTCCAGACACCCCGATTCGCACAGCCCGGCGAGCCCTCCATCGAAGGCTGGTTCGTCCTGGAGCTGAAGGTGCTGGCTGATGTGGGACTGGTGGGTTTTCCCAATGCGGGGAAATCAACCCTGCTCTCCGTTGTCAGCGCGGCAAAGCCAAAGATAGACAACTACCCGTTCACGACACTGACCCCTAACCTGGGCATTGTAAGCTACCGAGATGACAAATCGTTTGTCATGGCTGACATACCCGGAATAATTGAGGGTGCGGCAGAAGGCAAAGGGTTGGGTCACAGGTTCCTCAGGCATATTGAGCGTAATGCCGTGCTGCTCTTTATGATCCCGGCCGACTGCAATGACATAAAAAATGAGTATCACATCCTGGTAGAGGAGCTGAGGAAATATAATCCCGAGCTGCTTGACAAACCCAGGGTGATGGCAATCACCAAGAGCGACCTCCTTGACGATGAGCTGATCGATGCCATCAGGCCCCTGTTACCTGACGGGATACCCGCGGTATTCATCTCATCCATAACCGGAACAGGCATCACAACCCTCAAGGATCTTGTCTGGAATGCATTAAACAACTGATAATGGTTGAACTGGACCAGAATATATTTCTCTTCCTGAACTCGCATCACTCGCCCTTCTTTGATACCGTGATGTGGATTGTGAGCCTCAGGACGGTGTGGATACCTCTTTACCTGGCAATTATCTGGATGATCTTCCGCGAGTACGGCAAAAGGGTATGGATACCGCTGATGCTGGTGCCGGTTCTGGTTCTGATAGATGACCAGGGCTCAAACCTGCTCAAAAACCTGACAGGCCGGCCCAGACCCTGTCATGAGCCCGCTCTCACCGGGTTGGTTCATACGGTCAACGGTTATTGCGCTGGGATGTATGGATTTGTCTCGGGCCACGCCGCCAACAGCTTCGGTGTCGCAGCCTTCACCGCATCACTGCTGAAAAAGAGGTGGTATTCATGGTTCATCTTCATCTGGGCTGCGCTGGTATCCTATTCAAGGATTTATCTCGGAGTGCATTATCCAGGCGATATTATCGGGGGCGCCCTGCTGGGCCTGCTCACCGGCACAGGCCTTGCATGGGCTGCTGAAAAACTGAATAAAAGCATAAAGCAATGAATATCATAAAGTCACTCTGGGTGTGGTTTTCGAGCATCCTCTTCGTCATCCTCGCTTTTCCCGTTGCACTGATTCTCTGGCTGCTGTCACTGGCCTTTGACAGCCGCAGGCTGATGAACAACAGATGGATGGTTATTCAGGGAATAGTGGTGACAAAGATGAGTCCCTTCTGGAAAGTTATTACCGAAGGCCGTGAAAAGATTGATCAGGATCAGGCGTATGTCATTGTCCCGACACACCAGTCGATGCTTGACATTGTCTTTTTCAACATGCTCCGTCACAGGCTGAGGTGGGTTTCCAAGATAGAGGTCTTCCGCATGCCACTGGTGGGATGGGAGATGAGGATGACGAAGTACATCGAACTGGTCCGTGGCAACAAATCAAGCGTCATAAAAATGATGGAGAAGTGCGTTGAATCACTTCAGGACGGCATCTCAGTGGTGATCTTTCCCGAAGGCACAAGGTCACTGACGGGAGCCATAGGCAAGTTCAAGACAGGCGCCTTCCAGCTGGCGATAAAGACCGACAAGCCGCTGCTCCCGGTCCTGATAGACGGAACCGGGGAGATCCTGCCCAAGAAAGGTTTAATATTCGGAAGCCGGAGAATAGTAAGGCTCAGGGTCCTTGATCCTGTCTTCCCCGGTCAGTTCGGAACCGGAGACCCGGAAGAGCTTGCTACCAGGGTACGTTCGCTTATGGTTGCCGCCATGGATGAGATGAGGAGCGAACCCGGGTATGCCCGGTAACGGTCGCAGGAGACCGATATACTGCATTTTAAGGTAATAATTCACCGGTGTTGTTGATAAATCGGCTGACAACGCCTTGCCTAAATCTTTATATTTGCCCCAAATTTTGTATGATGGACGGTAACTATTCTGAGGAGAATATCAAAACCCTTGAGTGGAAGGAGCATATCAGGCTGCGCCCCGGTATGTACATCGGTAAGCTGGGTGACGGCTCGTCTCTCGATGACGGAATATACGTCATGCTCAAGGAGGTGATGGATAACGCGGTTGATGAGTACATGATGGGTTTCGGCCGCAAAATTGATGTAAACATTACCGGCAGGGAGGTGAAGGTGCGCGATTTCGGCCGCGGCATCCCCCTTGGAAAGGTGCTTGATGTATCTTCACGAATGAACACCGGGGCCAAGTATGACTCGAAGGCCTTCAAGAAGTCTGTGGGGCTCAACGGTGTAGGTATAAAGGCCGTCAACGCTCTCTCATCGTCATTCATTCTCAGGTCAATACGCGACGGACAGCTTAAGGAGATAGAGTTTCACGCAGGTGAGACTGTCAGGGACGAACCTCTCAGGCCAACAAAGGAGGATAACGGCACCGAGGTCACATTTGTACCTGACGAGGCCATGTTCGGCAACTGCTATTTTATCTCAGAGTACGTTGAGAGCATGTTGAAGAATTACTCATACCTCAATGCAGGCATGATAATCAATTTCAACGGCAGCAAGATCATCTCTCGCAACGGACTGGTTGACCTTCTGAATGACAACATGAACCAGGAAGGGCTCTATCCCATCATACACCTCAAGGGCGATGACATTGAGATTGCCGTCACCCACGGAGAACAGTACGGTGAGGATTATTACAGTTTCGTCAACGGCCAGCACACATCACAGGGAGGAACACACCTCATTGCTTTCCGCGAAGCTCTTACCCGAACTGTAAAGGAGTTTTATAAAAAGGACTTCGATGCTTCAGACATTCGGTCATCAATAATTGCGGCCATAGCGGTCAAGATCGAAGAGCCTATCTTCGAGTCTCAGACCAAGACCAAGCTCGGATCGAAGGATATGGGCCCGGAAGGCCCCTCCGTTCGTAACTTCATTGTGGAGTTTGTGCGCAAGCACCTCAACGACTACCTCCACAAGAACAGCGAGACGGCGCGGATAATGCTGAAGAAGATACAGGACTCGGAGAAGGAGCGCAAGGCCATCAGCTCAATACAGAAGCTGGCCCGTGAAAGGGCAAAGAAGGTCAGTCTCCATAACCGCAAGCTGCGCGACTGCCGCATCCATTACAACTCGAATGACGAGAGGAAGCTTGATTCAACCCTCTTCATTACCGAGGGTGACTCAGCCAGCGGCTCTATCACTAAGTCGCGCAACGTGGAGACACAGGCTGTCTTCAGCCTCAGGGGCAAGCCCCTTAACTGCTACGGGCTGACCAAGAAGATAGTCTATGAAAACGAGGAATTCAACCTGCTCCAGGCTGCACTCAATATTGAAGAGTCAATAGAAGACCTCCGTTACAATAATGTTGTGATAGCCACTGACGCCGATGTCGACGGAATGCATATACGCCTGCTGCTGCTGACTTTTTTCCTGCAGTTCTTTTCTGACCTGGTCAGAAAGGGCCATGTCTACATCCTCCAGACACCACTCTTCAGGGTGAGAAACAAGAAGACGACCCGTTACTGCTATACTGACGAGGAACGGCAGAAGGCCATCAGGGATCTGGGCCCTGACCCTGAGATCACCCGCTTCAAGGGCCTCGGAGAAATATCACCTGATGAGTTCATCCATTTTATTGGCAAGGATATGCGGCTTGAGCCCGTGATCATGAAGAAGGCCGATTCCTATACCCAGTTCCTCGAGTTCTTCATGGGTAAGAACACCCCTGAACGACAGGATTTTATCATTGACAACCTGAGAGTCGAGGAGGAGCTCCCCGAGGCTCTGCAGGTGTGAGAGGAGATTTTGGCAGAAGATGAAAGAGAGTGATCCTTTGGAAGAAACCCCGGCCGATGAAGGCGGGGAGACAAAAGAAAAGACTAACGGTCGTATCCCGGAAGCCCTGCATACCGTCACGGCGTTGTCAGGCATGTACCAGGACTGGTTCCTGGACTATGCTTCATACGTGATCCTTGAGCGAGCTGTTCCTCACATGTCTGACGGACTGAAACCCGTTCAGCGCAGGATACTCTACTCGATGAAACGCATGGATGACGGCCGCTTCAACAAGGTGGCCAACATCATCGGACATACAATGCAATTCCACCCGCACGGTGATGCCTCAATAGGAGATGCCCTGGTGCAACTTGGACAGAAAGAGCTGCTTGTGGAGGCACAGGGTAACTGGGGCAACATCCTTACCGGTGACAGTGCCGCAGCCCCACGCTACATTGAGGCACGGCTGTCAAAATTTGCTCTTGAGGTGGCCTTCAACAATAAAACCACAGAGTGGATGAGCTCATACGACGGGCGTAACAGAGAGCCTGTCACCCTCCCGGTAAAGTTCCCCCTCCTGCTGGCAATGGGAGTGGAGGGCATCGCGGTGGGACTGGCATCCAAGATACTTCCGCATAACTTTAATGAGCTGATTGACGCCTCAATAAACCACCTCCAGCACAAGCCTTTCGAACTCTATCCCGATTTTCCGACAGGAGGGATGATAGATATCAGCAGATACAATGACGGAGCCAGGGGCGGCGCCGTGAAGGTCAGAGCAAGGATTGAAAAGGTCGACAAAAAGGGACTGGTGATAACCGAGGTGCCGTTCGGCCGTACCACCTCTTCACTCATCGAGTCAATCGTCAAAGCCAGTGACAGAGGCAAGATCAAGATTAAAAGGATAGATGACAATACGGCAGGAGGTGTTGAGATAGTGATACAACTGCAGTCAGGCATCTCTCCCGACAAGACAATTGATGCGCTTTATGCATTCACTGACTGCGAGCTCTCGATATCACCAAACGCCTGCGTCATAACCGATGAGAACAAACCTGCGTTTGTAGGTGTCAGCGATATTCTCAGGCATTCAGTAGACCAGACCGTGAAACTCCTCACACGCGAGCTGGAGATACGCAAGGCGGAACTTGAAGAGGAGTGGCACTTCTCCTCCCTCGAGAAGATATTTATCGAAAAGAGAATCTATCGTGACATTGAGGAGAGTGAGACCTGGGAGGCAGTGATCACTGCCATCGACAAAGGCCTCAAACCCTATAAGAAGCTCTTTAAAAGAGAGATAACACGTGATGACATTATCAGGCTGACCGAGATAAAGATCAAGCGTATATCAAAGTACGATTCCTCACGCGCAGACGAACATATCAAAGGCATCGAAGGTGAACTGGAGGAGGTGATCAATCACCTTGGCAATATAATCCCCTACACCATTAATTATTACCGGCAGATAAAGAAAAAGTACGGAAAGAATGTCGAGCGGCGCACTGAGATAAGGAGCTTCGAAACGATTGAAGCCTCGAAAGTTGTAGCGGTCAATGCCAAGCTGTATGTCAACCGCCAGGAGGGATTCATCGGTACGGGACTACGTAAGGATGAATACATCTGTGACTGCTCTGACCTTGATGACATCATCGTTATAAGAAAAGACGGAACCTATCTCATCACCAGGGTCTCCGAGAAGCTCTTCGTGGGGAAAGATGTGATCCATATACAGGTCTTCCTTAGGAATGATGCCAGGACTATCTACAATATTGTTTACCTGGATGGACGCGAGGGACCATGCTACGTCAAACGCTGTGCACTTACGGGCCTGACACGGGACAAGGAGTACAGCCTCGGGCGCGGAACCAACGGAACACGTATCCTGTACCTCAGCGCCAATCCCAATGGTGAGGCTGAGGTCATCAGGGTATACCATAAGCCCCGTGCCAGACTGAAGAAGCTCACTTTTGACTTTGACTTTGGCGAACTCGCCATCAAAGGCCGGGCATCAATGGGTAATATCCTGACAAAGAACGCGATACATAAGATAACCCTCAAGGAGAAAGGTCTCTCAACGCTGGGAGGCCGCAAGCTGTGGTTTGATGAAGCAGTGATGAGGCTGAATGTCGACGGCAGGGGCAGGTTCCTCGGTGAATTCGCTTCAGAAGACATGCTGCTTGTGATCACCAGGGGAGGTTGGTTTCGTACCTCCGGCACCGATCTCTCAATGCACTTTGAGGATGACCTCCTCCTCCTTGAGAAATACAGGGAGTCAAAAATATTCTCAGTCGTTTACTGGGACCAGGAACAGGGGTTCTACTACGTCAAGCGGTTCGTCTTTGAAGAGTCAGAGAGGCTGCAGTGCTTAATATCCGACAGCGAGGGATCAAAGCTCATCAGCCTTACAGAGGTAGAATATCCGCGCCTCGAGATCAGCTTCGGAGGGAAGAACGAAGGACGCAGGCAGGAGATCATTGAGGTTGCACAGTTTATCGGTGTCAAAAGCTTCCGTGCCAAGGGTAAAAGGCTCTCAAACTACAGTGTAACTGATATAAGAGAGCTTGAACCGGTGGTGAAGAGCGAAGCAGCTCCTCCGCCACCCTTTGAAGAGGAAGCCGGGGAGGCCGGATCTGCTCCGCAGATACCGCTGCCGGATGACCCCGCTCAGATGAAATTAGATCTCTAGAATATCGTGAATATCTACCTGATAGGTTTCATGGGCAGCGGCAAGAGCTCCACCGGGAGGAAGATTGCCTCCTGCCTTCAATGGCACTTTGCCGATACTGACAAGGTTGTTGAAGAGCAGGAGGGGGCCACCGTTCCGGAACTGTTTGAAAAGAAGGGAGAGGACTATTTCAGGAAGGCAGAAACCAGGGCGCTGCGAACCGTGTCAGAACAGTCAAGAACAGTCATTGCCTGCGGAGGGGGAACACCCTGCTCAGCTGAAAACATGGAAATCATGAAATCAACAGGGGTGGTAATATACATTAAACTGCCAGCCGGAGCACTGGCATCACGACTCCTGAAATCAAGAACGAAACGACCTCTGCTGAGGGATACCGATGCGACAGGCATGACTGAGAAGGTCCGGGAACTGCTCGACCACAGGACTCTATGGTATGAACAGGCTGACGCAGAACTTGACGGCCTGAATGATACGGTGGAGGAGATGACTTCAGTCATAGCCGGCCTCGTAAGATCAAGGGGAGCATATTTGTAGAGTTGATAAATTTATCATATATTGTATAAGTGAGTCTGTTTCTAATCCGGGATAAGTCAAAACCTTTCTGGCAATGAGAACCGGTTATTTGTGGGTCTTCTGGTCAGCCCTGGTGCTGATGGTGGCATCGGCAGTCACTGTCCTGATGGTCATTACGGAACACACTCTCTTCAGGTCCACACCATTGATCTATACTCTTATCCTGATAGTTACCGGAACAGGACTGGGGTTGTTAATGAGAAATCGGTATTACCTGCCTCTTATATCGAATATGAGATTGCAGGGCAAGCTACACCTGTCACCTACCACTCTCCTTATATTATCTGTTCCGGCTGCACTAATTTATATCTGGTATGATATCAGCGGAAAGGAGTCACTGGATCTGCTCTCAGCCCTGTTCACGTCACTTGCTGCTGTTTTCTTCCTTGCCTTCATGCTTATCGTTACCCTTCCTTCAATGGCAGTTGTGCTTCACCTTCTTGAGGAAAGGAGCGGACGCAGGAAAAGGACCAGGAGGCTGACAGCCGGAACAATGACTGCCATCGCTGCATTTTTCTTTACTATTATCCTAATCAGATGGCTGACCGGGTTCCGGATCGAGGGGCTGGTTCTGCTGCTTCCCCTGTATGCACTTGTGATGATAATCCTCAGCATAATCCTATCGGTTGATTTCAGGAATGCTCTCTCCGCAAAGCTGGCAGTGAGGTCTCATCGGGACATAGCTGAAGAAAGCTCTGATGAACCCATAGTTCCGGCAAAGGGGTTCAGAAGCGCCCTTGTGTTTGCCGGTGATTATCTCGATCTGGCAAGCGGCAGGCTTAATTATTTGAGAAACCATGCAGATGAAGTTTACGCCACCGAAGTTGTAGCTGCCGCCGGAAAGATGTTTGATCCGGCACTGCTTCAGGCACTCAGGCTCATTGCCTCGGGCAGCCGGTTCGGTGAAAACGTCAGGCAGGAGGCAACTGCTGTCATAAACAATGTTGAAAAGTATTATTCTGATCCTGTCAGAAAT
The DNA here is from genome assembly GCA_964455705.1 of uncultured Rikenella sp. Lineage (GTDB taxonomy): Bacteria > Bacteroidota > Bacteroidia > Bacteroidales > VadinHA17 > SR-FBR-E99. The sequence continues at coordinate 20,400 of CAYVYM010000025.1, forward strand.
GCAGACCTGCTCAGGCTTCCCGGGATTTCCGAGAAAGCTGCAACTGCCAGGGGCATCATGCTTGACAGGAGGGAGCCACAGGTTCAGGAAATAGTCAAACTGATGGGTGATACCAATCCGGAGATCCGGCGGACAGGGATAATTGCCGCAGGCAGATACGGTATAAGTGAACTGCGCGGGGAGATGTTGCAGGCTCTCAGCCATCATGAAACAGCCAGGGAGGCCTTCTGCGTGCTCCGGCACTTTGGGCCTGATCTCTTTACCGACATCATTGGCGCGGCGGTCAGGGCAACAAACACTGAGAGGGAAAACCTTATGATCATGAGGCTGCTTGAAATGATGCCTTTGTCGGGTGCGCTTCAATACCTGAACCGATTTGTTGCCTCAGGTCATCTTAATGTCCGCCTTAAGGCTGCCGTATACCTGTGCCATAAGGGATATGTGCCACAGGGTAAACAGAGAGAGAAGGTGGAGGAGATTCTTAACGCGACGGTGCATACAATTGCCAGGCTGACAGCTCTTGATATTGAGGCAAAGAGAAACAGGTATTTCATTCTGTCAGCTGCCCTTGATCATGAGAGGTCAGTTAACACAGGTTTCATCATCTCGCTCCTGACACTACTGATCGGCAAATCTGCGGCAGAAGTGATCAGATCATCCTCCGACGATGTCACTGCATGCAGTGCCGGGATTGCAGCAGAGGCACTTGACACGGTTGCTGCCGGAGCTCTGCTTAAGCCGCTGAAGGCGCTGCTGGGTAACCACACCGACAGAGGCAGACTCGCTGAGCTCTCCCTCTGCTATCCTCTCAGGGAGATAAAGGGTCATTCAGTGGCTTCCTTCATACTTGCGTCGGAGCAAAACATAACCGGTATTTGGACAAAGGCCTGCGCATTGCATAAGGTTGCATCGGAAGGGGGCGGCCTTGAAAGGGAACTGGCGGTTTCATATCTCTTCAGCAACAGCCAGCTGCTGCAGGAAGAGAGTGCAAGAGCAATACGGGCGCTGAATCCCGATTGGTACCGTGATGCCGAGGCGAGGTTGCCGGAGCCGTCAAGAAACAGGATATCTGCAATCGTCAACGGCATTGTACCTGATGCAGCCATGCTTTTTGAAAAAACCAGGTTCCTTAGCCTGTGCTTTAAAGGAATTCCTGAGGAAAAAACAGTGATACTGGCTTCAGCGGTGAGATACTCAGAGAGCTATGATGCAGAATCACTCCCTGGAATTATTTCATGGATCGTGCCATCACAAAATGGCAAAAGCGGTCATTATTCGCTTCCTGTCAGCGATATTGCCGACTTTGTCTTTTACTATTCCGAATACACTGATATCTTTGTACATTATATGGACAATCAGGGGATTGTAGCTGTTTACTAATACACTTTTTTTTATGGGGGACAAGAATATTATTATCCGGCCAAATCCGTTTCCGGGTCTGAGGTCATACCGGCCGGATGAGGGGCATCTTTTCTTTGGCCGGACAGAGAGCACTATTAAGGTTGTTAACAGGCTGAAGGAGAATAGGTTTGTTGCCGTCATAGGTGCTTCCGGGAGCGGTAAGTCATCACTGGTGCTCTCAGGAGTTATCCCCGCCCTTCTCAAAGAAAATGCGGAAGGAAGAAAGTCATGGTCATACCTCGTCTTCAGACCTGACCGTAACCCTGTTGACCATCTGGCACGTGAGCTGTCAGTACTCTCTGCCGGTGCGGGCTTCACCCAGCTGATGGAGCCGAGCGTGGCGGCGTCACTGCACAACAGGACTGAAGGGCTGACGGATGTTGTTAACAGGATCAGAAAGAATCTCAGACAACAGATAGTACTAGTGATAGACCAGTTTGAAGAGATTTTCAGATTCAATCCTGAAACAACCCGTGGCACTCCGGGTGATGATGCTACTGACTTCATTGATCTGATTGTCAATGCAGTACAGAGTCCTGACCAGGGTCTCCACATCATTCTGACCCTTCGATCAGAGTATGTCTCGGAGTGTGCACGCTTTCACTCCCTGACCAACCTGATGAACAGCGGCAGTTATCTGTTGCCTCAGATAACAAGTGACCTTCTGACAGCGGTGATCGAAGAACCGGTGAAGATAGCTGGAGCATCTATAGACCGGTCACTTGTGAAACTGATACTGGCTGATCTGGAAGACAAACCCTGGCAGCTTCCTGTACTGCAGCATCTAATGATGCGTCTCTGGAACCAGTGGAGCAGAACAGGAGATCTGAGCCGCATGATGGGCATAGCAGACTATGAAGCGGTGGGCAGGCTGAAGGGTGCAATCTCGCAGCATGCCGGACAGGCCCTTGAATCGCTTGATGAGAGACACCGATATGTCTGTGCCCGCCTCTTCCGGACCATTACCACCAGAACCGATGACGGCAGGGAACTGCGCAAGCCTGAACGTATATCAGAGATAGCAGCCCAGACAGGATGCAGGGAACAGGAGATAATTGCCGTGGCAGATGTCTTCAGGGCACCTGAATATTCATTCATCACCCCGACGAAGGAGGTGCTGCTGACCGGTGAGAGCATACTCGACCTGACCCATGAGAGCATAATAAGACTCTGGGGTATGTTGCGCAGGTGGATAGATGAGGAGGTCTCATCAGTAAAGCTCTACCGGCAGCTCGCAGCTGCAGCCGAACAGTACCAGGAGGGCAATGGCAGGCTGTGGACTGCCCCTGATCTTTTATTGGCCCGGAGGTGGAGGGAAGAGAACAATCCCACGCTGGCATGGGCTGAGAAGACAGACCCTGCCTTCGAGAGAGCTATGCTGTTCCTGAAAAGTTCCGAGGAGGAGTACATGGTACGGGAGGAATACGAAAGGAAGACAGGAACGGAAAGCATGAAACGAACGCGTATTATTGCAGGCTTCCTCGGACTTCTGGCCCTGGCCACACTGCTGGCATTCGGTACGGTCTATTCACTAAGGAACAGGGCGGAAAAACAGAGAGCCGTTGCTGTCCAGATGAAAGATGAGGCCGTCGCCTTGAACGAGCGCCTGAGTGACAGTCTTGATTTTCTTGCCGATACCCTGAGAAGCGCATCAGAACAGGCAGACATCGAGAGGCTGAACGCTCTCTCAGCGAACGGCAGGGCAGAAACGGCGCAGGTCAGAGCTTCAGCTGCCGAAAGCATAGTGGGGGAAATAGTCACCGGGAAAGAGGCTGCGTTACAGAAAGCAACCCAGGAGAACCGGCACAGGATGCTGTCGCTGGCCCGATCGCTGGCAATGAGATCACTCAACCATGGCGGAGAAAAAGACCTGCAGATCCTGCTGGCCTGGCAGGCTTATCTGTTCAATGAGAGATACCTGGGGTTGACAGAGGACCCGGATGTGTTCTCAGCATTATATGAGGTTGGTAAAAGATATGGAAACAGGTTTTATGCCCGCTTCATCCCTGACGGTGCCGGTGTCACGGCGATGGCTTCCGAACCAGCCGGACAATCCTTTATTACCGCTGACACAAAGGGGAGGGTCCATCGCTGGCAGAACAGTGACCCGGCAAAAGGTTATAAGATCATATGGTCAGGAGATAAGGTGATCAGGGTTATGACAGTAAGCCCTGATGCTGAGTGGCTCGCCTGCGGAACGGAGACATCAGAAATAATAATGATCCCCATTTTTGACGATTCAATCGGTTATCAGCTAAAGGACACGAGCGGGGCTATAACCGCAGTTCTGTTCTCAGCCACCGGTGATCGTCTCTACTCTTTAACCGCCGGGGGGGGGGTAAATGAATGGGATCTTTCGACTCATAAAGGCAAAATCATAGTTGATGAGGCTGCAGGTATAACCGCATTGGAAATTTGCGGGAAAAACAACATGGTTGCTGCACTTACAAATGACGGCCGGGTGCTCCTCTGGCATACCCAGTCACCAGAGAAAAGGAGATTCCTTGAGACGAACGGCAGGACTATTACCACTCACAGGTTCATTCCCGGAGGAGACCGCCTGGCTACAGGAGATAATTCGGGTATGATAGAAATATGGAACACCTCTGCAGGAACCCTTGAGGGCAACGTCGAAGGACATACTTCCCCTGTCAGATTGTTGGCTTTTGACAGTACCGATGATCAGATGCTTACGGCCGATGACACAGGTGAGATTAAACTCTGGTCGCTGACGAATCTGGCACAGCCACCTGTAGTTTTTGAAGACAGTCAGAAGGATATTATCAGCCTGGCCTTCTGTGAAAACGGAGAAGCCTTTCTGGCTGCCACAGGCCGGGATGTGACCCGGCGCCCCGCGCACGTCAGAGGCATGGCCACGGGACTCTGTGAGAAAGTTTCAAGAAATCTTTCAGAGCAGGAGTGGTCTGCCTGGGTGGGACAGGATATTGATTATGAGGCCACCTGCACTGACAAAGATTTTAATATTACGATCAGGGAAATAAGAGGAGCCAGGTAAGGCAACCTTATCGGTACCTTCCTTGTTATACTGCCGGGAAGTTCTCCTTCCGGAGTAAATGGCTATTTTTGCATCCTGCTCCTTTACTTAAAACAGATACTGAATGAAAGAAAACAGAGTGTTGCTGATGATTCTCGATGGCTGGGGAATAGGTGACGGAACCAAGAGTGATGTCATCAGCTCAACAGGTACACCCAATATTGATTCACTTAAAAAGAGGTATCCCTCTTCATTCCTTCTTACCTCAGGCGAGGACGTGGGGCTGCCGGAAGGGCAGATGGGCAACTCAGAGGTCGGCCACCTCAACATAGGGGCCGGACGGGTTGTATACCAAGACCTTGTAAAGATCAACAAAGCCTGTCGCACAGGTGAGATCCGTTCAAATGAAACCCTCAGGGAGGCGTTTGCCTATGCCCGGGAAAAGGAAGTGAAGGTTCATTTCATGGGACTCCTCTCTGACGGAGGCGTACACTCACTCGACACACACCTTTATGCCCTCTGCGACATGACCATGGAATACGGGCTGAAGGAGGTTTACATTCATGGGTTCGGTGACGGACGTGACACAGACCCCAGAAGCGGTAAAGGATACATGGCAGACCTTCTGAACCACCTGAAGAACAGTAACGGCACGGTGGCTTCGTTTATCGGGAGATACTATGCCATGGACCGTGACAAGAGGTGGGAGAGGATAAAGGAGGCTTATGACATGCTTGTACACGGCAGGGGTGCTGTGACAACAGATATTCTGCAGGCCTTACAGTCGTCATATGACGAGGGTGTGACCGACGAGTTCATGAAACCGATAGTGGTCACCGGTGCCGACGGGAATCCTTTGGCGACCATTACCCAGGGCGACGTGGTGGTGTTCATCAATTTCAGGAATGACAGGGCACGCGAGCTGACCGTAGTTCTGACACAGCACGATATGCCGGAGGCGGGCATGCAGACCATCCCCCTGCATTACCTTACCATGACCCCATATGATGACAATTTCAGGAACCTTAAGATTATATTCCCAAAGGATAATGTTGACAGGACACTGGGAGAGGTCATTGGAGAACTCGGGAAGAAACAGCTTCGGATAGCCGAGACGGAGAAGTATGCACACGTGACTTTCTTCTTCTCGGGAGGAAGGGAGAAAGAGTTTCCAGGGGAGGAGAGGATACTCATCCCGTCGCCTAAGGTCGCCACATATGACCTTCAGCCTGAGATGAGTGCATTCAGGGTCAGGGACACCATCATAGAAGAACTCGGGAAGAAGAAGCATGATTTTATATGCCTCAATTTCGCCAACGGTGATATGGTTGGCCATACTGGAATCTATGAAGCAATAGTGAAGGCGGTGAGAACGGTTGACCAATGCGCCGGTGATGTGGTCAGGGCAGCGCGGGCCAATGACTACGAGGTGTTGATTATTGCCGACCACGGCAATGCCGACTATGCCCTCAATCCTGACGGCTCAGCCAATACGGCCCACTCTCTGAATCCTGTCCCCCTGTATCTCATCACTGACAGATACGAGAGTGTGAAAAGCGGTATTCTGGCCGATGTTGCACCAACAATACTTTCGCTTATGGGCCTGCCGGTGCCACCGGAGATGACGGGTAAATCACTTGTTTGAAGTGCTATGCTGCAGATAGATGACACCATAGTCTCACTAGCCCTTATCGAAAGGAAGTTCTCATGTGACCTCAGCGTATGCAAGGGTAACTGTTGCCGTTATGGCGATACGGGTGCCCCGCTGACACAGGAGGAGGCTGCAACACTTGACCGCATATGGCCGGCGCTGATTCCTTATCTGCGACCTGAAGCCATCAGCACGATCAAAAAGGAGGGTACCAGCATGAAGGATATCGAGGGAGAACTGGTGACCCCGCTTATAAAAAACGAGGAGTGCGCCTACACGATTATGGATGGTGATGTATATAAGTGTGGCATCGAGACTGCCTGGCTTGCCGGAGCAGTTGACTTCAGGAAACCTATTTCGTGCCATCTCTTCCCGGTCAGGGTCAAGCAGTACCGTGATTTCAGGGCGGTCAATTATGAGGAGTGGCCTATCTGCGAACCCGGAGTGGCCGCCGGTACGAAAAAGGATACTGAACTTTGCATTTTTCTTGGAGAACCCCTGGTGAGGGCTTTCGGGAAGGAGTGGTATGAAAAACTGCTGTGGGCAGCAGGTGAATATGTTAATTATAAATAATCATGGAAATAATTAAGAATTACATCGAAACAAACAGGGAGAGATTTTTGGAAGAGCTTTTTGGTCTCATAAGAATACCTTCCGTCAGTGCCTCCGAGGCCAGCAAGCCGGACATGGTCAGAGCCGCAACATACATACGTGACCTGCTGGCAAATAACGGGGCAGACCGCGCAGAGGTCTATCAGACAGAAGGAAATCCCATAGTCTACGGAGAGAAGACCATTGACCCGTCTCTTCCGACGGTGCTGGTCTATGGCCATTATGACGTAATGCCTGCCGAGCCACTTGACAAATGGGTGTCACAGCCGTTTGAGCCGGAGATACGTGACGGAAAGATCTACGCCCGCGGTGCAGATGACGACAAGGGACAACTCTTCATGCATCTCAAGGCCTTTGAGATGATGGTCGCCACCGGCACATTGCCATGCAACGTCAAGTTCATGATCGAGGGTGAGGAGGAGGCCGGATCGGCCAGTATCGCAGGATTCTGCTCAGAGTACAGGGATATGCTGCGGTCTGACGTGATACTTGTCTCTGACACCACAATGATCTCATCTGAAATTCCTTCAGTCACTTCAGGGCTCCGTGGGCTGTCATATATCCAGGTTGAGGTTGAGGGTCCCGACCGTGATTTGCATTCAGGCCTCTACGGCGGAGCAGTTGTAAACCCGTGCAATGTCCTGTGTGATATCATCTCGGGTTTGAAAGACGGTGACGGTCGTATTACCATACCGGGATTTTATGACGAGGTCTCCGTACCCTCGGATGCCGAGAGGGCCATGATGGCAGAACGGCCTTTCGATCAGGAAAAATATAAGAAATCCATTGGCGTTGAAGCCCTGGCAGAGGAGAAGGGCTTCACAGCACTCGAGAGTACAGGCATACGGCCGACTCTTGACGTGAACGGCATCTGGGGCGGTTACACCGGCGAGGGAGCCAAGACCATCCTGCCTTCGAAAGCCTTTGCAAAGATCTCGATGAGACTTGTTCCCTTTCAGAGTGCAGAGAAGATTGCGGAACTCGCTATCAGCCACATCAGGTTGGTTGCCCCGGCAGGAGTGAAGATAAAAGCTGAGTATCTTCACGGTGGCGAAGCTTATGTGAGCCCGCTTGACACACCAGAGTACCTGGCGGCTGAGAGAGCCTATGAAGAGGTCTTTGGAAAGAAACCGATACCTGTCCGAAGCGGCGGCAGTATACCAATCATCTCCACTTTTGAGAAGATCCTGGGTGTGAAATCTATACTGATGGGTTTCGGTCTGGAGTCCGACGCCATCCACTCACCCAATGAAAATTTTCCTCTTGAGAATCTCTTTGCCGGCATGATTGCAATACCCTTGTATTTCAAGTACTATGCTGAGATGAAGGGAGATAAGAGGTAGACTGGAGGTCCTTCCGACCGTTTCAACCGTTATCCCACGAAACGGCAGCGGACTGTTTGCCAGATCTCTGTTTAATCTCTTTGAAGCTTCAGAAGGTCAACTTTGGTCGTTGAGCTTCTCAGCACCGTGAAGAGGTTGCTGCCGACGCGGACCGTCACCTGCTGGCGCGGAATGTTACCGTGTGAATAAAGAATGAGTCCTGCAAGAGTGCTGTATTCATCGCTTTCCGGCAGGCCGAGATCATACTCCTCATTCAGATAGTCAATGTCGAGTCTGCCGGAGAGGACATACTCCTTATCACTTATTTTCTTTTCAACCAGGTCACTTGTGTCATGCTCGTCCTCTATATCACCAACGATCTCCTCAAGGACATCCTCAATGGTTATCACCCCTGCCGTGCCTCCAAACTCATCAACAACCAGCGCTATGCTCTTTTTGGCATCAGAGAGCAGCCTGAGCACCTTATTTGCTGTCATTGTCTCAGGGACTACCGGCAGTTTCCTCATGCCGGTGACGATATCCGCAGGCCCGTGCAATATATCCTTCAACTCATAGTAGCCGGTCATGTTGTCAATATTGTCCCTGTAGAGCAGGATCTTTGAATGGCCTGACTCGATGAACTGTTGCCGCAGTTCATCCGGCAACGACTCCATCGGAAGTGCAACTATCTCTGTCCTGGGCACCATGCATTCCCGGGCTTTCACTGAGGAAAAATCGAGGGCATTCTGGAAGATCCTCAGGTTGCCGGTCTCTTTCTCCTTCTCCTCCTTCGTCTCCACCATGTCATTGACGAAATGATCGAGGTCTATCCGGGTGAAGATCTTGTTCTCCTGCTCATTGCGCTCCATCTTTATACCGAAGAAGAGCCGCATTAAGACATTGGCGATCCACAGGATGAATTTGCTGACAGGGTAGAAGAGATAGTAGAAGAAGGCAACAGGAATGGCGAATATCCTGAGGAAGGAATTCGGCCTGATCCTGACAACCGACTTTGGAAGGAAGTCGGCAAAGAACAGGATGATCAATGTTATAATGAATATCTGGATGATAAAAATGATGACCTCTGAAGGAATGAGATTTGTAAGCCATCTGTCTATGAGGTCAGCTGTCAGCAAACTTAAGATCACCGTGGCGACGTTGACACCGATGAGCATCGTGGAGAGATAAAGGCCGGGATTGCCGGTATAGACGGATATGATCCCTGATCCGAAGTATCCCTGCTTACGGTCAAGCTCGATGCGGAGCTTGTTGGAGGCGATAAATGAGAGCTCCATCGCCGAAAAGAATGCGGCAAGAAGAATGGCCAAAGGGATGAGCACGAAAGGGTTCATAACCCAAAATTACAGTTTTTTCCGCTGTGAATCACGCACCCAGGCCAGGACGAATGCCCCAACCGCCATGACAAGATAGAGGAGTCCGCTTTTAAAACCGTTTGCAGTGATTTCACGTATGGCAATGCCAAGGCATATAATACCCAGGATGATCCAGATTATTTCAATCAGGAGGAGCGACTTTTTGTTCATCTTTAATGTATATGGTTCCGGTAACGTTTCTGATTGACCAGTTTGTAAAGCGGGTATCCGATTCAAAACCGGTGCCCATTATGATCTGATCATTATGAGTAAATCTTACAAATCTGTCAGACCAGATTCTCTCCCTGGGCTCGCTCCAGTACAGCAGTTCAGTTTCAAGCATATCGCCTTCGGAGTTGATTGCCACCACGCTGTCACGGAGCTCCCACACATCATCCTTCTCAGTGTACCGCGCATAGCGTGAGGTGATGCTCGCCTGAGGCTCGCTCTTCATCTCATAGAAGAGAACGGTGAGGCCCTCAGGGAACAGGGTGTACGGGTCCTCCTTCGATCTGAACTGCTCGACCAGCGGAGTGCGCACCATCATGGTGACCTTCCCGGAGTCTGTATACATGGTCTCCAGATCTCGTGCCGACAGCGACGGCATATCCTTGATCTGGAGATCCGTCACCACCAAATCCCTCTTCTCACATGACGAAAGCAAAACAGTCCCGGCAACCAGGACTGCTGTAAGAAAATCATATTTTTTGCCGGAAGTCACTCCGATTACTCTTTTTTGAATCTCACGGTGGTTGATTCGTTAACCCATCCTCCCACATGGTAAGCTGCGCCCTCATCGACCAGGCTCCTGAAAAAGGCCTCTTCCTTTGTGGGGAACATCCTCGAATAGATTGCTATTCTCTCATCAATCTGGTCTTTAAGTGTGGGATCAGTATTCCTTGCCCTGACGAGGTAGTCAACGACTACCCAGTAAACAGTCTGATTTTCAAATGTCTCCCCAATTCTGGCGCCGGCGTACGATTCTGCAATGATATACTGGGCAGTGCCGTTGGTCGGATCAAGTGCGTATGCTGCCTTGGCAAAGTCGCGTGCGGCCTGCTTGCTGTCGGAAGCCAGCTCCAGGGTAGCCAGTTTGGTCAGCAGGCCGGATTTGATCGTCCTGTCAGTTTCAAGATCAATGGCTTCAGTATAGTATTTTTCAGCCTCATTGTATTGCTTGCGGGCCATGTTCATTTCAGCCAGCTGGGCTGCTGATGATGCGTTTGGTTCAGTATGGTACAGATAGGTTGCTGCTTTGAAATAAAGCTCGGAATCACGGCAGCCCGTCTCAGTCAGAAGGTTGATGACCTTCCTGAGCATGATAGTATCATTCGGGTTTTTGTCGACACCGGCGGTGAACAGCTCCTCAAGGTTAGAGCAGGAGGCTGCACCGCTTGACCTGAATACGGCGTCAATATTCTTCTTTGCCTCAAGGTAACGCGCATCATCAGGCTTTCGTATGAGCTGTGTTTCAACCACCTTCATCGTCTGCGAATAAGCAGTGATAACAGCCGGTGCCTCAATAAGCTTCAGTGCGTAGCATTTGGCAGAAATAGCCATGTAGAGACTTGAATAGGTCTGATCAAAACTCTGGGGAGAGGTTTCCATCACCTCCTTTATTATGTCATAGCACTGCCTGGCATAGTCCGGGTCATTCCCTCCGAACTCGTAAAGTGCGAAGGCTTTACGGAGTGAGTTGGCAGGTCCCTCATTGAAGAACTTCGTGCGCTGATCAAGTATCATCATCACCGTGTCAATATAGGCTTTGTTGCCAGACTTACGGAAGAATTCCTTGAACATGGCCTCTCCCTTGATATAGGTGTTCTTTGATGATCCGGGGCACTCATAGAATACCGGCCTCCAGAACTGAAGTGCCATGTTGTAGTCTTTATTCTCGTAGTATGTTGAATAGAGCGATGTATTGCGAAGACACCTGGTGCTGTCTTCGCCCCGTCCGAACGGGGTGCCCGTTTCAACGCCCTTCTGCGCCTGGAGACTTATTGAAATTACTGCCAGAAGTGTCCCGGTTAAAATCGTCCTTAAAATTCTTTTCATCTCTTTCTTTAATATTTAATCATACTGTCGAGGGAGGAACCAGCGGTCATAAAGATTGAGGCTGATTCCGAACGATATCCTCGTCTCTTCGGGGAGGCCTGCGTCATGATTACCTCTTTTTGACAGATCCACCACCAGTGAGATTCTCGATCTCGATCTTCTCATTGGTATGCCTGCTCCAAAAGTTATGCCGTACTCTTTTATGTTATCTCCCCCGTAGAGGGCATAACTCTCACCGTAACGGCATCCTGCGCGGTATTCAACACGATCAAAAAAACTGTAATTTGAGAATTTGTCAGGTATGTATTCTGCTCCGGCGTGAAGAGATATCACATCGGAATAGATTCCGTAGGTGCCCGGCAGTGAAGCATCAGACCAGGTGGTGTAACTGAAATCAGCCCCTGCCGTAAACTTATCAGTCTGACCAAAGGCAATGCCTCCCCTGATGGTCTGTGGCATCCGGCTGGTGGTGTTGACAATGACATTGGACATGGTGTCAGTGGCCAGCATAGAAGTCTGAATGCTTGAATACCTGAAAATAAGGTCCTGGTTGGTAGTCTTCAGTTTAAAAGCAGGGGCATAGGTGATGCCTGCATTGATGAACCTTCTTTCGGGCAGTGGTGCCATGAACTGCACAGATGTCTCCCATCCTATGCCATTCATAGAAGAGCTTCCAAATTTCCTGGTATTGAAATAATTGTTGTCCGATGTAAAAATAAAATCATTCAGCCTTGTGATCTCACCGAAAATAAAAAACATGTTCACCCCGGCCGAAAAGTATTTCACCGGGCTGAATCCGGTTCCGATAAGTGCCTTCTGGTAACCTCCCGTGCCCAGGTGACGCTCCAGAAATTCCTCGTCTACACCGTCTCCCGAGATATTCTCCACGATGCTGTAGGTGCCATTGGAGTAGGGAATTACAGCGCCAACCACACCCCAGTTCTTCATGATCGGGAATCCCATCATGAGGTGGGAGAAGTTAAGATCCTGCGACCAGTAGGTCTGATCTCCTTCGCTGAGCCTGATGAGGCCATGGTCAAGACCAAAATCAAAGATGAATGATAAGGTGTCAATGCTGCTGTATGATGCAGGAGTGATAAAATTCAGGGTAAGATTGTTCCTGATCCCACTGCTGATACCCCCCATTGCCTTTGTCCGGAAAGTGCCCTGCTGCTCAAGGTTTCCGATGCCGTACCTTGCAAAGGGAGATTGAACATTCTTCTGGCCTGCCGCTCCTGCAGTCAGGAGTGTCAGCAGACAAATCAGACTAAATCTTCTGGTCTTATACATTAGTGTCAAGTAAAAAATTCAAACCCTCAGTCACCAGGTCGGGGTATATAACCATTTTTCTTTCAGTGTGCGAAGATATTAGTTCGCCGTCGCCTCCCGTAATGACCGTGACGAGCTTTTTATGCCTTTTTTCGAATGTGCGAATATACTCATTTATTTCATACACCAGGCCCATGACAACTCCTGCAGCAATAGCCTCTTCCGTCGTTCTGCCGGGAAAGGAGAAGCTGTCACGCCTTTTTACCAGCGGGAGCCTGCCCGTATATTCATGCAGTGCACGGAACCGCATTGCGAGCCCCGGTGAGATGCTCCCGCCGCGGTAGGCCCCGTCAGTGACAAGGTCAACGGTGAGGGCGCTGCCTGCATCAATGACAAGCAGATCTGCCCCGTGGTGATGTACAAAGCCCCCGGCTGCAGCCGCCAGACGGTCTACACCAAGGGTCTCCGGCGTACCGTAATCAATGGAGAAAGGATACACTGACTGCCATGTGAGGTTATGCACCCTGTCACACTTTTTTCTGAGGAAATCCAGAAGTTCAGAAGGGTCACTGCCTACACTTGAGACAATGGCCCCTCTCAGGGAGTGCCTGCCGATAAACCTGCCAATAAGTGCCGGATCTGCAGAAGGGAGACGCTCCTTCCTGATGATGGTACCACCCTCTGCCAGAGCCACCTTCGTGGCGGTGTTGCCGATGTCTGTGATGAGGTTCATTGAGTTACCTGCGGCTTAGTGTTTGACTCATGGTATGACAAAATCCTGCCAAAGAGAGTTATAGCCTGGGTGACTGACGTCATCTCCCTGACCGTGAGGCTGAGTTTGTTGTTGTTCTGCCTGATTGTCATGTTACCCTGTTTCCTGTTCACAAAATTCATTACCGAAACAAAAAGAGCAGTGCGGTAGAATTGCGACGACTGATCTGTCACAAAGTTAGCAATCAGAGTGTTATTTTTCAGTATTAGCTTTTCAATTCCCGTCCGTGAGGCAATCCATTTGAGTTTTACAAGATCAAGAAGTGCCCGGGCGGGGGGCGGCAGGGGCCCGAACCTGTCAGCAAGATGTGATTCATAGGCTGCCAGCCCGGCCTCATCCCTGATATCGTTCAGTTCCTTGTAGAGCCTGATGCGCTCAGGAATGTTCGATACATACTCGTCGGGGAACATTATCTCAAGATCGGTCTCGACTGTGACGTCAGGCACGAATTGTTTCGTCCTCTCTTCCTCTTCCGTCTCATTCTTTTTCTCCGGGCCGGGGAAGAGATCCGGGAATTCATCCTCCTTCAGCTCTTTAATGGCTTCATTGAGTATTTTCTGGTAGGTCTCGTAGCCCACATCGGTAATGAAGCCGCTCTGCTCACCGCCAAGCAGGTTTCCCGCTCCGCGGATATCAAGATCCTGCAGGGCGATGTTAAAACCGCTCCCCAGTTCATAGTTCTCCTCTATTGCCTTGAGTCTTCTTCTGGCATCGCCTGTGAGAACCGAAAGCGGAGGGGTAAGCAGGTAACAGAATGCCTTCTTGTTTGAACGGCCCACTCTCCCCCGGAGCTGATGCAGTTCGGAGAGCCCGAAGGAATGGGCGTCATTTATGAAAATGGTGTTGGCGTTGGGGATATCAAGCCCTGACTCAATGATTGTTGTGGCAAGCAGAACATCATAGTCGCCCCTGATGAAGTCGAACATCACATTCTCAATCTCCTCTCCCTCCATGCGACCGTGCACCACTGCAATCCTGACCTCAGGGCAGATACGTGATATGGCGGCCTTCACCTCCATGATGTTCTCAATCCTGTTATTGATGAAGAAGACCTGCCCGTTGCGGCTCACTTCGTATACAATGCCCTCACGGACAATATCTTCATTGAAGCCATGCAGTTCAGTTATGATGGGCATCCTGTTGGGAGGAGGGGTGGTTATGACCGACAGATCGCGCGCTCCCATCAGTGAGAACTGCAGTGTACGGGGGATGGGCGTGGCTGTCAGTGTCAGGGTGTCAACACCTGCCTTCAGGCTCTTCAGCCTCTCCTTCACGGCCACGCCGAAACGCTGCTCCTCATCGATGACCAGCAGGCCCAGATCCTTGAATTTTATCTCCTTCCCGGTAATCTTGTGAGTTCCTACAATGATATCTATCTCTCCGTCTGCCAGTTGCTTAAGTATCTTCTTCTGATCAGAGGGTTTGCGGTGCCTGCTGATATAATCGACCTTGCATGGAAAATTCTCAAGCCGCGAGGTGAATGTCTTATAGTGTTGCAGTGCCAGGATGGTTGTGGGGACAAGAATGGCGGTCTGCTTGCCGTCAGTTGCAGCCTTGAATGCTGCCCTGATGGCCACCTCGGTCTTACCGAATCCTACATCTCCGCACACCAGCCGGTCCATGGGCACCGATGCCTCCATATCTTCCTTGACGGCTATGGTGCTTGCAAGCTGGTCAGGAGTATCCTCCCATATGAACGAGGCCTCGAGCTCCCTCTGCAGGTACGAGTCAGGTGAGAAGGCAAACCCCCCGGAGGCCTTTCGCTGTGCATAGAGCCTGATGAGGTCGCGGGCAATATCCTTAACCTTTTTCTTGGTTGTCTGTTTTACCTTCTGCCATGCCCCGGTGCCCAGCTTGTTGATGCGGGGAGGCGTGCCATCCTTGCCTTTGTATTTTGAGATGCGGTGCAGGGAATGGATGCCTACAAAGAGTATGTCATTGTCCTTGAAAACGAGCTTGATGGCCTCCTGCATGCGCCCGTTGACCTCAATCTTCTCAAGCCCTCCGAAACGGCCGATACCGTGGTCGATATGAACAATATAATCACCCGGATTGAGATCGGTCAGCTCCCTCACGGTCATGCTGTCACGACGGGTGAAGAAGCCTTTTATCCTGAACTTGTGGTACCTGTCAAAGATCTGGTGATCAGTATATACCGCTATTCTAAGGTCGTGGTCGGTGAATCCCTGGTGGAGGTTAAGCAGCAGCGGGGTGAAGCTGGCCTGTGGGTCAGTGGCAGCAAAGATCTCCTTCAGGCGTTCTTCCTGGGCTTCGCTCTCTGAGATTATGAAATTACTGTATCCCTCCCTGGCATTGGCTACAAGCTTTGTAGTCAGAAGGTCGAAGTTTTTGTTGAAAGATGGCTGCGGCTCAGTGCGGAATTCGATGTTTACGGCTCCCTCACTGTGCCTCCCCCTGCCGAAGAAGACCTGGCGGTGCCGCGAACAGAGCTCTTCAAGATGCCTTCCGGTGATGATTATGTCACGGCGGTCTGATATCTCTCCGCGCGAGCTGCGGATGCGTGCCTGAGACCAGATGTTGTCAGTCTTCTCAATGATGTAATCGAAGTTGTCACTCCAGATGATGGAAGAAGGTGGAATAAAATCGATCAGGCTGTCAGTGCTCTCGTTAAAGGCAAGCGCCTGTATGTCAGGGATGACCTGTATCTCATCATGGAGCCGGAGAGACAGCTGGTCATCGGCATTGAATGAGCGGATTGATTCAACCTCTTCGCCGAAGAAATCGATACGGTATGGCTTGTCTGCCGAGTAGGAGAAGAGGTCGGTGATGCTTCCCCTGACGGAATACTGCCCTGGCTCATATACAAAATCAGTCCTCCGGAAATTGTACATACGGAGTACCTCCTCAAGGAATTCGATGGAGAGTTTTGCCCCCTTCTTAATCTCGAAGGTGTTCTTCTTCAGGTTGCTCTTGCTTACCACCTTCTCCATGATTGATTCAGGGTAGGTGACAATGATGCATTTTCTCCGCCCGGAGGTCAGGAAGTTCAGCACCCCGGCCCGGAGAATGATGTTGGCGGGTTCGGTCTGGTCATACATGACAGACCGTTTATAGGTTCCCGGGAAAAAGAAGATATTGTCTTCGCCGATGAGAGAGGTGAGGTCATTGTAGAAGTAGGCCGCATCCTCCTTCTCCGGAAGCACCACCAGGTGCGTGGTAGGCTGTTGTGACAGGGCACCGGCCATCACCACTGTACGCGATGATCCGGTAAGCCCGTGGACCATCACCGGCTCGTTGCTGTCTCCTGCAAGCAAGGCCTCAAGCCTCGTGAACGAGGGGTGCTTCCTGTAAAGGTCTCTGAAAACGGTGCTGGCCATCTGAACTGCTTGAGGGTGCAAAATTAATAAAGCATAGGTGAACGCCAAGCAAAACAGTGCTTTAAGTGATGAGACACCGGCGTCAACAGCACATCCCGACCAGCTGGCTGATCATCTCTGTGGAGCCGCAGTAGAAGGGTGATCTCTGGTGCAGCGCATCGGGCTTGAGGGTAAGTATCCTGTTCCTGCCGTCGGTGGCTACACCTCCTGCCTGCTCAATAATGAATGATATGGGGTTGCATTCATATACCAGCCTGAGCTTCCCCATGGGATAGATTATTGAAGGCGGATAGAGGAAGATGCCTCCGGTAAGGAGATTACGGTGCACGTCCGAAACCAGTGAACCTATGTACCTTGATATGTACGGGCGGCCTGTGACAGGGTCATTCTCCTGACAGTATTTTATGTAACGCTTTACTCCGTCAGGGAATTTGATATAGTTGCCCTCATTGACGGAATAGGTCCTGCCATTTGACGGGGTTTTTATGTTGGGGTGTGAGAGGCAGAACTCGCCTATGGTGGGGTCAAGGGTGAACCCGTTCACCCCATTGCCTGTGGTGTAGACGAGCATTGTTGAAGAGCCGTAGATGACGTAACCTGCGGCTACCTGGTCACTACCGGCCTGAAGGAAATCAATTATGCCCGACTCTCCATCGCGCTCTGTCACCCGGCGGTAGATAGAGAATATGGACCCTACAGATACATTGTAGTCTATGTTTGACGACCCGTCAAGAGGGTCAATGCAGACGACATATTTTCCCCTTGCGGCAAACTCCTCGGTGAAGACGACCTCGTTCTGGTTCTCCTCGGAGGCCACGCCGCAACACTCGCCTGAGGCCTGAAGGGCGTCGATGAATACATCATCAGCATAACGGTCAAGCTTCTGCTGGTCTTCACCCTGCGGATTCTCGGCGCCGGCCCTCCCCAGGATCTCAACCAGTCCGGCCTTACGGATCTTGGCATTGACCATCTTGGCTGCCGTGCCTATGTGATGGAGCAGGCTGGAGAGCTCGCCCCGGGCATAGGGGAAATCCTTCTGTTGCCTGATGATGAAGTCGTTCAGGCTGGTAATATCATAGCTTGGCATCGTGACGATGTGTTTTTTAAACTGTTTCAGTTCAGGTCTGCCCTGAAGGCTGCCCTGTAAGCGTATACTTTACCCAGGTTATTGTAAAGCTCATACCCGAAGGTAACTGATTTGGCTTTCTTATGCAAGCTGTTTGCTGAAGGATTGTAATACCAGTCTTCAGTGAAGGAGAGCTTACCTATCCTGTTGCGGTCATCGCTGAATTCCTTCTCGATCTCCTTCACGTCGGAAGCTGACAGAGCCTCCCCGCTGTGATAGTCGTATACAGTGAGAGTACCGTCATAAATGCGATTGAAGATGTTGACAACCAGTGATTCTCCCTCGTATCCTGCAACCTTTTCAATCTCCCACGGGTCACCGTCAGGATCAGGCTTGATTATCACCTCTGTCACAATGTCGCTTGCAATGAGAACTGCACCGGCGGGGAGATCTGCACCTGCAGGGAGTGAGCTTTCCCGGCTGTCAGCCGGTTCTGATCCTCTCCTGGTGCTGCCGCGCTCCCTGCATGAGGCAGCGAGCACCGCCAGAATCATCAAAAATACTATCTTTCTCATGCTCTCTTTATTTACCGTTTAAAATGAAGCATCTCCGGTGCCCGGTGGCCTGTCAGCCGGCCCTCTGTAACTACCGTTATGCCGTTGACGATGGTGTTTATCACCCTGCTTCGGAATGTCGTGCCCTCAAGGGGTGACCATCCGCATTTGTAAAGAATGTTTTCCCTGCTTACCGTCCATGGCGAGTCGGGGTTAAGCAGCACCATGTCTGCCCTGTATCCTTCCCTGATGAAGCCACGGTCAGAGATGCCGAAGATGAGAGCCGGGTTATGGCACAT
Organism: uncultured Rikenella sp.; assembly: GCA_964455705.1. Taxonomy (GTDB): domain Bacteria; phylum Bacteroidota; class Bacteroidia; order Bacteroidales; family VadinHA17; genus SR-FBR-E99. The sequence goes on from CAYVYM010000025.1 coordinate 39,107, forward strand.
CTTCCTGACCACAAGCTCGGGCGTCAGCTCTCCCCGGTGGCATAGCTCGAGCATCATCACCAGCGAGTGTTGTATAGTGGGGCCGCCTGACGGCGCACTGAAGTAGGGTGCGCTCTTCTCTTCCAGGGTATGAGGTGCATGGTCAGTGGCAATAATATCTATCAGTCCTTCCCTGACCGCCCTGAGCAGGGCCTGCCTGTCGGATGACGTTCTTATCGGGGGGTTCCATTTGACCAGGTTACCCTTGTCTCTGTATGCCGAGTCGTCAAACCACAGGTGGTGTACGCATGCCTCACCGATGATCTGTTTTGCGGTGGGGTCGGGGCCGGGTATGAGCAGCTCCGTCTCCTCCGCCGTGGAGAGATGCAGCAGGTGAAGCCTGGTGCCTGCACTGCGTGCACGGCTGACAGCTGCTGATGATGAGGCCAGGCATGCTTCCCTGCTCCTGATCAGATGATGAAAGGAGGGGTCGATTTTCTCGCCGTATTTCTCACGGTATGCTGTCATGTTGGCCCTGATGATCATCTCATCCTCACAATGACAGGCAACGGGAATCCTTTTCAGGCTGAAGATGGCCTCAAGTGCCTCTTCCCTGCTGACAAGCATGTTGCCGGTTGAGGCTCCCATGAATAGCTTGATGGCCGGAACGAGGGAGGGGTCGGCCCTGAGCAGCTCGCTGAAATTGCTGTCGGTGCCGCCGAGGTAAAAGGAGTAATTTATTACAGATTTTTCGGCGGCAAGGTGGTTCTTCTTTTGCCATTGGTCAATAGTGACGGTCTGCGGAGAGGTGTTGGGCATCTCCATGAATGATGTCACCCCGCCTGCGGCGGCAGCGGCGCTTTCTGTTGCGATATCTCCCTTATGGGTCAGTCCCGGCTCACGGAAATGCACATGATCGTCAATGACTCCCGGCAGGAGCCACAGGCCGGTGGCATCGATGGTGACCGTCCCTGGAGCGTTTTTTGTGTGTGCAAGCGTCCCGGCAGGGTGGATACCGGAGATCATGCCACCTTCAATAGTGACATCAGCGGATTTTCTGCTCTCCTCGTTGATAAGCAGAGCGTTGAGTATGACGATTTTGTTGCTGGTCTCCCGGTGCATCATGAACGGTCAGGTTACTATCCTGCGCGGTTTCCTGAAGACACTGAAAATTTTCATTCTCAGCACTCCCCACATGGCTTCGCCGAAGATACTCCCTGACATTTTTGATGTGCCTGCCCTGCGGTCGGTGAAGATGATGGGCAACTCAACAATGCGGTAGCCGAGTCTCCAGGCGGTGAATTTCATCTCTATCTGGAAGCCGTATCCCACCAGGCGGATATGTCCGGGGTCGATATTCTGCAGCACTTCGCGGCGGTAGCAATTGAATCCGGCTGTTGTGTCCATGATCCTCATCCCCGTGACGATTCTCACGTACATGGAAGCGATATATGACATGAGCACCCTTCCCATGGGCCAGTTGACCACATTGACGCCGGAGATGTATCTTGACCCTATGGCCAGGTCGGCGCCGTCGCGTTCGCACGCTGCATGAAGCCTTACCAGGTCTGCCGGGTCATGTGAGAAGTCGGCATCCATCTGGCAGATATACTCGTAATCTCTCTGCAGCGCCCAGTCGAACCCCGCTATGTATGCCCTCCCCAGGCCTGCCTTTTCAGGTCTCTCAAGGAGGTGCAGGTTGGGGTATAAAGGTATCAGATCTTTTGCAATGGTACCGGTACCGTCAGGTGAGTTATCGTCAATTATGAGTATGTCAAACGGTACGCTGAGTGCGGAGATGGCATGGACCAGCCCGTGGATGTTCTCCGCCTCGTTGTATGTTGGTATCAGTACCAGGTTTGACATGAAGTCCGTTCAAAGTGCGAATTTAGTTATTTTTCTAACTCTGTTCCCTGAATTTGGCCTTAACCTCTCATTACACCCCTGTTTTAATCTCCGGGTCGTTGTCCGGGAATTTTTCTCCGGTTGGTCCATAAAATATTTCTGAAAATATTTTGGATGTTTGTGAGGAAGCGTTACTTTTGTCACCCCCAAATGATTAAAAATCAGGGGGGCGTTCTTTATAGTGTGCGCTTATCAGTCCCATAGCTCAGTTGGTTAGAGCGCTACACTGATAATGTAGAGGTCCCCAGTTCAACTCTGGGTGGGACTACGGAATTTGCGATTTCCGATTTTCGATTGGCGATTTAAATCGCAAATCGCACATCGCAAATCGACAATAGAAGATTTGAGAATAACGGTTTAATCGTAAATCGCACATCGCAAATCGACAATACAAGATTTGAGAATACCGGTTTAATCGTAAATCGCACATCGCAAATCGACAATAGAATGGGGGATTTAGCTCAGTTGGTCAGAGCACCTGCCTTGCACGCAGGGGGTCAAGGGTTCGACTCCCTTAATCTCCACGAAGAGTTTTCAGTAATGAGGGCTCTTTTTTTTTGCTTTACGCGGTACTCTGACCAGAGCATCCCGCCATGAATGAATTATCAGGAATCCTGCCGCGGGTGTACTCTCCGTTGTGAATAGATTTGGTTCGTCACCAGCTTCCTGACGACCCCCCACCGCCTGACCTGCCGCCTCCGCCGGAGAAGCCTCCGGATGAACCTCCGCCTGAACTCCAGGAGCTCCCTGACCCCCCTGAAGAAAATGTAAAGCCTCCAATTGAAGCTTTCCCTTTCGTCTTCAGATCCGCCTTAGCCTTCCTGTACCATTCTGAATTACTGAGAAATACTTTAGCAGATGGATATAGTATCAGGTAACTGATCAGGCAGACAAGCGCACCTTTAGTACCCACAATAATGATTGGGAACATTGCCCAGAACGGTATCAGGAAAATGTACAGGAACCAGCCAAATCCCGGCGTCATTATCCCGATAACCGTAAACAGGCCGATTATCCCAAAAATAAATGCCCCGAATAAGATTCGTTCGGTAATTGTCAGGTCGGAGCTCTCCAGGCCCGATAATCCGACGCTTTCATTGTTGCCCGTCTCCGCAAAGGCTAATCCTTCGTCAAGATAGCCTCCCTCCAGAATATCAATTACTGCAAGTGTCCCGTCAACGATGCCGCCCCCGTAATCGCCATCCCTGAACTTTGGTGTCATGACGAACTGAATTATCCTGCTTGCGGTCAGATCTGTCAGTATACCTTCCAGGCCGTAGCCTACCTCAATCCGCATCCGTCTGTCATCGGGTACTACAATGATAAGGACACCATTATCCTTCCCTTCCTGCCCGAGCTTCCACTCATTGAAGACACGGTTAGCATATCCTTCAATGCTTTCACCTCCTATCGAAGGGATTGTCAGAACAACGACCTGGTTTGTTGTACGCGTCTCATGGGCCTTAAGACTGTCGGTCAGCAGGCTGTGGGTTTCAGATGACAGTAAATAGGCATTGTCTGTTACGCGACCTGTAAGGAACGGCACATCAGTATCAGGAACAGAGAAGGCTGACAGAAGCATGGCAACGCCAAGGATGATTATCGGATTAGTTTTCATAGCCCTCTTTCTTCAATAATTCTGTTCGGCAGTTCATCACAGGTTGTGTCATCAGCCGTCAACGGCTCTATAATCCTGGTCAGTTCATCAACCGCAATCTCCATTGAACGGAGAAATTCATTCCTCTTCAGGGGAGCTTTCATCATTGTTATTATCCTCTGTATATCATCATCACTCACATGGTCGCATATACCTTTGTCCGGGATGATCACAACCTTCTTTTCAAAAAGACTTATCAGAAGGAGGATTCCTGTCCGATGTTTTGTCAGAAAGAGCTGCCTTGACAGGAAAAGAGATTCTGCATATTGTCTGGTCTCTGTTTCGGCACGGTTGTCGTTCAGAAAGAACCGTGCAAATACCGGAAGAAGCATCGTCAGCAGGGTCATAGCTGCACCGGTTGCAAGCATTGCGACAACTGCAATGAGCACAGCAAACCCCTGGATCCATCCCGGAAACAGGAGGTTGCCTGAAAGAGCCAGCAACCCTGAGACTGAGACCCCGAGGGCAAAGGCCTTCCATGGGATTTCTGCGTAACTGTCACTGCGTATGACTGTTGCAAGTACTATCTGGGATTTCAAATGCTCTTCAGCCCTGGCTATTGTCTTCTCCAGCAGGTCCTTGTCGTTTTCCGAGAGAACAGGTTTCATTTAATGAAAAGTAATTTGATGAAAATATACCAAATATTAACTGAAGGAGGTATGATCATCAGGAAAGTTACAGTTTTAATGAATGACTATTTTTTAATGCCTGCTGTGGTGTACAGTATCACCTCGACGGTATACAACAGAGGTGAAGCCTGACTGCATAGGTACGATCTCTTATATTATTTATAAATATCAGGAGGGTTAATATCTGACCGTGGACTTAACCCAAAATGCAACAAAAAACGGAAATTCCAGTTATATAGAATACCCACAAAATAAAAAGGCGGTCCCCCCAGATTGGATGTTAGTCAAATATACATTCGTCAAAATCTATCGACCCCGAAGGGGTCAGCGAGGAGGAGGGACCGCCCATTTCAAAGTTAAGAAAAAAAACAATCACAATATCTTGTGATTTATAAACGAATTACTCTTTTTAATTAACACTTTAATTTCCTGAGGATTCGGGAAGGCTGTCAGGGTCTGCAAATATTACCGGTAATCAGGTTATTCACAGACTATTAACTTCCGGGCTATACGTCGAATAAACAATGATTATTACCGTTATACATATATTATATAATATAAGACCGGGGCCAGGTCAGGGAGAGATAAGCAGGATGCAGAAATTAATTTGAAAAAAAGTAGTTATAATTTGTTTTATTGGATTTGTTCCATATCTTTGCACCCGCTTTTAAAGAAAAGCACGTTCCCTGAAAGAGAGGTTTGACAGATTGGACTCGCAGATTTTGCCCTGAATGGGGCAGGAATAAAAGTTGAAAAACTTTTTAAAAAAGTTTGGTGAGAAGGAAAGAGTTCTGTATCTTTGTCGTCCCTTGCCTCAAAAAAATGAGGAGGGAAGAAGTTCTTTGATTTAATGATGAAGTAGTAGCACACAGGCGAGAGGGATCTCGCCAAAAACCTAGCGATTTTGTTTGAGTTTTTGAAGAGACCGGATTGATCTTCAAGAGATATTTAAGAAATGAAATATTACAATGAAGAGTTTGATCCTGGCTCAGGATGAACGCTAGCGGGAGGCTTAACACATGCAAGTCGAGGGGCAGCACGAGGTAGCAATACTTTGGTGGCGACCGGCAGACGGGTGAGTAACGCGTATGTAACCTACCCTGTACAGGGGGATAACCCGGAGAAATTCGGACTAATATCCCATAGAAATATCGGAAGGCATCTTTTGATATTTAAAGTTCCGGCGGTACGGGATGGGCATGCGTAACATTAGCTAGTTGGTAAGGTAACGGCTTACCAAGGCTTTGATGTTTAGGGGTCCTGAGAGGGTGATCCCCCACACTGGTACTGAGACACGGACCAGACTCCTACGGGAGGCAGCAGT
>CAYVYM010000026.1:0-42906 GCA_964455705.1 uncultured Rikenella sp.
AGGGTAGATCTGGAATTCGAGGTTGTGGCAGAATAACCACAGGCATTATTGATAATATACGTTGAAGCGGGTCTGAGATCCGCCTTTGCTCTGTGAGGCGGGTCTGAGACCCGCCTTTACTCTGTGAGGAGGGTCTGAGATCCGCCTTTACAGGCTATGGTCTCAATCTCTATCAGAGCCCCAAGCGGCAGTGCCCTGACGGCAAAGGCGGCTCTGGCAGGCTGATCAGAGGTATAGAACTGAGCATAGACTTCGTTCATGGCCTTGAAGTCTGAGATGTCAGAGAGGAGGCAGGTCGACTTCACCACATCATTTAGCGAATATCCGGCGGCAAGCAGAATAGCCTTTACGTTTTTAAGTACCTGTGTGGTCTGTTCGGTTATGCCTCCCTCAATTAGCCTGGCTGTGGCCGGATCAATAGCCACCTGGCCGGAGATGTAAAGCGTTCCGTTGGCTTCCACGGCCTGGCTGTAGGGGCCGATGGCTCCCGGTGCGGCTGTTGTGCTGATAATCCTTTTCATTCCTGTTTTTTTTATGTCGTTAGTAATTCTCATGGTAATCTTTCCGCCTTTCGTATTTAAGATCCTGTAACATGCTTGCCTTGGCCCTGATTGTGAAGTTCCAGCTCTTCATGTACCCTGTGGGTATCCATGAGAAGCTCATCTCCCAGCAGTGCAGGTCGCGGGAGATGCCGACCCTGGTCATGGTGATTTCGTTCTGCTTGATGTCATAACCGGTATTGTAGGTAACAGCTGTCTTTGGCGTCAGCCTGACATCGCCTGAGAGAGTCAGTGTCTGCGTTATGTTCGTTTCCAGCCTGGGCTTGCTGTAATTGAAGTTGTAAGCCATTCTGAGCGACCAGGGGAGATCAAACTTCACATATCCGAACTCATCAAGGTTGCTGCTCGCAAGGGGCAGGTTGCTTCTCTGTGCGGCACCAGATTCACCCTCAGGGCTGCCTTCCCGAGGTTGGCCTGTGCCTCCCTGCGTTTGTTGCTGCCTGCCGGTCTGCTTCCTGGTCAGTAACCGCCCCAGGTCGAGGTCAAGACTCGCGTTCAGGTTCGACATCCTGGCCAGTCCCTGCCCCTGGGTGACAGCAAAGTGCCTCACCGTTGTTCCTTCTTCGCTTAAGCCATAGAGATTAAAAGTACTGCTGGCCTGAATATTAATGTTCTGAGCAAGAGTTGTGCGAAACGACATATTCACGGGCGACCAGTTCAGCGAGTCGGAAAAAATATTATAGGAGGTATTGAGGGAGAGGCTCTCTATCAGTTTGATCTTATTTGGCTTCCCGGTCGTGTCATTCCTGGCATACACCTTGGCCTCAACAATATTAGATAAACCAAACGTCACTGATCCTGAGCGCATTCCCGACGATGGAGTGCCGTAAATACTTCCTTCATATATTGAATATTCGCGTATGTTACCAAGCGTATCGTACTGAACCGTCTTGTACATGTCACTCGAGAGTTTTTCGGATTCGGGTGAAAAGGAGAATCCTATCGATGGCTTCATCACATGCCTTATTGATTCCAGGCGTGAGCCTTTTTTTGTAAACTGAAATGTCCCGTAAACCGACGGGTTGAATGAGGCGCTGATTGATGGAACAAGGGCCTGTCCGTAGGTCAGGCCTCTTATTGTATCATTCAATACTGAGGGTATGACCCGGCCCTTTGATTCGTCGTAGTAGTCAGGATCCCATCGCTTCTCTATCTGCTGTGTGTAGAGCACCCCCGTGTAGCGGAGAGAGGGTGAGATTGAGAAATTATTGAATGGTCTTATCTGCAGGCTTAACGGTACCTCATGCTTAAAGCCATTCTTCATGTTCTTCCACATGGCGCTGGTAAAGAAGAGGCTGTCATATGTGTCGATTTTGTTATCGAGTGTTGCCGTGTACTGGGTGGTGAGATCATGATACCATCTCGACTTGCCCACAAGTTTCCTGGGCTTGAGAGGGTATATGCGCGCTACGTTGAGGCTGGCTTTGGGGAGGTTCAGCATCATCGTCTTATTCTGCACGTTCTGCGACTGGTTAACGCTTGTTGAGAAGCTGAAGGGCGTCCCTGCCCAGTTTCTTGAGTAGCTGACGCTCGACTGCCTCGTGGTTGTGACATGGTCGGCTATATTATAACTGTTCTCCTTGTCATAGCCGCTGGAGCTCATGTTGACGCTGGCCGAAAATCGTGAGCCCGGGCTTGCCTTGGCATCTTGCGAATGAGACCAGGTTATGCTGTAGTTGGTGGTTTTGCCGTAGTCGGGCAACCCTTTGTAACTCGTGATGTTGTTGGCATAGCTGAAGCCGAATGACCCTGAGAAGCGGTACCTGACCCTGTAGGAGGTTCCTGCGTCAGCACGCCAGGCGCCGTTTGTAAAGATTGACCCCGTCAGCTTCAGGTCGAAGTAGTCGTTCAGGGCAAGATAGTATCCTCCTCCTGACAGGTTATAGCCCCTGCGTGCCTCAAGTCCGTATTTGGGCATGATGATGCCCGAAGCCCTCCTCTGCTGCACGGGGAAGAAACCGAAGGGCAGTATCAGGGGAAGGGGGATATCAGCCACGACCATATAGGCGGGACCGGACACGATCTTTTCCCCGGGATAGACCTTCGCCTTTGGCAGGGCGAGGTAGAAATGCGGCTCCTCTGCGTCGCAGGTGGTGAACTTGCTACGATTGACATGCAGTGTGCCGTCCTCGTGCCTTTTGGTTGTCTCACTCTGAAGAAACCCTCCCTCCTGCTCGGTGGTGACATTGCTGATCACCCCTTTCTTCGACTTGAAGTTATAGGTTAACTCCTTCGATTCAAATTCCTCCGAACCATCCTTGTAAATAGGTTTGCCGGCCATCTGGCCTGTGGAATCTATCCTGCCGGTGGCATATACGGAACCGGTCTCCATATCAAGCACGATTGAGTCAGCCGTCAGTTCAATTGTACCGTAAGTGACCCTCGCGTTCTGCACCAGGCTGACCTTTTTTGTCCGGAGGTCAGTCTTCATGTACCCGTCGGCACTATAGACTATCGGCTCGTCCACAGCATCAGAAGAGATGATCAGTGGAAGCTTTTGTCCCGCTGTATCCTGGTGAGATGCAAAATCGTAAGCGAAGTCGGAGTTCACATCTATATAGGGCACTTTATCCGCTGTTTCCCAGCCAGACCTTGTAGTGTCACGCAGTGAAGCAGGCAGTGTGTCAGGCGAAGCTATTGAGAGGGTGGCCGGTGCGACTTCCGTCAGCGTGTCAGGAGTCATGGCTGCAAGTGTGTCAGGCACAGCAGACGGAATGGTACCCGCTTTGACCGGCTCCTGGGCACACAATGCCGCGGAGAAGAGAACCGGCATGAAAATTGTCACAATCAATCTTTGTGCGTGAAAATGCAAGTTAAATGCTATTTTTGCGTAGTTGTTGTGCATAACGGGCATGCCAGCGACAAAACTAATTAAAATTCTCAAGGCAGTAATGCGTCAAAACACCAAAATAAGAGGGTTAAAGGATATTCTGATATGGACCATTGCACTGGCAACAATTACCATGCCAGCAACACTCTTGTCACAGATGGTACCGGAGAAAAATGAATGGGTGGTTGTAATAGATCCCGGACACGGCGGAAGGGATCCCGGCACGCACGGAGCAAAGGCAAAGGAGAAGGACATTAATCTTTCAGTAGCCCTCAAAACGGGAAAATATATAAGTGAAAATCTTAAGGATGTGAAGGTTATTTATACCCGCGTTGATGACACCTACCCGGGGCTTGATGAGAGAGCAGAAGTGGCGAACAGGCACAAGGCCGATATCTTCATTTCGATACATTCAAACTGGTGGTCCGATAAACGGGTGGCTGGCTCCGAAACGTATGTTCTGGGACAGACCATGGACGAAGCAAACCTCCGTGTTGCCATGAAGGAGAACTCCGTAATCACTTTTGAAGAAAATTATGAGACCAAGTACGAAGGGTACGACCCCAACTCAGTAGAGTCTTTCATAATCTTCTCGCTGATGCAAAATACCTATCTGAAACAGAGCACTGAGTTTGCTTCTCTGCTGCAGCAACAGTTCAAGGATAGAGTAGGCAGGAAGGACAGGGGGGTAAGACAGGCAGGATTCCTCGTTTTGTGGCGGACCACTATGCCCTCAGTACTGGTTGAATTAGGGTATGTCAGCAATCCCGAGGAAGAGAAGTTCCTTATGTCCGAACAGGGTCAGGATTACCTTGCCTCGGCTATCTTCAGGGCGTTCAGGGACTACAAGCAGACTATTGACAGTCGTTCCGGAATCAAACGCGATAACTCAGTCCGGGTGGCGGAGGTACCGGATACCAGGGCCGGCAGGCAGGGTGACCTCTCAGACAGGCCGGTTGCTGAAGTTAAGGATCGTGATATAACTGCTCCTGCGGCAGTTGAGACAACTTCGGTGCCGACGCAATTACCGGTGCAACAACCTGCAGCTTCAACAGCCGGGACATCAGCCGGCACCTCCACCGATATTACAGCCGGGAGGCAAGGTTTGCCCCTGACGGCCGGAGCAGATGACATTTACTTCATGGTGCAGATATCAGCCATGCCCAGGAACAGGGTGATGACGCAGAGCCAGCTAAAGGACCTTGAGACTGTGACAATGATAGAAGATGGTGAACGGATAAAATACGCTGCCGGCAAATTTTCCGTTTATGATGATGCGATAAAGTACAGGAGAACACTTGTGTTGAGATTTCCGGATGCTTTCGTGATAGCCGTCAGAAACGGTAATACAATGCCTCTCAGAGAGGCAATAGATGCAAAAAAACAAAAGTAACAACCGTATGAAGATTTCCAATGAGGTCAAAGTAGGGGCTGTGGCAGTAATTACCATCGGCGCATTCATCCTCCTTTTTAACTTTCTCAAGGGCACTGCCCTCTTCACAAGTACCGACACCTATCATATCGTTTATAGTGACATTGCAGGTCTGACGGAGTCAAACCCGGTAGAGATAAACGGCTACCAGGCAGGAGTTGTACAGGATATCCGGCTTATAAATGACGGTTCAGGACTGATCCTTGTTTCCCTGTCGGTTGACAGGAATTTCAATGTGCCGAAAGACACCAGGGCTGAGATAACAACTGCCACCCTCATAGCGGGGATGAAGGTGGTACTGCGAATGGGTGAGAGCAGTCAGATGTGTCATAACCATGACACACTTGATGGTTATGTGGCAGCATCCATAATTGACAGGCTCAGCCAGACCCTCTCTCCCCTGGAAGGGAATATTACCAGTATGATAATCAAGCTCGATTCGGTGGTTTCATCCCTCAATGACCTTTTTACACCTCAGATGACAGGTAATCTCAGGTCTGCGGTGGCTGACGTCAGCGGTATCACCTCAAACATCAGGGAGATATCTGACAGTAAAAAGGATGAGCTGGCAGCCTCCATTGATGATCTTAAAACATTTACGACCATGCTCTCATCGAACAGCACGACGCTTGATTCAACGCTTAAGAACATCGGTGAGATCTCCGATGCCTTAGCCGCTGCCAATCTGGGCACCACCCTTACGTCGCTCCGCACATCGCTGGAAAACCTTGATCAGATAGTGCAGGGAATCAGTGAAGGAGAAGGGTCAGCCGGTAAACTTGTTACAAACGACAGCCTCTATACAAACCTTACCAACACTCTCTTCAATCTCGACCTTTTACTTCAGGATATGAAGGAGAATCCTAAAAAATATGTCCACTTCTCAATATTTGGCAAAAAAGCCGAGTGATTTGACGCAATAGTGCTAAACATTATTGAATCATGCCGTTGCAGTCCCTCGCGTCGGACCATCTTCCGGCACAAAAAAAAAGACTCTCCTATCTTCATTGACATAACCCTTTGTTATCCATATTCTTTGCGATAAGATACTGATATTCAATGACTTATTTTTTTTGACGAATGTATAGCGATATAAGGACCTGATGCTCATATCAGTAAAGAATAAATTGAAAAGTCAAGCGAAAATAATTTTTTTTTTTAACTTTTTTTTTACAAATATTGTCCCGGGTTTCAGCACCTGGAAATTTAAGCGATTTTCTAATTACAATCTGAATGAACAAATCACACGATGAGGTTTGGAATAACTGTCTGGAAATAATTCGTGACATTATCCCTTCGGCCAGCTTTAAAACATGGTTCGAGCCTATTGTTCCTCTCAGGCTCGAAAAGAACATTCTGACAATACAGGTGCCCAGTCCATTCTTTTACGAATATCTTGAAGAGCAGTACATTGACATACTACGCAAGACCCTGAGGCGGGAGATTGGCAATGATGCCAAGCTTGAGTACAACATCATCATGGAGAATTCGGCCTATGCCAACGGGAAGCCTTACACCGTGAGGTATCCTTCAAGGAACAAGACCGATCTTCAGAACAAGCCGATGCAGGTCCCGTTTGAGGTCACCCAGCCGGCCATCAGGAATCCCTTCATCATACCCGGCATCAAGAAGCTTCATTTTGATCCGAGGCTCAATCCGGACTACTCTTTTGCCAACTTTATTGAGGGTGAATGCAACCGCCTGGCTCGTTCCGCAGGCATAGCCGTAGGGAACAACCCGGGAGGCACTGCCTTCAATCCACTCATGATTTACGGTGACTCCGGGCTCGGAAAGACCCATCTCGTACAGGCCATTGGGATACTTGTCAAGGAGAAATTCCCTGACAAGACAGTGTTGTACGTCAATGCGAACAAGTTCCAGACACAATTTGTAGAGTCAATCCGCAACAACAACAAGAACGACTTCCTCCACTTTTACCAGATGATTGACGTCCTGATCATTGATGACGTCCATGAATTTGCCGGGAAGGAGAAGACCCAGGATACTTTTTTCCACATATTCAACCACCTTCACCAATCGGGCAAGCAGCTCATCTTAACCTGTGACAAGCCTCCGGTGGAGTTGCAGGGGATGGAGCAGAGGCTCCTGTCGCGTTTCAAGTGGGGACTGCTGGCAGACCTTCAGAAGCCCGATTTCGAGACCCGGCTTGCCATACTCAGGAAGAAGGCCTACAACGACGGCATTGAGCTGCCTGACGAGATCTTTGAATTCCTGGCCGAGAACATCGCCTCGAATATCAGGGAGCTTGAGTCAGGTCTTATCTCACTCTATGCTCAGTCTACCCTCAACCGCAAGGAGGTGACACTCGAGCTTGCCCGTCAGATGGTTGACAGGCTTGTCAACACCCAGCGGAGGGAGATAACTATAGATTATATCCAGAAGGTGGTCTGCGAGTACTACAAGATACCCGTTGATCTGATGCAGGGCAAGACCCGCAAGAGAGAGATTGTGCAGGCCAGACAGGTTTCGATGTACTTCTCCAAGAGCCTCACGAAGGCATCACTGGCAAGCATAGGCTCATCAATCGGCGGTAAGGATCATGCAACCGTCCTGCATGCCTGCAAAACAGTAAATAACCTCATTGATACCGACCGTCATTTCAGAAACCAGATCAATGAAATAGAGAAAAAACTCAAGGTATGAAGGCTGACCCAAACTTTCTTCTTGAAGAATTCTATAAGCTTTACAGGGACAGGGCAAATGAGCCTGTCCTTTTTTTTTCACCGGGCAGGGTAAATCTAATAGGTGAACATACCGACTACAACGGGGGATATGTCTTCCCCTGTGCGCTCGACTTCGGGACATTGCTGCTTGTAAGGACTACCAGCGGTACGCAGATAAAGATGAACAGTCTCAATTTCAAGGGTGAGGTGGTGGTGCACGTTGCATTCAACTATCTCCCCATCCCGAAAAGCTGGACGAACTATCCTGTCGGTGTCATCAATGAATTTGCACGGAAGGGCATCCGCGCCCATGGCATGGAGATGCTCTTTTACGGTGACATTCCCAACGGCGCCGGGCTCTCCTCCTCGGCATCGATTGAGATGGTTACCGCGGTGGCGATGAATGAGCTGACCGGATCAGGACTTGATATGATGGAGATGGTAAAGATGGGTCAGAAGGCTGAAAATGGTTTCGTGGGCATGAACTGCGGCATTATGGACCAGTTTGCCGTTGGCTTCGGTAAAAAAGGGCATGCCATCAACCTGAACTGTGACAACCTGGAGTACAGGTATGCGCCTGTGAACCTTGGTGACAGGAGACTTGTCATAACCAACACCAACAAGCGCAGGGGACTTACCGACTCAAAGTACAATGAGCGCCGCTCGGAGTGCGAGAAGGCGGTAGAGCTCATCTCTGTGCATCACCCCATAAGGAACCTCAGCCAGCTGACCGTAAATGATCTGTGGATGCTTGATGAATACATTCCTGACACGGTTGTAAGGAAAAGGGTGAAGCATGTCATAACAGAGAACGGCAGGACCCTTAATGCAATCAAAGCACTGGAAGCCGATGACATTGATCTCCTTGGCAGACTGATGAATGAATCGCATGACTCACTCTCGGGTGATTATGAGGTCACCGGCATTGAACTTGATACCCTCGTCTATGAAGGCAGGAAGCTTCCGGGAGTTGCCGGCACAAGGATGACCGGCGCCGGGTTCGGAGGATGCACTGTCTCAATAGTTGGGAGCGAACACGTGGAAAACTTCATTAACAGGCTTGGGGAGATCTATCTTGCCGCCACGGGTCTGAAGGCTGACTTCTATCTTCCCGGCATCGGTGACGGAGCAAGGAAAGTCGAAAGTCCATAAAGTCTGTAAAGTCGAAAGGATTTGCGATTTGCGATTGGGTAATTTGACTAAATCGACAATCGACAATCTGAAATCGAAAATTCCTCCGGCCCTCCCTGCAGTCTGGCTGCTTCTCCGCCAGTTGGCGGATCGCCCCTCTATTGCCTGATTTACAGATCCTTAACGCAGCGGAAACCAACGGTGGCACTGCGGTCATAACCTGGTGATACGAGTAACTGCAACTGTGTCATGGTCAGTGGCTGCGGCCCTCCCTGCACATACCACCAGCTTGATTCAGGCCTGAACCAACTGCCACCCCTGATTATATTGAAATAGTAGGCTCCGTTGGAATAGACATCGCCGGTCATCTGCCACACATTACCCACCAGGTCAGCCACGCCGTAGGGGCTCTCCCCTTTCGGGAAGGCGTCGACGGGTGTAGGCCGGCCGAAGCCGTTGTTGCACTTTGTGGCATGAAACTCATCGCCCCACGGCCACTTGCGACCGTCGGTGCCCTGCGCTGCCAGCTGCCATTCGGCCTCCGTGGGCAATCGCTTTCCTGCCCACCTGGCATAGGCCCTGGCATCTTCGAGGCTAACATATACAACAGGATACCGTTCCTGTCCGCTGACAGGCATGCCTCTCACCCACTGCCTCAGGTAGTTTGATGTGTCTGCCGGAATATACCTGGTTTCCCTGATGAACCTGAGAAACTCCGCATTTGTCACAGGGTACCTGTCTATCAGGAAGCTGTCGGTTGCGATGGTCAGCTCTCTGCCCGCCGAGGGGTGAGGAACGAAATCATCGGAGACATCGAGCCTGTATGTAATGGTGGCTGCAGGTACCATTACCATTCCTTCGGGTATCTCCGATGCTGGGGCTGTATGTATCGTCTCTGACACAAGCCACGGCCTGCCCGTTTCAGGCTTCACCACCCTCTCATCCAGCAGATAGCCCTCATCGTCAATGAGTTCAATGACAATCTTTTCTCCCTCTATGCCAAAGAGCTCGTCGACAGACATCGTCATCTCAGCAGGGGCAGCTATCTTAACAGGTTCTCCGTCATAACCCGGTGCTCCCCTGCTTACCAGAAGGGTTCCCTTCGATGCGACTGCCAGGTGAAGTTTGTTGCCCCTGATCTCAGCCTTTATCAGCGAGGGCAGCAGGGCGAGACACTCAATTGATCCCTCTCGCCTGGTACCATTGTAAGACTGGCTCCATCCTGTAGTCTGAACCTGTGCCATAAGTTCCCCGTTGATAAGCGACGGTTCTATCTCTTCATGTCTCCATAGTGAGACCAGGTGCCTGCCGGTTGTGTCGTCTGTACTGAAAAGGGGCCCGTTGTATCCCCTGTGATCCATGTTGAGAATCGTAAACACCGTTTTGTCTCCCGCTGTCCACCTGTTGACATAAACCCTGTCTGCTGCGCTCTTTATGAGGGGAGTCCAGTCAGGGTCAAGGAAGGCGTCACTGTTTTTTCTGAGTAGGTATGTAGTCCTTGAGAGGTACTCAAGGTCAGCCCGGTATTCTTCACCCCGGCCACCCGGCCTGAACATGTTCAGTTCAGTGCCATAACCGTTGAAAAAGGCCACGGATATTTCACGGTGAAGGATATCCTCACCTATATCAGCGACACGAAAGATGGCAAAGTCGGGTCTGATAAGCTTGTTCAGGTTCAATTCCGGACTGAGGAAGAGTGCATTGTGCACACGTGCCGCCACTATACCCGGCATATCTTTAACTACAGGCATTCCTTCGGAATACATCACCACTCCCTTGCGGACGGTATCGGCACTGTTTTGAAGCTCAACTGATGACCTCCCCTCTGTGTCAAGCACCACACCGTCTGCATCGGTTGCAGCTATTATCTCTGACATGCCCCTGAGATGATCTTCTTCCCTTGTGCTTTTATCCCAGGGATTATATGCAATGAAAAACCGGCAGTTGTCGTCCTTCGCCTGACGGCTTATGCGTCTCAGTCCCTCTGTTCCTCCCGGCAGGCTCCTGTAGAGATCCCACTGGTTCCTCTCATCAAGACCCAGGCGCGGCCAGGTGGGCCATATTCCGTAGACATCGACATGACCGAAGATCCTGTTGTATTCCGCCAGGAAGTCGCTGAAACCTGCCTCTCCCTCGAAACGATCATAAAACTCCCTGTCCCATGCCATCTGAAGGATAATCAGGTAGCTGTTGCGTATCCACTTCAGGTCATCACGCCGGTAGAGGGTATCATCAAAGCTGCTCAGGTCATACAGGTACCGTTCTGCGAACATGAGCCTCATCCCCTCCTGCCATGTACCCCTGAACAGGTCAGCCCATATTTTATAAGTTACTGATGCTCCCGGAGGAAGTATGGTCTCATATCTCCGCATCGTGCCCCTGTCTGTCCGGTCACGGCGGGCTATTGCACTTACTGACAGACCGTCACCGGCCTCAAATACCGTGAAGCCCATCTCCCAGGCATTGTCAGGCAGGATGACGCGCACGGGACTCTTTCCGGGAAGGAAAAGATTGGCTCTGGCAAGGTTACGCGGACCGGAGCCGGTAATAAAGGCGCTGTTGCCACCTTCACCGAAAGGCACCACATCACTGATGGTGATGGTATCACTCCAGTTGTTCCGGAAGACCAGCTCAGCCAGGAAACCCGGTTGAGCACCCCCGCGGGGTGTGTAACCCGACTCCGCCCCGCCGGGGTATATCTGTATAAAGCGGCTTCCGGCCAGACCGGCCGGCACGTCATCAGATTCAAAATAGACGCCGTCAAGCCTGAAGCTGAACAGAGGTTTCGGCGCATTCAGGCTGAACATGGTGCTGTCATCAAGAAGCAGTGATACTGCACTGGCTCCGTTATCCCTTATTATTCCGAGGTTTTCGAGCGACTGACCTGATACAGGAAGTCCGAGAATGAAAAAAAAGATGCAAATCCGAAACCTAAACGTCCACATTTGAGTTTAATCTAATATTGGGCTTACCGCGTTAAAAGGAAGTGCAATTTAAAACATTGTATCTGAAAATAAAAGGGGAGATGCAGTGTATTAGTCATTTCAGTGAAATTGTTTAATACTTTTAATATGCTGACAGATTCATTCTTACTTTTAGAAATTAGCTGATCTCAGACTGATGAAAAGGATTAACTGCAAATGCATAACTTTAATTATTATTATTCTATCGGCAATAATGATAATGCCCGGTTGTGCATCAACAAGTAAGAAACAATATAAGAGTGCACGGAAAAGTTCTTACATAGATACCTCACAACTTGGCCGCAACAAGTATTTCTTTTCTAAAAAGTATCAGAAGAAACTCTACAAGTTCAAAAAGAGATAGGATCATTCTTCGCAGATCACTTCCAGCCCGTCCCAGGCCAGAGTTACATTCACCGGCAGTTCCCTGTTGACTTCCACATGTTTTCCCATCTGATGGCCTATATGCGTTATATAGGCCTTTCGCGGTGATACCTCCCGGATCAGTCCCAGGGCTTCGTCCAGGCTATAGTGAGAGATATGCTTCTCCTTTCTCAGAGCATTGATTACCAGATACTTAACTCCTATCAGCTTCTCCTTTGTCTCCTCGGGGATATAATTGGCGTCAGTTATGTAAGCCATGTCTCCTATCCTGAATCCGAATACCGGCAACCGGTAATGGAAGACTCTCAGGGGAGTTATTATATCACCCTTTATCCCGAGGTTGAAGTCATCAATAACATGCAGTTCCATTCTGGGCACACCGGGGTAGTGGTTCTCCGAGAAGACATAGGCATACTCCTTCCTGACTGCAGCGAGTACTCTCTCCTCGGCATAGATATCTATTGCAGCCTGGCTCTTGTGATTGAATGCCCGAAGATCATCCATACCTGCAATGTGGTCTTTGTGCTCATGTGTAAGAAGGATGGCATCCATCTTTTTCACCTTTGCATTCAGCATCTGCTGCCTGAAGTCGGGTCCTGCATCAATCACGATTGTGTTTGCCGAAGTCTCAACGAGAAGGGAAGCTCTGAGCCTCTTGTCCATGGGGTCAGAAGACTGGCATATAGCACATTCGCAAGCTATTACAGGCACACCCTGTGAGGTCCCGGTTCCCAGAAAAGTGATTTTCACGGTCTCGTCTATAGAATTACAAACATAGCCCGAAAATGAGAGAAGAACAATATCAGGGGTCACTTTAGCTCACGGCGGCTAATTGCATATCTTTACGGAAGCTTAAAGTCTAAAAGATGAGTGGAAATATTTATATGATCCCCGTAACGTTGGGCAACGGTGATCATAGTCTTACCATACCACGTGGAACGAGGGAGATTACAATATTACTCAGGCTCTTTGCCGTTGAAGAGGTGAGAAGTGCCCGGAGGTATCTGAGAAGTATTGACAGGAGTTTTCCTGTTGACGAGACTCTCTTTTTTCCTGTCGGGAAGCACTCGGATCCGGCCGGTCTCGATGATTTTTTCTCACAGGTTACAGGAGGCGCTGATGCAGGAGTGATGAGTGAGGCCGGTATGCCGGGATTAGCCGATCCCGGGAGTATCGTCGCAGCCGCTGCCCACCACATGGGCATCAGGGTCATTCCGCTCACCGGACCCTCTTCCGTAATGCTGGCACTTATAGCCTCGGGTCTGAATGGGCAGTCGTTCGCCTTTAACGGCTACCTTCCCGTAGACGGACATGGAAGACAGAAAGCCATCATGGAGCTTGAAAGGAGATCGGCAGGCGGTCAGACGCAGATTTTCATGGAGACGCCGTTCAGGAACAGGAAGATGATTGAAGATATCCTGACCGTCTGCAGGCCGTCAACCCGGCTATGCATAGCGGCAGACATTACTCTTGAGAATGAAGAGATTTTCACAAAGACCATCGCGGGATGGCGCGATGCCATCCCGCAGCTCGACAAAAGACCTGCCGTTTTCCTGCTGCAGGCCTGACAGCGGCATATTGTCAAACAGTTCTGCGGTCTCCCTTACGATTGAATTATTTGGCTAAATTGGGGTCGTTAAATCTTATCCCAATGATCCCAAGAACATATGCAACCGCTGTAATGATTTTGGTTACTGTTCTGCTTGCCGGACAGAAGACTGATATGTCGCTTTTCAGCAACATCAAGCCCAGAAATATCGGTCCGGGCGGCATGAGCGGCAGGGTCACGGCCTTTGCCGCCGATCCGAGAAATGAAAACGTCTTTTATGTCGGCACTGCATCCGGCGGTCTCTGGAAGACCCTCAATGCAGGCACCACATTCACCCCCATATTTGATAATGAGGCTGTGGCTTCCATAGGAGCCCTGGCCGTTGACCCGCTTAGACCTGACATTGTCTGGGCCGGCACCGGAGAAGGCAATCCGCGTAACAGTGTGACGGGTGGTTACGGCATTTACAAAAGCACTGACGGTGGCAGGAGCTGGAAGTGCATGGGGCTTGAACTAACCAGGTACATTCACCGGATCATCATAGATCCGGTCAACCCTGACATTATCTATGCCGGAGCCATTGGTAATCCGTGGGCTCCTCATACCGAAAGAGGGCTTTACCGTTCCACAGACGGAGGAATCACCTGGCGAAGGATTCTTTTCACCAATGAGACATCAGGAGTGGCTGACATGGTCATGGACCCCTCGAACCCGGGGAAGATCTTTGTGGCAATGTGGGACCACCGGCGCTGGCCCTGGTTCTTCAGGTCATCGTCTGAGGGTTCGGGCTTATGGCTCACGCGCGACGGAGGAGAGACCTTCAACCGGATCACCGAAGACCTTCCTGAGGAGCAGGGCCGCATGGGTATAGCAATTGCTGCATCTGATCCGGACGTCGTATACCTGTATGTCGAGTCAAAGCCATCGGCGATATACCGTTCCGATGACGGCGGCATCACCTGGAAGAGGCGGGGTGAGAAGAACATAGGCAACAGGCCTTTTTATTATGCTGAGATCTATGCAGACCCGCAGAATGAGAACAGGGTTTACACCCTTTTCTCCGGGGTTAACATGAGTGAGGATGGCGCACTGACCTTTGACAGGAGGACGGCAGAGTCGGTTCATCTTGATCACCATGCCTGGTATATCGATCCTCGTAATCCTGACAGGATGCTCGATGGCAATGACGGGGGCATGGGTATCACCTACGACAGGGGTGTTACCTGGCGTCACATCGAAAACCTGCCTCTCGGCCAGTTCTACCATATCAATATTGATAATGAGCTGCCCTATAACATCTACGGTGGCCTGCAGGACAACGGTTCGTGGAGAGGGCCTGCCTACTCGTGGCACAACGGCCCGCTGATCAATGAGATGTATGAGTTCCTGCTTGGCGGCGACGGTTTTGACGCAGTGCCCGTCCCTGGCGACAGCCGGTACTGCTATGCACAGTCACAGGGAGGATCATTGCGCAGGTTTGACGTCACCACAGGATGGAACAAGAGCATCAGGCCAGTCGCTGACGGCAATGAGAAACTGCGGTTCAACTGGAACGCCGCCCTGGCACAGGATCCCTTTGACAGCAACACAATCTATTTCGGCAGCCAGTATGTGCATAAGAGCACTGACAGGGGTGATACATGGACGAAAATATCTCCCGATATCACTACCAATGACCCGGAGAAGCAGAAACAGGATCAGAGCGGAGGCATCACTCCCGAGGCTACGGGAGCGGAGAACCACTGTACGGTCATCACTATTGCGCCCAGCCCGGTCAGGAAGAATATCATCTGGGCCGGCACTGATGACGGTATGATACAGGTAACACGTGATGGCGGGCAGACATGGGAGAACACTGCACCGAAGATCAAAGGCATGCCCCGGAACGCATGGGTGCCCCAGATTACTGCATCGGCACATGATGAGAAGGAGGCCTTTGCCGTGGTCAATGATTACAGGCAGGGTGACAATGCTGCTTACCTCTACCGCACAAAGGACATGGGCAGGAGCTGGCAGCGCATCATCGATGACACGGATGTGTGGGGTTATGTCCTCTGCTTCGTTCAGGATCCGAT
Organism: uncultured Rikenella sp.; assembly: GCA_964455705.1. Classification (GTDB taxonomy): domain Bacteria; phylum Bacteroidota; class Bacteroidia; order Bacteroidales; family VadinHA17; genus SR-FBR-E99. The sequence goes on from CAYVYM010000026.1 coordinate 15,609, forward strand.
AGAACCCCGACTGATGTTCGCAGGGACCGAGTACGGCCTTTATGTCTCCTTTGATGGCGGAGATGCCTGGAACAGATGGACCAGCGGCTATCCCACCGTCTCGACTTATGACATGGTCATCCAGCCGCGTGAGCATGACCTTGTCATAGGCACTTTCGGACGTGCCCTCTGGGTGCTTGATGACATCCGTCCACTGCGTGCACTGGCGGCAGGCGGCAACAGGCTCCTGAAGAGCAGCCTGGAGGCATTTGAAGCACCGGAGGCATGGATGGCATCAACAAAGAACCTGCCGGGATACTATTTCTACGGTGATGCGATGTTCCGCGGAGAGAACCGGCAACCAGGGGCCATGGTATCATTTTATGCCCTGGAGCCGGGTAAAGTGGCGGTAGACATAAAGGACGACACCGGGAAGACAGTGAAGACAACGGAGCTGGAAGCCGGCAAAGGATTTAATCGCTTTACATGGCGTCTTGACCGGAATGCCCTGCCACAGGTATCATACCCATCGGAGCAGGAACAGCAGGACCCCAGGGCGAGGTACTACAGAAACTTCGGAGGAATGGTTATACCGGGTAATTATACCGTGACACTGAAAAAAGAGAGTGAGACTGCTGAGACAATTGTTAAGGTAAATGCCGATCCCAGGATGGCCGCCCCGGACACAGAGGCACTGAGAAGGAACATTGAGAGAGCCGGGGCTTTTGGTATACGGATCAATGAGTTCAATGAAAAGCTCAAAGCTATCAGCGGTGTCAGGAAAAGCCTTGCGAAGAGTGATGACCTCCTCTCGCGGAACCCCGGCTTCGCAGAGACGCTGTCAGGGTTACATAAGGCTGTTAAAGAGGATCTTGCAAAGCTTGACGAAGCTTTTGGAAGAAGGCAGGACGGGCTGTCGTCACGTATAAACGGTTACCGTTCAATACTGATGGCTTCAGGGGTGCCCTCACAGCAGGAAGAGAAAGCGATAGCTGACGCTGTGGCTGCCATGGAGGAGGCTGAGAAGATGATAAACGAATTTCTTGGAGGAAGCTGGGCAGACTATACTGATGCCCTTAAAAAGATAACACTACCGGGTGATGTGGTCATTCTGAGATAATAAAAAAGCGCCGTGACCCGGCGCATTTTTTTACTTTCTGGCTCTGATGAGCTCCACCACCTCCATATCAAAGATCAGCGGGGTGTAGCCGGGTATGATTGTATAGTAGTTACCGTAATAATCATAATAGCCGTAGCCCGTGCTGCCATAGGCGAGGCTTGAGGGCATGAGCAACCGGGCCCTGGTTCCGAGCTTCATCTTGGTAAGTCCAACGGCCCACCCTTCAATCAGTTCATATGATCCTACCCTGAACCTGTAGGGCGTCTCCTCCTCTGCATTGGTCTGAAGAACCTCATGATTCAGGAACATCAGAGTGTAATACACACCCACCGAATCGCCTGACCTGATCAGGTCCCCTGTTCCGGGCTCTGTCTCCATGTAATAAAGTCCTTTTGCGTCAGGAGCGACTGTGATATCGTGGGTGGCGATATAATCGGCTATCTGGCTCTTCTCCTCTTCTTCGTATTTCTTTGCAGGATTGCATGATACAATAACAACAGCAAGTGCCAGAAACACTGCTGAATAAAAAGTTCTCTTCATGACTTTGATCTTCATTTCCCCTGTAACCCTCAAATATCGTTCCAAACTAATTGATTTCCTTTATTCTGATCCGGTAGACAAGGATTGCCCTCCCCGGTATCCGGCCGCCGTCGCCGGTATGACCGTATGCAAGGTATGGCGGGATGACGAACTTGTAGTCACTCCCCCTGTTCATCATCTGAAGCCCTTCGGTTACCCCCCTTTCGGCCTCGGCGTATCCCACCCTGATGGTCTGGGACCCGCTATAGCACGGGCTGCCGTCAAGGAGGGTGCACTCATAGTCATAGGTTACATTGTCGCCGGTTTTCACCTTCTCCCCACTCCCTTCGGAGATAATGCTATACCAGAGACCGGTGTTTGTCTCGTTGAAGATTTGCTGGCTCCTGCTTAAATAATCGGTAATGACTCCGCGATCTTCGGTTATAAACGATTTGTTCAGGTCGATGAGTTCTGATTCTGTAGGAGTCTTTGAGGAGCTCCTTTTGTCAGGCTTGTTCTGACAGCAAGACAAGAGAAAGACAAACAGGATCAGTATCGGAATTGTCAGTTTCATTTCATCATCTCTGCTGCAGCCTCTTCCAGCTCATTCCTGTATGATGGAAGAGTGTTCTCAAAGTGTCTCACCACCTCATGAATGGTACCCTTCATCTCTCCTCCGGCGGCATTGCGGTGACCCCCGCCGTTGAAGCACTGGCGTGACAACACGTTTGCGTTGAAGCTCCCTTTTGAGCGAAGTGACATCTTTACGAAACCCGAGCGTTCAACAAAGAGTACTGAAAGCACAATCCCCTTCATCGTCAGAAGCACATTTGCAAACCCTTCGGTATCACCCTTCACATGGTTGAAACTCTCCAGGTCTTCCTTTGTGAGCCAGATGTAGGCTGTATGAAGGTCCGGGTGGACCACCATACGGTTGTGGAGTGAATATCCCTTCAGGCGTATCCTGTCAGGGGAAAAATTGCTGAAAATATGGTTGAATATTCTCTCCTTTTCTACTCCCATATCAAGCAGATGTCCCACGGTACGCATCGTGTCACCGGTATAATAGCCATGCTCAAAATTGCCGGTATCGGTGATGATCCCGACATAGACTGCCGTTATGAACTCGTTGTCATTGAACTCTGCCCCTTCCATGCCGTTGACAAGGAAGTAGATAAGCTCCGAAGTGGAGCTCCGGCTTACATCGGAGATGATCAGGTCAGCAAATTGTGCGGGGTCGGGGTGATGATCAATCATCACCTTTTTTGCCTTTGATGCAAGCACCAGCTGTTCAGCCTTGCCCATCCTTGATGATGAGTTGAAATCAACCATGATGATCAGGTCGGCCTCACTTATAAGTTTACCCCCGATTTCGATGTTGTGATGGAAGTCGACAATCTTATCTACGCCATTCATCCACAATAGGAACTGCTGAAGGGCATTCGGGGATATCATACCTGCATCCCTTCCCTGGGCGATGATCCATCTCCTCAGTGCCAGCATCGCACCTATGGCGTCGCCGTCAGGATTGATATGACATATCAAAAGAATATGATCTGCCTCTTCAATCAGCTTCTTTAATTCTTTTGTATATTTACCGAACTCAGGCACTGCTTTAGCTTTATAAAAGCGTCAAAGGTAAGAAAAATAACAGGTTTTTGAAAAATCAGACCAAATAACCCGATTTTCACTTAGTTATGAACAACGAAATCACTTTTTCAATTATCAAGCCCGATGCTTTGGGCAGAGGTGACGAGGGAAAAATTCTTGTCAGGATTATAGAAGCCGGATTCAGGATAGCAGCACTCAAAATGCTGCGTATCAGTAGTCAGCAGGCAGAGGAGTTCTATGCCGTGCATCGTGAGAGGCCCTTCTACCCTGCCCTGGTGGAGTTCATGTCTTCGGGGCCCATCATCGTAATTGTAATACAGCACGAAAACGCCGTTGACGAGTTCCGCCGCCTGATCGGAACCACTGACCCGGCAAAGGCCGAAAAGGGCACCATCAGGGCTGACTTCGGGACTGACGTAAGGATGAATGCGATCCACGGCTCCGATTCGCCGGAGAATGCCCTCAGGGAGGCCGGGTTCTTCTTCTCCGCAATGGAGATATTCTGAGGCAAAACAGAAAGGTGATCAAGGTGTTCAGTTAATAAATTCAAATGACTCCTCTTATTTCCCCCGACTTTACAGACAAAAAGACTCTCGAGAAGTACTCCTCCGCATATACCCTCTCAGACATGGAGATCTTCATCTTCCCGGATCTCTTTTACCCGCTGGTGCTTGCCAACATCATGTCTCCTATAATCTGGCGATGGCGCGATGATCTCTGGTTCCGTGATATGCCCAAAAAGAGTTTTACCAGCAGGGTCAACCGCATTAAGCAGTATATCATTGACAATTACATATTTAATCTCGATCTTGAGACATGGGGACTGACGGAAAAGGAGAAGGAGACTGCCAGGTTCAGTGATTTCTTTGACACTGAGTTGCTCAGGCAGTCGAATGCTCTTTTCGGGTATGAGGGCGACAGGTATTATTTCAGTATGGATATACGACGGCATTTCGGTCTTGACAAGTATGACTCATCAGTCATCCCATACTGGAAGACGGAGACAGTGGAAGCGATGACAGCCTTCAGGTACAGGGAGCATTTCACAACCGGGGCTGGTGAGTGCGTGAGCCTGGCAGCGCTCTATGCCGCTGCCATGTTTGTCGTGGGCGGGGTGCCACTGGAAAAGATATTCATGATGGCTACCCCACTCCATTCCCAGAATTACATTGACGAGAAGGACGGGCTGCTGACCAACAACCGCCGTATCATGACCAAAAACATGTGGTTCAACGGCACATCGCTGTCGGGCAAAGCAAGAAGAGCACTCGAGAATGAGAAGGTAACCATTGTGTCGCATATAACAGGGTATATCCATACAGTATACGAAAAAGCTACAATAGACAGGGAGGCCTACCTGGCCTTTACGGGTAAACTCAACAGTTTCGTCAGAACCGCACTTACTCCCGGCATTTTCATTAATTTCCTGAGATTCAAGTCGGAATATAAATGCCTGTTCCAATACAACTGCCTGCGTGCCGGTATCGTCCATTACATAACCCTGGAGAAGCTGTTTGAGTATGAGCACTCCTCGAAAGCGGGGATGAATGAAGAGACCCGTGAGAAGCTCCTCTCAGAAGTTGACAGTGAAGAGTTTTTTCCCGATTCCATTCCGGGAAAGATCATGCTGAATGAGGTAGAAGCCTTCCTCAGGAGACACAAAGACTCTGATCTTAAGGATATTGAATCTGAATTCACCAGGCTCTTCCCGACAGAGCACGATGACTGTGTAGAGAGAATGTTCAATGACATAAGGGATTTTACAGTCACTGAACCGAGGCTGCCATCTGATGACAGGGATTTCGTTTCAGAGCCTTACCCTGAAATCAGCGTAACCGACAGTCGTGATGAATTAATCAGGAAGGTAAGAGAAATCTCCGGCGTCTCCGAGATGGCGCTATTATCTCTCTATGCCTATCGTGATATGGAGATGACCAGCTGGAAGCCTTTTGTCAAGGCTGCCATTGAGAGGAACCCTGTATGCCACGAACCACTTGCCGGAAGGCGTGCTGATGAGATCTTTACAATCATTGGCGGGCTTAAGAACAAGTCTGTATATGACTCCGGGAGGATGGCTCAGCCCGATGAGGTCTGGAATTTTGGCCGCGGCGACGGTGCCGAAAAAGCATTCCTTATGGCAAACGCCCTCATGTACAATGACCCTGAAGCGGAGATACTTGTCTTACTGGGGGATTCCACTGCAACCCTCAGGTACGGCGAACAGGAATTTCATTTCGTTACCTCCAAGGGACACAGCAGAAGGATTGTCATCAGGGGAAATGATTATACGACTGACTGATCAGTGGATCACAATCTCCCTTACAACCTCTTCACCAGCCTTGCTGTTTACCTGGCTGCGCAGTGATTCACGGAGCATCATCAGTTCGTTTCTGACCACAGGTGAGGTGAGGTATATGTGCATTACGCCGTCCCTGACGTAGATCTTTTTGGTGCGTGCGGCGATCACCTTTCCCGTCAGCCCCTCCCAGATATTTATAACTGAGGCCTCTTTCAGCCCCGGAGCGAGTTTATACTCCCTGATAAGATCTGCGAGCGCCTCGCCTATTGTAATTGTCTTGTTCCTGCGCATGGTCTCATCTGTTTCCGTTGGTGATCTCCTCCTCTATGCCGCTGTGGCCCAGGCGGTAGAGACGAAAATCGACACCTGTGTTATCAAGTATCCGGTGAATGCGGTCCTGTTGGGTGTCTGTTATGAACACCTGTCCGAACTCGCCTGAGCCTACCAGTCTTATTATCTCCTCCACCCTGCTCTGGTCGAACTTGTCAAATATATCGTCGAGCAGCAGTGCCGGTGCAAACCCGTTCATCCTGCTGATAAGTCCGAACTTGGCCAGTTTGAGTGCAACGATAAATGATTTCTGCTGTCCCTGGCTGGCCGTGGTCTTTGCCGGGTGTCCGTCAATGCCGAAGACCAGGTCGTCACGGTGTATTCCGGTTGTAGTATATTGCAGTGCATAATCCCTGCCCCTGGACTCTTGCATTTGCTGCAGGTAGTCACCGTTGCCGAGGTGCGAGCGGTACCTTATGTCAACCTCTTCGGCACTGCCGGAGATCTTTTCATAGTATGACGAAAAGAGAGGTACAAGGTTCTCTGTAAGCCTCCTGCGTGCATCATAAATTATCTGGGCTTCATGAGCCATCTGTTCGTCATAGATCTCGAGCATACTGCCGGCATCCCGACCGTCTGCGCGAAGTACGCTGTTTCTCTGCAGCAGTGCTTTGTTATATCGCATATGTGACTCGAGGTAGGCGGGGTCATACTGGCTGATCATCATATTGACGAAGCGGCGGCGTTCCTCGCTTCCTCCGGTAATCAGGGTACTGTCGGCAGGAGAGAGCATCACCACCGGGAACCTTCCAACATGGTCAGACATACGCTGATACTCCTTGCCGTTTAGTCTGAAGACCTTCTGCTTCTGTTTCTGGAAGGCACAGAAGAGCTCCTCACTCTCCCCGTCTCTCACGAACAGTCCTTTCAAAATAAAATAATCTTCACCGTGCCTTATGCTGAGCGTGTCAGAGTTGTTGAAGAAGCTCTTGGTAAGCGACAGGTAATGAACAGCATCGAGGATATTGGTCTTTCCCACACCGTTGTTCCCTACAAAGCAGTTGAACCCCGGAGAAAAATCCAGGCCCACCTCTTCATAATTCTTGAAATTGGTCAGTTCAATCCTTGCAAGATGCATTATTACCGCTCGCTGCTGTATGAGGTCGCAAAGTTAAGAAAAGAAACGGCTGCATCAACCCTCCCGGGGCCACAGATCCCAAGTGGTAGGTACTCCTCTTTTTTTTAATTCATTTGTTTTTATATAAGAGCAGAAATACTACTTTTGCGGAGTTATTTTTTTTTGACCTGTAACTGAGAACATTAATATGAGCAAGAAAAAGGAGACCGCCAAAGGGATCGAGAATGTAGAGCAGACGCTGACAAGGACTGAACAGTTCCTTGAGCAAAATTACAGACCGCTTATATACGTACTTGTGGCTGCCGTTGTACTGGTAGGTATTTTCTGGCTCCTGAAGCTTTACACTGCCAAGCAAAACGAGGAGGCGCTCAGCCAGATGTTCATGGCTGAAGAGTACTTTGCCGGTGATTCTCTCAGGCTGGCTCTTTATGGTGACGGCAACAATCTGGGTTTCATTGATATAGCCGAAGAATACAAAAGAACCAAATCAGGCAGGCTTGCCAACTTTTATGCCGGAGCCAGTCTTATGCAGATGGGGCAGTTTGAAGAGGCGGTCACATATCTTAACAAATACTCCATTGATGACGAGATACTTGCTCCGCAGGCCAAAGGACTAACAGGTGATGCTAAAGCCGAACTTGGTGACATTGCCGGGGCGATTAAGCTTTACCTGGAAGCGGCCGACATGGCTGATAACTCCTTCCACACCCCTGTTTACCTGATGAAAGCCGGCATGCTACATGAAATGGAAGGCAACTTTGCCGAGGCCCTGAAGCTTTATGAGAGGATACTTGATAAGTATGCCGAGAGCAATGAGGGAAGGAGCATCGACAAATACATTGCCAGGGTTAAACTGCACATCGACTGACAGGTGGCAACCCGTGATCTCTCGGACTATGATCCTTTACGTGTTCCGGATGCCTCGGGAATGAGGTTTGGCATAGTTGTGGCCGACTGGAACAGTGAGGTCACACATGCGTTGCTCAAGGGCGCTGTTGATACCCTTAAGCGGTACGGAGTCACCGATGATGATGTTGTTGTGAGGCATGTCCCCGGAACATTCGAGATCACTCTCGGAGCCCAGTGGCTGGCCGAATATGATGACCTCGACGGTGTTCTCTGCCTGGGTTGTGTGATACAGGGCGAAACACCCCATTTCACATATATCTGCCAGGGAGTGACGCAGGGCATCACCCAGTTAAATCTTGAATACAATATCCCTTTCATCTTCGGGGTGCTCACCACTCTGAACCTGCAACAGGCTCTTGAAAGAGCCGGAGGCATCCATGGCAACAAGGGTGACGAGGCTGCTGTCACAGCCATTAAGATGGCAGCCCTGCAACGGTTGATGGAGAAGTAGCGGCCCGGTCTTCAGTCTTCAGTCTTCAATCCTCAGTCCTCAGTCCAAGTAATTCCCTTCACGGCTGCCTATTACCTACCTACGGCAGAGCATCCTGTAAGGGCAATATGTGCATCGCCGTTCGAAGCGGGTCATGACATAATCCTCATTTTCAGAGAATATCCGGTTCAGTGTCCCGTCAAGCTCGGCTGAAAAGGCTGTCAGGAACCTGTCCCATTCCTGCCGGTCGGCTCCCGGGCCATCCAGCCCGGCCACCTGGGCGTAGGGTGTGAAATCACGCGACGAGAGCTGCTGAACCCAGTATATTGCCGGCAGAACAATAGTGTCGCGATGGCTGTCACGTATCAGGGTGCAATAGAGCAGTGCCTGGAGAAATGCGTCATTTCTCCTCTCCTTTTCCTCGTCAAAGAGATCTTCGGGGGTCACAGCCTCTTTTTTGGGGGTACCCGTCTTGTAGTCGACGACCCTGACCGCACCGCCGGTCATGTCAACCCTGTCAGCCCTTCCTCCTATCCTTATCTGTACCTCTCCCGTACCGGTGCTTACGGTGCGTATACCCGAGAAGTCATCCTCAAGGTGAAGCAAGACAAGGTGAGTGTCCATTGCATCATAACTGAGCAACTCGGAAAGGTATCTCTCCAGCACATCTATTATGATGACACCCTTCCCCGCCATGAGCGTCTCACTGTCCCATTTCATTTCGGCGGTTGCCGCAGCAATAATAGTGTTCCGGATGAGGTTGCGGTCCGATGCCATCCTGCCTATGGCCTGTCCTGCCTCCGCGGCGCCCTTCATCGGCTCATAGATCCTTTGTAGAGCATCATGCATAATGTTACCAAATCTGCGCTGATCAATATCCTTTTCTACCATCTCCTCCTCGGGCATGCCGCAGACATACCTGTAATAGAAGCGCATCCGGCAGTTGACCCATGTATTCACGGCACTGGGCGAAAGGTACTTTTTACCTTCACTTCCCGTACCGTAGAGGTTGAGCAGGGCCCCGTTATGTTCAGTCTCTTTGGCGATTCTTCCTGAGATCATACGGCTGCGCCCCACGCTTATGTGCACCGTACGGTGCTGCGGGCTGAAGAGCGGGCTGTAACTCATCCTCACAAGGTATCGGCTCATCTCCCCGGTGGTCAGTCCCTGCGATGTGGAGTTATACATGAACCAGCCATTTGAGGGCTTACGGAGGAGTCTGAAAAAGTAATAAGAGTAGATTGACTCATGCTCATTCATTGTGGGCAGTCCGAATGCCCGCCGGATATTGTAAGGAATATAGGTATTGTCATAAGAGATACCAGGAAAGATGCCCTCGTTAAGTGAAAGGAAGATAATTTTCTTGAAATCAAGGGCTCGAGTCTCGAGCACGCCCATGATCTGGATACCCTTCAGCGGCTCACCCGAGAAGGGGACTATCAGTTTCCTGAAGACACGGTCAAGCAGCCTGATGCATGTCTCCGTCTTCAGCTCGAAATTGTAAGCTCTGAAAAGATTAGCCAGCCTGACGGTGCTGCTCATGGCCATACGCAGGTATTCGCGGTCAGTGCTCAACGTCAACCCCTCAGTCTCTGCCCCGAATGTGGCCGCTTCAATCATCTCCATCACCCCGGCAAGATGTTCCGGTATCTCCGTTCCGGCTGCAGGCACTGCAAAGAGCCTCTTCAGAGGCAAAGAGGCAGTGAGCATCGCTTCACTCACTCTGATCATATTACCGGATACAATGGTCTTGATCACTTTCTCACCTTTGTCTCCTGCCAGCAGCCTGAAGTACTGATGGCTCAGCAGGGCTATCACCTCTTCGCTTCTGAAGGTAGTGCCGGCTTGAGTAACCCTGGCTGAACGTATAAGAGCCATCTGTTGCTTAAGGAACGAATAGAGTGATGTGAAGCGAAACGGATGTCCCATAGTCACATTGACATCCTGAACCGATTGCGGCAGTGATGTCAGCACAGGCATCAGCAGCTTTTCATCGGCAAGGATAATTGCAGTCCCTGTCAGGTCACCTTCATCAGCGATACTATTTCCTTCCAGTATCTGTGACACCATCCTGGCCTGTGCCGTGTCTGATGGCGTGTCAATTATCTGCCAGTCGCCCCGTGGCACCGCCTCATCATGGGTAACGTCGGAATCAAGCTCGTTCCTGAATATTTTCCGGTTCTCCCTCATGAAAACGGAGGCCTTATGATCAGGGTCCTTCATGAAGAAGTGTGTGTCATCCCAGTAGAACTTTGCCTGGCCGAGGTTCTTCAGGTGCCTGAAGAGGGTCTTCTCGCAGTTGTTTAGCGCATTGAGTCCGACGATATGCCATGTCATTCCCTCAGGCACCTTCAACGTACCATCGATAGCCCTCTCTGCAACATCGCGGCAGAGCATGCCGTCGCCCGCCTGGCGCTGCTCAAGCATCACTGCCCTGAAATTGTAATACAGAGGCGCCAGCTTCTGCCATACCGACTGAAATTTAGTCCGTGCCTCGCTGCCTGTTGCACCGGGGTTGAATGACTTCCAGAAGCCGCGTATGATCTCGGTCTGCTCTTCTGTCAGGCCTCCGAATTTTGCATCTATCTCCTTCAGGTCATTGATGTTGCCGTAGAGTTTCTCCGCATCAGCCAGGTAAAGGTCTATGTCATTGAAATCGTTCATTATGACCTCACCCCATGACCAGAAGTCGTCAAAGCTCATATCCTCACCGTAAAGCTTTTTATAGACGCGGTAAAGCTCGAAAATCAGGGTCTCATTCTCAGCGGGAGTAAAATCAGTGAAAGAGCGGAACAGCTCGCTCACGGTAAGCATCCGGGGAGACCACTGAGGCCTTTCACTCAGCCGTGAGAGAGCGCGGGCAAGGTATAGTCCTGCCCTGCGGCTGGGCAGGACTACTATCTGTTTCTGCAACTCATCAGGGTGATGTTCACGGAGCTTATATGCCACTTTCTCAAGAAAATCCATTGTCATCTCTTTTCGTAAAGTCTGCCCTGCCAGGTATCTCTTTCCGCGAGCCGCTGCTCGAAGCGGTTAAATATCTCATTGCTGCGCAAATGCCATTCGCGGGGGTCATCAAGCATCCGTGGAGGGGCCTCACCGCTTATCCGGTCAATCATTATTACAGGATTCAGCCTCTCGCAGAATGAGATGACCAGGTCAAGGTACCCTTCAAGGGTGTAAAGATCAAAAGCCGCGGGGTCAGTTCTATATTCATCAGCCATGAGTGTCCCCCTGATCAGCTGCAGCTGCCTTATCTTGAGCGATTTCAGAGGCAGCGTGGAGATCACCTCTGCACTCTCCGTGATCTGGCTGCGGCTTTCTCCGGGAAGGCCGAAGATCAGGTGAGCCCCGGTATTCAGTCCCCTGGCGTGCGTCTCCTCCACCGCTTTCACGGCTGTGGCGAAGTCATGGCCTCTGTTGATACGCTTCAGTGTCACATCGCTGACCGATTCGATGCCATATTCAATCATTACAAAACAGTGGCGTGCCATGACCGCCAGCTTATCGAGCAGCTCTCCGGTAATGCAGTCGGGGCGTGTGCCGATGACAATCCCGGCCAAGGCCGGGTGACTGAGGGCCTGATCATATAGGGACATCAGTCTTTCTGTATCCGCATAGGTATTGGTATATGCCTGGAAATATGCAAGAAAGGTGTCGGCACGCCGGTATCTGCTATGGTGAAAAGCAATGCCCTGCTCAATCTGTTCGGTCACGCTCTTATCAGGGGTGCAGTATGCCGGGATGAAAGCCTCGTTGTTACAGTAGGTGCACCCCCCGTAACCCAGGCTGCCGTCGCGGTTGGGGCAGGTGAAGCCGGCATTTATGCTGACCTTCTGGACACGTTTGCCAAAGAGGCCGGCAAACCAGTCGGCATATGAATTGTATCTCCGGCCTGTTCCGGGTGAAATTGAAGGTGGCTGTGAATGTCCTGGTGGCTGTGTCATCTCTTCCTTCATGCCTCCTCCACTATATCTTTTTCGACGTACCAGAGAAACGATGTAACGTCATTGTATCCCATCTGCTTCAGCAGCTCACGGTATGCTGCTGCCTGTCTCCTGTGCCCAGGTGATGGCTCCCCGAACTTATAATCGACCACTGTCACGGTGTTGTCACGCATCATCACCCTGTCAGGGCGGCGGGCGGCGCCCGTGGGCAGAATGATGGTCGACTCCGTCATTACGGAGCAGGTGCCGTCAAACCACTCTCTGACTTTTGCGGAGGAGAGCATGGCATGCAGCCGTGAGGCGACCATCCCGCGACTTTGGAGGGGCAGGAGTCCGCTGCTGCATGCATAGTCGATAGCCGTATCAATGTCAGCGGTTGTCTTCACCCGGCTGAGCAGCTCATGCATCATGATGCCGTAGGCTCTTCCGCCGGGCTCAGCCAGTTTCAGGTCATCATGAGGAAGGGCGCCGCCCGTTCTCAGCCTCAGGGCGCCACGCGGCTTTGTGACTGTATACTCTTTCAGCTCCAGCTGCTGAGGGCGTTCCTCTTTCTCTACGGCTGGCAGCTCTCCGCATTCAACGTATCTCTGTGTGCCGGTCTCCACCGTGGTGAAGTCATCCGGCAAACCCTTCAGTGCCTCGTTGATGAGCCTTCCGGCATTGGCTCCGCTGCCTGATTGTCCCGTCATATCGGGGGCCATGACAAAGAGGGCATCAATCGCACGGGTGAACGCAACATACAGAAGGTTTACCCCGTCAAGCCAGTCTGAGGCCTTCTCCATTTTTGCCTCTGCTGCAAAGAGTGAATCATCAAGACGGCTGCTCAGCTCAGGCAAAACAACGGGCATAGGCTTAAACGGTTCGGGCACATCGGTGACCCACAACAGCGGCCTGCTGAATCCGTGTTTTGAGAAGTCCCAGGCTGCAAAGGGCACAATCACAACCTTGCTCTGCAGTCCTTTTGCTTTGTGGATAGTCATCACGCGCATCGCCTCCTGCCGGTCTGACTGGCTGAGTGTGCTTTTATAACCCTCATTCTCCCACCATGACACAAACGACGAGATATCCGAGCTGTAGCGGCCCGAGTAGGCCAGCACCACATCCTGAAATGAGCTGATATATGCAATATTCTCCGGGTGGTTCCCCAGCTTGAAATAGCGTATCATGCTCTCGGTGGCGCTGAAGAGAGAAGCGTTTCTGAATGACTCAAGGTCTTTCTCCCATCCATCGGGAAGCGGATTACGCCCGTCATCTTCCGTGTCGGCAGCATAGATCAGGTTTTCGTCACATCCCGTAGCCAGTACGTATGATCTTACCATCTGGCTGCGGTTTATCCGGCTGCCCGGATCGGCGAGATACTTCAGGCACGAGAGAATAAGGGTGACGGCCGGATTGCGCTCGAGGAAGAGCGAATCTCCGGAGGTGATCTCAAAGTTATAAGCGGAGCGTTGCTCAGCGGTGCATGAGGCGCTGTGCTCAAGGATGCGGCTGATTATGCTCTTGCCTTCCTCGTTGGTGCGGCAGAGGAAAAGGATGTCATCAGCCCTGTAGCCGCGCTCCTGTATCTGCTCAACCACTGAAGGGAGATCAAGAAGTACTCTTTGCTTCCATCCCTCATCCTCATCCTTGCCATATAGTGTCACCCGAACATATCCACCCTGTTTCCCGGGGGTGCCTTCCTGCTCTGAACCGTTGTAGACCTCACTGATCTTCAGCCTGTCAAAGTCAAGCTTTTCATCACAGAGGGCCGGTATGGCTTCGGGGGCAAACATCCGGTTGTTGAACATGATGATGTTGGCGCGGCTCCGGAAATTGGTGTTAAGCTGTATAGTCCTCACAGCTTCTTCGCCAAAGGCCTCCTCCGCCTCAGAATGAATTATCCTCCAGTCGCTGTTGCGCCAACGGTATATCGACTGCTTCACGTCACCCACCACCAGGTTGTCCCTGCCCCTCGAGAGTGTTTCGGCGATCAGTGGGCTGAAGTTATTCCATTGTATGCGTGAAGTATCCTGGAACTCATCAATGATATAATGGTCATAGACAGCGCCAATCTTTTCATATATGAATGGAGTATCGTCATCAGCGATGAGCTTATTAATGAGCTCTCCGGAGTCTGACAGTAAAAAGAGATTCTGTTCATGGGCCTGCTCGCGTACTCTCTCGCTTATGGCCCCGAGGATGCCTATGACATGAATCGTTCTTACCTGCGCCAGCGCTGAGACATAAAGGCGGTATCTTCTTTCAAACAGTTCCGAAATGGCCCTGACCACATCATTCAGTCCCTTGCTTATGGCTTCATCAAAGGCTGTGATAACGACTGGCAAAGCGGCGCCCGCACAGTATCTCCCTTCCGCCGAGGCTTTGTTCCATGTGGCGTTGGGGGGTTTGGTCTCCCCCAGTGCGTACTTTCTGAGGCTCTCCCCAACTCCTCCCCTGCTTTTGGAAAGGAAATCCGCAGCAGTGAGCCCGCAACTCGTATAAACCTCTACACCCTTGGAGGCCAGTTCCTTAAGTTCCGATTCGAAACCTCTTTTAATTGCGAAGATCCTGGCTGTATATTCGCCCAGCACATCATAATCACCAATTTTCTCCTTGTCCTCCGGACTCAGCTGCCGGAAGTTTTCCCTGAAGATAAGGGCCGCAACCTCCTTAATCTCCCTGCGTATATCCCAACCCTTGTTATCATCAAGGCGTGATGCCACGTATGACGATATCCAGTCAAGCAGTCTACTGTCTGTCGCCACCGCGGCCAGCAGGCTGTCAACGGCGTCAGAGAGAAGGGCTTCATGCTCGAGTTCTATCTCATAACCTGCGGGTATGTCTATCTCGCGGGCAAATGCGCGTATTACTCTCTGGAAGAAGGAATCGATGGTGCCAACGGTGAACCTGGAATAGTCCTGAAGGATATTATTAAGCGCCAAAGGAGCATTTTTCATGACTGTAACCATCGCCTCACGGATGTCAGGCCAGAGTTCAGGGAAGAATTTACACAGGTAGGCAGTAAATTCCATGCGTTCCTTTTCACCGGCAGCATCGTCACGTCCGAGATTGTGCAGTCTTCTGAGGATGCGTCTCTTCATCTCGGCAGCAGCGCTGTTGGTAAAGGTCACAGCGAGTATCCTGCGATATGCTCCCGGGTCATGAAGAACCCGTGACAGGTAGAAGCCGGTCAGGGCCTGTGTCTTGCCGGAACCTGCCGACGCACTGTATTTCAATAACTTACCAGGAGCGCTCATCGATTGAAAATTAGTAAAAAAAGAGGAATGAAGTGAGTCGCGGCTGAAGTAGTTTTCAACATATTAAGTTAAGAGCTACCTTTGCGGCGTGAAAAAGAAGGTTGTTGTCGGTTTATCGGGAGGTGTTGACTCCAGTGTCGCTGCATGGATTCTGAAAGAACAGGGCTATGAGGTGGAGGGGGTCTTCATGATCAACTGGCATGACAGCCGCGGGCTGCTTAAGGGCGACTGTCCCTATGACGAAGATGTCACCTTCGCGGAGATGGTGGCCCGAAAGCTGAAGATCAGGCTTCGTACCACCGACCTGAGTGCGGAATACCGGACAAGGGTTGTTGACTACATGTTCAGCGAGTATTCCCTGGGGCGCACTCCCAATCCGGATGTATTGTGCAACCGTGAGATCAAGTTTGATTCGTTCGTAGGTGAGGCGTTAAAGCACGGCGCTGATTACATTGCCACAGGTCACTACTGCCGTACAGAGACGACCGAGACAGCCGGCGGGAGAATGAACAGACTCCTTGCGGGCATTGACCGCAATAAGGACCAGAGTTATTTCCTCTGCCAGGTGAGCCAGAGACAGCTTGACAATGTACTGTTCCCTGTGGGAAGTCTCACCAAGCCGGAGGTGCGTAAGATAGCCACGGACCTTGGACTGGCCACAGCTGCCAGGAGGGATTCGCAGGGCATCTGTTTTGTGGGTAAGGTGGACCTCCCTGTTTTCCTTCAGCAGAAGCTTGATGCAAAAAAGGGAAGGATCATCAATGTACCGCAGGAGCACACGTTCCGGACATGGCCTGACGGGCTGCCTGATGGCGGCACCGCCTCAGGGGAGCTTGCCCTGATGGTCGCACCGCATGGCATTGGTCCCGGTGACGGGTTGACTGCAGGCGTCCATAACGGAGCGCACTTCTACACTGTCGGGCAGCGCAAGGGTCTCAACCTGGGAGGGTACAGAGAGCCGCTCTTTGTGATAGCCACAGACACCCTGAGCAACATCGTATATGTGGGTGAGGGTCAGATGCATAAGGGTCTCTACCGCAAAGGGCTGTTCATCAGGGCTGATGAGGTGCACTGGCTCAGGCCTGACTTCGCCATGGCTATCGGTGATTCACGCGATTACGAGCTGAGGATCAGGTACCGTCAGCCCTTGCAGAAGGCTCGGTTATTTGCACGTGAAGAGGGTTGCTACATTATTTTCGACAGGCAGCAGCGGGGCATCACGCCGGGGCAGTTCGCAGCCTGGTATGATGGCGAGGAGCTGCTGGGATCAGGCGTCATCCACGAGTAGCAGTCAGAAAGTCGAAAGTCCGTAAAGTCCATAAAGTCCTTAAAGTCCGTAAAGTCGAAAGGATTTGTGATTTGTGATTTGCGAATTTTGATTAATCGACAATCAAAAATCTGAAATCGAAAATTCCTCTGGCCCTCCCTGCAAACTGGCTCCTTCTCCGCCAGCTGGCGGACCGGGACCTACTGCCTGCTTAAGAGAGTCTGTCGCGATAGTCTTCGTAGCCGAACTCCCTGACCAGTCTGAATTTCTGATCCATGGACCAGATGCCGATGGATGGATGTGGCACTCCATTGAAGGTGGTGGTCTTGACCATGGTGTAGTGGATCATATCCCAGAAGACAATGCGGTCACCCGGTTTCAGCTCGCGGTGGAATGACCAGTCGCCCATGAAGTCACCCGAGAGGCATGAGTTACCTCCCATGCGGTATGTCGGTTTCCCCTCAACCGGGTCAAATGCCCCCATTATGACAGGCTTGTAGGGCATCTCGAGGCAATCAGGCATATGGGCCGTGAAGGAGACATCAAGCAAGGCTGTTTTTATGCCGTCACGGATAACAATATCCTCTATCGTCGATACCAGCTCACCTGTCTCCCAGGCAAAGGCACTTCCGGGTTCAAGGATGAGGTGAATGCCATGCTTCTCCTTAAACCGGCGCAACAGGTCGATGAGATGCCCGGTATTGTAATCCTTGCGTGTCATCAGGTGCCCTCCTCCCATGTTGATCCATTTGAGCCGGGGCAGCAGATGCCCGAAGTTCCCCTCCACCACTCCAAGCACCTTTTCAAGGGTGTAGGAGTCCGACTCGAACAACACATGAAAATGGAGTCCCTCCACCCCTTCCGGCAGTCCGCCGGCCAGTTCTGCTGCCGTCACCCCGAGTCGTGATCCCGGGGAGCAAGGGTTATAGATACCGTGCGCTATTTCCGAATATTCAGGATTGATGCGCAGTCCGGGTGAGATATGCTGACCCTCCCGTTTCAGCACGGGAGCATACTTTGCATACTGTGTCAGTGAGTTGAAGGTTATGTGTGAGCTGTAGCGCATGATTGTCCCGAACTCCTCCCTGCGGAAGGCAGGTGCGTATGTATGTGCCGGCACTCCCATCTCCTCGTAGCAGAGGCGGGCTTCGTTCACGGAGCTGGCAGCGGCGCCGGTGACATACCCGCTTACTACCGGAAAAACAGACCACATGGCAAAACCCTTGAATGCCAGTATTATCTCTGCTCCCGAGGCCTGTGCGACATCTTTTATCAGTTCCAGGTTAAGTCTCAACCGTTCTTCGTCGATCACATAGCATGGCGACGGAATTTTCTGGTAGTCAATCATATCAGAGCTCCAGGTCGATATCAAACTTCTCATGCCATGGAAGTCCCAGCCGGGCAAGTTCCCGGAGGAAAGGATCCGGATCGAACTGTTCCACGTTCCAGACCCCGGGGTTTCTCCACAGGCCCTTCATATACATCATGGCGCCTGTAGCGGCAGGCACGCCGGTGGTATAGCTCACCGCCTGCGTTCCTGTCTCACGGTAGGCCTCCTCATGGCTGCAATTGTTCCATATATAATAAGTCCGCTCCTTTTCATCCTTGTCGAGGCCCCTTATACGGCAACCTATTGATGTCCACCCCTTGTAGTTCTCCCCCAGGTCGCCCGGGTTGGGCAGCACCTCCTTCAGGAACTGAATGGGGACAATCTCCACACCTTTATACATGACAGGATCAATACGGGCCATACCTATGTTCTGGATCACCCTGAGATGTGTCAGGTACTCCTGCCCGAAGGTCATCCAGAAGCGTGCGCGTTTGATTGAGGGGAAGTGCTTAACGAGTGATTCCAGCTCCTCATGATAGATGAGATATGACTCCCTGGGTCCGATGCCCGGATAGGTCAGCGGCTTGTGTATCTCATGAGGTTCAGTGTATATCCATTTCCCGTTCGCCCAGTATTTGCCCTTCTGGGTCACCTCCCTGATATTGATCTCGGGGTTAAAGTTGGTTGCGAATGCCTTCCCATGGTCACCCGCATTGCAATCGACGATATCGAGGTAATGGATCTCCCTGAAATGATGTTTTGCAGCGTGAGCCGTGAAGACGCCCGTCACCCCCGGGTCAAAGCCGCAGCCAAGGATGGCTGTCAGTCCTGCCTCACGGAAACGGTCATTGTAAGCCCACTGCCATGAGTATGCATACTTTGCCTCTTCAGGAGGCTCATAATTAGCCGTGTCAAGGTAGGCCACACCCGTCTCCAGGCAGGCTTCCATTATGTGGAGATCCTGGTATGGCAGTGCAAGATTTACGACCAGGTCGGGGCCGAATGATCTGATGAGCTCTGCCATCTCCTGTATGTTGTCAGCGTCTACCCTGGCAGTCTGAACCCTGTTGCCTCCGATGCGCTCAGCAACGGCATCACACTTCGACTTAGTGCGGCTGGCAAGCATTATTTCATCAAACACTTCTGGCATCCCGGCCATTTTGATCACTGCAACCGTACCGACGCCACCCGCGCCTACAACAAGTACCTTTCCCATTACGTTATATTCAGGTTAAATGCAAAGGTAATTTTTTCATACATTTTTTTTAGCCCCGGGATGCGGGTTTAAGTAAAAGTTATATTTTTGCACTCGAATCAATAGAGTTGTCTTTTATGGACGATTATCACGCGAGCTGTTTTATTAATTTCGTACTGCTGAGGTAAGCTGGCGACAGGTACCTCCGTGGTAATAAAAAGAGGAGGTACTATAATGATTACATACTGGCAGATGATTCCCAACGGTCTCCTTCCGTTGAACTCTTTCGAAAAAGGCTGCATTGTCAATGTCACTGATCCCACACCTTCAGAAATAGGAATACTCAAGACCACGCTCAAGGTCCCTGAGGATTTTCTTGCTGACATACTTGACGTTGATGAGCGCTCCAGGATGGAGGTCGATGAGGATATGTTACTGATGATTTACCGTATTCCCTATCAGAACCAGTCGAACGGTTTTCCCTTCACCACCATTCCGCTGGGACTGGTGCTGAACAAGGACAGCCTTGTCATCATCTGCCACAATAACAATGAGGTGCTTGACGATTTCTTCAGTCGCAGCGGCAAGGGTATAACCATAGAGACGAAGATTGACCTGATCTTGCATCTCTTCCTGCGTACGACGATGTTTTATCACAGGTACCTCAAGCAGATCAATAACCAGACGGCTATGATAGAGCAGGATCTGGAGAAGTCGACCCGCAACCAGGAGCTTCACCGGCTTCTGAAGATGGAGAAGTGCCTGGTATACTTCACCACCTCACTCCGCTCCAATGAGATGATGATGCTCAAGCTCAAGAATTCTAAATGGATACGCGACTACGAATTCTCATCCGATCTTCTTGAAGAGGCTACTATAGAGAACCGTCAGGCTATTGAGATGGCAAAGATATACAGCGACATACAGAGCGGAATGATGGATGCCTTCGCTTCCGTCATATCAAACAACCTGAGCATCGTGATGAAGTCACTGACTATTGTTACGATAATCCTGATGGTTCCGACACTGGTGGCGAGTTTCTATGGCATGAATGTCCCCAACATGCTTGAAGACAATACGATAGCATTCTGGCTGATACTGGCCGGTTCATTTATTCTTTCATTCCTCGGGGTACTCCTCCTAAGAAGGATGAAGTGGATGTAACCGGTACCTCAGGCTCAGCCTGTCGGCCGGCTTGAGATTTTCACCATCCTTGCTCTCTTCACCAGGTCATTCTGGAAGAATTAACCCTGATCAGCAAGATATTTCCTGATCTTCTCAAGGTTCTGCGGTGTCCCGCAGTCGAACCAGTAACCCTCATCATGAAGGTATGCCATGATCATGTTCCTGCCCGCCAGCAAGAGGTAGATTGAGGTCATTGTATATATGCCTTCAGGCATCATATCAAGGATCTCCGGAGAGAGTACGTGAATGCCTGAGAAGGCAATCTGTTCCAGCCCTTTGCTGCTGTTGACTGAGATTATCTCCTCCTTCGTCGCTATGTTTCTCCATCCCCTTATTCTGCCGGTTTTGTCAACAAGGAAGAACCTGTTGCCGGGTCTGTGCCTCACAGCCAGGGTGGCCAGTGCGCCAGAAGCAAGATGTCTCAGGTATAAATCTCTGATATCCAGGTCAGTAAATATATCAACATTATAGCACAGGAATGGCTCCCTGTCAAAAAAGCTGCGTGCATTCAGGAGTCCTCCACCTGTGTCAAGCAGCTCAGCTGTCTCATCAGATATTGTAATCCGGAAGCCATCGCCGCGCAGCCTCTCTATCTCCTCCTTCATCAGGACAGGGTGGTGATGAATGTTAACTATCAGGTCATCAAATCCTGCAACGGCAAGTCTCTCAACAGCCTGGCGGAGTGCACTCTTGCCGTTTATATCTACAAGTGCCTTGGGTCTCTCAATGCTCAGTTCGCCGAGTCTGGTTCCGAGGCCGGCCGCAAAGATCATCGCCTTCATTGGCCGATGGCTGTATGGGTGATAGTCACGGTTACGCCGGGCATTGACGAGAGCATTGATGCCACTCTCTCAGCGCACCATACTGATCTGTGGCGCCCTCCCACGCACCCGAAGGCAGCGTTGATATCAAGGATCCCCTTTCTTCTCATCGGGGGGAGGGAGTTGCGGATAATGTTTGTGCAGTCACCCACAAATGCAACAGCCTCGTCATCATTGCCAAAGAACTCAACCACCTCGGGGTCAAGTCCGGTGAGTTCGTTAAGCTCGGTCAGGGTGGCGGGATTGCGAAGACCCCGGCAGTCAAATACAAAACCGCTGCCGCCGTCGTAGCTGATCGTTTTCCCCCTGACATATGAGAAGCTCTCGAGGTTTATCTTCACCAGGTCCTGGTAGTGGCACAGGATACGATATTTGCGCTGTAGCGGCACCGCCTCCGAGGCCTTCTTCAGTTCCGGGAGGTCTATCTGCACGTCATCACCTGCCAGAAGCTCGTTCATCAGCTCAACGGCCGGCACAATGCTCTCTGTGAATGTTGGCTTGTTCTCATGCAATCCCCTGAACCCAAAGGCTCCCAGGGCCTGCATGAGTCTTATCAGGGTGAATGCACCGGAGTATTTCTGAAGAGACTCCCTCGACTTTCCCGTGGCAGAGGCGAAGAGATCAAGGTGATGGTCAAGTGTTTTCTGTCTTATGGTTTCGGGGATATAGGCTTTGGCGTCATAAACCAGCGAGGCTATGTCATAATGGGGGGCACCCAGCCTGCCTCCCTGATAGTCAATGTACCACGGTTTTCCGTCTCTCAGCATGATATTGGCTGTCTGGAAATCGCGGTAAAGAAAATATTCCTGCCCTGCGTCAAGCAGAAACAGTGTCAGGGTCTCAAAATCGTGTTCAAGCCTGGTTTCATTGAATGGTGCAGCTATCAGCTTAAGGAACATGTACTTGTAATAGTTCAGGTCCCACACGATGCTCTGACGGTCGAAGCTGCGGTGGGGATAACAGAGTGAAAGATCGAGTCCGTCAATGCCTTCCGTCTGGATCCTTACCAGGTCAGCAGCGATGGTCATAAAGAGCGCTTCAGTCTCCTCATTGAACCTCTCCTCGTCAGAACGACGGGCGAGCCATGTAAAGAGGTTTATGTCGCCCAGGTCTTCAAGGAAATAGACCCTGTCATCAGGATAATAGACATAGATCTCAGGCACAGGAAGTAATTTCGACCTGAAGTGGTTTGAGAATCCAACAAAGGCATCGTTCTCCTCCCGGCTGGGGTTAAATGCCCCGATGACCTGCCCTTCAGGGTAAAAAAGCCTGAAGTATACCCTGTCAGAGCCCGACTGCGGCAGTCGGGTAATTATCTCGGGAGCGGAGCCTTTCCATCGCAGGAAGGCCAGTTCTACTGTTGACCTGATATCCATTTCAGAGCCGGATGATGATCTTTTTGCGATAAAGGATATATCCCAGTGCCCAGATTACTATCACGAGCATTATCGGGAACATGAGACTTGCCAGTTTCTGCTCCCCGAACAGGGGGCTGCAGACGTGGGTGAAGATCCAGTTATAGAGCGAGACCTCTCCTATCTTGACAGCCAGCAGCGTTTTGGTCAGCATACCGGCAAGCACGTATGTGAAGAGCGCGTTGATGCCGAAGACATTGAAGAAGCCCGTCCATCCCCGCAGGTTCCAGATATCCACTATTATGAACAGCAGGGCCAGTATCACCATCCCGATACCTCCTGCATAGAGGACATAAGAGCTGGTCCAGATCGGTTTGTTAATCGGGAAGAACTGGCCCCAGATCAGCCCGGCACCAATAAGCAGTACCCCGATGAGAGCCATCAGGCCGACGGTCTTCCAGGAGGTGCCCGTTCTGCTTATCAGGTGACCAACCATAAATCCGAGAAGTACAGTCGCTGTTGCCGGCAGGGTGCTGAGCAGACCCTCCGGATCGAAGGGAATGCCGAAGCCCTTGTAAAGATGGTTCTCCCCGATTATGGCCAGGTCGACTGTCCTTGCGAAATTGCCCTCGAGGGAATAAGGGTCGCTCCCACCAAAAAAGTACATCAGCGCCCAGTAGCCAGACAGTATCACAGCAGTTGCTATCCATATATAATTCTTTCTAATCAGCAGCACAAGAACTGCTCCCAGTCCCCATGCCAGCGCAATCCTCTGCAGCACGCCCATTATCCGGAGGGTGTCATAATCACGGACAAACCGCGGGAAGATGGTGAGAAACAATCCTACCGCGAAAATCAGGGCAACCCTCCTCAGGATGCGGAAAAGGGAGGCACCTGAAAACTCGAAGTTGAACTTGCGGAGAGAATACCACATTGCGACTCCGGAGATAAACAGAAATGAGGGAAAGACCAGGTCTGTGGGTGTGCAGCCATGCCAGGCGGCATGCCTCAGGGGTGCATAAACATGACTCCATGTACCGGGAGTGTTGACGATAATCATGAATACCACCGTCATACCCCTGAATACGTCGAGTGACATAAGACGCGCTGACTTGGTGCCGATACTCGTGCCGGAACTCTTTGGTGTTGCCATTTTCGATTTATTAACTACGTAAAAATAACAATTTGGAACTAATCAACCGGATTAAAGTATAACAAAGAAAAGTGCTATTTTTGATTTCTTCCAAATTCATACATCCAATGAAAATCATAAGGTTTCCTGTTTTTCTGACACTTGCTCTAATTACTCTCTCTCCCGCCAGGGCTCAGTCTGCTGACAACAAGCTCCCCTGGCAAAGATATGTTGCCGACACAAGAGTTGACAGCATTCTTAATACTCTGACTGTAAGAGAGATGATTGCTCAGCTGATCTGGGTGCCAGCATGGGCTTCAGATAAGGGAGACAACTTCAGGCAGGTAGAAGATCTTGTGACAAAGCACGGGATAGGAGGAGTTATTTTCTTTGAAGGCTCAAGGGACAGACAGATTGATTTCACGGAGCGGATCATGATGGTTTCGAAGGTTCCTCTCATCATTGCGCAGGATGCCGAATGGGGAACAGGCATGCGGCTCAGGGAGGTTGAGGATTTCCCCTTCCAGATGACTATGGGTGCCCTCCAGGATGATTCTCTCATTTACCGGATGGGAGCTGCTGTGGCATGGCAGTGCCGTGACATAGGCGTCAACGTCAACCTGGCTCCTGTGGCCGATGTAAACAACAACCCGCTCAACCCGGTTATCAATTACAGGTCGTTCGGGGAGGATCCCGGTAAGGTAGCATCAAAGGCGGCGATGTATATGAAGGGACTTCAGGATAACGGTATTATGGCATGCGCCAAGCATTTCCCCGGTCACGGTGACACGGATGTCGACTCGCACACCGGTCTGCCTGTCATCAGGGGCGACAGGAAGCGCTTTGACACAATTGAACTGGTGCCCTTCAGGAGACTGATTGATGAGGGCGTCGGTTCAATCATGACCGCACACATCCATGTTCCGGGACTTGATGCGACGCCGCGCCTTCCTGCCACCTTCTCAAGAAAGGTAATCACCGGCATACTGAAGGAAGAGGCCGGTTTCCGGGGTCTGATCCTTACTGATGCCATGAACATGGCCGGTGCTACAATGACATTTCCGTCAGGCGTCGCCGACGCCGAGGCACTGAAGGCTGGC
The DNA here is from genome assembly GCA_964455705.1 of uncultured Rikenella sp. Lineage (GTDB taxonomy): Bacteria > Bacteroidota > Bacteroidia > Bacteroidales > VadinHA17 > SR-FBR-E99. Next base: position 40,452 of record CAYVYM010000026.1, read on the forward strand.
AATGACATTATTGAATATTCAACTGATCCGTTGCGTGCCATCGATGAGATAGTCAAGCGGGTTGAGAAGGGAGAGATTGCCGTAGATGATATCACCTCCAGATGCCGAAGGTTACTTGCGGCAAAGATGTGGCTTCTGAGCCCGCATCAAGGAACAGGAGGTACACCCGGCAGCGATGTCATTCCTGCGTCGGCTCACCCTGCACTGATAAGAGACCTCTATGCCGGCGCCATGACACTCATCGAAAACAATGAAAACCTTGTGCCACTGGGACGCCTTGACAGGATCAGGATTGCCACTGTTTCAGTTAACCGGCTGGCAATGACCGAGTTCCAGCGGATGACCGACAGGTACACCAACGCTGACCATTACTTTATTGACCCCAATAATGAACAGGGCGCCCAGTTTGTCCTCTCGAAGCTAAAGGATTATGATGTGGTCATTGCAGGGTTCTGTTCGCTTGAACAGAAGCCGGCAGGAGGATACGGAGTGACGGCCCGGCTCAACAACGTCTTCAGGCAGATAGCCGCACTTAACCGGTCGGCTGTCATCTGGTTCGGCAATCCATATGGCATCGCAAGGCTCGACATGAGTGTCAGGCCCACCGCCCTGCTTGTTGCCTACCAGGATAACAGCTACACCCATCAGACGGCAGTGCAGGTGCTCTTCGGGGCACTGGGTGCCAGCGGAAGGCTGCCTGTCACTGTCAATTCTGCTTATCCGGAAGGATATGGCATTAAAACACCCGGAGGCATCAGGCTCCAGTTCGGATTCCCCGAGAATGCAGGTCTCTCATCTGAGAAACTGATAAGCAAGGTCGACTCAATTGTACAGATGGGGCTTGACACGCTGGCCTATCCGGGGTGTCATGTGCTCATTGCCCGCAAAGGGATCGTCATACTTAACAAATCCTACGGTTTTCACCTTTATGACAGCACGGAGGCGGTATCAGAACATGACCTGTGGGATCTGGCCTCGGTGACAAAGGTTGCAGCCGCCACGCCATCGCTGATGTTGCTTAATGACCGGGGGCTGTTCGATCCCGACAAGACCCTGGGACATTACCTGCCATGGTACAGGTTCTCCGATAAGGGCGACATGTTGCTGCGCGAAATGCTTGCCCACCAGTCCGGACTGAGGTCCTGGATCCCCTTCTGGCGAAGCACACTTGAGAGCGACAACACCTTCAGGAGAGGAATCTTCAGTGATAACAGCAACAGGCGGTTTGCTCTCCAGGTGTCAGATTCCATTTATATGAACAGGCATCACCTGAAGGATATGTTCAGGGAGATCCGCGACAGCCCCAAAGGTCCGAAGACATATGTCTATTCTGACCTGACCTTTATTCTTGCGGCTGAGATAGTTGAGAGCCTGACAGATACGACAATCGATAAATTTGCCCCGGCTAACATCTACCGTCCGATAGGGGCCTTCAACATAACTTACAATCCTCTTGAAAAATATCCCAGGGAGCGGATTGTGCCGACTGAATATGATTCACTGTTCCGTCAGCAGCTGCTGCGCGGTACTGTGCATGATGAAGGAACGGCCATGCTGGGAGGAGTGTCAGGTCATGCCGGGCTCTTTGCCACGGGCAATGACCTTCTGAAACTGGTTGAGATGTATCGCAGGGGTGGCGAATACGGTGGTGTGAGAGTGCTGAGTCCTGAGATTCTTAAGGAGTATACGCGTGTGCAGTATCCTGAGAATGAGAACCGGAGGGCGCTCGGTTTTGACAAACCCCTCCTGGGCAATGACACAATACCTCCTGAGGAGGCCTATCCATGTCATTCTGCCTCACCGTCAAGCTTCGGCCATTCGGGCTTTACAGGTACCTTTATATGGATCGACCCGGAGGCTGAGATATCCTATGTCTTCCTCAGCAACAGGGTCTACCCCACCCGCAACAACAGCAAGTTGTCTGATCTCTCCATACGCGGGAATATACTGCAGGCAACATACGATGCGATAATTAAGTAATTGTCGGATTGCGATTTGCGATTGTCGATTTTTAACCCTCTCAATCGCAAATCGAGAGTCGCAAATCGCAAATGAAAAAACCGCGGAACCGCGGTTTTTTTTGTGCCCAGGACAAGACTCGAACTTGCACACCCTTGCGAGCACCAGCCCCTCAAGCTGGCGTGTCTACCAATTTCACCACCTGGGCGGGTTTGGCTCAGGGCTCAGAACTCAGGGCTCAGGGCAGATTATTGCTGCTCTGTGCTCTTTGCACTTCGCTCTGTGCTGTTTTTTGTGCCCAGAACAGGACTCGAACCTGCACATCATTGCTGACACTAGTCCCTGAAACTAGCGCGTCTACCAATTTCGCCATCTGGGCTATTAAAAGTTAAAAGTAAAAGTCGAAAGTCGAAAGAGGAAATTGACCTCTATTGTCTTGCGGCTTTTATCCTTTGTCTTGTAACGCGGGTGCAAAAATAAAGATTTTTTTCAATCA
>CAYVYM010000027.1:0-42291 GCA_964455705.1 uncultured Rikenella sp.
ACATCGGCCGGCCATTGTTCAACCTCAATATCCGGCTCCACACCTACATTCTCAACTATGAACCCCTCATCGGTCCAGATAGCCAGGTTGGGGGCCGTCACCCCCCCGCCGTCCATCAGCTCCGGAAAACCCAGCGTCCCCACCAGGCCGCCCCAGGTGCGCTTGCCAACCAGTGTGCCCACCTTGAATTTCCTGAACATCCATGGGAGCATGTCACCACCCGACCCGGCTGTCTCGTCGATGATCATGACCTTGGGTCCCTGGATGGAGGCGCTGGGCGTCTTGAGGTCCCTTCCGTAGCGCATGTTCCAGTACGACTGCATTGGCCGTTGCAGGAGATCAATGTAATAGTCTGCTATCAGCCCGCCCCCGTTGAACCGTTCATCAATAATGATCGCCTGCCTGTTTGCCTGCGGGAAGAAATACCTCTTGAAGTATTCGTGTCCCTGGCCGGATGTGTTGGGAACATATACATAGGCCACCCTGCCATCGGTGGCTTCCGTCACCCTGCGCAGGTTCCTCTCCACCCAGTCGCGGTTCCGGAGGCTGTTTTCGCCCCCCACCGGGACAACCTTAATCACCCTTGATCCTTCATAACCGGGGTTCGGGCCCAGGGTAATCTCAACTATCTTACCGTCAGTATTTTCGAGGAAGCTGTGAATATTACTTTCTGCTGTCACATCCCTGCCGTCAATAGCGAGAATATACTCACCCTCCTTTACGTTCAGTCCGGGCTCTGTCAGCGGCGACCTGAGATCGGGGTTCCAGTTGAGGCCGCCATAGATCTTCTTCAGACGGTAGCGGTTGTTCTCAATACTGAAGTCGGCGCCCAGCAAGCCTCCCCCGACTCTCGGTGGTGAGTTCAGTCTGTCTCCGCCGCCCACCCTGTGGTGGCCTACCGCCAGTTCGCTGCACATCCACTGTATAACCCGGTTGAGATCGCCCCTGCAGGAAAGGTCAGGCAGGAACTGAGAGTATTTCAACTTCATCGCATTCCAGTCAGCACCGTGCATCCCGGGGTCATAGAAGTAATCACGGTTGATCCTCCATGCCTCATCGAAGATCTGCGGCCATTCGGCAACAGGATCAATCTTTATCGTAAGAGCAGCAATATTGAGGACCCCCTTTCCGGGTTCCGGCTTCTTCCCGGCTGCAGTTATTCCAAATATCTGACCCTTGTTGTAGAGCATTTTCTTCCTGTCAGCGGAGACAATGTAGTTGTCAAGCTCCATGACCTCCTCATCATTCCTGTCTTTGACAATGTATCTGCGCAGAGTGGAGGCGCCCTGTCTCTGCTGTGGCCTGACAATGTAGAGGATCTCACCGGTAGCTGCCACCCCGAGACCGGAGTAATTGCCGGCGGGTACCGGAACACTTACTATCCTGAGCTGGATTCCGTCGGTTTCGATCTTCAGCTGTTCGGCCTTTACCTCGGGTGGAGGAGCTTTTTTTGAATCCTTTTTACCTGTCTTACCGGCATCATCGGCAGCCGGTTTTTCCGCTTCATCCTTCAGTGCTGTTCCCTTCTCTTCATCGCTCTCTTTAACAAATGGTGATACGATATCTTTTCTCAGGGTAACGAGGTATATAGAGTTGGTACTCCTCATATCCGCAGATGAAAGGTCGAACCAGTTCACTACCGGCCCTGCATCGGTTGAGGCGAAGAAATACAGAAATTCTCCATTGGGATCAAAGACCGGGTCAGAGGCATCGCTCAGTCCGTCAGTTACCTGGAATGATTTCTGCTGGTCAATGGAATAAAGCCAGACGACCTTGAAGTACGTAGGCATCATCCTGGTGTAGACAATCCACCTGGAATCAGACGACCAGTCGCCGAACATGCCTCTGAACGGACCCGGGAAATACAATTCGTCAGTCGCTATTTTACTGATTTTTCCTGACTGGATATCCAGTACGAACAAGTTTCTTGCGTTGTCTGTAAAGCATATTTTCCTGCTGTCAGGCGACCATTCCGGGTAGGCATAGAAACCTGTTCCGGGAAGGGTGAATACCTTCGGTTCCCCTTTCCCGTCCTGGGATCTGAGGTGCAGGGTGTACTCCCCCGTGGCATCGGAAAAGTACGCTATTGTCTTACCATCAGGAGACCAGGCAGGGAATTTTTCATGTGTTCCTGTAGTCAGGGTTATGTTCCTCGCGTCTCCCTTTTCTGCAGGGAGGGTGATGATATCTCCCCTGTAGCCGAAGACTACTCGCGAACCGGTGGGAGAGATGTCAGCACTTCGGATATTACCAGGACCCTGCACATAGCGTGGCCTGAGTTCAAGGAGGTCAGCCGCGATGGCAACTGTCAGCTTCCTTGCGGTACCAGTACCGGTGTCAAACGAATGAAGGTAGCCTGCCTGTTCATATGCTATCATGCCATTTCCGGCCGAGGCTTTCAGCACCGGGAAATTGTCATGACTGGTAAGCTGCTGCACCTCTCCTCCGATGACATTATATGAGAAGAGGTTAAACTCGCCGTTCCTGTCGCTCAGGAAGTAGATCCGGTCACCTATCCACATCGGCTCAACGTCATTGCACCCTCCGTCAGGCTGAGGGATCTTCACAACGGAGCGGTCAGCAAAGGTGAAGAGCCAGATGGTTGATATGGTACCTCCTCTGTAATTCTTCCACTGTCCGAAGGCCGGATAGAGAGGGTTATATGCCATCCTTCTGCCATCAGGTGAGTAGGTTGCATCATAGGCGTTTGGTATATCCAGCTTAACGGGGTATCCTCCGGTGATGGCAACAGTATAGAGCTGAGTATACCTGCTGGTGAATGATGACCGCTGTGATGTAAAGAGCACATGGGTGCCGTCGGGGGTGAAGTCCCTGACAATATCAGTTCCGGGGTGCCAGGTTAGCCTCACAGGCAGGCCACCTTCAACCGGAACGACGAACACGTCAGTGTTGCCGTCATACTGGGCACTGAAGGCAATCAGTTTTCCGTCAGGAGAGAAGCAGGGGTCAGATTCTATGCCCTCATCCACCGTCAGTCGCCTTGGGGCGGAGCCGTCAGTATTCATGACCCAGAGGTCCTCGGCATAGATGAATGCGATATGCGATGAGCTGGCAGCCGGCTGTGACATCATCCGGGTATCGGATGTGTTGATGCCGGTAAGATCCTGTGCAGCAATGAACAGCAGGACAGGGATCAGGAGTGTGGCAAATGGGTTTCTTATCATGGCTATTTGGTTATTTTGTGAGTATAAAGAGCGTTTGCCTGTGCCTTCGGGGTGATGACAAGATCATTGATGCATACGTGGTCTGCTACACTGGCACAGTAATAGACCGCTTCCGCAATGTCTTCCCCTTTGAGAGGCTCAATGCCGGTATAAACTGCCGCTGCCTTCCCGGTGTCTCCACGGAAACGGACGAGAGAGAACTCCGTCTCTACCATCCCGGGGGCAATGTTGGTAACTTTGATGCCGTGCTTCAGGAGGTCAATACGCATGGCTTTGGAGAGGGCGTCGACGGCATGTTTTGTTGCACAGTAGACGGAACCGTTCTCATAGACATCCTTGCCTGCTATTGAGCCTATATTTATTATGTGTCCGGAGCCCCTCTCGACCATTCCCGGGGAAACTGCACGGGTGACATAAAGCAGCCCCCTGATGTTGGTGTCGATCATACGGTCCCAGTCATCAGTGTCACCCTTGTCAATGTGGCCTAATCCGGCCGCCAGCCCAGCGTTGTTGACAAGGATATCTATCGTTTTCCACTCATCTGGAAGGGTGCCGAGATGACTGTCGACCTGACTCTTAGACCTGACATCAAAACAGAGAGAGAGGACCTCCGTGCCGAATCCGGCTGTGAGCTGCGCCGAGAGCTCATCAAGCCTCTCCTGCCTCCTTCCTGTGATTATCAGCCGGTGAGATTCCGCCGCGAATTTCCTTGCAGTAGCTTCACCTATGCCTGAGGTTGCGCCTGTGACCAGTACCGTTTTTCTCATGGGTTATCTGTTTCAGAGGGGTAAATTTAAACATTATTAAGGGTATCTTTGGCCCTCAAATGTAAAATGATGCCTGAAAGTAATGAACATATGGGAGCCCCCCGTGAACAGGTCGAGGCGATGTTCGATTCAATATCGGGACATTATGACAGGCTAAACCGAATGCTATCACTAGGCACAGACAGGCGTTGGCGCCGGAGGGCTGTCAGCCTCATCGGCCTTCATATCAGCCCGATGGAAATTCTAGATGTGGCAACCGGGACGGGAGACCTTGCCATTGAGGCCGTGAGGCTCGGCCCCCGGAAGATCACAGGGATTGACATAAGCTCAAAGATGCTTGCAGAGGGCCAACAGAAGATCGCCCGGATGGGTCACGAAGATAAGATCACACTTATTAAGGGGGATTCCCGGGCCATTAAATTCAGCGACGCAACATTTGACGTGGCGATGTGCGCCTTCGGGGTGAGGAATTTTGAAGATACCCTTACCGGCCTCCGCGAGATGTACAGGGTCATAAGACCGGGAGGGATGGTCATGGTTCTGGAGTTCTCTAGGCCCGCATGGTTCCCGCTGAAACAGATATACGGGCTCTACTTTAAACGGGTGCTTCCGCGAATAGGGAGGAGAGTGTCAGGGGATCCCGGGGCATATACCTACCTGCCTGATTCGGTGATGACTTTTCCCGACAATGAACGTTTCCTCGAACTGTTGACTGTTGCGGGATTCAGGGAGGTGAAACAGAGAAGACTTACGGGAGGTATTGCCAGTATTTACTATGGTTTCAGGCAATGAATTGCGGTGGTACAACAAATATTGTTTAAAATCGTTATATTTCTTAGGACTCTTCGTAATTGTGAATAAACTGACTGCCATACTTCTCTTTCTTTTGATACCTGTCATGCTGACAGCTCAGAAAGCGAAACCCAAAAATGATTCGAATTACGACGAGAGACTGCTGCATTTCGGTTTCAGCATGGGCACCAATACCATGGATTTCAAAATTAAGATGGCCAGTGAATCGGGCCTGATCGCCGAGGTTGTATCGCTCAAACCCGGCTTAAACATACAGATAGTCACCGACTTCCGTCCCTCAACCTATCTTGACCTGAGGTTCCTGCCGGGAGTTTCATTCGGCCAGCGGAACATAAATTTTTATGAGGACGGGGTTCTCTGGGGTGAGACACAGGTCCTGGAATCATCATTCCTTGAGTTCCCTCTTCTTTTAAAAGCCAAGGGGATGAGGCTCAACAACTCAAGGCCTTATGTGATAGGTGGAATGAATTTCAGGTACGACCTTGCCGGCAAGAAGGAGTATGACGACTCGAGGAACGTTTACATGAGGCTGAAGCGAGCCGACTTCTACTATGAGGTCGGGGCCGGTGTTGACTTTTACCTTCCCTATTTCAAGCTTACAATTGAGGCTAAAATGACCAACGGCCTGCGTGACGTGCTGGTGCATGAACCTGATGAGCGTTATCCGGAATATGTCAGCGCAATACAGTCAATGAGATCGCAGATATGGGTCCTCTCTTTCCATTTTGAATAGCGATGGCTGAGGAGCTGAACCTGGTGCTGCCACCTCAGACAGCCTTTGATGAGCATGAACTCAGGCATTACATTTCCAGGAAAACAGGGAGAGATGATTTCACAATGCGTATTATAAGGCGCTCCGTGGATGCGCGCAGGCCTCAGATTAAAATCAATCTGACAGTTCAGATGACTGGCCGCGATGAGCCTGAGGAGGGGATACCATTACTAAAGGTCAGGGATGTTAAACGCGCCAGAGAGGTGCTTATTGCCGGCTGCGGACCCGCAGGTCTTTTTGCGGCGCTGTGCCTGATTGAGGCGGGTTTGAAGCCCGTTGTGCTGGAACGGGGCAGGGAAGTGAAAGAACGCAAGCGTGATGTGGCTGCCATAAGCACAAAATTTATAGTAGATCCCGACTCAAACTACTGTTTCGGCGAGGGTGGTGCCGGCACCTTCTCTGACGGGAAGCTTTACACAAGATCAAAAAAGAGGGGCGATAACCGCCGGGTACTGGAGCTGCTCGTTCTGCACGGGGCTGACCCGGCTATACTGTATGAAGCGCATCCCCACCTCGGCACTGACAGGCTTCCCGGGGTGATAAGGGCGATCCGTGAAACAATAATCTCAGCAGGTGGAGAGGTACTGTTTGGCAAGCGGATAACGGGCATGAAAATCGAAAATGGCACCTTCCGGGGGGTGACTGTAAACGGAGATGAGTATTACAGGGCTGATGATCTCATCCTTGCCACAGGCCATTCGGCAAGGGATGTCTACCGGATGCTGCCTGCCGAAGGAGTGAGGCTGGAATTCAAACCCTTTGCCATGGGGGTAAGGGTTGAGCACCCTCAGGAACTGATAGACCGCATACAGTATCACGGAAAGGCGCGAGGGCAATATCTTCCTGCCGCGGCGTACAGCCTGGTGACCCGGGCAGGCGATCGCGGCGTATACTCATTCTGCATGTGTCCGGGTGGCTTCATGGTGCCCTCGGCAACCAGTCCGGGTGAGGTCGTAGTGAACGGCATGTCGCCGTCGCGACGCAACTCACAGTGGGCGAACAGCGGCATTGTCACTGAGATAAGGGAGGAGGACGCCGTACGATTTGGCAGTGGGCCGCTCGCCGGACTTGAGTACCAGCAATTTCTTGAACGGATGGCCTGGAGCGAGGGAGGCATGACTCAACGGGCTCCGGCGCAGAGGCTGACTGATTTTGTTGATGGAAGAACCTCAGCGTCGCTGCCGGAGGGGTCATATTTCCCAGGGCTGACAGCCTCACCGCTGCACGAGTGGCTGCCACCGGAGATAGCCTTGCGGCTGCGCGACGGGTTCAGGGATTTCGGGAAGAAGATGAAGGGATACCTGACTGGCGAAGCACTGGTGGCAGCGGTGGAGTCGCGGACCTCATCACCGGTGCGTATCCCTCGTGACCCCGTACATCTTAATGCATTAAATATTAATGGGTTATACCCCGCTGGAGAAGGTTCCGGCTATGCCGGTGGCATCGTCTCATCAGCAGTTGACGGAAGGCTGGTAGCCGGAAGGGTAGCGGAATTAAGAATGAAGAATTGAGAATTAAGAATCAGATAGTTAGAGTGCAAGACGGAGCCCCGCAAAGCGGGGCGACAGACCTTCAGACCTTCAGACCTTCAGACTTTACAGACTTTCGACTTTATTCCTTTATGACTTCATGACTTGTTTCTCCTGGCGAACTCCGAGCAGATGATGGCGGCAGCCATGCTTACATTAAGTGACTCGATTCCTGCCAGCGGCTTTCCCGGACCGGGGATGGTGATCCTCCTGGTGACATAGCCCAGCAGCCTGTCGGAGATGCCTCGTGATTCGTTTCCAAAAAGAATAATCCCTTCACCACCGAGGTCACTCTCATATACTGACCGGCCATCCATGGTGGCTCCGTAGACCGGGATGCCGTCACTGACAACTTTCCCCAGGAAAGCCTCCAGGGGTCTGTACCATACTGTAACATGCATGAAGGCGCCCATGGTTGCCTGGATTACCTTCGGGTTGTAAAAGTCTACACAGTCGGGTGAACAAACGATGTTCCCCATCCCGAACCAGGCTGCAATGCGTATGATGGTTCCCAGGTTACCGGGGTCCTGAACATACTCGAGGACAGGCGTCAGTCTCCCGGCAAGGAGGTTGTCAGAATACTCGTTTTTGAGCATAGGTGCGACAGCCAGTACATTGTGAGGCGTTCTTAGTGAACTGATGCGCCTGAGCTCATCATAGCTTACTGTGACAGTCTCGTCAGCGCCTTCCGTAACCGTGCCTGACTCTCCGTCGATCCATTCCGGCTTGCCGGCAAGAAGCTTAACCCTGTTTCCGGCCAGGATGTACTCACGCACAAGTTTATCGCCCTCGATGACAAAAAGTGAATCTTCCTCCCTGACCTTTCTCTTCTGGAGAGAGAGGATCATTTTGACCTGGCTCCGGGTGATCATCTTATGCATGACTGAGGAATTGATAATAGAGTATATAATGGTATATTTGCTTGCACATTCTTACAGGTAAGTTGATCCATCAGAGAACAAATATAAAAATTACTGATCCCAAACTATTTGTCCTGGTGATCATTATTTTCACGGCAGCTTCCTGCAATCCCACCAAATACGTGCCCTCCGGTGAACTGCTCCTGAACAGAAACGAGCTAGTGCTGAAGGAGAGCAGCGATCCTCTTCCCCCGACAGTCAGCAAGAGCGCAATAAAACCATATATCAGGCAGCAGCCAAATAAGAAGATTTTTGGCACCAGATTTCACCTCGGACTCTATAACCTTTCCGATATCGACAAGGATAAGTGGCCCCACGGATGGCTTCGGAGGATAGGTGAGGAACCGGTGGTCTTTGATCCGGCAGCAGCGGACCGGTCTGCCGGGCAGATGCAAACCTACCTTTGGTCAAAGGGGTTTTTCAATGCCAGGGTCGAAGACACGGTAGGGCTCCATAAAGATGAGGCCAGAGTGGTCTATGACATCGATCCGGGAAGGCCCTATACCATTGCTGACATACGTTATGACATCCAGGATACCTTGCTTCACCCCCTCGTGATGATAGACACGGTGAACTGCACAATAGAGAGAGGGATGATCTATGATGTGGACCTTCTGCAGCGTGAGCGGAAAAGACTTGAACGCTTTATCAGGGACGTTGGTTTTTATGCATTCTCAACTGAGAATATCTTCTTTCGTATTGACAGTGCGCTGATGAGCCGGCAGGTCATTGTCCACTATGTTGTTTCACGCAGGACAACCATCGACAGTCAGGGCCGGACTACATACAACAACCACAGGATGTTCCGCATAAGGGATGTTTATATCTATCCGGATTTTGATCCCAGGCTGTCACTGACCGGTGGTGAGGCCTACACTGAAAGCTATGATACGACCCTCTTCCAGGGGATCCATTTCGTTGCACCTCCGGGGAAGCTGTCAGTCAGGCCGGAGGTGTTGACACAGGCGCTGTATGTTAATCCGGGATCGCTGTTCAGCGTGACTAACGCCGAACAGACGGAGTCACACCTTGTTGACCTCAAGAACCACAGGCTCGTCAATGTGTCATATGTCGACGCCGGGAGCACTCCCGGCGAGAGGAGGAACGAGGGCATGCTCGACTGCATCATACAACTCACCCCGATGAGCAGGCAGTCGTTCACCGTAGAGCTTGAAGGAACAAACTCGGGAGGCAATATAGGCGGTGCCCTGAACCTGATTTACCAGAACAAAAGCCTCCTCGGCGGCGCTGAGCTCTTCACCATGAAACTGAAGGGGGCATATGAAACCCTGACCGAAGGTACAACGGGATTCTCCAACATCCAGCAGTACGGCATCGAGGGTAACCTCAGGATACCAAAATTCCTCATGCTGTACCCCTGGAAGGAGAACTTTATCAGGAAGCATGATCCCAGAACCGTACTGCAGGCGGGTTACAACTACCAGAAGGTGCCTGTCTATGCCCGTTCTGTTGCCAACATAACCCTTGGTTACTCATGGAGCGGGAGCAAATACACGAAATATAATATCAATCCACTGTCATTCAACGTGGTCAAGCTGCATTATGTTGACCCGGAGTTCCAGGCCATGATTGACACAACCTCATATCTGTCCTTCTCCTATCGTGACGTGAGAATAGTAGGCGGACGGTACAATTATGTCTTCAATAACCAGATGTTGCAGAGATCAAGGGATTACTGGAACATACGCCTTGGTATGGACCTTGCCGGTAACATGCTCTCGATGTTATACAGGATGGGGAATGCGGAGATGGCCTCCGATGGCAGCTATCACCTCTTCGGGCAACCTTTCGCACAGTTCATGAAGGGAGAGGTGGATGCTACATACAATTACAGGATCAACACCGCAAGCAGCATCGTCTACAGGGCTTATGCCGGGGTAGGATGGGCCTACGGAAACTCGAGGGTCATGCCGTTCGAGGAGCAGTTTTTTGGAGGTGGGGCAAATGATATCAGGGCGTGGGTGGCCAGAACACTCGGTCCGGGTTCATACCCGATGCCGGAGAGCTCATTCATTAATCTCACAGCCGACATGAAACTGGAGGCCAATATAGAATACCGGTTCAAGCTCTTCTGGATCCTCGAGGGGGCGACATTCATCGATGCCGGTAACATATGGACAGTCAGGCCGGATGAAGACCGGCCCGGAAGCCTGTTCAGGTTCAACACGTTCCTCGATGAGATTGCCGTCGGGTCAGGTCTTGGCCTGAGGTTTGATTTCAAATTTGTGCTGCTGAGGACCGATTTCGGAATTAAGCTGCGTGATCCCCAGGCCACAGAAGGCACCAAATGGATCCCGTTGAGCGGCACCTTTGACCGGAAGTCTGATCTGACGATGGTGATCGGAATCGGTTATCCGTTCTAGAAGTGTCAACTGTCGATTTTCGATTGTCTGTTAAGGGGAGTGTTTAATCGCAAATCGCAAATCACTTGACAAGTATTCGTTTATTTCCTACCTTTCATGTCGTCTTGCTGTATTACAGGTGAAGTCACTGAAGAAGATTTCTGCCGGGCTGTTCGGTTTTGACCGCCGCGAAAGGCGGGGCACCTACGTGCTTTCGGCGATGCTTGTTGTGCTGCTGGCGGTGAGACTTACCGCCTTCAGACCGGGCGAGGTGCCTGACGATATCATTTCACTCACGGAGCCGGCAACCGGCCTTAAGGACAGCGCCGGAGAGGTTCAGTCCGTCGCGGCGCTGTTCACCTTTGACCCCAACACGGTCTCTTACGACGATTTGCTGCTGCTGGGCCTCACTGAAAGGCAGGCCGCTACTCTGATCAACTACCGCGGCGCCGGGGCACGGTTCAGAAGACCGGAGGAGATTGTAAGGGTGTACGGGCTGGACTCAGCCACGGCAGCCCGGCTTATTCCATATATTATTATTAAGGATCACTATGAGGACAATGCCTCCGGGGGAATGAAAGCCCGTGGGGCCGTGACAAATCCCGGTGTAAAATACGACAGGTCATTCAAACCCGCGGCTTCCTCCGGAGAGGCAGAGGCGCCGGCACCGCTGATCGACCTGAACCTGAGCGGTGCCGTTGAGCTGGAAATACTACCGGGCATCGGACCTGTACTCGCGACGAGGATCATAAAGTACCGCAATCTTCTTGGAGGCTTCGTCGACGGCAGTCAGCTCACTGAGGTGTACGGTATAGACAGCTCCGTGGTAAGCCTTATTCTCCCTATGGTGACTGTCACCCTTGATTCAGTGTCGCCTCTGGTACTTGACAGCGCTTCATTCGGTGATCTTGCCCGTCATCCCTATGTAGGTTATGAAGTTGCGAGGCTTATTTCCAGGTACAGGACTCTCGCTGAAGCCCCCCTGACCCTCGGATCAATGGTCATGGAGAATGTTCTCACAGCCAGGCAGGCTGAGCGAATGGCTCCCTATGTAAGACCTTCTCCGGGGGTTACCGGCACTGATTATGAATTTATTTCATCAAAAGTTTTGAAATGAATTTCAGAGGTGTTAATTTTGCGGCTCGTTTAAACACAAAGAATCAGTATGATTATAGTACCGGTAAAAGAAGGCGAGAACATCGACAGGGCTCTGAAGAAATTCAAGAGGAAATTTGAGAAGACGGGTGTCATCCGTGAACTCAGATCGCGTCAGGCTTTTATCAAACCCTCGGTACGCCGCAGGGAAGAGATAAAGAAGGCCGTATATGTTCAGCAGTTGCAGCAGGAAGAGGAGTAGTCGCGCTACTGCCTGCCTTTTTAAAATATCATAAACCAAAAGGTTCCTTTTATGGACAGAAAGGAATCGTTCCTGAAATACATCCGTACCGAGAAGCGCTATTCACGGCACACAGTTACTTCCTACAAGAACGACCTGGATCAGTTTTACATTTGGCTCAGGGATAATAATCCCGGAGCCGATGTTGTTTCCGTCACTGCGGCCGACGTGCGGGGGTGGATGGTCTCATTGTTGGAGGGAGGTGCGGCAACCGGTACTGTCCACCGTAAGATGTCGGCCCTCAGGGCTTTCTTCCGTTATCTCCGCAGGCACGGCATGAGCAGTGCCGACCCGATGTCGGGTGTAAAGCTTCCGAAGAAGAGCAGGCGTCTCCCGGTCTTTGTCGCGGAGGAGTCGCTTGACAGGCTGCTTGACGAATTTAAGTTCGGGGATAATTTTTCAGGTTTTCGCGACAGGACTATCGTGGAATTTTTGTATCTTACTGGCATGAGGAGGTCGGAACTGATTAACCTGCGGGATGAGGATGTGGATCTCTCCTCGGGGCAGGTGAGGGTTACGGGTAAGCGCGGGAAGCAGAGGGTTATTCCCCTTACCGCCAGCTTCATTAAATCGCTGCAGTTGTATCTTTCATCGCGGAAGGAGGAGGGCCTCCCGGGCGACTGGTTTTTTGTCACTGCCAGGGGAAACAAAATGTACGACAAGAGTGTTTACAACATAGTGACGAGATATCTCTCTATGGTGACCACGATTGAGAAGAAGAGCCCGCATGTACTCCGGCACACCTTTGCCACGCACATGCTCAATCACGGGGCTGACCTGAACTCGATCAAGGAGCTGCTGGGCCATGCCAGCCTGTCAGCCACCCAGGTGTACACCCACAATACCTTTGAAAAGTTAAAAAAAGTATATAAACAGGCTCATCCGAGAGCATAATCAACAAAACAACAGGAGGTACCGACATGAACATTCAGATCCATTCAATCAGGTTTGATGCTGACAAGAAGTTGCTTGACTTTGTTACACTTAAGGTAAACAAATTATCCAATCTAAGTGATGACATTGTCAATGCAGAGGTGTTCCTGAAGTTAGACCATGATGAGGAGCGCGAGAACAAGGTCACGGAGATCAAGGTAGAGTATCCGGGAGGGCCGCTTTTTGCGCGCAAGCAGAGCAAATCCTTTGAAGAAGCCACTGATATGGTTGTTGCAGCCCTTAAGCGGCAGATAGTCAAACAGAAAAGCAAGTTGCGCGGGGAGTAGGATCACCCTTCCAAAAAAACTTCAGATTATTTTTGAGATTTGAATTTTTAATTCCTACATTTGCAAACCGATTTTTGAGGGTAATTTCTCAGAAATCGGTCGTTCTTTCAAAAGCCGATGTAGCTCAGTTGGCCAGAGCAGCTGATTTGTAATCTGCAGGTCGGGGGTTCGAATCCCTTCATCGGCTCATTATGTGATGAGTAAGTGTATGTCTAACCAGGCATGCTCTGCTAGGAAGGGGAGATACCAAAGTGGCCAACTGGGGCAGACTGTAAATCTGTTGTCTGAAGACTTCGTAGGTTCGAATCCTGCTCTCCCCACTTCTTAACAGAGTAAGTATCAATGCACTCAAGACCCTCAGGGGAACCCGGGTGCCGGTTTATAGATATAAGCGGGAGTAGCTCAGTTGGTAGAGCATTAGCCTTCCAAGCTAAGGGTCGCGGATTCGAATTCCGTCTCCCGCTCACTATGCCGATGTAGCTCAGGGGTAGAGCACTTCCTTGGTAAGGAAGGGGTCATGAGTTCAACTCTCATCATCGGCTCAAATGATTTTGGATGTAAATTTAATTTAATAAGCTTTTAGTTATGGCAAAAGAAAAATTTGACAGGTCGAAGCCACACGTAAACATTGGTACGATCGGTCACGTCGACCACGGCAAGACCACCCTGACAGCGGCTATTACGATGGTTCTCGCTAAGAAAGGTCTCTCAGAAATCAGGGACTTTGACTCAATCGACAATGCTCCCGAGGAAAAGGAGAGGGGTATTACGATCAACACGGCTCACGTTGAGTATTCAACGGCGAACCGTCACTATGCGCACGTTGACTGTCCGGGTCACGCTGACTATGTCAAGAACATGGTTACGGGTGCTGCCCAGATGGACGGCGCCATCATCGTTGTTGCCGCAACTGACGGCCCGATGCCCCAGACACGTGAGCATATCCTGCTTGCACGTCAGGTGAACGTGCCGAAGATCGTTGTGTTCCTGAACAAGGTTGACCTGGTTGACGATGAGGAACTGATAGACCTCGTTGAAATGGAAGTACGTGACCTTCTGACTTTCTACAAGTTCGACGGTGACAATGCTCCCGTCATCCGCGGATCAGCCCTCGGTGCCATGAACGGTGAAGCCAAGTGGGAAGATAAGGTCATGGAACTGATGGATGCAGTTGACTCGTTTATACCAATCCCTCCGCGCGAGAATGAAAAGCCGTTCCTCATGCCGGTTGAAGATGTATTCTCAATCACTGGCCGCGGTACAGTGGCCACGGGCCGTATCGAAACCGGTATGGTTCATACGGGAGACGAGCTTGAGATAGTGGGCCTGGGTGCAGAGAAACGCAAGTCAGTATGTACAGGCGTTGAGATGTTCCGCAAGATCCTCGATCAGGGCGAAGCAGGTGACAACGTCGGTCTGCTCCTCCGCGGCGTTGACAAGAAAGAGATCAAAAGAGGTCATGTTCTTGCCAAGCCTGGTTCAATAACACCCCATACCAAGTTCAGGGCTGAGGTTTACGTTTTGAAGAAGGAGGAAGGCGGCCGTCATACCCCGTTCCACAACAATTACCGTCCCCAGTTCTATCTCCGTACCCTTGATATCACAGGCGAGATCAAACTCCCCGAAGGAACAGAGATGGTGATGCCGGGTGACAACGTAACCATAACCGTTGAGCTCATCTACCCGGTTGCAATCAACAAGGGCCTCCGCTTCGCAATCCGCGAAGGTGGACGTACAGTTGGTGCAGGCGCTGTAGTTGATATCATCACCTAAGGCCTATTAAATAATATATATATGGTAACCGTACGCGCAGGCGCACGGTTACCATCAAAATGTACACGGGTGTAGCTCAGTTGGTAGAGCACTGGTCTCCAAAACCAGGTGTCGGGAGTTCGAGTCTCTCCTCCCGTGCTAAATCGGAGTCTAACTATGAAGATAGCAACTTACTTTAAAGAATCATATAACGAACTCGTACACAAGGTGACGTGGCCTGCATGGGGTGAGCTCCAGGGAAGCGCAACCCTTGTGCTTATCACTTCAATAATCCTTGCCCTTGTCATCTGGGCCATGGATTTCATCTTTGAGAGGGTGATGGGTCTGATTTATGGTTTATTATATTAAAAATCATTGCGGTCACAGATGAGTGAAATCGTTAAGAAGTGGTATGTGCTCAGGGCTATAGGCGGCAAGGAGAAGAAGGTCAAGGAATACCTTGAGAATGAGATCGTGCGCCTGAAGCTTCAGGATTACATCACCCAGGTGCTGATACCTACGGAGAAGGTCTACCAGATCAGGGCAGGCAAGAAGGTGAGCAAGGAGCGTACATTCTTTCCGGGTTACATCATCGTTGAAGCCGCCCTGGTGGGTGAAGTCCCCCATGTGTTGCGCAACATACCAAATGTCCTCGGTTTCCTGGGGACACAGTCGGGCGAACCGACACCGATACGGAAGACAGAGATTAACCGTATCCTTGGCAAAGTAGATGAACTGGCAGCCAGCGAAGAGGAACTCAACGTTCCGTTCGTGGTGGGCGAGACGGTAAAGGTAATAGACGGCCCCTTCAACAGCTTCTCAGGAGTGATAGAAGAGGTCAATGAAGAGAAGCGGAAGCTGAAAGTGATGGTCAAGATCTTCGGACGCAAGACCCCGCTCGAACTCAGCTTCATGCAGGTAGAGAAAGAAAATTAGGTAATTAATGAAATTGACAGCCGTGAATTATAATGCTTCCTTAAGCGGCCGTCATGCTCTCGCTATAAACAATGCAAATTTTTAATTATGGCAAAAGAAGTTGCTGGATTAATCAAATTACAGATTAAAGGCGGAGCAGCCAATCCATCTCCACCCGTAGGCCCTGCACTGGGCTCCAAAGGTGTGAATATCATGGAGTTTTGCAAACAGTTCAATGCCCGAACACAGGACAAGGCAGGTAAGGTCATACCGGTGATCATCACAGTATATAAAGACAAATCATTTGATTTTGTCACCAAGACCCCTCCTGTTGCAGTTCAGATTATTGAGGCAACCAAGGTAAAGAAAGGCTCACCTGAGCCCAACCGCAACAAGGTAGCATCAATATCGTGGAACCAGGTAAAGACTATTGCAGAGGATAAGATGCAGGACTTAAACTGCTTTACCCTCGAATCCGCGATGAAGATGGTGGCTGGCACAGCCCGAAGTATGGGTATCACCGTCACAGGTGCATTCCCCGGTAAATAACTAACTAAGTGAATAGAAATGGCTAAGCTTACCAAGAATCAGAAGTTTGTACTCGAGAAGATCGAGCATGGCAAACTCTATACTTTGACAGAAGCGGCAGCATTGGTAAAAGATATCACGACAACAAAGTTTGATGCCTCAGTTGATATTGACGTAAGACTGGGAATTGACCCGCGCAAATCGAACCAGATGGTTCGCGGTGTCGTTTCCCTTCCTAACGGCACAGGCAGGGAGGTCAGGGTTCTCGCCCTGGTCACCCCTGACAGGGAGGCTGAAGCAAAAGAAGCCGGAGCTGATCATGTGGGGCTCGATGAGTGGGTTGAAAAGATCAAAGGCGGCTGGACGGATATCGATGTTATCATTACTATGCCCTCAGTGATGGGTAAGATAGGTCAGTTGGGACGAGTACTCGGTCCACGTGGTCTCATGCCGAACCCCAAGAGCGGAACGGTGACCATGGAGATCGGTAAGGCTGTCAGGGAGGTTAAGCAGGGTAAAATCGACTTTAAAGTAGATAAAGCCGGTATTGTCCATGCTTCCATCGGAAAAGTATCCTTTGAACCTCATAAGATCGTTGAAAACGCAAGAGAATTCCTCTTTATGATCAACAAACTCAAACCCGCCTCGGCGAAAGGAACTTACATAAGAAGTATATTCCTCTCAAGCACAATGAGCCCGGGAATGAAAATTGATCCCAAGAGCCTTGATGTTTAACTGAAACAGAAAATTCAGAGAGATTATGAGAAGAGACGAAAAAACCGATATCATAAACAGCCTGGCTGATACCCTGAAGGAGTACAGTCACTTTTACCTGACTGACACTGCACAGCTCAACGCTGCTGATACCAGTGATCTCAGAAGGAAGTGCTTCGAGAACCAGATAAAACTGGTTGTCGTTAAAAACACCCACCTGAAGAGAGCCCTGGAGCAGGCCGGACTTGAGTGCGGAGAATTGTTCCCCGTGCTGAAGGGTTCCACTGCTGTAATGTTCTCGAATAACGGAAATACTCCTGCAAAAATGATCAGGGATTTCCGTAAATCGCATCCTAAACCCCTGATAAAAGGCGCATTTATAGAAGAATCGGTATATCTCGGTGACAACCTGCTTGAGACCCTCGTGGCACTCAAGTCAAGAGAAGAACTCATCGGTGATATCATCATGCTTCTGCAGTCGCCCGCGAAGAATGTTATCTCCGCGCTCCAGTCAGGCGGTTCAAAAATTCATGGTGTTCTGGAAACACTTTCAAAAAAGTAGTAATCACAAGTTAATCAAATTAAAATTCCTATAAAAATGGCAGATCTTAAGAAATTTGCAGAAGAGTTGGTGAACTTAACCGTGAAAGAGGTTAATGAGCTTGCAAAAATAATGAAAGACGAGTATGGCATTGAGCCAGCAGCAGCAGCAGTTGCAGTTGCAGCCCCCGCTGCCGCTGACGCTCCTGTAGTAGCTGAGAAGACCACATTTGATGTCATCCTCAAGGGTGCTGGTCCCCAGAAGCTTCAGATAGTCAAGCTGGTGAAAGATCTCACCGGCCTTGGCCTGAAAGAAGCCAAAGCTGTAGTTGATGCCGCTCCCGGCGCCGTGAAAGAAGGTGTTTCAAAGGAAGAGGCGGAGAACATTAAGAAAACATTGGAAGAATCAGGAGCTGAAGTTGAACTTAAATAAGTTATACCTGATAACCGGGTTTACAGGTTTAGTTCCGCCACCAGGCGGAACTAAGCCTTTTTGTCATTTTTCATAAGTTCACTAAATCCTACCATCAATGTCCTCAAAAAATATCGAACGCGTAAGTTTCGCATCAAAGAAAGCTCAGCTTGAATACCCTGACTTTCTTGAGATTCAGTTAAAATCTTTCGCCGAGTTTTTTCAGCTTGGCACCACACCCGAGAACAGGAGGAGAGAGGGCCTTTATCAGGTCTTCATGGAGAACTTCCCGATAACCGACACCAGGAACAACTTCGTGCTCGAGTTCCTGGATTATTCAATTGACCCTCCGCGCTACACAATTGATGAGTGTATCGAGAGAGGCCTGACCTTCAGTGTTCCTCTGAAGGCAAAACTGAAGCTTTACTGCACCGACCCCGAGCATGAAGATTTTGATACCGTCATCCAGGATGTATACCTGGGTGTGATTCCCTATATGACTGACCGTGGCACATTTGTCATCAATGGCGCAGAGAGGGTTGTCGTCTCACAGCTTCACAGATCACCGGGTGTCTTCTTCGGACAGAGCATACACGCCAACGGTACCAAACTCTATTCTGCACGAATAATCCCCTTCAAGGGATCATGGATCGAGTTTGCCACTGACATCAACAACGTGATGTATGCCTACATAGACAGGAAGAAGAAGCTGCCTGTCACAACCCTGCTCAGGGCTATTGGCTTTGAGGGCGACAAGGATATTCTTGAGATCTTCAACCTCGCAGAGGAACATAAGGTCTCGAAGGTAAGCATCAAGAAACTTGTCGGCCGAAAGCTGGCAGCCAGGGTGCTCCGCACATGGGTGGAGGATTTCGTTGATGAGGACACCGGCGAGGTTGTCTCTATTGAGCGTAACGAAGTGGTGCTTGACAGGGAGACAGTCATTGAGAATGAACATGTTGACCCGATAGTTGACTCAGGGGCCAAGTCTATCCTGCTTCATCGTGAGGATATGAGCCTCTCTGATTTCGCTATCATTTACAATACACTGCAGAAAGACCCCTGCAACTCCGAGAAAGAGGCAGTGCTGTACATCTACAGGCAGCTGCGCAACGCCGAGCCGCCTGATGAGGCTACCGCCCGCGATGTCATTGACAAACTCTTCTTCTCAGACAAACGCTATGACCTTGGCGAGGTTGGACGCTTCCGCATCAACCGTAAGCTGAACCTCGAGATTCCCATGGACACAAAGATCCTCACCAGGGAGGACATAATCGCCATTATCCGTTACCTCATCGAGCTCATCAACTCGAAGACAGATGTAGACGACATAGACCACCTGAGTAACAGGAGGGTGCGTACCGTCGGCGAACAGCTATCGGCACAGTTCAGTGTCGGTCTGGCACGTATGGCGCGGACAATACGTGAGCGCATGAACGTAAGAGACAACGAGGTATTTACCCCTGTTGACCTCATTAATTCAAAGACGCTCTCATCAGTGATAAACTCATTCTTCGGCACCAACCAGCTGTCGCAGTTCATGGACCAGACCAACCCGCTGGCGGAGATGACCCACAAGCGTCGTCTCTCAGCCCTCGGTCCCGGCGGTCTTTCTCGCGAACGCGCGGGCTTCGAGGTCCGTGACGTGCATTACACGCACTACGGTCGTCTCTGTCCCATAGAGACACCCGAAGGTCCGAACATCGGTCTTATCTCATCGCTATGCGTCTATGCCAAGATCAACAATCTCGGCTTCATTGAGACGCCCTACCGCGACGTTGTTGAAGGCAAGGTTGATCTTGATAATGACACCGTCAGGTGGCTTACTGCCGAGGACGAGGAGTATCTCACCGTGGCACAGGCTAACGCCCCGCTGAATGATGACGGCACCTTTACCAATCCCAGGGCCAAATCAAGGCTCGGAGCTGATTATCCTTACGAGGAGATCTCCAAGGTGCAGATGATGGACGTGGCACCTAACCAGATAGCCTCCATCGCCGCATCACTGATCCCCTTCCTTGAGCATGACGATGCCAACCGCGCACTCATGGGATCAAACATGATGCGCCAGGCGGTACCGCTGGTGAGGCCTGAAGCTCCTATAGTGGGCACCGGCCTCGAGGCACAGGTGATAAAAGACTCCAGGATACTGATAGTGGCCGAAGGAGACGGTGTGGTTGAATTTGTTGACGCAGACGAGATCGTAATCAGGTACAGCCGTTCCGACGAGGAGAAGTTCGTCAGCTTTGACGACGACGTCAAACGCTACAATCTGCCAAAATACCATAAGACAAACCAGAACACTACAATCAATCTGATACCTATCGTTAAGAAGGGTGAGAAGGTGGTGAAGGGACAGGTACTCACCGAAGGGTATGGCACAAAGAGCGGTGAGCTGGCTCTCGGACGTAACCTGAAGGTGGCATTCATGCCATGGAAGGGATACAACTTCGAGGATGCAATTGTGCTCAGCGAAAGGGTGGTTCAGGAAGACATCTTCACCTCGGTGCATATTGACGAGTACCTCCTGGAGGTGCGCGACACCAAGCGCGGTATGGAGGAGCTTACCTCTGACATACCCAACGTCAGCGAAGAGGCAACAAAGAACCTCGATGAGAACGGGCTTATACGCATTGGTGCACAGATAAGGCCGGGTGACATACTCATTGGCAAGATCACTCCCAAGGGCGAATCAGACCCGTCACCGGAGGAGAAACTCCTCAGGGCTATCTTCGGAGACAAGGCAGGCGATGTGAAGGATGCGTCACTTAAGGCCGGACCGTCACTCGAAGGAGTGGTTATTGACAAGAAACTGTTCACCAGGGCTATCAAGGACCGCAAGGCCAAGACAGCTGAGAAGCCTCTCCTTGACAAGATAGACGCGGACTTTAACAGGTCGGCAGACGATCTGAAGGCCAGGCTGGTAGACAAGCTCTTTATCCTGGTTAACGGCAAGACGTCACAGGGCGTGAAGGATTACCTCAATGTCGATGTCATCCCCAAGGGAGCAAAATTCACGCTGAAGCAACTGCAGGAGATTGACTTTCTGAACATCAACCCGAACAAGTGGACTACTGACAAGAAGAAGAATGACAGCATCAAGCAGCTTCTCCACAACTACATAATCAAGTACAAGGAGGTAGACGGTCTCTACAAGCGGAAGAGGTACAATATCACTATCGGTGATGAACTGCCTGCCGGGATAGTAAGGCTTGCCAAGGTCTATATTGCCAAGAAGCGCAAGATCAGGGTAGGTGACAAGATGGCCGGCCGTCACGGTAACAAGGGTATCGTTGCCAAGATAGTACGTGCAGAAGACATGCCATTCCTCGCTGACGGCACCCCTGTGGATATCGTTCTGAACCCTCTCGGCGTGCCTTCACGAATGAACCTCGGACAGATCTATGAGACTGTCCTGGGATGGGCAGGCAAGGAGCTTGGGATGCAGTTCTCGACACCTATCTTCGATGGTGCGAAGCAGTCAGAGATCAATGACCTGACGGAAAAAGCAGGCATACCGCGCAACGGAACCACCTATCTCTATGACGGTGGCACCGGTGAGAGGTTTGACCAGCCGGCTACTGTGGGCATGATTTATATGCTCAAGCTGGGCCACATGGTTGATGACAAGATGCATGCCCGTTCAATAGGGCCCTACTCGCTCATCACCCAGCAGCCTCTCGGAGGCAAGGCACAGTTCGGAGGCCAGAGGTTCGGAGAGATGGAGGTATGGGCACTGGAAGCATTCGGTGCGGCACACATCCTCCAGGAGATACTCACCATCAAGTCTGATGATGTGATAGGAAGAGCCAAGGCATACGAGGCTATTGTCAAGGGTGAACCGATGCCCATGCCGGGCATCCCCGAGTCGCTCAACGTGCTCCTGCATGAACTGCGCGGGCTGGGACTGAGCATCAACCTTGAATAATTAAGCCGGGTACACAAATAGTAAAAAAAGATAAAATATATGTCATTCAGAAGGGATAACAAACAGAAGACCAGCTACACGAAGATATCGATAGGGCTGGCATCGCCCGAAGAGATCCTTGACAAGTCAAGCGGCGAGGTCCTGAAGCCTGAGACAATAAACTACCGTACCTATAAGCCTGAACGTGACGGCCTCTTCTGCGAGAGGATCTTCGGACCGGTCAAGGACTATGAGTGCCACTGCGGAAAGTACAAGAGGATACGCTACAAGGGTATCGTCTGCGACCGCTGCGGAGTGGAGGTCACGGAGAAGAAGGTCAGGCGCGAGCGCATGGGACACATCTCGCTGGTGGTGCCCGTAGCTCATATATGGTACTTCAGGTCGCTGCCGAACAAGATCGGCTACCTGCTGGGACTGCCGACAAAGAAGCTTGACAGCATCATCTATTATGAGAGGTATGTTGTCATCAATCCCGGCGTAAAAGCCGTTGACGGCGTCAAATACCTCGATTTCCTTTCCGAGGAAGAGTATATGGAGATCGTTGAGACACTGCCAAAGGAAAACCAGTATCTTGATGATGATCATCCTGACAAGTTCATCGCCGAGATGGGAGCCGAGGCTCTCTACAAGCTGCTGAACAAGCTTGACCTTGATGAGCTCTCCTATTCGCTGCGCCACCGTGCAAACTCTGAGACATCACAGCAGCGCAAGAGCGAGGCTCTCAAAAGGCTGCAGGTGGTGGAGGCATTCAGGGAATCTAAGAACATCAACAGGCCTGAGTGGATGATCGTGAAGATTGTTCCGGTCATACCGCCTGAACTGAGGCCTCTTGTACCTCTTGATGGCGGCCGTTTTGCCACAAGCGACCTCAACGACCTGTACCGCAGGGTGATAATACGCAACAACCGACTCAAGAGACTCATTGAGATCAAGGCCCCCGAGGTGATCCTCCGCAATGAGAAGAGGATGCTCCAGGAGGCAGTCGACTCGCTCTTTGACAACTCGCGTAAGGCCAATGCTGTCAAGACCGACGCCAACAGGCCCCTGAAGTCGCTCTCTGACAGCCTCAAGGGCAAGCAGGGACGCTTCCGTCAGAACCTTCTCGGCAAGAGGGTTGACTATTCGGCCCGTTCGGTGATCGTTGTCGGTCCGGAGCTCAAGCTTCATGAGACAGGTATTCCCAAAGACATGGCAGCCGAGCTCTACAAGCCTTTTGTGATACGCAAGCTCATTGAACGCGGCATCGTCAAGACAGTCAAGAGCGCGAAGAAGATCGTTGACCGCAAGGATCCCGTCGTGTGGGATATACTTGAGAATGTCCTCAAGGGCCATCCCGTCATGCTCAACCGTGCCCCGACACTTCACAGGCTCGGTATACAGGCCTTCCAGCCCAAGCTCATAGAAGGTAAGGCTATACAGCTTCACCCGCTTGTCTGTACAGCATTCAACGCCGACTTCGACGGTGACCAGATGGCAGTGCACCTCCCGTTGGGCAACGCGGCCATACTTGAGGCACAGATGCTGATGCTGGCATCACACAACATCCTGAACCCGGCCAACGGCGCGCCTATCACGGTTCCATCACAGGACATGGTACTCGGGTTATACTACATAACCAAGGCCCGCAAGAGCACGGAGACAATCAAGGTCAAGGGCGAGGGATCAACATTCTATTCGCATGAAGAGGTGCGCATAGCATACAATGAGAGCAAGATAGACCTCCATGCCGTTATCAATGTAAAGGTTGATGACGTAGTAGACGGACAGAAGGTGAACCATATTATTGAGACAACTGTCGGCCGCGTGCTCTTCAATGAGTTCGTGCCTGAAGAGGTTGGGTTCATCAACGAGCTCCTGACCAAAAAATCACTGAGGGATATCATCGGGAACGTACTGAAGAAGGCCGGCACGGCCAAGACCGCAGACTTCCTTGATGCCATCAAGGACCTCGGGTTCCGCATGGCCTTCACCGGCGGCCTGTCATTCAACCTTGACGACGTCATCATTCCCCAGGAGAAGGAGATGTTCGTTCAGGAGGGTTACGAACAGGTTGAAGAGGTGCTCTCCAACTACAGCATGGGCTTCATTACAAACAATGAGAGGTATAACCAGATCATTGACATCTGGACACATGTGAACGCACGTCTGACGCAGAGCCTGATGAAGCAGCTGTCAAACGATAAGCAGGGCTTCAACTCGGTCTACATGATGCTTGACTCAGGTGCGAGGGGCTCGAAGGAGCAGATCCGCCAGCTCTCAGGCATGAGGGGCCTTATGGCCAAACCTCAGAAGTCTGGCGCTTCAGGTTCGGAGATCATTGAGAACCCTATCCTCTCAAACTTCAAGGAGGGACTCTCGGTGCTTGAGTACTTCATTTCCACTCACGGTGCCCGTAAGGGTCTTGCCGACACCGCCCTGAAGACCGCTGACGCAGGTTACCTTACCCGCCGTCTCGTAGACGTCTCTCAGGATGTGATCATAACTGAAGAAGACTGTGGTACGCTGCGCGGACTGGTGGCAACAGCCATCAAGAACAACGAGGAGATCGTGGAGTCACTCTATGAAAGGATACTCGGACGCACAACCGTCCATGACATCTATAACCCTCTTACCGGCGAGCTTATTTCGCCTGCCGGGGAGGAGATAACAGAGGATGTGGCAAACCGCATAGACGAGTCACCCATTGAACAGGTTGAGATCCGTTCGGTTCTTACGTGCGAATCGAAAAAGGGTGTCTGTGCCAAGTGTTACGGCCGTAACCTGGCTACGGGCCGAATGGTCCAGAAGGGTGAGGCTACAGGTGTGATAGCTGCCCAGAGCATCGGGGAGCCCGGGACACAGCTTACACTTCGTACATTCCACGTGGGTGGAACCGCTTCGAACATCACAACGGAATCAAGCCTCATTGCTAGATACGGCGGTATAGCCGTCATCGAGGAGGTGAGGACCGTCGTCAAGAAAGACCCGGAGAAGGGTAAGGTGGATGTGGTCATCGGACGACTGGGAGAGCTGAGGATCATTGACAAGAAGACAGGCATTGCCCTGACAACACACACAATACCTTACGGCAGCAAGCTTTACATCAAGGCCAACCAGGAGGTTCAGAAGGGAGAACTCATCTGCGAATGGGATCCGTTCAATGCTGTCATCATCTCTGAGGTGGCAGGTAAAGTGGCCTTTGATCACCTTATTGAAGGGGTGACCTTCCGTGAAGAGTCTGATGAGCAGACAGGCTTCAAGGAGAAGGTGATCATTGAGAGCAGGGATAAGACCAAGAACCCGACCATCAAGATCATGTCTGCTGAAGGAGTGGAGATCAAATCATACAACCTGCCCGTGGGAGCTCACCTGGTGACTGACCTGAACAAGGCTGTTGAGGCCGGCGATACCATTGTGAAGATACCAAGGGCAGTGGGTAAGTCAGGTGACATCACCGGTGGTCTGCCGCGTGTCACCGAGCTCTTCGAGGCCCGTAACCCGTCGAACCCGGCCATAGTGACTGAGATTGACGGCGAGGTGACCTACGGCAAGATTAAGAGGGGCAACAGGGAGATAACAATCACCTCCAAATCAGGAGAGATGAAGAAGTATCTTGTACCACTCTCGAAGCAGATCCTTGTTCAGGAGAATGACTATGTCAGGGCAGGTATACCGCTATCTGACGGCGCCATAACGCCATCTGACATACTTGCAATCAAGGGCCCGACAAAAGTTCAGGAGTACATTGTCAACGAGATTCAGGAGGTATACCGTCTCCAGGGTGTGAAGATCAATGACAAGCACTTTGAGATCATCGTCAGACAGATGATGCGCAAGGTGGAGATAATTGATCCGGGTGACACCAAATTCCTTGAAAGACAGGTTGTTGACAAGCTGGAATTCATGGATGAGAACGACTGGGTTTATGGCAAGAAGATAGTTCTTGAACCGGGTGACAGCCAGAATTTGAGGGCAGGGATGGTGATCACCGCCCGCAAGCTGAGAGACGAAAACTCGTTGCTCAGGCGCCGTGACCTCAAACTGATAGAGGCAAGGGATGCTGTACCGGCAACCTCGCAGCAGGTGCTGCAGGGTATAACCCGTGCCGCACTGCAGACAAACAGCTTCTTCTCGGCAGCTTCATTCCAGGAAACTACAAAGGTACTGAACGAAGCAGCCATCCTGGGTAAGATTGACTTCCTCGAAGGACTGAAGGAGAATGTTATCGTCGGACATCTTATCCCGGCCGGAACGGGCCTCAGGGAGTACAATAATATCATCGTGGGTTCCCTTGACGACTATGAATCACTTGTTCATGCCGGACAGAGCACCAGCGAGGTTGAACAGGATTAAACATTAATATTATGGCAGAGAACAAGAACCAGGGCCAGTTCAACATTGAACTGAGCGAGGAGGTTGCCGAGGGTGTATATTCGAACCTGGCAGTCATCACCCACTCACCCGCAGAGTTTGTCATTGACTTCATACGTATTATGCCCGGCGTACCCAAGTCGAAGGTAAAGTCAAGGATCATCCTCACACCTGAGCATGCCAAGCGTTTTGTGGCTGCCCTCAGTGACAACATCTCAAAGTATGAGGCCGTTCACGGGCCTATCCGCGAGGTGAAGGGCTCCGGACCGGTAATGCCGATCACTTTTGGAGGACCTACTGCCCAGGCATGATTTACGAACAACTTGAAGATGAGCCGGTTGATCATTCATCCGGCTTTCTTTTTTGCAGAGACGGAAAATAAGCTTTATTTTGCAGGTGGATAAAAGGCAAATTCATGAAAAGAAACCGGATACTGGCTAATATAATTCTGGCTCTCCTGATAATCACAGGAGCCATAATGGCGGGGGGTTGCAAGAAACAGCACAAGTGCGGATGCGATGGCGATGCACTCGATACACTGGCACTGACACATGTCTACATCTCCTATGATGCCGAAACCAAGACTGCCCGTTTCTCACCGATCTGGGACAACTATTCAGTCTATTATTTCTGCAATCCTTCAGCGTGGATGAGCGAGCTTACAAAGTTCAGCCAGGGAGAGGAGATCCTTATCTCCGGGCCCTATTTTTATGAATGCAACTACCTGATGAACGCAAGCAACTCTTATTATTACAGTTACATGAAGATCTACCAGATCAACGTGACGAATGTTGCAGCATACGAATACGGTAAGTGATGTTGCGCAGTGAACTGCTCAAGCCTGATGTAAATTGGCGAAATACAATATATCCTTCATTGGCGCAGGCAATGTGGCTGAGTCGCTCTCTGCGGGACTGAAGGCAGCGGGACACACAATACTGTCAGTTGCGTCAGCCAGAGGCGACAGCGCCCGGGCGCTGGCTGAAGTTCACGGTGCGGAATGGCGGCCCGGTTTGTCTGTACCCGACAACTGTGACATACTGATACTTGCCGTCACTGATGCCGCAATAAAGGGGATTGCCTCATCACTGGTCATCGCCGGACACACACTGGTTGTACATACCGCCGGCAGCGTCCCGCTTTCAGCCCTCGGAAGAAAGTGTAATTCAGGTGTTTTATACCCGTTGCAGACCTTTACAAAAGGCTTTCCTCCTGATCTCAGGAAGGTGCCGTTCTTTATCGAAGCCTCTGACAGCCATTCGCTCGAAATACTGCGGGATATCGGCAGCAGCATCGGGGCGGGAGCATGGGACTGTGACTCATTGCAGAGGAGACACCTGCATGTGGCGGCAGTCTTTACCAATAACTTTTCGAATTACATGATGACAACCGGCGAAAACATTGCTTCTGCTGCAGGTTTTGACCCTGCACTGCTGCACCCGCTGATGGAGGAGACAATACGCAAGGCCCTGCGCACCGGACCTGCCTCTGCACAGACCGGACCTGCTGTGAGACATGACAATGGCACAATAAAAAGTCATATCGAATTGCTATCTTTCTCACCTGAATACCAGAAATTGTACCGGCTTGTCACCAGGATGATCGCCGGTCATTACAAGAAGAACAGCGGATGACCAACTTCACAGAAGAGCTCCGGGGCGTAAAGGCCTTTGTGTTTGATATTGACGGCGTGCTGTCGACCCAGACAATAGCCCTCTCTTTGTGGGGGGTGCCCATGCGCACAGTCAACCTCAGAGACGGCTATGCAATTCAGCTGGCAGTGAAAAAGGGATACCGCGTGGGGGTGATCTCAGGTGCTAATTCAAAGGAGTACATCAAACGCCTCAGGACACTCGGCGTAACGGATATTTTTCTCAATTCCAGGACAAAAAGCGAAAGCATGAAGGAGCTTGTTGCCAGGTGGAATGTAGACCTGAAAAATGTTCTTTACATGGGTGATGACATCCCTGACTTCAACGTGATGAAGATGGTTGGCCTGCCCGCCTGCCCGGCCGACGCTGACAGTGAGATCAAACAGGTAGCCGTTTACATTTCAGACAAACGGGGTGGAGAGGGATGTGTACGTGACGTGATTGAACAGGCGCTCAGACTGCACGAAAACTGGATGGATCATGAAGCATTCTCGTGGTGAAAGGATAAGGGATGTGATGACGCTTGTCAGACTGCCAAACCTTCTGGTGGTGGCAATGACAATGATGCTCATGAGGTATGCCATCCTCAGGCCCCTGCTGAATGCCATGCCTGTGACACTGTCCGGTGATCTGCCGATTGTAACCCACATGACATTCCAACTCGGCTGGTTTGATTTCCTGATACTGGTGGTCGCAACCTGCCTGATTACTGCTGCAGGCTATGTCATCAATGATTATTTCGATATCCGTGCCGACCTGATCAACCGCGGGTCAATCATTGTGGGCAACACCATAACCAGACGGATGGCCATGATGTACCACAACGTGCTGAACATCCTCGGTGTGGCGTGCGGCACATATGTCTCCGCCCGCATTGGTTACGTCTGGCTGGGCATAATCTTCATCCTGATATCCGGTCTGCTCTATTTTTACTCTGCAACATACAAGAGACAGTTTCTGATAGGAAACATCATTGTTGCCCTGCTCGTGGCATTGGTCCCGATGTTGGTTGTGGTATATGATGCAGCCCCCATATATACCTGCTATTCACAGGTGGCAATAGATTTCCCGGGGGTGGCCATCCTCTTTTACTGGGTTGGAGGCTTTGCTCTCTTTGCCTTCATGACAACCCTGATACGCGAGATAATCAAAGACATGGAAGACTGCGAGGGCGACAGGGAGACGGGCAGAAAGACCCTTCCCGTCATATCAGGACTGACAACATGCAAGACGGTTGTCGTTATCCATTCACTGGTCACAATTGCTCTCCTGTACTTCGTCTGGTTCAGGTACCTCAATGACAGGATAACGCTTGTATATATCACACTCCTGCTGGTGATACCATTCGGCCTGGTGATTTATCAAGTGCTTACAGGAAGGGAGCAACATCACTTCCATAAAGCCAGCAGTCTGATGAAGTTCATTATGTTATTTGGCATTCTCTATTCTCTTGTTGCAGGAGCCATCATTACCTCGGGAAAAATCTTGTAGGATGATTGCTGACGGATTACAGGATTATGATCTTATTCTGGCTTCCGCATCGCCAAGGCGAAAACAGCTGCTGGAGGAGGCAGGGTTCAGGTTCAGTACGGCAGCCATCGACTATGATGAGCACTGGCCTGGTCATCTGCGGGGGAAGGAGATAGCCGAGTTCCTTGCCGCCGGCAAGTCTGAAGCCTGGCCAGACACGATAAACCCCGGGCAGATAATCATTACTGCAGACACGGTTGTCTGGTGCCATGAAATGGTGCTGGGGAAACCGTATGATGACAAGGAAGCGATGCACTTCCTGCGGCTCCTGTCAGGCTGCCGGCATGAGGTAATCACGGGTATATGCCTGCGTGACAATGCCCGAACTCACCTCTTCTCCGTCACCACCGGGGTTACGTTCAGGAACCTGGAAGAGGAGGAGATTTCTTATTATGTAATGAAATACCGGCCTCATGACAAGGCCGGTGCATACGGCATCCAGGAATGGATCGGTCTGAGGGCCATATCACTCATCGAGGGATCATACTACAACGTGGTGGGTATGCCCGTAAGCGATCTCTACACTGAACTCCTATATTTCACAGGAAAAAAATCTAAAACGATATGAAACGACTTGTCATTATTGCGCTGCTCCTGGCGCTCTTCTCACCGGCGGCGGTAGCCGACGAGGGGATGTGGGTACCCGTCCTTATCGAAAAATACAATATCAGGCTGATGCAGGAGAACGGGTTCAGACTCACTGCCGAAGATATCTACAGCATAAACAAGGCCTCTATGAAGGATGCCGTCGTTCTGTTCGGCGGAGGATGCACCGGCGAATTCATCTCTGACAAGGGACTGATAATCACCAATCATCACTGTGGTTACGGGTCTATTCAGAACCACTCCACCCTTGAGCATGATTACCTGACTGATGGCTTCTGGGCTGCCACACCGAAGGAAGAGCTGGCCAACCCCAGGCTGACAGTGACCATACTCAAGTACATGGAGGATGTCACTGACAGGGTTCTCAAAGGTGTCACTGAAGAGATGGACAAGGATAATCGGGAGTCGATAATAAATGCCAACATGACTGCCATCAGCAATGAAGCTGTCAGGGGAACGCATTACCTCGCGGCAGTAAGACCATTCTTTCTGGGCAACCAGTACTTCCTTATCGTCAATGAGGTCTTCCTTGATGTCAGGCTGGTAGGGGCACCTCCCTCAGCCATAGGAAAATTCGGTGGTGATACTGACAACTGGGTATGGCCGCGCCACACAGGCGACTTCTCGCTCTTCAGGGTTTATGCCGACAAGGAGAACAAGCCGGCAGCCTTTTCGTCTGACAATCTACCCTACAAACCGGCGTACCATTTTTCCGTATCAATGGCTGGTGTCAGTGAGGGCGACTTTACCATGGTCTTCGGATATCCGGGCCGGACACAGCAGTATGCACCGTCACAGCACATAAAGATGCTTAAGGATGTCATCTATCCCAAACAGGTTGAGATACGCGGCAGTAAAATCTCAATAATGGAGCAGGAAATGGCCGGAGATCCCCTCGTAAGGCTGAAGTACTCGGGCAAATCATTCGGGCTGGCCAATGGATGGAAGAAATGGATAGGCGAGATTCAGAGCCTTGACAACATGAAGGGTGTTGAACGCAAGGAGGAGTTTGAGAAGGAGTTCACTTCATGGGTTCAGTCTGATCCGGTCCGCACACGGAAATACGGCTCCATCATGGAGCAGTACGCCGAAATCTATGACAGCTATATGAACTACTTCCTGGTCAATATCTATACCTCTGAGGTGTTCGGCTCCTCCGGTGCTGAGCCTGCGGTACTTGCAGGTGCCTTCAGGAGGGCAGTGGAACTGGCAACAAAAGAGAGTCCTGACCTGAAGGCGGAACTTCTGAGGCTGAAAGACTATGCAGCAGGGTTCTTCCGCAATTATGACCAGGATGTCTCCAAAAAGCTGTTTGTTGCGGTGATGAACCTCTACGGAAAGAACGTTGACCCTGACTGGCAGGCACCTGCATACCGGGAACTCTACACTTCAGGCAGGGGCGATTTCGGAGTTTTGGCAGACAGGCTCTTTGCCAGATCACTCTTTACCAATGAAGAGAGGGTGAATACTCTTCTTGACAGATTTGATCCGAAAAAGGTAGCGAAAGATCCTCTCTACATACTTGCATCTTCAGCAGCAGAGCTGATTGAGTCAAGGGTAAGGCCTGAACTGGGTTCGCTTGATGCCCGCCTCACTGATCTTAACAGGCTTTATATGGCAGCACAGATGGAACAGGGCAGTGACAGGGTCTTCTACCCTGATGCCAACTCAACACTGAGGCTGGCCTATGGCAGGGTGATGGGGTACGATTCGCGCGATGCCGTCTACCATAAGCATTACACAACCCTGACCGGGGTGATGGAGAAGGACAACCCGGAAATATATGATTATGATGTTCCCGACAGGCTTAAGGAGCTGTACCTTAATAAGGATTTTGGCAGATATGCCGTCAACGGTGACGTACCGGTCTGTTTCATCGCCGACAACCACACCACAGGCGGTAATTCGGGAAGCCCCGTGCTCAACGCCGGGGGTCAACTGGTAGGGATCAACTTTGATCGTGCCTGGGAGGGGGTGGCGTCAGACATAATGTTCAACCCGAAGCAGAGCCGTAACATCAGCCTTGACATCAGGTATGTACTCTTCATCATTGACAAGTTTGCCGGAGCAGGCTACCTCATTGATGAGATGACACTTGTTGGGGAGTCTCTGCATACTCCCTGACCTGGAACATAAAGGCCTGCAGCCTTGTCTCCAGTGAGACGGTATCCTGCCCGTCATACGGAATATTGATAAATGGAATATTGTTGTTGTCCTTGCGGAATGAGTCGCTGACTGAAGCGACAAGCGTTCCGGGCATGCATGTGAAGGGCAGTATCGCAGCAATGCCCGATACCCCTCTCTGTGCAAGAGCAGCGGATGAACCCATGGCTATCGGCGGGTCACCGTCATAGAATTCGCTGACATACTTGTTGCTCAGCTTCAGTATCTCATGAAGCGACACATCTTTGGTTGTATCGGTATGTTTGTTGATACCCCTGAGAAGATAATCCACTATAACCTCCTGCCCGATACCCTGTATCTTCGATTTGATTAGTCCCTTCGTGTCATTCTTCCAGCGGCTGTCACGTGCAAAGCGATGCGTGGAATAGGTGATCCATTCAGAGAAGGGTCCTATGACGACTTCCGCCCCGAGCGCTTCAAGCCTGTTGGCTATGTTACCGTTACATCCTGCATTGTCACGCATATAGATCTCTCCGAGTACCGCAACCACAGGCCTGCGCCGGCTCCTGTCAACCTTCACTGACATAAACTCGCCGGCTGTCTCAACTAGCAAGCGGCGAAGGCCCCTGCAGTTGTTCTCAATGCAATTTTCAACTTTCTTCAGCGCGGCCTGGTAGACGGCTTCAGTTTCACCATTGTTGAGTTCATATGGCCGTATCTCGCGGTACAACTTCCTTATGTAGTCAAATGAGACGAATCCTTTCCATGCGTTGATCCTGAATCTCTTGCTACGGTCGCCAGCCAGGTCGGCGTATGCAGTGTCATTGGACGGGGTCACCAGCTCTGCAGCGTTGAAGCCGAGCCTGTCAAAGAGTATCCTCTGGAACTGGTTGTACTGTCCGAAGCGACATGGTCCGTTATGATCTGGCATGAAGAAGCTCATCCTGGAAGGGTCGGCTCCCGGTTCCATCAGCTTCTTGAGGAAGCTGCCTGTAGTGCATATCATCGGGAAACACTCCTTTGATGAGGTGTACTTTCTTCCCAGTGTAATCTCTTCATCGGTCTGTTTGGGAAGCACCTCCGAGGGGATGCCTACGCTTCGTGCCGCGGCAGCAACAAAATAGGCTCCGTCATGCATATAAGGGAAATAGAGGGTCCTGTTCACCGGTGGCTCAGACGGACTGGGCCGGGGCCGGATGACGGGCAGATCCTTCTTTTCATTCTGTTCGGCTCCCGCAAGGCTGTCAAGGAAAGCCTCGATCCGCGTCACCATGCCTGCATCGGCAGAGTGCTCGTCAACCTCCAGGTGAAGGAAGGGCTTGCCCTTCAGCTCTTCGGTGACATAATGCCAGATAAATGAGTCGGGACCGCATCTGAAGTTGCTGATATAAACAGCATAAAGCCCGTCAGTCCTGGCTACATGCTGAGCCGCTGCTATCATCTTCTGCCCGTTGGGCCAGTACATGTTCCTGTAGTTGCCATAGATCTCAGCAATTGAGAGATCTAGCATGTCAAGAGGTATAGGCATGACATTTTGCGCCAGGAGCTTCTCGGTGAGGTCGAGGTTCAGGTGGGGGTCAGCGCTGTTATAGGGCCTCCCAAGGATGATGACCGGACGGCACCCTTCAGGCAGGGTATCCATCACCGTGTGACCATACTCAACAAGACCCTTTTCAAAAGCAACCTGCAAGTTGTCTGCCTTGTAGATGGCTTTTTTAATATTCACACCGTTCAGCCCGAATCTCTCACCGAAGAAGGCGGTCAGCTCCTTCACCAGGGCACGCTCAAAATAACGGAAGTGAAGGGTAGGAGTGAGGAACTTAGAATCATCAACCTTACCCCTGAGGGCAGCCTTCACCATGAAGGGGTACGACTGTATCCACGGACAGTTGGAGTTTGTGGTCTTGTCGCCCTCCTTGTATTTGCCGCTGACGATGAAGGGAAGGAAGATATAATCGACTCCCCTGTCAACCAGGTCAATAACATGTCCGTGCATCAGCTCAACGGGGAGGCAGGTCTCAGAGGTAATTGTTTCAATTGACTTTGCGACAAGTTTCTTGTCAGACTCTCTTGACAGCACCACATTGAATCCCAGCTCCTCAAAGAAGGTTCTCCAGAAGGGAAACTGCTGGTAGTAAACCATCAGGGCCCTTGGGATCCCCACTGTGGGCTTGCCGTTGGCCTCCCTCTCAACGTAATCGCCGGTGAGCATCTCGATCCTCTTTTTAAAGAGGTTCGGGATGTGGTCTGTCTTTTTCTTACGGCCGTCAGTTTCATATTTCTCACATCGGCCACCGTAGAACAGTGCCTTCTCCTCTCCCTCGATCTTTACCCTGCTGATCTCGCAGTGGTTCACACATGCGTTGCAGACGAACCTGCTGATCTCGTAGGTTGCGTTGCGTATGCCGAATCCCTTGAACGTAGTCTTCTGTCCTTCGGTCATGGACCTCCGGGCCAGGATGGCGGCACCAATAGCGCCGGTAACGTCAAAGTGAGGAGGGATGATGATCTTTTTGCCGAGTACCTGCTCAAAGGCAGCTACCACAGCCTTGTTGTTTGTCACTCCTCCCTGGAAGAATATCTTGTCACCGACCTTGCGGTCAGCCACCACCTTCTGGAGATAGTTGTAAACGATGGAATAGGCCAGTCCGCCAACCAGGTTGTCGTTCCTGGCCCCTTTCTGCATGAAGCTGTTAAGGTCCGACTCCATGAAGACAGTACAACGGTCGCCCAGCCTGACTGGAGATTCCGACTTCAGAGCCATGGATCCGAACTCATCCACGATCTTTATGTTCAGCTTCTCGGCCTGCTCCTCAAGGAATGAGCCGGTGCCGGCAGCACAGACCTTATTCATCTCAAAGTCTGTCACCACTCCGTTCTCGATGCTTATATACTTCGAGTCCTGCCCGCCAATCTCAAATATTGTGTCAACTGTGGGATCATAGTCTATTGCGGCTGTTGCCTGCGCCGTTATCTCATTACGGATTGTGTCTGCGCCTATGAAGTCGCCTGTGAGATAACGTCCTGATCCGGTGGTGCCTGCACCTATGACCTCAACATCACTGCCCACCTCGTCATAAATCTCCGTCATCCCCTTCTGTATCGCCTCAAGGGGTTTGCCGGCAGTGGGCAGGTATCTTCTTGACACCACGTTATGGTCAGTGTCTATCAGTACCACGTTTGTGCTCAGTGACCCTACATCGATGCCCAGATAGACTGGTAGTTTCTCAGTGCCGTTTTTACTGAATTTCACCTCTTTGTTGTATACGGCGTCAGATTCTTTCAGTTGCGGGAGGCTGCTGAGAGCAGAGATGTTATTTTCAAGGTACTCCTCAAGTTTGGTCAGTCCGGCAAATGAGTCCATCTGCAATCCGTTTGCCAGTCCGTACATGACTGCACCGATTGCGCCCATTGATGCATGATGTTCAGGGATGATCAGCTCTTCACCGGTCAGGTCAAGAACCTCCCTGAATGCCCTTACCATGCCAATGTTTGCTGCCACGCCACCTGAGAAGATGACGGGTTTCTTTATATCCTTGCTTCTTGCCACCGTGCTCCGGAAGTTCCTGGCGAGGGCAAAACATAATCCTGCTACAATATCATGCAGGGGTGTGGCTAACTGCTGGTGATGGATCATATCACTCTTGGCAAAGACGCTGCAGCGCCCTGCTATACGGGGAGGATTGACAGAACGCATGGCCATCTCACCGAACTCTTTCTCAATTGGGACACCGATCCTCTTGGCCTGCTGATCAAGGAATGAACCCGTTCCTGCAGCGCAGATGCTGTTCACCTCAAAATCAACCAGCCTGGCGTGCTCATCGTCAGGTTTCCTTTCAAGGACAATAAGCTTTGAGTCTTCGCCTCCGATCTCAATAACGGTGCGGGCATCGGGGAATAGCCTGCCGGCTGACGTGGCCTGTGCTATTATCTCATTGACAGAGACACCCCCTATCAGCCCGGCGGCCAGTTTGCCTCCTGTTCCCGTCAGGGCAATACCCTTTATTGTTTCGGCAGGATGGTCGTGAAGTAATGACGAGAGACGTTTATGCAGTACATTGAAGGGCTTCCCGTGAATATAATCATAGTAATCTTCTGCAATTTCGAATTGATCATTCAGAAGCACGGTGTTGAGTGAAACAGACCCGATATCCAGTCCAAGATAGAAACCACTGTCCACTGCTTTGAATGAAGGTCCGCTACTCATAGGAAAAAGGCTTTAGTTGACTGTTCCCCGGAGGGTTCAGCGTACTAATTTAGTGAAATCCGCTCATTTTCAAATTAACTGTGTAATTTAGTGATATATATTACATGGTCTTACAAGATAGATTTCTGCTCCAGAAGAAAAGGAGTCCCCGGTGAGACTCCCTTTTTAAACAATTACTGTTTTATTTAGTTCATGAGGATTTTCATATCCTCATCAACCGTGGTAATTCCTGTTATGCCGAATTTTTCGACCAGGACATTTACCACATTGGGGGAGAGGAATCCAGGGATTGTCGGACCCAGATAAATGTTTTTCACTCCAAGATAAAGCAGAGCCAGGAGCACAATCACGGCCTTCTGCTCATACCAGGCAATATTGTATGCTATGGGCAGCTCGTTGATATCGTTCTTGCCGAACACATCCTTGAGTGTAAGTGCAATTACCGCAAGTGAATAGGAGTCATTGCACTGGCCGGCGTCAAGGACCCTGGGGATACCATTGATGTCACCAAGTTTCAGTTTGTTGTAGCGGTACTTGGCACATCCTGCAGTCAGTATCACGGTATCTGTCGGCAGCTTCTGAGCAAATTCGGTATAGTAATCGCGGCTCTTCATACGACCGTCGCATCCGCCCATGACAACGAATTTACGTATTGCACCGCTCTTCACTGCCTCAACAACCCTGTCAGCCAGCTTCAGGACCTGGTTGTGAGCAAAGCCGCCGATGAGTGTTCCTGACTCTATCTCGGTGGGAGGGGAGCATTTCCTTGCGTGTTCAATTATGGCCGAGAAGTCTTTCTCTTTGCCCGGCTCCCTGTCTGCAATGTGGGTGCAGCCAGCATACCCTGAGGCTCCGGTTGTATAGATGCGGTTCTTGTAGCTCTCACGCGGGGGAACGATGCAATTGGTTGTGAAGAGGACCGGTCCGTTGAAGGTCTCGAATTCGGTTGTCTGTTTCCACCATGAGTTGCCATAGTTACCAACGAAATGGTTATATTTCTTGAATGCCGGGTAATAGTTTGCCGGGAGCATCTCACTGTGGGTGTAGACATCAACTCCGGTGCCATTGGTCTGCCGGAGCAGCTCCTCCATGTCCTTCATGTCATGACCGCTGATGAGTATGGCAGGATTAGTCCTTACTCCCAGGTTGACCTCGGTGATCTCCGGGTTGCCGTAGGTTGTAGTGTTCGCCTTGTCGAGCAGAGCCATTATCTCAACTCCGTGCTTACCGGTCTCCAGTACGAGGGCAACCAACTCATCTGCTGACAGATTGTCATTGGTAGTGGCGGCAAGTGCGCGTTGCATGAAGCCGTCAACCCCCTCACTGTTATAGCCGAGGTTGCCGGCATGTTCAGCATAGGCTGCCATACCCTTGACACCATAGGTCACCAGTTC
Organism: uncultured Rikenella sp.; assembly: GCA_964455705.1. Classification (GTDB taxonomy): domain Bacteria; phylum Bacteroidota; class Bacteroidia; order Bacteroidales; family VadinHA17; genus SR-FBR-E99. The sequence goes on from CAYVYM010000027.1 coordinate 37,618, forward strand.
GCGCAGTGACCTGACATCCTCGTTCTCCGTGGCAAGGACACCAACCCCGGCGGCAGTGTCAACAAGATCCTGCTCTCCTTCGGGTTTCCACCTGGTGCTGGGGTGAAGGTCGTCGGGTATGTCTATCGCGTGGGCTTTCATCTCTGTGATGAATTTTTCCCTGAGCGAAACACCCTCATGAATCCGTTCAATGATCCTTGCCCTGTCAAAGTTAGCATTGGTGATGGTGGTGAACAGTGCTTCCTGGATGAACCTGTCAACCTTTGCACTTGAATAATGTCTCTCACGGGCTATGGTCCCCAGGATGGAAATTCCCTTTGCAACCCAGACGAGAAGATCCTGCACCTGTGCAACATCATCCGTCTTTCCGCATACACCCCTCACGGTGCACCCGGTCCCTTTTGCCGTTTCCTGGCACTGGTAACAAAACATGCTCATTTCTTATTCTTTTTGGTTTGATATTTTAAGTAAAGTTCGTATTTAAATCCACTCATCGCTGAGGATTTTCCCGTCAATACTGACAATGACAGCCTTGACGGGCACCTTCCTCGATGCCCGGGCCATGGCGGCACGGACCAACTGTATCAGGCCCCCGCAGCAGGGTACTTCCATCATCATGACGGTGATTGTATTCACCTTTGCGTTGTCTACCATTATTGTGAGTTTGTCAATGTAGCTTTCAGTTCCATGGTCAAGTTTCGGGCAGGCTATCGCCAGCGCCTTTCCCTTCAGGAAGCCTTGGTGGAATGAACCCAGAGAGAAGGCCACGCAGTCTGCCGCGAGCAGCAGATCGGCTCCCCTGTATGCCGGTGAATCCGGGTTGACAAGGTGCATCTGCACCGGCCAGTGCGTCAGTTGTGAAGGTATCTCACCCTGAACGGGGGCAAAGTCCGGGACAGGAGCCATTATCCGCTCCCTGCTGCCGGGGCAGCTGCCGCCACCGTGAGCATGATGACCGCCATTTGCGGCATGGTGATGCTGAACACCGTGCGCGGTGTGTACGTGCTGAACACCAGGTGCAGCCTGTAGGTGCCGGGTCTTTCCGTTAACCGCCTCAAGAACATCCTCAACATCGAATGACAACTCGTCACGGTGGAGCTCAAGCCACGTTGTACCCTCTTCAAGGTAACCGTACTCATGATGGTCCTTAAGATGGCTCAGGTGGGCAATAACAGTGTTGGCCCCCTTCTTTACCATGTCACTGATCACTATTATCTCGTCATATGGTTCAGCCTCGCGCTTTTCAATTGTAATCGCACCCTCGGGACAATGTCCTATGCATGCTCCAAGCCCGTCACACATCAGTTCCGAAACAAGCCTGACCTTGCCGTCAATCACCCGGAGAGCCCCTTCATGGCAGTTGGGTACGCACAGACCGCATCCGTTGCACAACTCCTCATCAATCTTTATTATGTCTCTTTGCATTGCTTCAGTATCAGTTTTACAATGCAAATGTAGCCCTATAGTGAAACATAATATGTAACATATGTTACAATTTACAGTTTTTATTATATTTAAACAAAAAAAAGTGAAGTTTCCGGTACTGAGCAGATCGTCTCTCTTTGGCGGCCTTGATGATTCTGAGATTGAAAGTCTTCTTGACAGCGTGAATTACCGTGTCAGACACTATCCGGCCGGTGCCGTTGCCGCATTGGCGGGCGAGGATATATCGGCTGTCATGATAGTGCTCGCCGGCAGCATGAAGGGTGAGATGACTGATCTGGCAGGCCGCACCATCAAGATAGAGGATGTGAATCCTCCGCAGGCACTTGCCTCTGCATTTATTTACGGGGCCGGTGCGCATTACCCGGTCAATGTCATAGCCAACGTCGATTCGGAGCTGTTGATAATTGGCAAGGCCGATTATCTCAACCTCATGAGGAGTGACAGACGCATCCTGATGAATTACCTGACGGTTGTCTGCACCAAGGCGCTTTTTCTTTCAGGCAGGCTCAGGTTTCTCTCATTCCACACAATAAAGGGGAAGCTTGCTCATTACCTTTCGTCCCTTCCCGGTGCCTCTTCAGGCAGGGTACTGATTGACCGCACCCAGCAGGAGCTATCCGAGTTCTTTGGTGTGACGCGACCCTCGCTTGCACGGGCCCTTGGCGAGATGGAGAAGGAGGGGCTCATATCTGTTGAAAAGCGTGAGGTCAGGTTGCTCGATTCGAAAGGCCTCTCGAGGCTCTTGGAGGTGTGACATTAATGACTATCAGGGCTTTCCGAATTATGACGGTGGCAGGGTCAGATCAGAAGGTCGCGACTCCTTCTGTCCTGATTCGGTCCGGGAAGTGTAACGGTGAAACAACTTCCTCTTCCGGGCGTGCTCTCGATAGTGACTGTACCCCTGCTTATGGTTACGAGCTCATGAACAAGCTTGAGCCCTATGCCTGTACCTTTCTCGGAATCAGTACCCTGGGTGGTAACGATATCTTTTCCGGTGAATAACTTGTTCTGCCTCTCTTCACTTATCCCCACCCCGTTGTCGCATATCTTAATAGTTACCCAGTCGCCTGATTCTTCTCTCTCTTTTACATTGATTGTAACTCTGCCACCGTGGTTGGTGTATTTGATGGCATTGGAGAGAAGGTTCCTCACAATAATATCGACAAGGTCTCTGTCAAACCATCCTTTTGACCTTCCCACCTGGGTAAAATTGATTGAAATGTTCTTTCTGTCGGCGCTGTCCTTCAGTATGCTGATGTTTGTCAGGATTATATCCGAGAGGTCATTCTCCGCAGGGGAGTAGCGGATCATGTCTTCCTGGCCCCGTCCCCAGACGAGCATATTTTCAAGCAGGGTTATAAGCATCTGTGAATACTGGATGCACGAATCGGCGAGCGATTCGGTCTTATCACGCGATTCCTCCTCCTTGAGCATATAAAGGGAATAGAGGATATTGACTACGGGGCTGCGCAGGTCATGTGAAATGACTGAGAATATCTTATTCTTAAGACTGACGGTTTCAGAGAGTATTTTATTTTGCAGTGCTATCTCTTCATTCCGTGTGTTCAGCTCGTTACTCTTTTCCGTCAGCTTCCTGGTTCTGTCCCTGACCCTGTTCTCCAGGCTTCGGTTCAGCTCCTCAAGCTGCTGAGAGAGCCTCTCACTCTCCCTTCCCGACCTGACCCATCCACGTATCAGAAGGGTAGCTTGTATCAGAACAAAGATCAGCATCAGGAACGAGAGTATGTACTGTTGCTGGTTCTCCTCCAGCGCGTTGGAGAGCAATATATCGGCAATGATGCCGGTGCCCATGGCAAGGAAGGCGATAAGGTACAGAATATCAATCCATATCCCCTTCATGGAGCCCCTGAAGCTCATTATTATGGAATAGAGCAGCACTGAGAGTGCTATTCCCTGTACCACCCAAACGGAGTATGAAAAGAGATATACCGGCAGCGTGATTACAGGAATGATTCCCACCAGGAATACTGCATCAACAGCTAGGGCGATACGTCTGAACCATTGTGTCGGGTAAATCAGGTAAGCAAGCCATGCGCCTGAGGCAATCATCATGAGGAGAATTATATATTCGCCCCTGATGATCATGTGCCAGTTTGAGACATCCAAAATCGAGATCAGGTAGGGTGGAGACAGAAAAGGCCTGATCGCGAGACAGAGCACCAGGATGGAGAACATCAGCAGTTTCCTGTCCCTTCTGTCGAGCAGGTAGAAGATAAAGAAGAAGAGGAATGAGGCGAGGAGCATACCCGAGGCAGCTATAGAGATGAACCACTGGTTTGTGAAGTTGGACTGAATGGTATGGAAGGTACCCACCTTCATCGGCATCCAGAATCCCCCCCTGCGGTGCTCGTAGTTGGAGACACGTATAAGGAGTTCCAGTGTGTCTTTATTCGGAGAGTAACTGAAGAACAGAGGATCGTACGACGGTATTGATTCGTTCCTGCCGCGTGCCGGTGTTCCGTTTCTTGCCATTGTGACACCGTTGATTGCTATCTCGTATGACGTGTCAAAGACGGGCATATCAAAGCCCATCCGGTCACGATAACCTGAGGGAAGGAATATCAGTGCCCTGTAGGTGCCGAACCCAAACCGCGGCAGTTGCCTGCCATCAACGATGTATTCACTCCAGTAGCCCGGCACCCTGCCGTAACAGTCAGGGTGCAGGGTGTCTGATATTTCTCCCGGAGTGCCGTAGATGAATGTGCTGAAATAGAATTCCCAATCGCCGTTCATCCTCACGGAGAACTCATCGCCCTGCTGAATATTCCTCAGGTCAAGCACGCCCTCCGTCACCCTGGGGGAGACGGCGGAGCCATGACCTGAGAGTAATACAAGGCAGAGCGTCGTGACAGTGAGTCTTTTCAGCACACTCACCCCTAAAATCATCTCTTACTGTTTTAGTAATCCGCGGTTCTCAAGCAGGGCCTCAATGCCCGGTTCGCGTCCTCTGAAGGCTATCCACATCTCAAGCTCATCCTTTGATCCCTTGCGGGCCAGTATCTCCTTCTCGAAACGGGCGGCAACCTCGCGGTTGAAGATGTCACCTGTCTCCTTGAATGCCTTGAAACCATCGGCGTCAAGCTGCTCACACCAGATGTAGCTGTAGTAACCTGCCGAATAGCCTCCGATGATGTGGTTGAAGTAGGTTGACCTGTAACGGGGAATAATCTCCTTAATCAGGCCGTACTTTTCCATGGCTTTCTTTTC
>CAYVYM010000028.1:0-29539 GCA_964455705.1 uncultured Rikenella sp.
TTCGGCATCTGGCAGCCATTCAATCCGCCTGCAATAGGTGGCGGCTTCAACCAGCACGAGACACTCTATGCTGACGCAAGGCTGTGGCTTAACAAGGGATGGATCGATTATTATTCGCCCCAGCTCTACTGGCCGGTGAACCAGATAGCCCAGAGTTACCCGGTGCTTCTGGGATGGTGGAAGGAGCAGAACCTGAAGGGAAGGCACCTGTGGCCGGGGATAAACATCGGCTTGCAGCCTGCTGAGAGGGCGGCTGACGAGACAGTGAACCAGATCATGATCACCAGGGGCCTCCTTCCTGAAAGCCCTGGTGTGGTACACTGGAGCATAGGCCCGCTGGTCAGGACCCCCGGGCTTGTCAATGCAGTGGCCGAGGGGCCCTACAGGAGGAAGGCGCTGGTACCTCCGTCACCCTGGCTTGATAAAAAAGCCCCTGCTCCACCCATAATGACAACGACGGTGGACAAGGGTGATCTGCGAGTGTCATGGAGCCACCCTGACCCCTCTGATGTGGGCCGGTGGGTGGTCTACTACAAGTATGGGTCACAGTGGAACCAGAACATCCACGGGAACACGGTCACCGCAGACGCCATTCCTGTATTTACTGTTAACCGTGCATTCCTGGGCCGAACCGGTCGTGAAAAGATAACGGGTATAGAGCAGGTGCTCATCCCCCTCGACAGCTTGGCAATATCAGCCGTAGACCGTTTCGGTAACGAAAGCCCTCTGGTGAAGACGGCTGTAAGGGGTGTCACCTTTGCTGATGCTCCGCCGCTTGAGGAGGTGCTGACGGCGTTTTATGAAGGCACGAAAAAACCTCTGCTGCCGGTGCCGCATGTGACACCGGGGATCAATGTACTGATTGATGATCATCTCGATCTGATTAAGGGGAAGAAGGTAGGCCTGATCACCAACCCCTCGGCAGTAGGAATCGACATGAGAAGCACGGTTGACATTCTCGCTTCAACGGAAGGCGTCAACCTGGTGGCGCTCTTCGGTGCTGAACACGGTATCAGGGGCGCACTGCACGGAAGGATACAGGGCAGCGGTGAGGCTGACCCGGTGACGGGAATACCTGTCTACAGCCTGTATGGCGACTCTTATGCTCCGAAACAGGAGTGGCTGGACAGTATCGATGTGATGCTCTTTGATATTCAGGGCGTGGGGTCGGCGTGGTATACATTCAAGTTCTCCATGTCTCATGCCATGGAGGCATGTGCAAAGGCAGGGATACCCTTCATCGTCCTCGACAGGCCCAACCCGCTCGGAGGCAGGGTGGTGGAGGGACCAATGCATGACACAATCAGGATGTACAGACACCTGCTGCCGCTGCGCCACGGGATGACCCACGGCGAGCTGGCGACGATGTGGAATGAGACCGAAGGCTATGGCGCTGACCTGACAGTTATAAAAATGAAGGGATGGCGGCGCAACATGATGTGGGATGAGACAGGGCTGATGTGGGTGATGCCCTCACCGAACATTGACAACTGGGAGACGGCTGTGGTCTATCCCGGGCAGTGTCTCTTTGAACGCACCAACATGTCTGAGGGGCGGGGCATAACCAAGCCTTTCCTGATCACCGGGGCGCCGTGGGTCAATGCTGAGAAAGCTGCCGACGACCTTAACTCAAGAGGGATTCGGGGAGCCTGGTTCAGACCGGTCTATTTTGTTCCCCGCTCAGCCGGGACAGGCTACAACCGCAGCGGCAAGCCATGGAACAAGATGTGCGGCGGAGTTGAGATAATGCTGACTGACCCCGCGGCCTTCCGTTCGGTGGAGGCTTCACTCCACATCATTGATGCCTACCGTAAGACCAGTCCCGACTCCCTGGTGTGGTCTCCGCCCCTGTTGATGCGTCAGCTCGACGAGCCCGGCATGACAGTGGAAGAGGTAGTTAAAGCATGTCAGGATGATGTGACTGAATTTATTGAGATGAGACAGAAATACCTTTTATACAGATGAAACCCATTTTATTTTTTCTGATATCACTGGCCGTGATTGCCGGCTGCAGCACGGCCAGGAAGACAGCGCAGACTGTCGTTGCTGATCCGGCGGCTGCTGCTGCAGAGACTCTGGCAGCCATATCATGCAGATGCGACAGCATTGAGCACATTTCGCCATGGGTACGGTTCCTCAGACTACCGGAGCAGGTGACCCACCTGCCACAGTTTGATATCCTGTGCAAAAGTGAATACCCTGCTACCGTAAGTATCAACGGCCAGACAGTGAAACAATACAAAACAGGTATATTCTTCACAACTGTATCATTCAATGAGGGAGTGAACAAGTTAACGGCTGAAGCAATATATCCCGACGGCCGGACAGCTGTCTGCGAACATGTGCTCATTTATGAGAAGAGGGACATGGTCAGACAGCCCTACCCGTTATGGATCGATCGTCGCTCGTTTGAGCCTGCCGCCGACATGGAACTGTTGCCAGATGAAGTCGTCAGGGTGAGATTCAGCGCCTCAAAGGGACAGGATGGATATCTTGAGGTTCAACCCGGCAAAATGAGTCTTCGCTGCCTGCGTACCGACTATGATGACTACAGTGTTTACACGGCGGAGCTTCCCGTCCGTTCTCTTGCTCCGGGGAAGTCTTATACCCTGGGTGTTAAGCTGGTGCCTGTGGCCGGAGCACCTGTAAAGGGCAACTATAAGCCTGATTTACAGAGGATTCTGACTGTCAGGCAGCCGGAAGATTTTCCCCTTCTGAAAGTGAAGAACGAATATGCAAGACTTGTATACAACCTCGGTGCTCCGCGACTGGGCGGACCGATAAGATCTGAGCTCGGACCGGGAGTGGTTCTGAAGGCCAGCGGCAAAACAGGTGATAACTACAGGATAAGGCTCAGTAATGTGGAGTCCGGGTATATTAATAAGGATGATGTTGAGATCATGAATGGCGAAAAGGTACAGCCCATGTACATAGTAACGAGCATGACATGTGGTCCGGCCAATGGCGCTGACGTAGTATCAATACCCTGGCTCGAGCCTGTGCCCTATGAGATCTATCCTGATCCTGACCAGAACAGACTTGTGATAACCCTGTTCGGAGCAGAGTCTGCCTCTACGTGGGTCACTCACAGGAAGGGATGCCGAATGATTGATAAGTTAACATGGGACCAGACTACACCTGGGACTTTTAAAGTTTATGTGAACCTGAAGACTGAAGATATCTGGGGTTATGACATCAAACCTGTTGGCCGGAGCCTCGTACTGCGGGTCAGGTATCCTCCGGCGTTTGACCTGACGGCTGAGAAGCCTCTGTCAGGACTGAAGATAGCCATTGAGGCAGGTCACGGTGGAGACAATACGGGAGCTATAGGACTGTCAGGACTGGTTGAAAAGGATATCAACCTTGACCTGTCGTTCAGGCTGGGAGAGATCTGTGCTGCCATGGGAGCAGAGGTGGTACAGGTGCGTGATTCTGATAAATACATGCTTCTCACTGACAAGCGTAGTATTGCCATCTCATCAGGAGCAGACATATTGTTAAGCATACATGCCAATGCAGGCGGGAGGGGTTACCTGTCAACAGCCGGAACAAGTACCTACTGGCATAATCCCTTCTGGGCGCCATTGGCGCAGACCATCTATGACCGGCTGCTGGAGACCGGGCTGATCGAGTTCGGGGTGGTGGGATCTTTCAACTACACGGTGACCAGGACTTCGCAACTGCCAGCCGTGCTCGTAGAGCAGGCCTTCATGTCGCATGCCGAAGACGAGGAGAAGCTCGCTGACCCTGCCTTCCGCCAACTGATGGCAGAGAAGATCTGCGAGGGGGTTATTGACTACCTCAGGGCCACATCTTCAGGGTCAGAATAAATTATTGGACCCCCGTCGGGTAAAGTAACCTCTGATGTCCTCCACGGGAGGACTCAGAGGTCATCAATGAATTTTCAGAAATTCAGAGCAACACCGAGGGTCAGGTATGCAATACCGTAACCAAGCTCAGCCATTAAAGCGAAGGAGTCACTAAAGTAATACCTTGCGCCTATAAACCCTGAGTATACAATTCCTCCGGCAGAATATGAATAATCCCAGCCGGGTATTGTATTGCCGAATTCTTTCGAGGATGCAATATTGTAACCCAGCAGTATCCCGGCATATGTATCGAGTTTGTCAACAAAAGGATAATGAAAGCTACCCCTGACCCCGATGATAATATTTGAATATTTCCATCCCCAGTCCATGTATTCATATTTGTAGGAAGAATATCCTACATAGGGTCCGATTCCTATAGACCCTTTTTCGAGGATATCTTCAACAACCCCTATTTCCAGGGATACGGAAACAGGAGGCACCTGACTCTTGTAATAGGAACCACTGTAGAGTGTTGATCCAAGACCGATTCCAAGATTTAGAACCTTATCTCCCTTCAGAAATACCGGTTCCTGTGCTGCAAGATTCCCCGTAGCAAAAATTACAGCAAGCATGAATAAGAAAGTTTTTTTCATTAGCGCAGAGTTATTTGGTTATTGAAATTCTTAACAACTGTCTGTGCTTATTGTTTACGTGACAGGCAAATTTTTGGCCTATTCGGTGTTTTAGTAATCAGGGAAGAACAATATTAAATCCCGGTTGTTTTCATTTAGAAGACGATGAAATATGGCAAAGGTTCTATGTGTACTGTATGATGATCCTGTAGCAGGATATCCAAAGAAGCAGATCCGTGATGAAATTCCACGGATAAAGAGTTATCCCGGAGGGCAGACTTTACCTACCCCTGACAAGATTGACTTCACCCCCGGCCAGCTACTGGGAAGTGTTTCAGGAGAACTGGGCCTCCGAAAATTCCTTGAGGAGGCCGGGCATCAACTAATTGTGACTTCTGATAAAGACGGACCGGATTCGGTTTTCGAGAAGGAACTCCCTGATGCGGATGTGGTGATATCACAACCATTCTGGCCTGCCTATCTTACGGCTGACCGAATTGCCAAAGCAAAGAAACTGAAGCTGGTCATTACCGCCGGTATTGGCTCCGATCATACTGATCTTCAGGCTGCAATGGCACAGGGAATTACTGTTACAGAGATAACTTTCAGCAACAGTATTAGTGTGGCAGAGCATGTTCTTATGATGATCCTGGCACTCGTACGGAATTATATACCGTCATACGGATGGGTGATAAGAGGTGGCTGGAACATTGCTGATTGTGTTCAACGGTCATACGATCTTGAAGGTATGGATGTCGGGATTATTGGTTCCGGACGAATAGGAACTGCTGTACTCCGCAGGCTTAAACCTTTTGACGTGAACCTTCATTATACTGACCGTCACCGACTGCCCAAAAACATTGAGGATGAGTTAAGTCTGACATATCATCCTGATGCAGAATCACTCGTAAAGGCATGTGACGTTGTTTCAATTAACTGTCCGTTGCATCCGGAAACAGAAAACCTCTTCAATGAAAGGCTTATCAGTAAGATGAAGAGAGGGGCATATCTGGTTAACACTGCCCGGGGCAAGATATGTGACCGCGATGCTGTGGCCCATGCTCTTGAGACCGGACAGCTTGCAGGCTATGCGGGGGATGTATGGTTTCCCCAACCTCCTCCGAAGGATCATCCGTGGCGCACAATGCCATTTCATGGGATGACACCACACACTTCAGGATCCAGCCTCTCCGCCCAGGCACGGTATGCAGCCGGGACCCGGGAGATCCTGGAATGCTGGTTCCAGGGAAAACCCATACGTTCAGAATATCTTATAGTTGATAAAGGCAAACTCGCGGGAGCAGGGGCGCACTCATATAGTGAGGGAGATACCACAAAGGGATCAGAAGAAGCGCTGAAGTTTAAAGTTAAACCCTGATCCGGAACTTGTCACCCGGGGTGCTCTCCACTCCACCTGCTGGTGGATTGGCTCAGACATTAGCACCAGGAATTACTTGTTCAGGACATCGCTCATTAAGAAATCGCGATGTGCCTTAACCACGTTGACGGTGTAAAGAACCAGGTTCTTGGTTTCACTGAGTAGATTGAGGTACAACATGGTGTTTCTGGTACCAACGGATTCCGATTTTATGTATTTGATCTGCTTCTTTTTTATCCTTGTAATAAGGTCAAGAATCCTCTGCTGCCCGGCAAGAAGCCCGTCCAGGTTCTTATAATCCTGTTCCCGTATGAGAACCTCAACATGATCATAAAATGAATTGATTGTCTCATTGAGTTCATGCAGGTCCTTTACCTGTTCAGGAATGATCGAGGGATGATTATTGTCGAGATGATCATAAATCGGGTCTGCAATATAAGTGAGGCAGTGCGCTATTTCTCTCAGGTAGTCAAGTATCTGAACATAGAAAGGCCCTGTTTCGACATATTCCTCTTCAAGCTTTCGCAGGGTGGGGTACAGATTGTATTTCAACTCTTTCGTCCTCTGGTTGAGTTCATCCACATTCTTCTTAACCTTCTTCATTTTCCTGAAGTCTTCCTTTATCAGGTTAAGGACACTTGAAAAATAAAGTTTCCTGACTGAAACCACCACATCCATGATTGATGTGTTGCATTTCTGAAGGATGTTCAGGCCGTTCAGCGTGAGCTTGTCATCAACATCATCCTTCTTTGAAGACTTGATATACTTTTTGTTGTGCTTAATAGCTGACCGGATAATTATAAACAATGCAACAGCCAGTCCTGTTAATGCCGCAAGAATGCCTCCCCATTTGAGGACAAGAGCAACAAGAAATGCCATCGTAAAGGCAGTAATAGCTGTAAAGAACCATCCACCGATGACCGTGACCACGCCCGTTATCCGGTAAACTGCACTTTCCCTGCCCCAAGCCCTGTCAGCCAGTGAGGTACCCATTGCTACCATGAAAGTAACATATGTAGTTGAAAGCGGTAGTTTCAGAGAAGTTCCTAACGCAATCAGACTGCTTGCCACAAACATGTTGACAGACCCACGCAGGAGATCAAAGGATGATACGTCCGCGGGATTTTTGAACTGTTTCTTGTAGGAAATAAAGTCGAACCTCTTTTCTATGAACTGAATAACACTGTCAGGGATTATATGACTCACGAATTTTGATAAACCGACAGAATGCCTGACAACCGACCTGGATAGCCTGGAGGAGGAAAACCTTTCGGAACCGGAGCCCTGCCTTGCAAGATTAATCTCAGTCTGGGAGACGGTCCTGGCTTTTTTTGATAAAAACAGAGTAGCAACCATTATAAGCCCGGCTGCCAGAAGAAGTATTGTAGGTGTTTTTACGGGCTCGCTCAGGGAGGTCATCAGCAAAGTGTCAGGACTGAATGAGGGATCACTGGCGAATTCCTGGTAGGCTTCCAGTCCGGCGAGCGGCACTCCTATGAAATTGACGAGGTCGTTACCGGCAAACGCCATTGCCAGTGAGAATGTGCCTACCAGCACTATGATTCTCAGTATGTTTACCTGAAAGAGTGAAATCAGTAACTGAAGAAAAATGGTGAGCCCTATAAAGGAATAGAGAAGAAGCGTCATAGTGTTGTCATTGATCCATTCCAGCGCTTCGGGCGTCAGAAATGAGGCGCCCTTTGCTCCTTTGACAAGCATGAAATAGATGATGGCTGTGATTGCCATGCCCCCCCAGGGCGCGCCGAAATACTTCATGTACTTCTTATAGTCGAAGGAGAAAATAAGACGGGTGATGAACTGAATAACCGTTCCGAAAGCAAATGCAATAACAACAGAGAAAAGGATTCCGAATATAATGGCAAGGGCTTTGGCAGTATTGATGTAATTGCCAATGTCTGAAAGATTGTCGGTTGAATTGAAGATTTTTATAAGGGATATTGCAACTGCGGCCCCGAGCAGTTCAAATACAATTGAAACGGTTGTGGAGGTGGGGAATCCAAAGGTATTGAAGGTATCGAGAAGGATAACGTCTGTAATCATGACCGCAAGGAAGATGATCATGATCTCCGAAAAATAGAACTGGCCGGGGTGAAAAATACCCGACCTGGCTATCTCCATCATCCCGCTTGAAAAAGTTGCTCCAACCATTACACCAAGTCCGGCGATAGTCAGGATCACCTTTAACGGAGCAGCCTTGGAACCGACGGAAGAGTTGATAAAGTTGGCAGCATCATTGGATATCCCGACAACAAGGTCAGAAATAGCCAAAATCAGGAGGGCAATTACTACTATCAGATAAACATCCACCGAATTAGAATAATAAATTATTTACAGGTGATGAAATGAGGTTGCCTGTCCCGGTTTTATAACTCATCAATTTAATGTTAATTCTCAAGCGTTTATATTATTTGTCAGGTTTTGAAGCTTCAAAATTAATTCAATTATGAAGAAGTTCAAAGAAATCGACCTGTTACATTTTTGTTACACAGCCTGAAAAGGAGAGAATATACATACTGATGACAGTTTGGTTTTCACTTCTGTTTGCGGGGTTATCTGTCAGATATTGATCCTTTTGCTGCTCCCGGAATCTGACAGGGATGATCCGTGGATAGACATTTTGGGAGTGGCTATCGGTAATTATGAAAATTTGATAAATTTACCAGACCTAATTCACAAGGGTCGCAAAGCATTGTTGAAAAGGATAAAAAAAAACATTTGTGATGAGCATCGAACTTAAAAATGACTATTCGTTTTCATTACTTGTTCCGACAAGCATGGGTGTCCGTATAACTCCGGTAAGCCACCAGCCTGTTCACAGCAGTGATACTTTCTTCATGCATGCCACCAGCGCTGAGACAAACGTTGCCAGCATTGCCAGTTATCTGGGTCTGCCGGTGAAGGTCCTGACGACATTTGTTAAGGATAGTCCGATTGCTCAATTCATAAAAAACAACCTGGCAGGCCGGCATATGACATTTGAGAGCAGGGAGGTACCGCAGGGCGACCCCTGGGGATACCGGCACCAGTTTAACATCGCAGACATGGGTTTCGGGTCACGTGGACCCAGGGTGCATAACGACCGTGCGGGCGAGGTGGGCCGGACTCTGAATGTGAAGGATTTTGACCTCGATCGTATTTTCAGCGAGGAGGGAGTGCAGATAATTCATCTGTCAGGACTGATAGCAGCATTATCACCGGAGACCAGCACCTTTTGCCTTGAGCTTGCCAGGGAGGCCAAGAAACAGGGGACACGTATTTCGTTTGACCTTAATTACCGTGCGTCATTCTGGAAGGGGCGTGAAAAAGAGCTCAGCGGTGTTTTCAGGGAGATCGCTTCAGTATCAGATATTCTAGTCGGCAACGAAGAGGACTTCCAGCTCTGTCTGGGCATCGAAGGCCCCGAGGCAGGAGGGAAGGACATTGCATCCAAGATTGAGAGTTTCAAGGGGATGATTGACAGGGTCAGGAAAGAGTACCCGGGAACGTCAGTCTATGCCACCACGTTGCGGCAGGTACTGAGCGTCGACGCACACCTCTGGGGAGCCATCATGTGGGAAGGAGGCAAATGGCATGTAATCGAACCCCGCGAGATACATGTCCTTGACCGTATAGGTGGCGGCGACGGCTTTGTGGGTGGACTGCTTTATGGAATACTCAGGAGCTGGGAGCCGGCCAAATGGATACAGTTCGGATGGGCCAGCGGCGCATTGGCTACCACCTTCCTGACAGACTATGCCCAGCCTGCAGATGAGGAGCAGGTCTGGAGTGTCTGGGAAGGCAACGCCCGGGTAAAACGATAGGGAACCGGTTTGCTGAATCATTTTAGCCGATGGAAGCACTGGCTTTGGATAATTGTATGTCAATAGATAACCAATATAAAATCTGTCAAAATGCCGAAAACTGAGGAGATTCTTAGCGGGCTCCAGGGAATCGTGAATAATTATTCATCGATAGCCCTTATCTGGCACGTAGTATTGTATGCGCTCATCGTTGCACTACTTGCCAGGTGGCTGCCCACCAACAGGTTAATGATTCTGCTAATGTGCCTGCCTGTGTTATCTGTTGCCGTAATGGCGTTTATGATCGGGAATCCGTTTAATGGGATAATGTTCTCAGTCCTGGCAGTCCTTGTGATTATTTTTGGAATAAGGGTATCGGGTCAGCCTGTTCAGACTTCCAGTCTTGTCTTCATGGTCATTGGAATCATAATGATTGTTTTTGGCCTGATTTACCCTCACTTCGTCAATGGGGGTTCTCTCATCAAATACCTTTATGCATCACCTGTTGGCCTTATTCCCTGCCCCACCCTGTCGTTACTTATCGGCTTCCTGCTTCTTTATAACGGGTTTGGCTCGCAGCCGATTACTATTACTTTCGTTATTTTCGGACTTTTCTATGGGGTTTTCGGAGCACTGAAGCTTGGAGTTTACATTGACATATTCCTGGTTTTCGGAAGTGTCTCCCTTCTTGTAAAGTATATTTTAGCACTGAAGGGATAAGGTCAAATTTCTTGCCTATGTGTGCGGAAACGTTTATTAAGGATTAGCTTTCCCTATTGTTATATGATGACATTGGTACGGATTTTGCGCATTTTAATGTGACCCAAAACTTATACCATGAAAAATAAGCTGCTGATTTTTATCATTACTCTCTTTTTCATCTCCTGCGAGAGAGATAAAGAGTTGATTATTGAAAACACGGATATCCCGTTGATCAGTAAGGTATTGATTGGCGGTGAGGTTTATATGGAATATTCATATAATAATGCAAATTTAGTGTTAGAAGAAAAAAGCAAGTTTCATTACTCTAAGCATACCTATAATGACAATAATCAGTTGATAAAATCTGATTTTTATTGGGATATGCGCATTGCCAGCAGCAGCAGCAGCGTGCTTGAAGAGGCAATGAACAGAAAAGACTGGGTCAATCCTGCCAATACACCAAAAAGCTTTACCCATTTGCTTGAATATGACGGTGTGAAACAATTAGTACGAAAATCATTTATCCGCTTGTCAGGGGATAACAACGATATAATGGAACACCAATATGAAAATGACAGAATAGTCAGATCAACAGGGTATTATAATAATTCAATCTCACATTATACTGACTATCAATATGATGAAAATGGAAATGTAATCAGGCAAACCAGATACACGGTTTCATCAGGAATTCCGGAGTTAAGTACCACCACAGACTATGAATATGATGATATGCACAACCCATATCAATCATTCAGACGATTAATTACTCCCGGTATTTATACCAACCCTAATAATATTACAAAAGAGACATATACACTTCATTTTGACGTTGACCCTTCGACTGAAAAAGTACAAATATCGGAATACATATATTTATATAATGCAAGGGGCTACCCCGGAAAAGTAAGCGGTGAAACTGTGTATGTCTATAAATAAGAACATATGAGATATTTGAAATTCATTGTATTGTTCATTACCATCTTTTCAATTACAAATTGTGAAAAGCAAACAGAACTGGTTAACAAAACGACAGATGCTCAAATTGTGGGATTTGTAACTGAAAAATGTTATTGCTGTTGGGGTTGGATAATTAAAGTTGGAACAGAAACTATTAAAACCGAACATATACCAGACCTGACTCCATCCGAGAATACTGTTTTCCCCATAAAGGTAAGGATCACAATTGGTCAGAAAACCATAGACTGTTCCGACAGAACCGGATTGCCGGATTATTATGAGATTAAAGAATGCACATTAATTAAATAAGTAATAAATACATATTCCTTAATGAGTAAATCTATATTACGTACTGTTTTCATTCCGTTTTCCATCGGCGGATTCTTGTTACTTGGATCTTTCCCGTTTAATGGTTGTGAGCCTGAGCCCGACTATTGTGATACATGCATTCAGGTATTTAAACCGAATATCTACCTCTATCCGACAGACAACAAAATCGTAAGTGTGACTCTGGATTTTCCGGCCGGCGGCAGGGTCACTGCTTCCATCCCGGATTATCGAAAAGGCTGGCTTGTAAGTGTTGACACAAACGGGATCATAAACAACAGATATGAATACTTGTTTTACGAAAGCGTGCAACCTGATGTCTGGCAGACAAATGCAGGCTGGATAATAAATGTTGTGGATCTGGAAAAGTTCTTCACTGAAAACCTGGCAGAATATGGGTTTATAGGAAGAGAAATAAAGGACTTTACAGATTATTGGATTCCAAGGCTAAATGGGTATGAGTATTTTGAGATTTACCCACAGGAGAAGCAGGTTATCGATTCTGTAATAACACTTGAAATAACGAGTACTCCCGATGTTGTATTAAGATTGTTTTATTTAATCAGGGGCACAAACAATGCCAGCAATGATGAAATAACGACGCCCGCAGATAACACTCCATTTATAAGAAACGGATTTTCTGTTACTGAATGGGGGGTGGTTCTTAAGTAGCGCAAGTTGTTGTGCTTGGTTTTTTGGATTAATACCTCAACGCGATAATCATTCTGGTCATGGTTACGCAATGGATTTACTTCCAGGATGCTCCAGGAATAATCCCCAATTATAAATGGACCACCATTTAAACAATGTCATTTGGGTTTAGCTTCAATGGCGTAGTATCATGTGGTCAGGGGGTTAGGTGCCGGGGGCATGATTTATGGGACCCTTTAATGTAGAATCAAACAGAAACTCTATGGCTCATGAATAGTGCTATTGACTGTAATAATGAGTCTCTCGTTAAAAGGTTCATTAAATATGATTCTATGCTTTTACGCTCTTTCGAGAAATATATGTCACGTTTTTAACGGCAAAAACGTGACATATTATATATTTGTGAAAAATTCATTAAGGCATGAAAATAACTGATATAGTTATAAGTAGGATTAACAGGTTTAAATCGGGATATGTTTTCACCTATAGTGATTTTAATATACCAGTGGCCAAAACTGAAGCTCTGAAGAAGACTCTTAGCCGGTTAGTGAAGTCAGGTAAGATTATAAGACTCTCTAAGGGACAGTTCTATAAACCTGAGATTACGGAATTTGGTAACCTGCAGCCACAGGAATACCAGGTGGTAAAAGATCTGCTTGAAGAAGACAACAGAGTAATAGGATACCTTACAGGCGTAAGTGCGTTTAATAAACTTGGTCTTACAACACAGATATCTAACACAATACAGATCGGTACCAATATTACAAAGACAGCAAAAAGGAGAGGGAAGTACTCGATAAGGTTCATTCTTCAAAAGAATAACATTACGAAGGAAAATATCAACCTGCTCCAGATTCTGGATTCAATACGGTTTATCAAAAGGATTCCTGACTCTGATGTTTCAAAATCGTGCAGGCAGATTATGGCACTTGTCAGTAAACTCAGTGAATCGGACCGCGTAACAATGACCAGGCTGGCACTGAAATATAACCCGGGAACGAGAGCCCTCCTTGGTGCAATAATTGAACAGGTATCTTCCTCTGGTGTAACGGAAACCTTACTCAAATCTCTTAATCCTGTCTCCTGGTTTTCATTTGGTATCAGTGATGCGGTTTTGAGTAATAAAGTAAAATGGAGAATATCATGACGCTTCACGAAAATAAGGAAGCATTCAGCAATGCCATCAGGGCAACAAGTGACCATTTAGGAATAAGGGAGGTCTTTGTTGAAAAGGATTACTGGGTGACTTTTATACTAAAACGCCTTTCCAATTCTGAACACAAAGATAAAGTCGTCTTTAAAGGTGGCACCTCCTTATCCAAGGTATTTGGTTTAATAGAGAGGTTTTCAGAAGATATTGATCTGGCTATTATAAAAGTAGCAGGCCAGTCCAATTATAAGATTGGAAAACTGATCAAATCCATCCAGGAGGAATTAACGGTTGGATTCAGGGAAATCGTTACTGTAAATACCAGTCAGAAGAAGAACTTCAGAAAAAATGAATATGAATATGACGAGATTCTTGAGGCAGGGGTTGATGGTTCTGCCGGAATTAACGGGAACCTTGTACTTGAGATTAACTCTCTCGCCAATCCTGTGCCGAACGAAAAATGGCAGGTGAAATCTTTTATAGGACAATTCCTTGAAGAAACAGGGCAGAATGAATTGATTACAAAATACAAACTTGATTCATTTGAATTGAATGTGCTCGTTCCTCAATCTACCATGATTGAAAAGATATTATCAATCATCAGGTTGTCTTATTTTCCTGATAGTATAGATCGGATTAAGGGGAAAGCCAGACATTTTTATGACATTTATTTTCTTGCCACTTCTGAACATTGCAGGGAGTATATTTCCACCCAAGCATTCAAAGATGATTTTGAAAGGATGTATGTCGAAGACAAGACCAAGTTCGACAATCCGGAGGATTGGTTAAAGTCCGATTATAAAGCGTCCTCTGTATTCAATTCTTTCGATGAAATATGGGACAAAGTTAAATCTGCTTATGAAAGTGACTTAAAACTGCTCGTACATGGTAAGTTTCCGGGAGAAAAGGAAGTGGCTGACAAATTCAAGGAAATAATTAATTTCCTAAAGTAGGATACAATCTATGCGGGGGTGTTCGTCCCGGCAAGCCGGGCCTCACTCTCCCTTAGCTCCAGACCTGCTAACAGGTATCGCGATTTATGGCGGGGGTGTCAGTCACGGCAGGCCGTGCCTGACCACCCTGAGCTTCCGTCCTGCAAATAGAAAGCAAGCACCATGCTCCGCATGGTTGCCCTCTTTCTGCCGTGAGGCTTGAAAAGCGAGCTTTCCCGCCTCCCGCCATAAACAGTGCACCCCCTTGCGGGGGTGCTTGCTTTCTGCTTGATCGTGGAGCTGGCGGGAGTCGAACCCGCGTCCAGGCAAGGCGACCATATGCCTTCTACATGCTTATCCTGCCTTGATTGTCGGGAGTGACCAGGTGGCAGACAGCCGAATCACTCCTTATCTCCTTTGATTTCACCGTCAGGCCGGAGAGACCATCAGGCTATCCCTGAATTGCGTGCGCTTCCTTATCGGGTTGGTACAGGGCATCACCGCCCGGGAAACGTCTCGTCCCAACACCTGGTGCCGGGATTAAGCATAACCTACTTAGTTCGGTTACGCAGCAAGAGCGTAGTTATTCTCGCCTGTTGTTGTTGTGAGACACAAGTTAAAGAGATGCGTCACCCTACTCTGCATGCTTACATACCACCGCGGCTTGCTGTCAAAACCAGGTCAGCCCCATTAGATACAAATAGCAACGCAAAAATACTCAATATTGCGTTACTGTGACAAATATCTGCTCAAAAACCGGGCCGAATTCTTATCTTCACGGCAGTACTCAAACAATCAGATATGGAAAAGAGAGTGAAGGTGGGTATAATCCGTGAGACGAAGATCCCGCCAGACAGGAGGGTACCACTTACCCCTGCACAGGTGGTTGAACTGAGGGAGAAATATCCGTTCGTCGACTTCTTCGTCCAGCCATCAGACATAAGATGTTACACCGACGAAGAGTATAAATACCTGAAGATACCGCTGCGCGAAGACCTCAGCAATTGTGACATCCTAATGGGGGTGAAGGAGGTTGACAAGAGGGTCTTTATTCCCGGGAAAACATATCTCTTTTTTGCACATGTGGCCAAGAAACAGGATCATAACCTCGATATGCTACATGAAATCCTGGAAAAAAAAATTCGCCTGATTGATTACGAATATCTTACCACGGACAAAGGAATGCGGGTTGTCGCATTCGGCCGCTGGGCAGGCATAGTGGGAGCATATAATGCGCTGAGAGCAAGGGGCATCAAAACCAACAGGTTCAAACTGAAGCCGGCGTATCAGTGCCTCGACCTGGATGAGATGTGGGCCGGACTGAAGCTGATACTGCTCAAACCCGGACTGAAGATACTTGTAACCGGCGAAGGACGAGTGGCATCAGGTGCCATGGAGACACTCTCTAACTGCCACGGGCTGGAGAGAGTCTCACCGGAGGAATTCCTGTCAAAGAGATACGAGTTCCCGGTTGTATGCCAGATCGGGCCTCAGCACTATGTGAAACACATTGACGGCCGGCCGTTTGATTTCAATAATTTCGTTCAACACCCTGAGGACTATACTTCAGACTTCCTCAAATTCACGAAGGTAACGGATGTCCTGATAGCAGCACACTTCTGGGATCCGAGGTCGCCTGTTTTCTTCACCCGCGAAGATGTGGAGAGGCCTGATTTTAAAATATCGGTCATTGGCGACATAAGTTGTGATATCGGAGGTCCGGTCCCGACAACGCTGAGAGCCACCACCATTGCTGACCCGTTCTACAGCTACAACCGTACCTCTCACAGTGAGGAGGATGCCTTCAAGCATCCTGATAACATCACTGTGATGTCAATTGACAACCTCCCCGGCGAGCTGCCGAGGGATGCCTCCAGCGACTTTGGCAAACAACTGATGGAGCATGTTCTGCATGACCTGTTCCTGGACAATGATTCGCCGATGCTACAACGTGCCACCATCACCAACGAGGGCAGGCTTGAGCCGCAGTACCGATATCTTACAGACTGGGTTGCTTCAGGGGGTGAAATGTCATGATGCGTATCGTAATCTGCGGGCCGGCGCATCCCTATCGCGGCGGCATAGCAGCATATAACGAGAGGCTGGCACAGCAGTTCCTCCAGGAGGGAGATGCCGCTGCCATCTATACCTTCAGACTGCAGTACCCTTCGTTTCTCTTCCCGGGTAAGACCCAGTATGATGAGGGTTATGCTCCCGAGGGGGTTACAATTACCCGCGCTATCAACTCCGTAAATCCCCTAAACTGGTTTACAATAGGCCTGCGCCTGCGACGTACCCGGCCTGACATGCTGATACTGAGGTATTGGCTTCCCTTCCTGGCTCCGGCATTGGGATTCATTTCCCGGATCGTAAGGAGCAACGGGCATACCAGGATTGTAACAATCTTTGACAACGTTGTTCCGCACGAGAAGCACTTCGGTGACAGGATGCTGACCCGGTTTTTCATCAGGAGCATCCACGGAGCACTTGTGATGACGAAGGCGGTGGAGAACGATCTGAGACAGTTCACCACAACCATGCCGTGCGTCATCTCACCCCATCCGCTCTTTGACAATTACAGTGATCCGGTCTCGCGGGCGGAGGCAATAATACACCTAAAACTTTGTCCCGTTGACAGGTATATCCTCTTTTTCGGATTTATCAGGGAGTACAAAGGCCTTGACCTCCTGCTGAAGGCAATGGCTGACCCGGAAATCGGGGATCTCGGGATCAAACTGATTGTGGCAGGTGAGTTTTATGAGGATGAGAAGCCATATTTTGACCTGATACATAAACTTGAAATCAGTGACCGGATTATACTCCACTCACATTTCATTGACGATCAGGAGGTGAGATATTATTTCTCGGTCGCATCGCTGGTGGTGCAGCCCTATAAAAGCGCCACGCAGAGCGGCGTGACCCAGGTTGCTTACCAATTCAACAAGCCAATGGTTGTCACTGATGTGGGAGGACTTGCCGAGATAGTACCTCACGGTAAATGCGGTTATGTGGTTGTCCCGGAACCGGAAGCCATAGCCAGGGCCATTAAGGATTTCTTCAGCGATGACGAGGAGCGGTTCAGTCCGGGATTGGAAGAGCAGAAGAAGTTATACTCATGGGACAAGCTGACGGAGGCACTGCGTACTCTGGCCCGGCTCACGGGCAAGTCCAGGCAATAGATAATTGAGGAATTTTCGATTTCAGAATTTCGATTTAATTAAAATTCGCAAATCGCAAATCGCAAATCCTTCAGACTTTACGGACTTTATGGACTTTCGACTTTATGGACTTTCAGACCTTAATGTTTAGCTTCTCCCTGATGAGGTATCTGTTCCGGTCGGAGGAACGCCTGTTAACAAGCTCGGCCAGGAATCCGGTAACGAAGAAGACAGTACCGATTATCATCACCGCCAGTGAAATGTAAAAGTAGGGACTGTCAGTAACCAGGGGAGCCCTGAGGTTCTGGTAAACGAACACCAGCTTACGTATTCCAAGATAGGCAGCCATGATGAAGCCGGTTATGAACATCAGCGTCCCGAATGATCCGAAGAAATGCATCGGGCTCTTCCCGAAACGTGTGATGAAGCTGATACTCAGCATGTCAAGATAACCCTTCAGGAACCTGTCGAAGCCATACTTGGTTACCCCATATTTACGGGGCTGGTGCTGAACTACCTTTTCCCCGATATTTTTAAATCCGGCCTCACGTGCCAGCATGGGTATGTACCTGTGCATCTCGCCATAGACCTCAATGCTCCTTACCACCTCCCCGTCATAGGCCTTCAGCCCGCAGTTGAAGTCGTGCAGCCTGATGCCCGAAAATTTCCTGGCGGTATAATTATAAAGCTTTGAAGTAGTCCTTTTAATGAAAGGATCATATCTCTTCTTCTTCCAGCCGGAGACAATATGAAAACCCTCCGCCCGTACCATCCTGACCAGCTCCGGGATCTCGTCAGGGCTGTCCTGAAGGTCAGCATCCATGGTAATGACAACATCCCCCGCGGTGGCTTCAAATCCTGTCTGCAGGGCGGCAGCCTTACCATAATTGCGACGGAACCTGACAGCCCTGATCCTGGGGTTTCCCGCTGAAAGATGCCGGAGCACCTCCCAGGTATTGTCTGAGCTGCCATCGTCAATCACAATCAGCTCATAGTCAATTGAAGAGGCGATGCATACCCTGTCAATCCATCCGGATAGCTCGGGCAGCGATTCAGCTTCGTTATAAGCAGGGACTACAACGGAAAGATCCATTATATCTTAGGTTCTTCTTCCACCTCATCAAGGAGAGGATTGCCTTTCTTCATTATGAACAGTGAAACGATCAGAGATAATATAAGCCCATAGAAAACGCTTGAAATGGTTGCCATCATTGCCGTGAACCAGGGCTTCATCATCTTGGCCTGCATAGCAAGTGCCTGATCAAGGGCAGCCTCAGGCACACCCTTTGCGATCATCTTCTCCTCGGCCACTACCAGGGATTTCTCAACCAGTCCCGGATCAATGAAAGCATAAAGCACGTAAATATAGACTGCGGAAATCAGAGCTGCGTACACGCTGATAACAACGCCTGCGCCTACAGATTTTCCATATGTGATGTATCCGTTATTGTAATGATCGCGGTATGAACGAAGCAGAAAAAAGAGGACAAGAACGCCTATCAGAAGGCTTGGCCATATGATCCATGTCTCGAATGTGAGATCAAACATATAGGTCAGCAGCGAGAGACCGACAGTGATAAGACCATATATGATACCATAATTCAGAGTCTCTTTCCAGATTGATCTTTTTTGTTCCATTTCAGGGCGTTTTTTGGTTATGAAAACAAATATAATCTATTTACTCAAATCAATGCCCCGAAGAAATTAAGATCCAATATTTGGTACAGGGCCTTAAAGTTTGTACTTTTGTGCGGGGTAAGTCTCATACGACCAGCTCCCTTTGAACTCCCCCAGGGTCGGAAGGCAGCAAGGGTAGAAGGTTGTAGCGGTGCGATATGAGTAGCTTACCCTTTTTTTTACCCCCGCTTTTAAGAAGTTTATAACTTTGCCGTCACTTTTACGCGACGATGATACTGAAGATCTATCCGGAGAACCCAAACCCCGATCATGTACGCAGGGTCGCCTTTGTACTTGAGCAGGGCGGTATCGTCATTTACCCCACTGACACCATCTATGCCATGGGCTGCGATATCAAAGCCTCGAAGACAATAGAGAAGATAGCACGCTTCAAAGGCCTCAACCCGGGCAATCCCGATATGTCGATGATCTTTGAGTCAATGAGCCAGCTCTCCGAATACACTGTTATTCATGACAATAACCTGTTCAGGTTACTGAAGCGCAATCTGCCGGGGGCATTCACTTTCATCGTTCCGGCGAACAACCAGATACCTTCAATGTTCAGACACCGCAAGAAGACGCTGGGGATCCGCATACCCGATAACAGTATCACGCAGGCGATTGTCCGTGACCTGGGGCGGCCACTGGTTACAACCTCTATACATGAGGATGATGAGATTGTTGAATATATCACTGATCCGGAGCTTATTCATGAGAAGTATTATGATTTCGCCGACCTTGTTATCGACGGCGGCTTCGGGAGTAATGAGCCTTCCACGGTGGTTGACTGTACCGGGCCGGATCCCGTCATACTGAGACAGGGAAAGGGAGTGCTTGAGCTCTGATCAGTCGGCAGTCGGCAATCAGCAGTCTACAGTCGGGACTGTGGACTGTGAACTGTGGACTGAAGACTGAGCTTTCGACTTTACGGACTTTACGGACTTTTGACTTTTTTCCCTAATTGAAGAACTTGTTCAGCTTCTCGAAAGCTGACGGGAGGGCGAAGACAACTACCTTGTCGCCGGCCTGAATCAGGGTGTCACCTGTGGCAATATATGGCTTGTAGTTGCGGATGCCGCCGCCCACAATGGCATCCTTGGGAAAATTTATGAGCTTCAGCGGTCCGGTTGTTATACGGGCATTCTCGGGTACATTGTATTCTATTACCTCAGCCTCGGTGCCGGTCATCATCTTTACCTGTGTGACATGAGGATTCATGGTGTGGCGGGAGATACGACTGGCGGTCGCAATCTTCTTGTTGATGATGGTGTCAATACCCGAGTGTTCGGCAAGGTTGATATATTCCATGTTCTCCACCTCGGCTATTGTCTTCATCACTCCTATTTTTTTTGCCAGGAGACATGAGAGAATATTGGTCTCCGAGCTGCCCGTCACGGCAACGAAGGCATCCATATGCTGTAGTCCCTCCTCGGCCAGAAGGTCACTGTCCCTGCCATCACCGTTAATCACCAGCGTCTCCTCCAGCACTTCGGCCAGATGGTGGCATTTTTCGAGGTCATAATCAATCAGCTTCACCTGGCAGTAGTGCTGCAGGTTAAGCGCAATGTGCCTCCCGATACGACTTCCCCCGAGGATCATTATACTCTTGGCCTCAACATTTCGCTTGCCTGAGAACTTCATCATGTCGCCAATCCCGTCACGGGTTGAAATGACAAACGCCAGGTCGCCCTCCTGAAACTCCTCTTTACCCCTTGGAATGATAGTCCGGTCATGTCTCTTGATTGCCACTGCCCGGTATTCAATTGATCCTAAGGAGTTGGAGACCTCCTCGAGGCTTTTGTTGAGGACAGGGGCATTCTTCTCAAGTTTTTGCACATAGAGTGACAGGAGTCCTCCGGCAAAATCCATGAACTCGGTTGTGCCTGTCTCCTTCAGGAGGCTTATCACCTCTTTGGCTGCAATAAGTTCGGGATAGATAAGGTGGTCAACGCCCAACCCTCTGAAGAACTCCTTATTTGCACGTTCGAGGTATTCCATATTGTCAATCCGTGCTATCACCTTACTGGCTCCCAGCCTCTTGGCCAGTATGGCTGCGCTGATGTTTGTGTCTTCATAGTGAGCCACGGCAATAAAGAGGTCAGCGTGCTTCTTGATGGCCTCCCTGAGGATGTTGATCGATGTTGCTGATCCTTCGTAGGTGAGTACATCAATGGCCGCATCCACCGGTTTGAGATGATCGGCCTCAGAGTCTATAAGTATGATCTCATGTTCGCTCTGCGAAAGCATTTTGGCAAGATGAGTACCCACCTCTCCTGCACCTGCAATTACGATTCTCATTTCCGTTTTGATAAAAAACACCGCAAAGTTAATATAAAAGAAATGTTACCCGGGGTCTGTAACCTGAATCTTTAATCCGCGAGTATCGGCATGTTTCCTGATCTCTGCCGGAACAACACCGTCGACAGAGGGCACCAGCAACAGCCTGCCGTGCTGCCTTACCCTGAGCTCCTCACCCCGGATATTGTAGACGATCACCCTTTCGTGCTGCATCTCCCGCGCTGCCTTGGCGATGTTGCATGTGACCAGCAGCAGCATTATCACCAGGAAAGGCTTAAGAGTCAACTTTTTAATCCTGAGTAATGATGTCAGGAAGAGTGCGGAGGCTGCTGTCAGCAGTATTGTCTCAGCTGCTGACAACCCGACCCCTGTTATCACTCCGTGGTCCATAGAGCTGATCATACCGGTGAAGGTCAGGGTAAACCCCGCCAGGTGGTCAAGCATGAAGGCAAAGAAGGCGGAGAGAGGAGGGACGGGGGATGTGGCTAACAGGAGCATTGCGAGCATGAGTACCATAAACGAGATGGGGATAATCACTATATTGGTAAGGAGGAATAGGAGGGGGAAGATGTTGAACAGCCTCACTGTCAGCGCAAGAGTGCCTGCCTGTGCCACCAGTGAAATAGCCGTCATCTGCCATAACAAGCCGGCTATCCGGTTCTTTAGCAGGAGGAGTCTGTAAAAGGAGCTGTAGAAGGTGATGATGAATGCCACGGCAAGATAGGAGAGCTGGAATCCTGCCTCGAAGATCATGGCGGGACGGACAGCAGTCAGGATGAAGGCCGAAGCCAGCAGGCTGTTCATTGAGGCGGGTGGCCTGTGCATGATGGAACCTGCCTGCAGAAAGGTAAACATGATGACAGCCCGCAACACCGATGGCGACATACCTGTGATGAAGGCAAAGCCCCAAAGAGCTGCCACAATGATCAGAGCCCTGACTATCCTGAGCCTGCCACGGAGAAAAAAGAGCAACCACGAGAGTGCAAGGCTTATCATGCCCACATGCAGTCCTGAGACAGCCATTATATGCATGACCCCCGACCTGGAGAAGGAGGTGAGGTGCTCCCTGTCAAGCAGCTCCTTATCACCTATGGTCAGGGCCGTGACCAGGCCCAGCTCCTCTCCGCCCAGTCCTGCTTTCCTGAAGGATGCTATCATCCTGTGGGCAACAATCAGTGATAGTTCCCTGACATTCCGGCGGCCATCAGGGAGGTATTCAATAATATCAGCCTCGCGGAAGAAAGCCATCTGTTTTATTCCCTGTCCCTCCAGGTAACGACGGTAGTTGAACTCGCACGGGTTGCCATTGTTCTCAATCTGCCTCGGCCTTATACGCAGCACAAGCCTGTCGCCCGGCTTCCAGGCACCGGGTAGTGTGTCTCCCATAAACCATAGCATGATCGACCGGCCGGGAGCGCTCAAAGAGTCACCCTCGCGGGCCATGATGATCTTTGCCCTCAATGCCCAGCTGGCATTTTTCTTCTCAGGATAGCCTGAGAGACGCACCGTAACCAGTTGCCGGGTCTCATTGAGTACGCCGGGGCGGCTCTGCTCCATGGCACGGAGCAAAAATCCCGCTGAGAGCAGAAAGGCAATGACAGCCGTACCGAAGATTGTGTCAGAGAAATAGCTTTTACGAAAGAGACGGAGTGTCATAACTGCCAGGGAGAGGACTCCGGCGATCAGGACAATGAGAGTAAGGCGCGGCACGGCTTCAGCCACAATCACACCAGCGCTTAACGGCGCATAGAGTCTCAGGAAAGGTATCTCCCTGAATTGCACGGGTCCACAGCTTTAGACCCAATAAAGTTAAATGAATTGTTCCGGAAAAGCAAAGGCCTGCAGCTACTTCCCAGTAGGAATCACTGTGCGGTAGTCGGCGGTGAACTTACCCTTGCTTATGTCATTCAGCTTGCCCCTGATGAGCCTGCGACGGAGCGGGCTGAGCCTGTCAGGGAACAGGATGCCGTCAAGGTGATCATACTCGTGGAGTATCACCCTGGCCTTGTAACCAGTATATACTTCGTCATTGTATTTCCAGTCCACATCATGGTATTGGATACGCAGTTCCGACTCACGGTCAACCTCCTCGTGCAAACCGGGCAGGCTGAGACACCCTTCGTTCATCGGCACTATGTCACCCTTGCGTTCGACCACCCGGGGGTTGATGAAGGCTTTTTTAAATTCCTTCATCTCAGGATGATCCTCACCCAGAGGCTCGCCGTCAATAACGAATATGCGCCACGACTTCCCTATCTGTGGAGCGGCAAGACCCAGTCCATCAGATTTATACATAGTCTCAAACATGTCGGCAATGAAAGTGTCAAGGCCGGGGTGGTCCTTCTCAACCTCCTTTGCTATCTTCCTCAGCACCGGGTGACCGTATACGTAAATGGGATATATCATTCTGTTCCTCTAACTCCTGTTTCTGTTCTCCTTGCTGCTGAGCCACGACTGAAGGATTATCGATGCGCTGATACGGTCAGTGAGAGCCTTGTCACGCCGGCCGCTCTTCTTCACACCCCCGTCAATCATCGCCCTCATAGCCATCCGGGAGGTAAACCGCTCATCAACAAGGTGCAGGGGCGTCTCCGGGAAGAGCTTCCTGAACCGTGCAATGAACGGATCAATGTATTTTACACTTTCACTGGGCATATTGTTCACGGTGACAGGATATCCGATCACTACGTCGGTCACCTTCTCACGCGGTATATAACCGCTGAGAAAAGCCTCAAGCTCGCCTGACGGCACAGTGGCCAGGGGAGAGGCAATGATCCTCATCGGATCGGTTACTGCCAGCCCGCACCTTTTCCTTCCGTAGTCTATTGCCAGTGCCCTGCTCAAATAATTACTCTTTCCTTTGATGGTGTCCGTGCTGCAAAGTTACCGGTTTTGCAGGACAAAAAAAAGAGAGCCGGGGTTGCCGGCTCTCCGTGATCGATACTGCAAAGCATTATTCAGTTTTGGTTTCAGCAGGAGCTTGGCCAGGAGCTTCAGCAGGAGTGAAATCCATCTGTGATAACCGCCTGTAGCTGTTAAATCTCCATTTGGCGTTCTCTTCAGCCTGTTTGAAGAGGTGTCCGGCCTCGCCAGGGAAGTCCTTGAGCAGCGAAGTATAACGTACCTCTGACTTAAGGAAGTCCTGGAACTTACTCCATTCCGGTTCCTTGGAATCAAGCTGGAACGGGTTCTTGCCCTCTGCCTCGAGGCGCGGGTCGAACCTGTAGAGGTGCCAGTAACCTGCTGTCACTGCATCTTTTGCCTGCTGCTGTGTCTTGCCCATACCGTCGCGAAGGCCATGGTTGATACAGGGTGAATAGGCAATAATCAGTGACGGTCCGGGGTATTCCTCAGCTTCGCGTATTGCCTTGAAGTACTGATTCTGGCTTGATCCCATCGATACCTGTGCCACATAGACATAACCGTAGGTCATTGCCATCTGCCCGAGGTCCTTCTTACGGATCTTCTTGCCTGAGGCTGCAAACTTGGCGACAGCGCCTGCCGGGGTCGCTTTGGATGCCTGGCCGCCGGTGTTTGAATAGACCTCGGTGTCAAGCACCAGAACGTTTATGTTCTCGCCTGAAGCAAGCACGTGGTCAAGGCCGCCGTAGCCGATGTCATATGCCCATCCGTCGCCGCCAAAGACCCAGTATGATTTCTTTACGAGGTACTTTTTCAGATCGAGGATTTCTTTGCAAACAGGATTCTTATCTTTCTCGCATGCGGCGATAACCGCTTCTGAGACAGTCCTGCTGGTTTTGGCATTTTCCTTTTCTCCTATCCACTCATTGAATGCAGTCACCGTTGCGGGAGCAAGGCCGCTGGTTATATTCTCCTTCATCAGGCGCTCGATGCGCTCCCTGATGCGTGTGGCACCGAGCATAAGGCCAAAGCCATATTCGGCGTTGTCTTCGAACAGTGAGTTGGCCCATGCAGGACCATTTCCATTCTTGTTGGTAGTATACGGCATTGATGGTGCCGAGCCACCGTAGATTGATGAACAACCGGTGGCATTTGAGATGACCATGCGGTCACCAAAGAGCTGTGTGATGGCCTTGATGTAAGGTGTCTCACCGCAACCGGCACATGCTCCGGAGAATTCAAAGAGAGGCTGGGCAAACTGGGAATTCTTTACGTTGGTGTACTTGTCAACGATTGTGTCCTTATAGCCTACCTTCTCATGCATATAAGTCCATCTTTCAGCCTCTTCAAGCTGTGTCTCAAGAGGTTTCATGATGAGAGCCTTCTCCTTGGAGGGGCACACATCGGCGCAGTTACCGCAGCCGGTGCAGTCATAGATACTCACCTGTATCCTGAACTTGTGGCTCTTGGTGTTGCCGATACCCTGTTTGGCTGTCGTCCCTTCCGGTGCAGCTGCCAGCTCTTCATCGGTAAGGAGGAACGGACGGATGGATGCGTGAGGACAGACATATGAGCACTGGTTGCACTGGATGCACTTGTCCATCTGCCACTCGGGAACGTTAACGGCTATCCCGCGCTTTTCGTAAGCAGCAGTACCAGCGGGGAAGGTGCCGTCTTCACGGCCGACAAATGCACTTACCGGGAGATCATCGCCCCTCATGCCGTTGATTACATCAACCACTTCGCGGATAAACGCGGGCTTACTCAGGTCAGCTTTTTCAGCTTCAACCTTAATTGATGCCCACTCTGCAGGTATCTCTACCTTTGTGACGTCACCGCCGCGGTCTATGGCGTCATTGTTCATTTTGACGATATTCTCGCCCTTCTTGCCGTAGGCCTTGACCACGGCATGTTTCATCTCTTCAACAGCAAGCTTGTATGGAATGACTTCTGAAACTTTGAAGAAAGCGCTCTGCATGATCGTATTGGTCCTGGTACCAAGTCCCAGATCTTCTGCGATGTTTGTTGCATTGATGATGTAGAAGCTTATCTTGTTCTCTGCCAGGTACTTTTTCATATGGTCAGGCAGTTTGGTCAAAGTCTCTTCCGGTTCCCAGATGGAGTTCAGAAGGAAGGTGCCTTCTTTCTTGAGGCCCCTCAGCATGTCATACTTGTCGAGGTAAGCCGGTACGTGGCATGCCACGAAGTCGGGCGTATTGACAAGATACGGAGAGCGTATGGGCTGGTCCCCGAAGCGTAGATGGGAGGTGGTTACACCGCCTGATTTCTTCGAGTCATATGCGAAATAGGCCTGGCAGTATTTGTCAGTGGTATCACCGATGATCTTGATTGAGGCTTTGTTGGCGCCTACGGTGCCATCGGAACCGATACCGTAAAACTTGGCCGAATAAGTGCTTTTATGGCTTACGTTTATCTCAGGCAAAGCGGGAAGCGATCTGAAGGTGACATCGTCAACGATCCCTACCGTAAACTGATTCATGGGCTTCTCCATCTTCATGTTCCCGAAGACGGATATGATCTGTACCGGGGTGGTGTCTTTTGAGCTCAGACCGTAGCGGCCGCCGATGATCAGCGGGCGTGTGGTTTTGTCATAGAACACCTCGGTGACATCAAGATAAAGTGGTTCTCCGTTTGCGCCCGGCTCCTTTGTGCGGTCAAGTACGGTTATACGTTTCACGTTCTCAGGCAGCACATTGAAAAGGTACTTTGCCGAGAAGGGCCTGTAGAGATGGACCGAGATGAGGCCGATTTTTTCGCCTTTCGTTTCGGCCAGGTAGTCTATCACCTCCTTGATGGTCTCCGTTACCGATCCCATTGCAATGATAATGTTTTCAGCATCGGGGGCACCATAATAGGTGAAAGGCTTGTACTGACGTCCGGTGAGTGAAGATATCTTTTCCATATACTCGTTGACCGTATCGTCAAGGTTGGTGTAGAACGGATTGGATGCCTCCTTGGCCTGGAAGAAGATGTCAGGGTTCTGTGCTGTTCCTCTTGTCACAGGGTGCTCGGGATTGAGGGCCCTGTCACGGAATGACTGAAGTGCATCCATGTCGACGAGCTTCTTCAGATCTTCTATGTTCAGCTCCTCGATCTTCTGGATCTCGTGTGAAGAGCGGAAGCCGTCAAAGAAATGCAGGAAAGGTACCCTTGATCTGATTGCAGCGAGGTGAGCCACGCCTGCAAGATCCATGATCTCCTGGATGCCGCCGCTTGCCAGAAGTGCAAAACCGGTCTGGCGCGTTGCATAGATGTCTCCGTGGTCACCGAAGATTGATAGTGCATGACCCGCTACGGTGCGGGCACTGACATGGAATACTCCCGGAAGAAGTTCTCCGGAGATCTTATACATGTTGGGGATCATCAGCAGAAGACCCTGTGAAGCGGTGAAGGTTGAAGTAAGAGCACCCGACTGCAGTGAACCGTGCACTGCTCCTGCAGCGCCGGCCTCGCTTTGCATCTCAACCACCTTTACCTCTTCCCCGAACATATTCTTCAGTCCGTGGGCTGCCCACTCATCGACATATTCTGCCATGGTGGAGGAGGGAGTGATTGGATAGATGCAGGCGACTTCGCTGAACATATAAGCTATGTGCGATGCAGCCTGGTTGCCGTCACAAGTAATGAATTTTTTTGTTGCCATAAATGATATTGAATGATTAGTGATCAAATAACCTTAAAAAAAATAAACTGCAAATTTACGGATTTTCTCCGACATTCTATTCGCTGTTCATCGAAATCAGGAACTCCTCGTTGGAGCGGGTCTGCGAAATGCGGTCACGAAGGAATTCCATGGCTTCCACCGAGTTCATGTCGGTGAGGTAGTTACGTAGGATCCAGATTTTGTTCAGCATATGCTTGTCAAGAAGCAGGTCTTCGCGTCTAGTGCTCGAGGCAGGTATGTCTATGGATGGGAAAATCCTTCTGTTTGACAGCTTTCTGTCAAGCTGGAGCTCCATGTTTCCTGTTCCCTTGAACTCTTCAAAGATGACGTCATCCATCTTTGAACCGGTGTCGGTGAGGGCTGTGGCGATGATAGTCAGTGAACCTCCGTTTTCGATATTCCTGGCTGCACCGAAGAACCTTTTTGGCTTATGCAGTGCGTTTGAGTCGACGCCGCCGGAGAGAACCTTACCCGATGCCGGGGCTATTGTGTTGAAGGCTCTTGCGAGACGTGTTATGGAGTCAAGCAAAATGACCACGTCATGGCCGCATTCAACAAGTCTCTTTGCCTTTTCCTGTACAATGGTGGCAATGCGTACGTGCCTCTCGGCCGGCTCATCAAAGGTGGAGGCGATGACCTCGGCGTTGACGTTACGGGCCATCTCGGTAACCTCCTCGGGCCGTTCGTCGATGAGGAGGATCATCAGGTAGACCTCCGGATGGAATTTTGCAATTGCATTGGCGATATCCTGAAGCAAAATGGTCTTTCCGGTCTTGGGCTGTGCAACGATAAGGCCTCGCTGTCCCTTTCCTATCGGACAGAACATATCAACGATACGCACTGACAGGTTGCCTTCACCGGGTCTGCATAAGGTGAATTTTTCATTCGGGAAGAGTGGTGTGAGGTAATCAAACGGCACCCTGTCACGTATGAAGTCAGGAGTACGGCCATTGATCTCTTCAACCTTTATCAGGGGGAAATATTTCTCTCCCTCGCGAGGTGGACGGATAGTACCCCTGATTGTGTCACCGGTTTTGAGCCCGAAGAGTTTTATTTGAGACTGTGAGACATAAATGTCATCAGGCGAGCTTAGGTAGTTATAGTCCGGGGAGCGGAGGAATCCGTAACCATCAGGCATTATCTCCAGCACGCCGGTGTTGGCAACGATGCCTTCGAAATCGTATGCCCTTTCTCTTCTCTCTTCCCTGACGGGCTCGGGCTGGGGCATAGTCTGATGCCCGTTAGCCGCCTCGTCAGTGGCAGGAGGCAGGATGACCGCAGAATCTGGTGCTGCTGCCTCTCCTATATTGGAGGTATCATTTTCGGCATCACTGAACCTGAGCAGATCGTGGTCATTTTCATTGATATGCTCTTCTGTAAATAAATGATTGTCAGTGTGCCCCTGTGCCTGGGGAGGAACCTGTTGCTGGTGCTGCTGCGGTTGCTGCTGCGGTTGCTGCTGCGGTTGCTGCTGTGGTTGCTGCTGTGGTTGCTGCTGCTGCGCCTCTCTTGCCGGTT
>CAYVYM010000028.1:29639-38460 GCA_964455705.1 uncultured Rikenella sp.
GGTTGCTGCTGTGGTTGCTGCTGTGGTTGCTGCTGCTGCGCCTCTCTTGCCGGTTCAGATGTCGATTGTATATGCTGCTGGGGCTGACGTTCATCATCAGGTCTGTGCTGCGGCGGCTGGTCATTATTGTATGTACGGGGACGCTTATTTCGGTTTTGCTGCCATTTCTGCGGTTGCTGCGGCCTTTGTTGCTGCGGCTGCCTCTGTGGCGGCGGTCCCTGCTGAGGACCTTGCTGAGGCCCCTGCTGCAGCACGGGTTGCTGCTGGGGTGGCTGCTGGTTTTGCTGCGGTGGTCCCTGTTGCTGAGACCCCCGCTGCTGCTGTGGCGGCTGCGGCTGATTTTGCTGTGGTCCCTTCGGCTGGTTCTGGGGCCGCGGCTGGTTCGGCTTCGGGGATTGCTGCTGAGGCTGTTTTTGCTGCCGGGGGTCCTGTGCCTGTGGCTGCCTCTGCGGCTGCCTTGAAGGCTTCGGCCCCCTGGGCTGCTGTTGTTGCTGAGGTCTGGGCCTGTCGGCCTGTTTCTGCTGCTGCCCCGGGCGCTCCTGCGGTCTCTCGGAAGGGGCGCTTTCACCTCTGCCCGATTTACGGACATCGGACGCATCTATCGCCTGCTGGTCAAGGATCTTGTATATCAGATCCTGTTTCTTGAGGAGCTCTGCCCTCTTAATTTTGAGCTGCTTCGCTATTTCCCGCAATTCGGGAACAAGCATTTCGCTCAGTTCAAGAATATCATGCATGTTTTGAAAATGTGTAGAAAATTAAGTGAGATTGATTTTTTGATGAAGTGGGGAATGAAAATATCCCGCCGACTGGGTATCCGACTCACGCCGGTATTCCGGTGCAATATTAAGAATAATATCCTTAATTAGCAAATAACCAGCGTAAAATATAGATAACAGGTAAAGAAAATTTCGTTTATGACCTTAAATGCCATGAAAAAACATGGTTACAAAAAGAAACATTTCTCTTGTTTAATTGATAAAAATTTAGTACAATTGTAGGCTTTTGCTCAAAAACCGGGCTGGAATCTTTTCTAATACGTTGTCAATGCGTCAGTTAAAGATAACCAAACAAGTCACTAACCGTGATACTCCATCTCTTGACAAGTATCTGCAGGAGATAGGTAAGGTTGAGCTTATCTCGCCTGAGGAGGAGGTAGCACTGGCGAGACGTATCCGTTCAGGTGATCATGACGCCCTGGCAAGGCTTGTCAAAGCTAATCTGAGGTTTGTGGTGTCAGTGGCCAAGCAGTATCAGAACCAGGGGATGACCCTGCCGGACCTGATAAACGAAGGCAACCTGGGTCTCATCAAGGCAGCCCAGAGGTTCGACGAGACGCGTGGTTTCAAGTTCATCTCGTATGCTGTATGGTGGATCAGGCAGGCTATACTCCAGTCGCTGGCCGAACAGGCCCGCATTGTACGACTCCCCGTAAATAAGATAGGTTCCATCAACAGGATCAACAGGGCATATTCAAAGCTTGAGCAGGAATATGAGAGGGAGCCATCAGCACAGGAGATAGCCGACTTGCTTGAGATAGCTCCTGAAGATGTGAAGGAAGCCATACGTACAAACGGCCGTACTCTCAGCATGGACGCCCCGATCAGCTCGGAGGAGGACAATAACATGTACGACGTGATGCAAAACGACGAAACGCCGAGTCCTGACCGTAACCTGATCAACGAATCACTTTCTTATGAGATAGAAAAGGCCCTTAATACGCTCTCCCCGCGTGAGGCAAGGGTGTTGAAGCTTTACTTCGGCATCGGGATGAAGCATCCTTTTACCCTGGAAGAGATAGGAGAGGAGCTGAAACTCACACGTGAACGGGTGAGACAGATAAAAGAGAAGGCCATAAAACGTATTCAGTTCACAACGCGCTGCCGCATACTAAAGTCCTATCTGGGGTAATTGTCTAACAAAGATCTGTCTGTCATGAGCCACATGGTTGCCCCGTCAATTCTTGCCGCTGATTTTGCAAACCTTGCATCTGAAATAGAGATGATCAATGAGAGTGTGGCCGACTGGGTGCATCTGGACATAATGGATGGTGTTTTCGTGCCGAACATCTCGTTCGGGTTCCCGGTAATAGAGGCAGTACGTGATCTCTCCACCAAACCGCTTGATGTACACCTGATGATAGTAGACCCTGACAGGTATCTTGAGCAGTTCAGGGACGCCGGGGCAACAAACCTCACTGTTCACTACGAGACCTGCAATAACCTTCACCGTACGGTAACCGAAATACGCAGGCTCGGAATGCAGGCCGGCGTGACGCTAAACCCGCACTCGCCCGTCATACTTCTGAAAGATATTCTACCTTATATTGACATGGTTCTCCTGATGACGGTTAACCCAGGCTACGGCGGCCAGACCTTCATCCCCGGAAGCATAAACAAGATCGGTGAGCTGAGGAGCATGATTGATGAAGGCGGTTATGAAGTGCTGATTGAGGTTGACGGTGGTATAGACCTGCAGAACGCCCCCGTGCTGGTTCATGCCGGAGTAGATGTACTGGTTGCCGGAAGCACGGTCTTCGCGTCATCTGACCCTGCCGAGGTGATCCGCAGGCTCAGGGAGCCGGTTTAACCCCGGTTCTGTCTCTCCTCCAGCCGGCTCTCAATCCATGACCTGATCTTTCCTCCCTCAGAGGCATCAAACCAGGTGATCTCACTGTCCCTCCTCCACCAGGTGAGTTGTTTCCGGGCGTAACGTCTGGTATTCCTTTTAATAAGGCCTACAGCCTCCTCACGCGTGATGAGCCCGTCAAACAAGTTAAACATCTCCCTGTAGCCGACTGTGTTCAGAGCATTGAGACCCCTGTAACGGATGAGTGACGCTGCCTCTGCCTCAAGTCCCATTTCGAGCATGATATCCACCCGGTTGTCAATCCTCCTGTAAAGTTCATGGCGTTCACGCGTCAGTCCTGCCTTTATTATCCTGAAATCCCGCTCTCTTGTTGGCGCAGTGAGAAATGAGGAATAGGGTCTTCCCGTGCTTTCAGTTATCTCGAGGGCACGCAGTATCCTTCGCGGATTGTGCAGGTCAACTTTTACATAATAATCAGGATCAAGCATTTTCAGCGCTATACGCAGTCCTGCGATGCCTTCACTATTATACAGCTCTAAATATTTCTGCCTCACTGCCGGGTCAGTATCGGGGATATCGTCCATCCCCCGGCAAACGGCGTCCATATAGAGCATTGATCCGCCAGTCATCAACGCAACCGGGTTGTCAGCAAAGAGTGTGGGGAGGAGGGCCAGTACATCGCGCTCGAAGAGACTGATACTGTAATAGTCGGTGACAGAGAGGAATCCGATGAAATGGTGCTTTACCCTTGCAAGCAGTTCATCATCAGGTACCGCGGTGCCTGTCTTCATCTCGCGGTAGAACTGCCTCGAGTCACATGAGATAATGCTGCAACCCAGTCGGTCAGCCAGGCCTGTGGCAAACTCCGTCTTCCCGACACCTGTAGGGCCGGGTAGAACGATCAGTGTATTTTTCATGTGATCAGGGGAGGGAAGAGGTTAATCCTCCTCCTCGTCTATGTTTTCGATGTTGTCGAACTCCGAGAGACTATCCTCATCGTCGCCTTCAAAGAAGATCTCGTCATCAACAACATCATCGTCCACATCGTCTTCATCGTCATCTGTGACAACCAGGCTGTTGTATTTCTTGGCGGCCAGACCGCCGAAGGTGACCTGCTTGGGGGGCAATCCCTTTGAGTTGATGCATAATGGGTATTCCCTGTCCTCATCTTCCTTTGTCTCGCCCACATATTCTACAAAGAGAGCCCTGTCATTGAAGAAGTCGAATACATAGAGGAGTTTCTGGTTCTTGCGGTAGATGACCTCCTCCAGGACGGCATTCTCCATTGTTGATGAACCCGCGCCCATGTCAAACAGCGTGAACTCTTCCTCCTTTTCCCAGCTCTCTGTTGCCAGGTAAAATGAAGCTATCTGCGACTTGTCGAACTCCAGCTCTTCCTGCAAGGCATTATGAAAATCAAGCAGGGTCTGGCTTTCGAGGAATTCGAACTCCCGGATAAACGCCTCATCTTCATCTGTTAACACCACAAACCTGTAAACCATACAACTCACTTTTTCAACCTGTGCAATTTAATATTTTTTAATATACGTTCACCGTACACTACTTTTTTTTAGAACGAACAAAACGGTATCAATATTATCTGCATAGTCCCATAATTCGGGCTGTTGCGATTTGCCAAAGGGAAGCCGGCCGTGTCCTGTCACGCACTGAAGCATCTTTTCAGACATATCCTGGCCCATTTCCGGAGCTTCACCGTCATCATAAAAACCGTAATGGAGCACAGCCATTGGCGGCGTAAGAGACGATGATTCCTTCAGCATGACAAATCCTCCGTCATGGAAGGGCTCCCTGTTGACTATCATGACTGCCTTATTGTGATCATAATTTACAGAATATTTATAGTGTGAACGAAGAGACTCGTACCTGGTCCAGTGTTGAAGCAGGCCTGAGACATCGTACCCTCTGGGCAGGAATAGTTTTGAAACATTGCGGCATCCCAGGCCGAAGTAGGAGAAGATATCATCTCCGAGAAGCTCCAGCTCACCATGGGATTCGGTACCGTCAAGAATGGCAATGCTGTTCCGGTTCCGGCGAATGATTGATGGAACACTCCGGAAATAGTATTCAAAGTACCTTGAAGTGTTGTTGCTCCCGGTTGCGATGACCAGGTCAAAGCCTTTCAGCCTGTCTGGGGTAAGCTCGATACAGGTACTGAATGAGGGCTCAATGGATATCAGCGTATCCGTAACGGCCTTT
The DNA here is from genome assembly GCA_964455705.1 of uncultured Rikenella sp. Taxonomy (GTDB): domain Bacteria; phylum Bacteroidota; class Bacteroidia; order Bacteroidales; family VadinHA17; genus SR-FBR-E99. The sequence goes on from CAYVYM010000028.1 coordinate 34,443, forward strand.
ATGAGCAGTTCATCTTTTGTGCTAAGCTTTGCCTGCAGCCTGTTGCCGGTGATGAGTACGGAGAGCAGGTCATGGAATCCGACAAGTGGAATGTTGCCGGCCATTACCACTCCCACGGTGACGGGTTGCCGCTCCTCCTGCAGTTCGGGATAGGCTGACAACCAGCGGTGAAGGTTTGGTTCAGTGAGGTTTCTGCCGATGGATGACAGGGCAAGCCTTACATTGTCAGGGGTAAACCAGGGGTTAGTGAGGTGGAGGGTCTCGCTGAGCACCGCAAACCGGCCGGCATCTCCTGCAGTCACTCCTTCAGCTCCGTCGCGCATGACCTCCCCCAGGGTCGCGAAGGCCCGGATCCTCTGGTCAATAAAAAAAATGCCCGTTTTCATCCGTACAAAATATATTTTATAGGTCGGATGGAACCCTCATGCAGGAATAAAATGTCTATAGGTAGTTATGAATTGAATACATGAGGGTTTCACACGGGCAAAGTTATAAAAATGAGAGTGAGATTCTAAGATTACTTAAGCACAAAGGATATTGGCACTGACATATAGACCTTGACGGCTTTACCGTTCTGTTTGCCGGGACTCCATTGCGGCATGCGGGAGACCACTTCAAGGGCTGCCTGGTCAAGGAGCGGATCGACTTCCCTGACGACCCTGGGGTCTTTCACATTTCCCTGTTCGTCAACGACGAATTGTACAAATACCCTCCCCTGTATCCCCTGGGATGCAGCCTCGGCGGGGTACTTCATGTTCTGGCTCAGCCACTGCGTCAATTCCCTGTATGTTGTGTCATTACGGAACACAGGCATCTGATCTGCTACCATAAATACATCGTCAGTTGCTTCAGCCTCCGCGCCGGAGGGAGCTGCCTTTTCTGCAGGTACTTTCTCATTGCGGGCTTCCCCGCGATCTTTGCAGGAAAACATGAAGATGAGTGCTACAGCAAGCGGAACTGCCAGGATCAACTTGAGGGAAGCGCTGCTTCCCGTTCTTTTTTTTGTCATCATGATTATACGGTTTTTAAGGAGTGATCTCTTTGAAAAAGTGGTTGACAGGAGCGGGACGGGGGATCTGAAGACTGCTGAGAGCAGCAGTTCCTGGTAGGAGCGAAGATCCTCACCACCGGTAATACACTCGCTGTCAGCCTCATACTCATGAATAGCCTGAAGCGACCTGCGCATAAGCCATGCCGCAGGATTAAACCATTGAAGGGACGTGATTATAGCGGTGACCAGGAGATCTGTCTGATGGCCCAGCCGGATGTGCTTCATCTCATGGTTGATCATGCGCTCCGCATCGGTGTCTGCAACTGAACTGCTTATGAAAATATGGCCAAAGGCTGAAAAGCAGACGTGATTGTTAGACTCAATCATGATAACATTCCCCTTACTTCTTGCTGACAGAATCAGCTTAACAAGACTCACAGAGCCATTGATCATGAGTGATAACGATATGAGAACCCCGGCCGGGTAAAGCCATGGCAACATCTCAGGAACGAGACCTGCGCTTCCGGCGGGCCCGCCAGGCGTGACTATCGTTTCAGGCAACAGAAGGGAGACAAGTCCGCCCGATTGCAATAAGGTTCCGGGTGAGGCAATCCTTATGTTCAGCAGGGGTACGATCGCGGAAAACAACATCGATCCGACGAGGTAGTACCTGTTCCTGGTGTGGTGGGTGTCACGCTTAAGGAAGATCTCATGGAAGAACCACAGAAACGCAAGGCAGATACTGCTCTCAATTGCATATTCAAGTATGCCGTTCATAACTTTCTCTTTTTGTTCTTTTCCTCCCTCTTCATCATCTCCATGATCTCCTCAATCTCCTTTACGGTGATTGAATCTTCACGGGCAAAGAAACTAACCATCTTCTGGTAAGAGTTTGAGAAATAGTTCCTCACAAAGCTGCTCATCTGCGACTTGCGGTAATCGTCCTTTGATACGACCGGAAAGTATTGGTGTGTCCTCCCGTATACCCTGTAATTTACAAATCCCTTTTCCTGCAGTATCCTAATAATGGTACTGACAGTTGAATAAGCAGGCCTTGGTTCACCGAACTTTTCAAGGATCTCCTTTATAAATCCCCTTTTTAGCCTCCAGAGTATCTGCATTACCTCCTCTTCAGCCCTTGTAAGCTCTTTTATCACCATATCCGATCATTTTAATAAGAGCAAATATATAACTAATAAATTAAATATACAACTAAAAACTTAAATATTATTATCCGGGATATCATTTTGACTGTGCCGTAACCACCAAACAAAGAAAAGCTGTATCTTAGTTCCTTATTACATGCCGGAGGAAGAGTGTGAGCAGGTTTACATTATTTTACGAAAACATAAGGGTTGCGTTAAAAGCCATTAAGTCGAACAGGGTGAGGGCTGTGCTGACCATGTCTATCATTGCCTTCGGGATCATGGCGCTGGTTGGTATACTGACAGCCATTGACGGATTGAAAAGCACTCTCACCACCCAGTTCACCATGATGGGGGCAAACACTTTCTCCATTACCTCACGGTCGTTGCGGGTCACGGTGGGCGACCAGCATTACCGGACGAAGAATCATTCCCACATTACCTATCGTGAGGCAATGGAGTTCAAGCAGATGTTTAATGAACCTGCGTGGGTGTCGGTGTCATTCAATGCCTCAGGACTGGCTGAATTCAGATTTAGGAACAACAAGACCAATCCCAATATTTCAGTTATAGGATCAGATGAGAACTATCTTACAATTGCGGGGGAGGAGATTGAATCAGGACGTAACTTCTCCCAGGAGGATCTTCTGGGCAGCAGGCACGTTGTCATCATCGGGCAGGAGCTTGTACGGTTCCTCTTTCCCGGGGTCGATCCGCTGGGGAAGGAGATTAGTCTGCCCGGCCTGAAGCTGACCGTCATAGGTGTCATGAAAAGTAAGGGCAGCAGCATGATGGGAGGCGACAGAAATACAATTATACCTATCACCACGGCCAGGCAGTATTTCAGCCGGCCCAACATTACATACAACATAGGAGTGATGCCATACAAGGCGATCAGCCTTGAAATGATGACGAGTGAAGCAGAGGGGATATTCCGCATCGTGCGCAACCTTAACCCGCGCGATGAGTCCGATTTTAATGTTCAGAAGAGCGACTCCATCATTGAGATACTTATGGAGAACATCAAATATGTAACTCTTGCAGCCACCATTATAGGGCTCATCACATTGTTTGGCGCTGCGGTAGGACTGATGAACATTATGCTTGTCTCGGTGACCGAGCGCACAAGGGAGATTGGCGTACGCAAGGCTTTGGGAGCGAGGAAATCAGTCATCAGGCAGCAGTTCCTCTATGAATCGGTGATCATAGGCCAGATGGGAGGGCTGATGGGTATTCTGGCCGGCATACTCATAGGCAACCTGGTATCGCTGGGCATGGGATCAAGCTTCACGATACCCTGGGTATGGGTGATTGGAGGTGTTCTGGCCTGCTTCATAGTCGGAATGGCATCAGGTTATTTGCCTGCTGTCAAGGCTTCATCAGTTGATCCGATAGAAGCCCTGCGCTATGAATGATTAAACGGATTACAGTTCTGAGACCGATCTGAAAAGGGATATATTGTCAGGAAAATGGAGATAATTCAGGCAGGATCAAACAACATACCACGGATCACCTACGATCCGGATGAGGATGTGCTCAGCATTACAGGCCGCTCCATTGCAGAGAGGCCGGAGTCAATCTACGATCCGCTGGAGGAATGGATCAGGATGCACCTTGGCCGGTTCACCCAGCTGAGGATAGTTATTTTCCTGGAATACATTAACAGCGGATCATCGAAGGCCCTCCGTGATGTGCTGAGAATGATAAGCGGTTACCGGGCTCCGCAGTACAGGATCAGGATCACCTGGCTATATGAAGAGGATGATGAGTCAATGCATGAGCTGGGCGAACACTACCGTGATGCCGCAGGCGTCAACATGGATGTGCAGATGGTCCTGTAAACGACCCTGAAAACAAAAAGAGCGCGGTCCCATAACAGAAG
>CAYVYM010000029.1:0-37326 GCA_964455705.1 uncultured Rikenella sp.
TTAACATATATGACTATCTCAATATGACTTTATATGAACGTTACGTATCGCTCTTCCTGAAGGCTCGTTCTGGTTCCGGAAGGCCTCATCCCAGGCCAGTGCCTCTGCCGTGCTGCATGCCACTGACGGCACAGATGGCACTGTCATGGCTGCCGTCTCCGAGGGGAAGTGTTCCGCAAAGATGGAGCGGTAATTATACTCCTCCTTGGTCAAAGGAGTGTTGACAGGGAACCTGTACCTGGCATTTGTCATCATGGCATCGGTTACCTGTTGCGATGCCAGCTCCCGCAGAGTGTCAATCCACTTGTATCCCACCCCGTCTGAGAACTGCTCCTTCTGTCGCCATGCGATTTCATGTGGAAGGTAATCCTCGAATGCCTTTCTGAGCAGCCATTTCTCCATCCTGCCGTTGCCCGCCATTTTGTCTGACGGGTTCAGCCGCATCGCCACATCGAGGAACTCCTTGTCGAGGAAGGGTACGCGGCCTTCAACGCCCCATGCAGCCAGCGACTTGTTAGCCCTGAGACAGTCGTAGAGATGGAGCTTACTGATCTTGCGGACCGTCTCCTCGTGAAACTCACAGGGTCCGGGAGCCTTGTGAAAATAAAGATACCCGCCAAATACCTCATCAGCGCCCTCACCTGAGAGTACCATCTTCACTCCCATTGATTTAATTACACGTGCCATCAGATACATCGGCGTTGAAGCCCTGACGGTGGTGACATCATAGGTCTCGAGGTAGTAGATAACATCACGCACTGCATCAAGTCCCTCCTGTACGGTAATATGTATTTCATGATGAACAGTCCCGATGTAGTCCGCAACCTTCCTGGCTGCGGACAGGTCAGGAGACCCCTCCAGCCCGATGGCAAACGAGTGCAGCTGAGGCCACCACGCCTCCGCCTTGTCGTCAGTCTCAATACGGCGTGCGGCATACTTCTTGGCAATGGCTGATATGACTGAGCTGTCGAGGCCGCCCGAGAGTAACACCCCGTAGGGTACGTCTGACATCAGCTGCCGATGAACGGCTTTCTCCAGGGCTTCCCGTAACATGACAATGTCTGTGTTCGCGTCAGCCACTGCCTCGTATGCAGTCCAGTCGCGGCTGTACCATTTCGTAATGGATTCGTCTTTACTGTAGTAATAATGACCCGGAGGAAAGAGCTCTATCTTGTTGCATATCCCCTCCAGGGCCTTCAGCTCAGAAGAGAAATAGAGGTTGCCGTGGATGTCCCACCCCATGTAGAAGGGGATGATCCCTATGTGATCACGTGCCGCCAGGTAACAGTCATTCACCTCATCATAAAGAACAAAGGCGAATATGCCATTCATCTCATCCAGAAATCCCGCGCCCTTATCTGAATACAACGCCAGGATGACCTCGCAGTCGGACTGGGTGGTAAAATCATACTTATCACGGTAACGCTCCCTTATCTCCCGGTGGTTGTAAATCTCTCCGTTGACGCCCAGAATAAGCCGTCGGTCACGGCTGTAAAGCGGCTGGCCTCCCGACTGAGGATCAACAATTGCCAGTCTTTCGTGAGCAATGATGGCCTTCTCGCCGCAATAGATTCCTGACCAGTCAGGACCGCGATGCCTGAGTTTTTTAGACATCCCGAGTACCTTCGGCCTCAGCTCTTCCGCACTTACCTTAAGATCAAAAACACCAACAACCCCGCACATATAGCAAATAATGATTTATGAATTTAAGAGAGCAAAAATATCATTATTTATTATATACTAAGCTTAATTGGTGATTTATTTAAGTGTTTTATGTATTTTAATTAATATTTTATAATGCACTATGACGAAATACAATACTTTATGGTCTACGACCAACCAGTTTTGTCATAATACACTAATCTACAATACTTTATGGCCTACAGCCAATTATACCCTGTAGGGGTTGCATTATTGTAGATCACATTCATCCACAAAGCCTTACCCCGTAGGGGTTACAGTATTGTAACTGTCAAAGAAATCATTCCCCTTGTCATCCGTAAGTATGAATGCCGGCATGTTTTTCACCACGATTTTGCGCACAGCTTCCATCCCCAGCTCCTCAAAATCAACAACCTCAACCGACAGGATGTTCTCCTCGGCAAGGATGGCTGCCGGACCGCCAACCGATCCCAGGTAGAAGCCACCATACTTTTTGCATGCATCAATGACCTGCCGTGAACGGTTCCCCTTGGCCAGCATGATCATCGACCCGCCGAGGCTCTGGAAAAGGTCAACATAGCCGTCCATGCGTCCGGCGGTTGTAGGTCCGAAGGACCCTGAAGCCATACCCTGCGGGGTCTTTGCAGGACCGGCGTAGTAGACCGGATGGTTTTTGAAATATTCCGGCATCGGCTGGCCCTTATCCAGCATCTGTTTGAGGCGGGCATGGGCCATGTCTCGAGCCACTATCAGTGTCCCGTTGAGGCTGAGTCTTGTCCTGACCGGGTATTTCGTCAGCTCTGCCAGTATCTCCTTCATGGGACGTTCAAGGTCTATCTGCACGGGTTTGTCGAGTTCGGGAGCCTTCTCAGGCATGAACCTGGCCGGATCAGTCTCGAGCTGCTCAATGAAGATCCCCTTTGAGGTGATCTTACCCTTTATGTTGCGATCGGCACTGCAGCTGACACCAATACCAACCGGACATGAGGCAGCGTGGCGCGGGAGACGGATGACACGCACATCATGAACAAAGTATTTACCACCGAACTGGGCTCCCACCCCAAACTCCTGGCAGATGAGCTCAATCTTCTCCTCCCACTCCCTGTCACGGTAAGCCCTCCCGGCGCCGTTGCCCGATGCCGGCAGATCATCAAGATAACCGGTGGAGGCAAGCTTCACGGTCTTCAGGGTCATCTCAGCTGAAGTACCACCGATGACAATTGCAAGATGATACGGCGGACAGGCCGAGGTGCCCAGATCCTCTATCTTTTCACGGATGAACTTCCGGAGAGAGGTTTCGTTAAGCAACGACTTTGACTGCTGGTAGAGGAAGGATTTGTTAGCTGAGCCGCCTCCCTTGGCAACAAAAAGAAACCTGTACTCATCTCCGGGGCACGCCGCTAAGTCTATCTGCGCCGGCAGGTTGCTGCCGGTATTCTTCTCCTCAAACATGGTAGTCGGCACTATCTGTGAATACCGAAGGTTCTTTTCGTAGTAGGTCTCCCAGATACCCTTGCTTATGTGCATTGCATCATCGGTGCCGGTGAATACATCCTCCCCCTTCCACCCCATCACAATGGCAGTGCCGGTGTCCTGGCACCAGGGCAGCTTGCCTTCAGCCGAGATAACCGTGTTGCGCAGCATCACCCACGCCACAAACCTGTCATTGTCTGTCGCCTCCGGATCTCTCAGAATATGCGCAAGCTTCTCTAGGTGTGAGGTGCGAAGGTAAAAATTGACATCTATGAAGGCCTGCTGGGCCAGCAGTCTGAGAGCCTCAGGCTGAACCTGAAGCACCCTCCTGCCACAGCATTCGGTCATCCTGACATGATCAGCGGAAAGAAGACGGTATTGTGTTTCATCTTCCCCGTGCTGGAAAGGCTTCTCGTAGATGAATTCTGCCATGATTGTGCTGTTTTTATTCGATACAGTATCAAATATACTAAATGACAGGCAATGGGCAACACAGTAGAGGGGCTTCTCCGCCAGCTGGCGGAGAAGCAACCTGACTGCGGGGGGCGCAGTAGGCAATAGAGGTGTTTCTTATTTGGATTCTGTCTAAATAATGAAAACCCATAAAAATAATACAACAGGCCGAAAACGTTTGAAATAACAAACCCAACGCAAACGCCCGAAAAATCGGGCTGCAGAAGCTTCCAAAGCGTGTTGCTGAACCGGATTTTCAACTAATTTTGAGTAAGTTATGTGATTCGGGTAATAAAACTAACAGCTAACAGACTATGAATCTGATCTACAGGCGGAAACCAACGCTCACTTTCTGGCAGATCTGGAATATGAGCTTCGGGTTCCTGGGCATCCAGTTTGGCTTTGCCCTGCAGAACGGTAACGTGAGTCGTATCTTTCAGACGTTAGGTGCTGAGATAGACAATATTCCCATACTCTGGATAGCGGCTCCGATAACGGGCCTGCTGGTGCAACCGATCATAGGCCACATGAGCGACCGTACCTGGAACCGCCTGGGGCGTCGCCGGCCCTATTTCCTCACCGGGGCAATAATGGCATCCCTTGCCATGGCAATTATCACCAACTCGCCAACCTGGATTATCGCCACCGTGATGTTATGGATAATGGACGCATCATTTAACATCTCTATGGAACCTTTCAGGGCATTCGTGGGCGACATGCTCCCATCAAAACAGCGTACCATGGGGTTTGCCATGCAGAGTTTCTTCATTGGGATAGGTGCAGTCTTAGGCAGCTTCCTTCCCTGGATTCTCGCCAACTGGTTTAATGTTCCGGAGGTGCCTGCGGAAGGTAAGTTAATTCCGTTCAACGTCAAGCTCTCATTTTATATAGGCGCCGGTGTACTATTGCTGGCAGTGCTCTGGACAGTACTCCGCACCAGGGAGTATTCTCCAGAAGAGCTCGAGGAGTTTGAGAAGGGAGAGAAGGCTGCAAGGGGTGAATTGGCGGAGCAGCAAAGAGAGGCGGCCAGAGAGAGGAGAGAAGGCAAACCGGTTAATTTTTATCGCACGGGAATTATATGGATGTCGATAGGCCTTGTTCTTACATTCATTCTCTCCCGGGCTGACCTTGAGGAGGAGCTGTATGTCGTTACAGGCGGCGTAGCCTTCTTCGGTCTGTTGCAGATCGTGGCAGGTGCCCTGAAATCGGCAAGGCAGGGAGAAAACGGCCTGAACAGCATCCTCACCGACCTGAAGCACATGCCGGCCACCATGGGGCAGCTGGCCGTCGTGCAGTTCTTCACATGGTTCGCACTCTTCTCACTCTGGATCTACACCACATCGGCTGTGACATCACAGGTGTACGGAACCACAGACACCACATCACTGGCATACAACAAGGGTGCAAACTGGGTGGGTGTACTTTTCGGCGTCTATAACGGATTCTCGGCACTGGTGGCTTTCCTGCTCCCGGTACTGGCGAAGTACACCTCGAGGAAGCTCACCCACACCATCTGCCTCCTCATAGGCGGTCTCAGCCTTATGTCGATAAGCCTGATACACACACCCGGCATGCTTGTTCTTCCAATGCTCGGCATCGGGCTGGCATGGGCGAGCACCCTCTCAATGCCTTATGCCATACTGACCGGCTCACTGCCTCATAACAAGATGGGTATCTACATGGGCATATTCAACTTCTTCATCGTCATCCCGCAGATACTTGCAGCCAGCATACTCGGAAGCATGGTCAAGCATCTCTTCGATGGCAACACCATGCTCGCACTGGTGTCCGGAGGCATCTCGATGGTCTTAGCCGCCCTTTCGGTACGCTTCGTTAAAGATGTTGACGACAAAAGATAACGATGGAACTGAAAGGATGCATATTTGATCTCGACGGCGTCATAGTTGATACAGCAAAGTATCACTTCATGGCCTGGCGACGCCTGGCCAAAGAGCTTGGATTTGAATTTACCTCTGAACATAACGAAGCCCTGAAGGGTGTCAGCCGGATGGAATCACTCGAGATACTGCTGAAGACTGGCGGAATATCAGTGAGTGAAAAGGAAAAGGAGCATCTCGCCTCACGCAAGAACGGATGGTATGTCGAATTCATCTCAGGAATGACCCCTGACGAAATCCTGCCTGGCAGCATCAGACTGCTTAAGGCACTGCGGAAGGAAGGCATACTCACCGCCATCGGCTCGGCGAGCAGAAACGCAGGAACAATACTCGACGGCATAAAACTCCGTGACATGTTCGACGTGATAGTTGACGGCAACAAGATACAAAAGGCCAAACCCGACCCGGAGGTGTTTCTCCGTGGCGCACAGGAGATGAACCTGCATCCTTCAAACTGCTTAGTCTTCGAAGATGCACAGGCAGGTATTGAAGCTGCAATAGCCGGAGGAATGAGATGCGTGGGGGTGGGCAACCCGAAACTGCTCGGGAAAGCCGATATTGTAATTCCCGACCTGAAGACAATTGCTGTGAAACAACTGAGAAACTTATAGTGTGAAATGACAGATTCACGATTTCAATCCGATGGGTGGAAAATCATAGAGACACGATTTGAACCTGAGAGAGGGCGCGACTCCGAGAGCATCTTTGCCCTGGGAAACGGCATGATGGGACAGAGGGCCAACTTCGAAGAGACATACTCCGGTGACACTCTGCAGGGAACATATGTGGCAGGTATATATTACCCCGACAAAACTGTGGTGGGATGGTGGAAAAACGGCTACCCTGAATATTTCGCCAAGGTGCCCAACGCGCCCTCATGGAGCGGTATCATCATCCGTATAGACGGAGAAGAGCTTGATCTTGCCAGGTGCAGGGTAAAGAGCTTCCGCAGGGAGCTTGACATGAAGGAAGGGGTGCTGACGCGAACCTTCACGGCAGCAATGCCCTCAGACAGGATGGTTGAGGTCAGGGCAATAAGGTTTCTGTCAATGAGCGAACCCGAAAGAGCCGTAATCAGATTATCAGTGCGCATCACAGGAGGCAGCGGGACTGCAGAGATCATCCCCTGGCTCAACGCCGATGTTCATAATGAGGATGCCAACTACGACGAAAAGTTTTGGGAAAATGAGTCGGCAGAATTACTCGGTACAAGAGCGGCAGTAACAGCGCAGACCCGCAAGACAGTCTTCGTCGTGGCTACGGCAATGGAGAATACCTTTACAATGAACGGAAAGCCAGTGAAGGGCAAACCGGTGCTGACCGTAACTGATAAGACAGCTCACTGCTCAATCACCTCTAAATATACCGACGGCGACACCCTCGAAGTAACCAAGTACGTTGCCGTTCTTTCATCATTTAATCATCCCGCGGAAGGCCTTGCAAAAAAGGCCATAATCACGGCCGGCGAGGCGACCTCACAGGGCTTTGACGCAATGCTCTTTGATCATATACAGGCATGGGCAAAGAAATGGGAACACGGTGACATCGTAATAAAGGGAGACATTGCAGCTCAGCAGGGAATACGATTTAATATCTTCCAGTTGAACCAGACCTACACCGGCGACGATCCGCGCCTCAACATAGGGCCAAAAGGATTCACCGGTGAGAAATACGGCGGCAGCACCTACTGGGATACGGAAGCCTTTGCCTTCCCGTTCTATCTCAGCACGGCCGACACACATGTAGCCCGGAACCTGTTGTTATACAGGTACAAGCATCTCGGTAAAGCTATTGAGAATGCACAAAAACTTGGCCTCACCGGCGGCGCTGCCCTCTATCCCATGGTCACGATGAATGGCGAGGAGTGCCACAATGAGTGGGAGATCACCTTCGAGGAGATACACCGTAACGGTGCCATCGCATATGCAATCTATAACTATATCAGGCATACCGGAGACCAGGATTACCTTGCAGAATACGGGCTGGAGGTGCTGATTGCGCTCTCCCGGTTCTGGGCACAGCGCTGTAACTGGTCACAGGAGAAGAACCAGTATGTCATCCTCGGTGTCACCGGTCCGAATGAATATGAGAACAACGTTCATAATAACTGGTATACCAACACGCTCGCCCGATGGACTTTAAAATACACCTTTGATTCGCTGGCATGGCTCAGTTCGGCCAGTGAAATTAAGTATAACTCGGTTGTGGCCCGCACCCACCTTGACACACAGTGTGAGCTCAGCTTGTGGAAAGAGATTGCCAATAACATCTACCTTCCCGTGCACTATGATCTTGGCATCTTCCTGCAGCAAGACGGGTTCATGGACAAGGTGCAGCAGACCGTCGAAGACCTTGATCCTGCCGAGAGACCCCTGAACCAGCACTGGTCGTGGGACCGTATTCTCCGCTCGGTATTCATCAAACAGGCAGACGTCCTCCAGGGAATATACTTCTTTGAGGATGAGTTTGATGAGGAGACTATCAGGCGCAACTTCGACTTCTATGAACCACGGTGCGTACATGAATCATCACTCTCGGCAAGCATACACTCAGTGCTGGCGGCAAGACTGCACGACACTGAAAGAGCCTATAAGCTTTACCTCCGTACCGCAAGGCTTGATCTTGACGATTACAACAGGGAGGTCAGGGACGGACTTCATATCACAAGCATGGGCGGCGCATGGCTGGCAATAGTCGAAGGCTTCGGCGGGATGAGGTTACATAACGACAGGGTTTGTTTCAATCCGCTGATACCCGGCGCATGGAGCTCATACTCATTTATCATCAGGTACAGGAACAATCCCCTCAGAGTCGAAGTCAACGGCTCTGCAGTGAATGTGGTGAACCTCTCCAAAGAAACAATTCCGCTTGAGGTATACGGTGAACGGATCACTCTTCAGCCCGGGGAAGAAAAGAAATTCGGAAAATCATGAAAATCACACAAGCACTTATGAACATAATTATCAGACATGTGGTTTCTCCTGCTTTGCGGGACAAGCTGTCAGGCCAATATAAAATATATTAAATACCGATGAAAAGACTGAAACTATCACTCTCCTTATTGCTGCTTCTGGCGCTGATACCGGTTGCCGCGCAGAAAATAGAGCATATTGACCCTCCGTCATGGTTCACAGGCATGAAGGAGAGCGCCCTGCAACTTATGGTCTATGGGCAGGGAATCGGATCATACGAGGTGAAAACAGACTATCCCGGGGTAAATGTATCCACCCTGGTACGCACTGAAAATCCCAATTACCTCTTCGTTAACCTTAACGTAACCCGCGAAGCGCAGCCCGGAACAGTGAAACTGACTTTCATCAATGGTAAAAAACAGCTGACCCATGACTACCCGTTATATGCGAAACCCGCAGGCCCGGCACGCGGATTCAACAGCTCGGATGTGATATACCTTCTCATGCCTGACCGCTTTGCCAACGGTGACACCACCAATGACAACCTCGAGGACATGACCGAGAAACTCAACCGCAGCAATCCTGGCGGAAGGCATGGCGGCGACCTGAAGGGCATAAACGATAATCTTGATTACCTGCAGCGGCTGGGAGTGACGGGCATCTGGCTTAACCCGTTCCTTGAAAACAACCAGCAGCGCTCCTCCTATCACGGATATTCAACTACCGACTTCTATCGGTCCGATCCCCGCTACGGATCCAATGACGAGTTCAAGAAACTGGTCAGCGATGCACATAACAGGGGAATGAAGGTGGTTATGGACATGATTTTCAACCATATAGGTTCCTTCCACCGGTGGATGAAGGACCTGCCTTCGAAGGACTGGATCCATCAGTTCGATGAGTTCACCCGCACCAACTACAGGGCCTCCGTCTACATGGACCCCTACGCATCAGAGCGTGACAAATTTCTCATGGAAAAGGGGTGGTTTGATGTTACCATGCCCGACCTGAACCAGAGCAACCCGCTGGTAGAGACATACCTCATTCAGACCAGTCTCTGGTGGATCGCCTTCAGTGACCTTGACGGCATCAGGATGGACACCTACCCTTACCCCCACCCTGACATGATGGCCAGGTGGGCTGAACGTGTCGATCAGGAGTTCCCCGGATTCTTCATAGTGGGTGAGGTATGGTATGACGATCCGTCTCAGATATCTTACTGGGCACTGAATAAGAAAAACAGCGACGGCTACCGCTCAAACCTCCCCTCCGTGACGGACTTCCCGGTCTGCTTCGCAACTCACAGGGCGTTCACCGGATCAGGAAACCCCACCGACGGGTTGTCAAAACTCTATAACGTGCTTTCGCAGGATTTCCTGTACCCCGACCCACTCAGGAACGTCATCTTCCTTGACAACCATGACATGACGCGCTTCTTTACGCAGACCGGGAAAAGCCTTGATATTTATAAAATGGGGCTCAGCTATATAATGACCGTCAGAGGCATACCCCAGCTCTACTACGGAACCGAGATTGTAATGGACGGCGACAAGAGCAAGGGCGACGGTCATCTCAGGGAGGACCTCCCGGGAGGATGGCCCGGCGATATAAAAAATGTCTTTACCGGAACCAACCTGTCTGATGAGGAGAAAGAGGCCCTTGAGTTCACAACGCTAATCCTCAACTGGAGAAAAGGAAAGGAGGTTATCCATACCGGCAAACTGAAACACTATATTCCGAACGATGGAGTGTACGTCTATTTCAGGTACAACTGCAGCGAAAGTGTTATGGTTATCCTCAATAACAATGAGACGGAAACTAAAACAGTCAGGAGCGAACAATACCGGGAGTCGCTTGAGGGCTTCACCACCGGATATGAGGTGATTACCGGCAACAAAATTGACAATCTCGGTTCTATCGATGTTCCCCCAAAATCAGCAATGATAATTGAACTAAAATAAACCGTTATGATGAAAGAGCACATTTTCAGGATTGTACTTATTCTTGCCGCGATAGCAGTCGTGGCAGTGGCATGCAAGCCTAAAGCGGTGGCAGTGATAGAGCCGCTGAAGAGTTCGGTTGTGCATGCCGACTGGACCCGCAACATGGTACTTTATGAGATCAATGTAAGGCAGTTCTCCGAAGAGGGAACCTTTGCAGGAGTTGAAAAAGCTCTCCCCGTGCTGAAAGAGCTTGGGGTGAACGTTCTGTGGTTCATGCCCATATACCCTATCGGTGAACTTAACAGAAAGGGAGAGTTGGGAAGCTACTACTCCATCAGTGACTATATGGGCATTAACCCGGAGTTCGGCACCATAGAAGATTTCACGGCGCTGGTTGATACGGCTCATAGCATGGGATTCCATATCATCCTCGACTGGGTGGGCAACCACTCAGCATGGGATAACCCGCTGGCAACACAGTACCCTGAGTGGTATGAGAAGGACTCTCTCGGTAATTTCATCTCTCCCTTTGACTGGACAGATGTAATTCAGTTTGATTATACCGCTGAGTCTCTCTGGGATTACATGGTGGGAGCCATGAAATACTGGGTGGCCGAAGTGGGGGTCGATGGTTACCGCTGCGATTTCCCGGGCCTGGTGCCGGAGGAGTTCTGGTTCAGGGCAACCACCGAACTGAACACAGTGAAACCCGTGCTTATGCTTGCAGAGGATGAAGATCACTCCTACCTTCTGGAGCGCGCCTTTGACATGAACTATGCCTGGGCACATCATCACCTGATGAATGCCGTGGCTGCCGGTAACCGCAGACCTGCTGCCCTCGACAGCATCATGCAATATGAGTTTAAGCGCTATGATCCGGAGTCATACAGACTGAGGTTCATGACCAACCACGACGAGAACTCGTGGAACGGCACCATCACCGAGAAGATGGGTGATGCACAGAAGGCTTTTGCAGCATACCTCTTTACCGTTCCGGGTGTGCCACTGTTATATAACGGTCAGGAGGCTGACCTCGACAAGAGACTCGAGTTCTTCGAGCGTGACCCGATAGAGTGGAAGGAGACGGATCTCCGCTTGTTCTACACGAAGCTGATACACCTGCGCACCTCTCACCCGGCTCTGCGCCACGGTACAGAGGGTGGGTCTTATGAGCCACTTAAGACGGACCAGAAGAACGTCTATGCCTACAAGCGCATAAAAGGCGAAAACGAAGTGCTTGTAATCCTCAACCTGAGCAAGAGTCCTGTTCCTGTTGCGCTGAAGGATGGCTCCACGGCAGGAACCTACAATGACCTTTTTGCTGATGCACAGGTAGAGATAGCCCAGGGAGGAAAAATGCAGATGGAGCCCTGGGGATATATGGTATTGGTTAAATAACCATTGCGGATCTGCTTCATCAAAAACCCCGGGGTTTTGCGCCCGGGGTTTTTTTGCAAATCCCCATGGTTAGAGTTAAAATCGACAATCGCAATTCGACAATCACAAATCCTTAATACCTCACCACCTTCCTCACTGAAGACATCCTCCCCGATGTTACTTTCAGATAGTAAACCCCCGGTGCCAGACCGTGACCTTCCAGTGTCATCTCACTGATACCTGCCGGGACCGCAACAATCCGCACACGGGCGCCATCAGCCGAGAAGAGCTCAACAGTGTGAGGCTGGTACTCATTATCGCCTGTAAACCTGATAGTGGCCTCTTCTGAAAAAGGATTCGGAAAGACTTCAAATAAAAGTCCCCCGTTGGCCGGGTCATCGGCCGGACTCACTATACCTGCCAGGAAGGATGGCCGTGTTACCTGCTTCGAAGTATATAGCTTATACTCGCCCTGCAAAAGAGAGATGGGTGTGTTTTGATTGGCAGCGGTGACATCCATTGAAGTACCCGTGAAAAACTCGTACCATGTCCCGGTACGGGTGAAATTGGGAGCAATCTCCCGGGGGAAGAGGTCGAAATTCCCTATTAATACCACGTCCATATCGGAATGCTCTATGTTCAGCCTTTTCGTTTCGCCTGACTCATAAAGGCTGAAATTGTCCGACCTGAATGCCGGCTGGCTCTTTTTCAAGCCGGCCAGGGCTGAGAAGTTGTCATACAGATTTCGCCTTGCAGCAACCGTATAATAATCCCACCTGATAGGCTTCGGCCCCAGGGGATCATCGTTGTAATTCTTGCCATAGTCATAACCCACCTCCTGGAACTGCCACAACATCTTCGGACCGGGTATCAACATGAAGAATGTAGCTGTCAGTTTGATTCGCTTCAGGGCAATATTCAGGTCTCTTATGTTATATCCTCCAACTGCCTCTCCGTTGTTCAGGTTAAGGAACATCACCCTCCCCTCATCATGGCCCTCCCTGTAGTCGACAATGCCCGGCACACTCCATCCGCGGTTTTTCCATGAGGCTTCGGCAATTGACATGTTCCAGTCGCTGTGACTGGTTGAGGCGGCCTGATAACGGAACTTGGCTGAGCCCCATAAGAGGAATCCATCCGCTGCCAGCTCCTTCTCTTCGTTATTATCGGCAAAATGTTCCAGGATCAGAACAGCGTCAGGTTTATATGCTTTGATTTTATCGCCCATTCTCTTAAGAAGGGCTATTCTTGATGCATCGTAAGCCCATCCGTCACCAGAGGTATTTGTAAATCCCTTTGTAAAGTCGAACCTGAAACCGTCTGCTCTGAACTCGCTTATCCAATAGTGGCATACGCTGTCAACGAATGCTTGTGTCTGAGTGCTTGCATGATTGAAGTCATTACCCCAGCTGTAGGCGGTATTCGGTGATGTGACATTGAACCAGGGGTTGTTTGAGGCAGGCTGGTTGGTGGTGCTGTTCCAGTACATCCTGACAAGCGGATTGCTGCCGTACGCATGATTGAGAACCACATCCAGTATAACCGCTATGCCACGACTGTGGCATGAGTCGATCAGCTCCTTAAGATCGTTTGCCGGACCGTAATACTTGTCAACGGCAAAATACATTGACGGGTTGTATCCCCAGCTGCTGTTGCCCTCGAACTCATTAACAGGCATCAGCTCTATAGCATTCACGCCCAGTCTCGTGAAATAATCAAGTGAGTCACGGATTGTCCTGAAGTCATGCTTTTCCACGAAATCGCGTACAAGCATCTCATAAATGATAAGCGTATCCTTTGCCGGTGGGGTGAAGCTGTTGTTCTTCCATCCGTAGGCCGGCGGCCTGGTCTGAAAGACCGAGACAAGGCCATCCGCCAATCCTTCGGGGTAGTCTTTCAGGTCCGGATAAATGGCATCATCAATGTATTTGTCGTTCCACGGATCAAGGATCTTGGTGGCATATGGATCCGGCACACGGATCGTCTCATCTATCAGGTACTGAAAACCGTACTCCTCTCCGGGATCAAGTCCTGACACCTCCAGCCAGTACCATAACCCGTCAGGGCTTTTCTTCATGTATCCCTCCGGACTGTATACCCAGTCATTGAAGTCTCCAAGCACAAAGACACTGGTCTTATAAGGAGCATAGAGCAGAAAGGCTGCGGTGTTGTCTCCGGTTACATTCACTCCCGGTTTAAGTCCTGCAGGCACCTGTTCAATGACAGCCGCAGTACGGATAAAGTAGAAGGCTGAGTCTGCCTTCATCACATTGTTATGCCAGGCCCGGGCAACAAGTTTGAAAAGACCGGAGCCAGCGGCAGTAATGCTGTGACTGAGCGTTGTCTCCGTGACCTTCTTCAGCACGGATCCGTTCTGATAGAGGATGATCGAATCGCTGACCGAAGCCGAAGCCTGCACAGGTATCTGGGCTCCCGGGTCAACCAGGGAGGTGTAGCTGTCAGGTTGGGAGAGCAGGATTTCGAAGGCAGCCACTTCGCTGACATTATAGAATATATCTGTCCCCCCCACGTCACGTCCTGTGGCTGTATTAGGGTTCGGAACAGTATCCCTGAAAACAAAGGCAAGCTTAAGGATTTTTTCACCTTCTGGCACCCCGTAATACTCCCTGATGGAAGGCGATATAGTTAAGGTGTAAACATTGTCCGAGACTTTTACAAGCCTGGCTTTTGCTGTAAATACACCCCAGTCGGCCACAGTATGCTTCCAGTCTGAACCGTTGGTGCTCTGATCGGTGATAACACCGGTATGGGCATAGATCCTGCTCGTTCCGGCGTAGTCCTTCAGCCCCATATCGCCCTTGTCTGCGTTGAATGTAATGGTCACTGCATCTGATGCTGTCGGGAATACCGGATCGGCAGTGATCACCTGTGCATTTGACGTCAAACCCCACGCTGTCAGGGCTAGTATAAGGATTGGTGTTATTGCTCTCATCATTTCGCGTTAGCGTATTGATTATCCGTTAAATATAATCAAAAACCTCTTCTTTGGCAGGAAGAGGTTTTTGATTTTAAAGAACGCTGCGACCATTGCCGCAACATAGGGTGCTAATCAGCTTAGTTCTTGGTCAGTGTTGCCACCTTGGTCCAGGGATTCAGCGTAATGGTATAATTACCTGTCTCGGCAACCACAATGTTGTCACCGCCATCGGTAAGGCCACTCAGGCTCCCTCCGAGGTTGTAACCCCAATCATCATTGGCTCTGAACTTGAACGCTGTTGGTGTTGTTGGTGTACCTGCCGTCAGGTTCAGTGTGACGGTAAAGCGACTGTTAACTGCATCCCATGTCATATTGGTATCATCGTTCCACTGACCGGGTGTTGCATCACCAATGACGCCCCACCTGTCTGCACGGTAGGTATATGCCAGCGGATGGCTCAGGTCAAGGGTGATGGCGTAGTCATCTTCAACCGTGGTAGCGATATTGTCACCGCCGGCAGCAAGATTAAGGCTTCCGGCAGGTGCTCCGTAATTGTAGTCCCAGTTGTCATTCGCCCGGAACTTCCACTCACCGACAGGCATGTGTAAGCCGCCTCTCCATACCTGTACCGCAGGATCATAGGTCAGAGGTAACTGTGAGCTCCATGTAGTAAGACCGCCAATGATGCCCCAGCTGGTTGCAACAGCGGTGTATGTCATTGGGTCAGCACCTGCATTAACGTTCAGCTTGTAGTATCCAGCCGGAAGATTGATGTTGTCTCCTGCCGGATCAAGTGTTCCTGGTGTTGCGCCGGCTCCGTAATTCGGACCGTCCCAGTTGGGTTTGGAAGCAAACTTCCAGTTATTGGAAGCATTTGCCATATAAACGTAACCCTCCACATTGTTGGGATTAGCCTCATTGCTTTTCACCATTGGCGACAAGTCGGGAGACCAGTCTGCCAGGCCTGAACCCGGGTAACTGGCTGCCACATAATCTCCGGGCAAATACCATTCGCGAACACTGACAAGAGTAGTAAAAGTGATCTCATTGCCATAGGCTGTTCCCGCATTGTTGGTTGCATAGGCGCGCACATAATAGGTTGTCAGGCCGCTGAGGCCGGTGAGTAAACTCTCAAACTCAGCGATTCCAGCGCCGTCAGTGGTCTTGCTTCCTGCAATGGTAGGATTGGTTGTTATTCCATAGACTACACCATATGCTGTGACAGCCGATCCGCCGTCAGCGGTTACTTCACCGCCCGTGGTGGCTGTAGTACCTTCCACATCGGTGGCGGCTGCGGTTGTAACCGTTGCCAGTACCGGCAGAGTGGAGAAGGTGAGTTCCTCTCCATATATCGTTCCTGCCGGACCGGTGGCATAGGCACGTGCATAATAGGTTTGCGCAAATGCCAGCCCGCTAAGCGGAACATTGAATGCAGCTGTCGTGGCTGTTCCTGTAAAGAGGGTCTTCGATTTTGCAACCGTCGGATTTGGCTCCGTATCATAGCAAACGCCCTTCTCGGTGAAGCCGTCACCCTCAGCCACAACAAATCCCACAACAGTGGCCGAACTGGAGGTTATGTCAAACACCTTTGTTGTCCCGAGCCTGGGATCAAGTCTGACTTCGGATGTCTCCTTCGTACAGCCCGCAAGCAAAATCGCGGCTGCAACCGGGAGCATCATTATTCTGAATATTGATTTCATTTTCATAAATCTTTCTGTTTTATGTCCCATGACTAATTGTTCTTGACTATTGTACATGAACCGGCTTCATTCGGGCCGTTAGGCTGAGTGATTGTCAGGGTAATGGTGTAATTGCCGGCCGTCATAACAATGTTGTCACCGTCATGGAAAAGGTCGTTGAGGTTACCCGTGTTGCTCTTGTTGTAACCGAGGTTCCATGCCCAGCCGTTATTCAGCCTGAACTTGATCTCACCGTCCACAAGTGTGACGGTTATTGACCATGTTCCGGTTGCAGGATCATATTCCATGGGCTGGTCAGGAGAATCCCATCCGTTTGGCGTGGCCGAACCTACAAGGCCAATCCTGTATTCCGAAATTTCATAGGTCAGGGCATCGACGTCAACGGTCATCCTTTCCCATCCGGTTCTTTCAGGAACAATTGCCGGACCATTGACTGAAAGCACACCTGTTGCGCCACCGTAATTCGCCCCGGCGTCAGGGTCATTAAGAGTAAATGCATTTGCTGTGTTAAGCTTAACAAGACCGGTGAATTTACCGTCACCAAGTGCCGATTCTATCTTCTGCTCCAATCCCGAACCAACAAGATCAAGACGCGGCAGACCGTAGAGAGTCGCACTTGCATTCTTCAGGGCTGATGCATAGGTGAACGGGTTGCTCCCGGTACCGGGAGCACCGGTGCCTGCATCCACTACCAAAGTTGCCCTCAGACGGAAATCAAGCGATGTTGTGGCATCAGTGGGGAACTTCCTGATTAGGGCACCGTTAAGGTCGCTCACAGTCAGCTTCATTGATTTGCACTGATTGCCTGTCCAGATAGTGACTGGATCTGCAAAAGCAGTCCCTGCGGCGGCGGCATCAATAAAATATGTTGCCGATGCCTGGAATCCCGGGTCTACAGGAGTGCCGACAAACTCAAGCATACTGTTGCCGTTCGCCCTCTGAAGAGTGAGATCGGGAATAGTGGTGAGCGTCGGAGCTACCGGATTGGACACCATGGTGATCATCTCACCGTCTTTCTCACAACCGGCGAGAAAGACTGCCAATACGGTAAATGTCAGATATATCAATAAATTTTTCTTCATTTCTCTTCTGTTTATAGATTAATAACCGGGATTATTCTGCCCGTTGTAATTCGGGTTTGCAGACAGTTCATCACCCGGGATCGGGAATAGATCGAGGTGGGCTGCAGTGCTGGCGCCGGCAAAGGCTCCTCCCTTCCACTGCCACAGGTATTCACTGCCGGTGAATTTGCCGAATCGTACAAGGTCGGTACGTCTCTGGGCCTCATAATAGAACTCGCGTCCGCGCTCGTCAATAAGGAAATCGAGATCCAGATCCGCAGCAGTTATATTTCCGCTAGTATTGCCGTAGGCTCGCTCCCTGATGATATTTATGTCAGCCACCGCTGCGTCTATATTTGCTGAACCACCCAGTTTGAAGAGTGCCTCAGCTCTCATCATGTAGGCATCGGCAAGACGGAAGACCGGGAAGTCGGTACAGGCGAAAGCCGGGTTATAATTAGCCGGTAGTGTGCCGTCGTGATTACGTGCGGTGAACTTATATACACCTATGCCGTAATCGCCGCTGGCGGATGGTGCCGGGATGTTCCTTGCCTTCTTGATCTTCAGGAAAACACGCTTGTCAGGGCACTCTGCGAAAGTCGGATCACTTTCCGGGATAGGTATGTTACCGTATACGGCAAGGGTGTCAACCATCTTGTCCAGGAAGTTGATCCTTGCACGGTTGCCGTTCCAGTTGGTGTTCGATGTAAGTCCGTGGAAATCCTCAGCCCTTAAATAAAACGCATCACTTGAAGATTCAATGATGAAGGTTGTGCCGACATATCCCTGGGTGTAAATGCCATCCTGTTCCCAGGCAAAGATCATCTCGGGATTAGAATTTCCGTCGTTGTCGGCACTGAAGTTCTGCCTGTAATCTGTTGCCAGCGAGTAGCCGGCGCCGATTACCTTGCCGGTATAGGTCACCACATCAGCCCATCTGGCAGTGCCGGTGTAAATCTCCGCATTCAGATAGAGTCTGGCAAGAAGCATTTGTGCTGCTGCCTGGTCAGCCTGGGGATAGGAGAATCTCGGAGCACCAAGGGTGTTTTCAATGGCCAGCAGTTCAGACTCGATATAATTGAATATCTCAGTCCTGGTTCCAATCTCCGGGAAGAATTTGCCAACACCGTCAGCCTCAGTAGTAAAAGGAAACTGCCCGAAGAGGTCAATTGCCCATGAGTAGGCCAGTGCCCTGAGGAAACGTGCCTCAGCAACATACCTTACA
The DNA here is from genome assembly GCA_964455705.1 of uncultured Rikenella sp. Lineage (GTDB taxonomy): Bacteria > Bacteroidota > Bacteroidia > Bacteroidales > VadinHA17 > SR-FBR-E99. Next base: position 18,643 of record CAYVYM010000029.1, read on the forward strand.
ACATCAGGGGAAGTGTTACCTTCAGCATTCTTGATGAAGTCATTTGCATAAGTTATACTCAGTGCCAGGCGCTGGTAAAGCGCTGTAAGGAACGGATTGCTCGGGCTCCATGTCTGGGTGTTGAGGTCGGCAATACCGACATCACCCCATGCACATATAGCCTCGTCAGTGGTAATCTCCTGCAGGTTCCAGAGAGCCCTCATTGTGGTGAAGAAGTTGCCGTCAGAAGCCGAGATATCATCGCCTCCGTTGGCACCCTGACCGGCAATAATAAAACTGGCATAGATTTTACCAAGGGCCTGTTGCATATATAAAGGATCATCACCCAGGTTGCCGGCCAGTATTTTTGTCGGGTCCTGCGGGGTGACATCCAGATCTTTCACGCATGATGAGATCATCAGCGCTGAAAGTATAATTCCGAATATTACAATTTTCTTATTCATATCTGCTTATCGTTTTTTTTATTAGAAGGTAAGCCCTATGCCGAGCATGAAGGTCCGGGGTCTGGGATAGAAGTTGTTATCTATACCGCCGGAAACCTCGGGGTCAAGACCGCTGTATTTAGTCACGATCAGTGCATTCTGCACGGTGAAGCTGACACGTGCACCTACGGTACCGAACAGGTTTTCAAGTCTGTAACCTGCACTTACGTTGTCAAGCTTAAGGAATGATGCATTCTCAACAAAATAGTCACTGGTGAACTGACGCTTGACGAAATTCGTCTCAGCGAGCGCCCTCGAGAAATTCTTCCAGTAGCCTATCTGTTGCATCTGGTCATATGATGCACCGGCTGCCACCTGGTTATAAACATAGTTGCCTATGCTTGCACGGGCTGATGCCGAGAGGTCAAAGTTCCTGTACTCGAACCTTGCGGAAAGTCCAAGCAGGAAGTCAGCAACCGGGTTATGATAGATGTATTTGTCTGCATTGTCTCCGTTGACAACACCACCTTCACCTGATTCATCAACATAAAGCCCTTCAATGGGGTTACCGCTGCCATCATAAACCTGCCTGTTAAGAAAAAATGAATAGGCCGGATAGCCAACCCTGGTCACCTGTTTCTGGCCTGTGAAGGCATCACCATAAAGAATTCCGATATAACCTGGATCATCGGTGAGAAGAAGCCTGGTGATCTTGTTCTTGTTATATGTAGCGTTAAAGCCCAGGGTCAGAGTCATGTCACTTTTTGAAACAGGAATGAAGTTCAGTGATAGTTCAGCACCGGTGTTCTCCAGACTGCCCACGTTGGTAAGCAGGGTGTTCGAGAAGTTGCTTCCGCTGGACACAGTAACCGAGTTCAGAAGATCGTCGGTCTCTCTCTTATAAAGGTCAATTGAACCGGTGATGCGGTCACTGACAAAAGCGAAATCAAGACCGATGTTCATCGTGGTGGTCTCCTCCCATTTTATGTCAGGATCATACGCATCAGGACGAAGGGTTGGAAGGAATACTCCTCCGATAGGATAGTATGAACCCTCCGATGCCTCGCGGTAGAGAGCCTGGGCCGGGTAGTCGTTCCCGATATCCTGCTGGCCCGTTATACCCCAGCCCAGCCTGAGCTTGAGGTCAGACAAAGCCTTGACGTTCTTCAGGAATGATTCATTTTTGATCTTCCATGCCAGGGCTACTGAGGGGAAAGTACCCCAGCGGTTATCCTTTGCGAACCTTGATGAACCGTCCTCACGAAGAGTGACGGTGACAAGATACCTGTCCATCAGTGTGTAGTTTACACGGCCGAAGAAGGAAACGAGATAGTTCTCGGTAATAAATGATGAGCTGTCTGACTTCTGGTAGGGATGCTCAGCATCAACAATGCCTCTGGAGTAGTTGTCGCCTTCCCTCTGGAAGTGCTGCCATGAGTAACCTGCAGTAACGTCAACAACACTCTCAATACTGCTTATGTCCTTGTTGTAATTCAGGTAGAAATCGAGCAGGTTATTGTAGTTGGTTCCGCTGTAATCGGTAAGCCTTCCGTAGAGAGGGGCTGTTAGAACTGAGGGTGATGTTTTGGGACGGTTGTTGTGTCCGACACTCTCAGAATAATCAGTAGCCAGGTTGAGGTTTGCCCTCAGCTCGGGAAGAAAGAAAAGAGCATAGTCAAGCTGAATGTTTCCTATGACCCTGTTCACCACCGACCTGTTATCAGCCTCGAGAGCCTGCTCCACGGGGTTGGGTGTTCCAAGGTTCGCGCCGTAGTTTGCCCACTGGAAGTACCCTGCCGAAGCCGGTGTCCCATCCATGACAACCTGGGTCGGGTCCATGTTCACTGCTGACCCTATTGCACCCGTGTCACCGTAATTGTGGTGGGTATTCATCCCCTTGACGTTGAGATTGACCTTGAGTGCGTTATTGAAAAATGTGGGGTTGAGGTTAAGAGAACCGGTAAAGCGCTGCATGTCAGTGTTCTTCAGGATACCGTTCTGGTCAGTGTACCCGACCGAGAGACGATAGGGAAGGCTGCTGACAGCTCCCGAGAAGCTAAGGTTGTGGTCGTGCGATATGGCGGTGCGGAAGATCTCCTTCTGCCAGTTGGTGTTCTGAGTGCCAAGAAGTTCCAGATTATCGATGCCGAACAGGCTTGACCTTTCAAGTCCTAGCTGCCTGATCTCGTCTCCGGAGAAGACATCAACGAAGGCGATTGCATTGGCAACAGAGACATTGCCGTCATACGAGACGGTAAGGGGACTGCCTGCCTGGCCTTTTTTGGTTGTGATTAGGATGACGCCATTTGATGCCCTCGAACCGTAAATAGCAGTTGCTGAAGCATCTTTCAGGACCGTGAAGGTCTCGATATCATTCGGGTTTATAAACGACAGTATGTTCGAGCTCCCTGAAACGTTGTTGTTGTCGATGGGAACACCGTCGATGATGATCAGGGGATCATTGGATGCGTTCAGTGATGAGCCGCCACGGACACGTATCGTTGAGCCGCTTCCTGGTGCACCACCGGCAGTGGTGATAACCACACCGGCGCTCTTACCTACCAGCAGGTCCTGCGCTGAGGTAATAGCCCCCTTGTTGAAGTCTTTTGAGCTTACAGCCGCTACGGACCCCGTTGCATCACTCTTCTTGACGGTACCGTAACCGATGACAACCACCTCGTCGAGGGCCTGGACATCAGTCCGCATTGCCACATTGATTACCGTCTCGTTACCAACGGTCACCTCCTGCGGCAGATAGCCGATAAAAGTGAAAACGAGAACATCCCCCGGCTGTGCCATCAGGGAGTATTCTCCGTCTATGCCGGTGATGGTTCCTGTCAGCGTGCCCCTGACAACGACATTCACTCCGGGAAGTGTCTGTCTGTCGGCCGCATCGGAAACTGTACCTGACACCCTTACCTGTTGCCCTAAGACAACAAGACTCATCATTATGCCGAAGGTCAGCATGAAGAGCCGTTTTCCAGTTAGTTTCTCCATAAATAGATTAGTTTAAATTGCAGTTTGCAGAATGGTTATTATTGTTAATTTTAATCGTCCAGATTTGGGATGATAAAATTCGACCTTTTTTTAGAGTTAACCAACTCTTTTTCAGCTTTTTTCCGCAATCGTTACCGCAAACGTTTGTATTGAGGATTTGCCTTTTTCCGGGCAGCCTGAAACAATGAATTAATTATTATCTTTACCGATATGAGCCTTCCCCCATGGGCAGAGAAAATATTACAATTAAGGATATCGCGCGTGAACTTGGGATTTCACCATCCACCGTCTCGAGAGCACTCAAGGACCACCCTGACATCAGCCAGGCCACCCGTGATGCCGTCAATGAGCTGGCCGAGAGATGGAATTACAGGCCTAATCCGATAGCCCTCAGTCTTAAAAGCGGATCGTCAAAGACCATAGGTGTGATCATCCCTGATGTTGTACACTATTTCTTCTCAACCGTCATAAGTGGAATAGAGGATGTGGTTTACCAGCGTGACTACAACATGATACTCTGCCAGAGCAACGAGTTGTGGGAACACGAGGTTAAGAACATCCGGACACTCCTCTCGAGCCGTGTCGACGGCATACTGGCATCGATTGCCAAGACCACTTCCGACTTCAGCCATTACCGGAGCATACTCGACAAGGACATTCCCCTTGTCTTCTTCGACCGTGCCACTGATGAGCTTAAGGCAGACAGTGTTGTCATTGACGATGAGACGGGCGCATATAAGGCCGTGAATCACCTTCTGAGGATGGGCAAGAAACGCATCGTTCACCTCTCCGGTCCGCCTCAGCTGGCTATAGCACGGAACAGGCTCAACGGTTATCTGAAGGCCATGAAGGAGTATCGGCTGACACCCACGGAAGAGGATATAGTCAATTGCGATGATATCGAGAGCGCCGAAAAAATGGTGCCCGGGCTGCTGATGCGTCAACCCCGTCCCGACGCAATCTTCGCTGTCAATGACCTGACGGCGGCACAGGCCCTTATGATCATCAAGAGACACGGCCTGAAAATCCCCGAAGACATTGCCGTCGTCGGCTTTACTAACAGCCAGATAGCCACACTCACCGACCCTGCACTGACTTCAGTTGACCAGAAGGGCTTCGAGATGGGACAAATAGCGGCGAAGCTTCTTCTTGACCGGATAGAGAACCCCAGAACGCCCCTGCAAAACAAGATTATCACCTCTGAGCTGGTCATAAGGGGATCCTCATCTTCAAGATAACTTTGTAAAATCTAAAGGAACTCCGGCAGCCGGCCCCTGACCCCGGCACGAATACCCTTTGGAGTCGCGGTAAGAGAACAGCACTCTGTCAGCGGATCATGCTGGAATATGAGGATATGCTCATCGCGCAACCCTTCCTCAAGGATCTCCTGCTTCTCGGCAATGGTCACGAGGGGAAGCAGGTCATAGGCCATGTTCCACAGAAGAGGTATATGTGCTGTCGTTGGTATCAGGTCGCCTGCATAAATGAAGGTGCGGCCATTGTACCCTATTACCGGGATGATAAGTCCCGGAGTATGGCCGTAACAGAGCCTCAGTGCCACCCCCGGACAGAGCTCGCCACCCTCTTCAATGAGATTCAGCCTGCCGCTGTCGCCAAAAGGTTTGATATTCTCCGTGAGGAATGCATCCTCCTCACGGAGGTTCGAATCATTGGCCCATTCCCATTGCCCGCGGCTGACATGATATGTTGCATTGGGAAAGACTGCCGTGATGCTCCCGTCGGGAGCATTTACAAAACAGCCTCCGCAATGGTCGGCATGCAGGTGGGTAATGATAACATCAGTGATATCTCCCGGATCGTAACCGCATTCCGCAAGGCCGCCGGCAAGGCCGGAGCCGCCATGCAGGTAAGCATGCCGGAAGAATTTTTCATCCTGTTTGTCGCCCCAGCCCGTATCAACAAGGATAATCCTTCCGTCAGTCTCAATCACCAGTGAACGCAGGGAGAGCACGATGGTGTTCTTTTCATCAGATTGCGCCTGCCTGCTCCAGAGGGCTTTAGGGATGACACCGAACATCGCACCGCCGTCGACCCTGAAATTCGTTATGTTGAAAAGAGATAATTTCATTTTAAAGTCGTTATGCCGGATGCAAGATAACCAATTTTGGTATTTTTGCAGGAAATCTCAGGGAGAGACAGGCTTATGACCTACGATACTCATACCATATTATTTGCATTCATGTTGACGCTCTTTGCAGGGCTTGCTACCGGCGTAGGGAGCACCATTGCCTTTTTCGCCAAAAGAACCAACACGAAGTTCCTGACTGTAAGTCTCGGCTTTTCTGCCGGAGTAATGATATATGTGGCTTTCGTTGAGATTTTCGTCAAGGGGCAGGAAGTGCTTGTTGAATCGATGGGAGAACGCCAGGGATGGTGGGTGGCCGTGATTGCCTTCTTCGCGGGCATCGCCCTGATTGGTATAATTGACAGACTGATTCCGGCACAGGAGAACCCTCATGAGGCCAGGAAGATTGAGGGAGGCGAAGAGGAGGAAAGGAGCGGCCGTCTGATGCGGATGGGCACCATGACCGCCCTTGCGATAGGAATTCATAATTTCCCGGAGGGACTGGCGACATTCACCGCGGCTCTCGCCAACCCGCAGATAGGGATCGCGATAGCTGTAGCAGTAGCTATACACAACATCCCGGAGGGGATAGCCGTCTCAGTGCCTATCTACTATGCCACCGGAAGCAAACGGAAAGCCTTCAGACTTTCTTTCCTCAGCGGCCTGGCTGAACCTATAGGAGCGCTCGCCGGGTATCTCATACTGATGCCCCTGATGAGCGATACACTCATGGGAATCCTTTTTGCATTCGTTGCCGGAATAATGGTCTTCATCTCGCTCGATGAGCTCCTTCCGGCAGCAGAGAAGTACGGCGAACACCACCTTTCGATATACGGACTGGTCTCAGGGATGGCCGTTATGGCCCTCAGTTTGTTGCTTTTCAAGTAAACAAAACACTCTGTTCTGTTAAATATTTTTAAATTTGCATTTTTAAATCAACTACTTAAAACAGATTATGATGAAAAGAACACTGACAATCATGTTAGTATTGGTAGCGCTGACTATTGGTGCTCAGGCTCAGAGTTACAAATCAGCCATAGGACTCAGGGGAGGTGATCCCTCCGGCGTTACCTTCAAGACATTCGTTAACAGTACCAATGCCATTGAACTGATTGCCGGGACAGGCTATTGGGGACATAACTTCGCAATAACCGGTTTTTACCAGTGGCAAAAGCCGACAGATTGGGCCCCGAACCTCGACTGGTTCATCGGCCCCGGTGCTCATATCGGTTTCTGGAACGATTACTGGAGGGATGACTATGGCACAGGCATTCTCCTTGGTGTCGACGGCATCATAGGACTGGAATACACTCTTGATGACATACCACTTAACTTTTCCCTCGGTTTCGGACCCAGCTTCCAGCTCACAAGCGGACCGGGCTGGTATTACTGGAACGGTGGCTTCGCGGTAAGATACGTCTTCTAGAGCACCCCGGAACGCCCTTACATAGGCGGACCCATAGAGAGAACCATTTTTTTGCAAAATATTTTGCAGATAAAAAAAAAGATGCCATCTTTGCATCCGCTTTTTTAAGTTCTTTAAGGTCCATTCGTCTAGTGGTTAGGACGTCAGGTTTTCATCCTGGTAACAGGGGTTCGATTCCCCTATGGACTACAAATAAACAATAAACTGAAATTATGGCTAATCACAAGTCGGCACTGAAAGCAACAAGACAGGCTGAGGCAAGGAAAGAGGATAACAAGTATTATGCTCGCACAATGCGCAACGCTCTCAAGAAGATGCGCAAGACCAGCGACAAGGCTGAGGCTGACAAGATGCTTCCTGAATTAAATGCCGTTCTCGACAAGCTGGCAAAAAAGAATGTGATCCATAAGAACAAGGCTGCAAACCTTAAGTCTTCCATTACAAAGCATGCACAGAGCCTGAAGTAATTCTGGCTGATATATAATTCACAGCCGTCTCTTTCATGTGACGGCTGTTTTTTTTATATTGCAGTGGGATAATACATTTTGCTGCATGTCAATGAAAATCACAGACTGGGCTGTCGAGGACAGGCCCCGTGAGCGGCTCTGGAACAAGGGCCCGTCAAGCCTCAGCGATGCTGAATTGCTCGCTATTCTAATAGGATCAGGTACCAGAGACCATTCGGCGCTCGACCTGGCACGCGAACTGCTGGCGATGGCCGGCAACTCACTCGGCGACCTGGGTAAACTCAGTGCCGGGGAGATACGGAAAATAAGAGGTTTTGGAGAGGCAAAAGCTGTCACCATAGCTGCCGCCCTGGAGCTGGGCCGGCGACGGAAACTCGCCGAGGCGCCTGATAACCCCCAGATACGATCGTCGGCTGACGTCTTCAACATCTTCAGCCCTCTCATGGAAGATCTCCCTCATGAAGAATTCTGGATACTATTCCTCAACAGGGCAAACCGTGTCACCGGCCGTATGAAGATAAGTCAGGGCGGCGTCTCCGGCACCGTCACAGATGTTCGCATTGTGATGAAAAAGGCAATCGAATCGCTGGCATCAGGGCTGGTCATCTGTCATAACCACCCCTCGGGCAACAACAGCCCGAGCGACTCAGACATACGCATCACCCGGAAGATAAAGGAGGCGGGAGCGTTGATGGATATCCAGTTGCTTGACCATCTCATTATAGCAGGAAAGGAGTATTACAGCTTCGCCGACAACGGGGCCATCTAAAACTGACTGGCGGCCAGTCTGACGTCAGACCTGTCTTCGCACATCTGAAGCATCTCCATGACAGTCATTCCGGTAACCGGGTGTACTGCACCGGGAGCAACCTCGTGCAGCGGCTCCAGCACGAACCGCCTGTCAGCTATCTTCGGATGAGGTACCTCAAGGCCTGGAACGGAGATTACGCGATCACCCCAGAGGAGTATGTCCAGATCGATGATGCGCGACTCATACTTCCCTCCACCGCTGCGCCGTCGCCCCATACGACCCTCAATCGACCTGAAGAGCTGCATCAGCTGCCGCGGTTGCTTCGCAGTCTCCAGAACCACCACCATGTTCAGGAACTGATCGTGGGTATCAAAACCCCAGGGCTCACTCTCCCATACCGATGATATGGAACTAAGCTCCCCTGCCTCCTCTTTGATCAGCTCCAGGGCACGCGCCAGGGCAGCAAACCGGTCTCCAAGGTTGCTCCCGAGTCCGGCAATGACGCTCGAACGGTCTGATAATTTCATCTCAAGCTGTTTAGCCATGTAAAGATGCCTGTTTTTTTTATAATTTGGCCCCTTGAATAAACAACACAGAAATGAAAACCTTCCTTAAGATGCTTCTCGCCGTAATAGCGGGAATGATTATAACCGGCATACTCTTCTTTGTCATCATGCTCTCTGTGGTCTCCGGAATAGCGGCATCCGGCAAAAAAGCAGTAGCCATCCCAGAAAAGAGTGTACTTGTAATAAAAACCGGTGCGATGATCACTGATCGCACGCAGAGCAACCCCTTTACAATGTTTGACCCCATCGCCAGGTCGTTCACCCAGACAACCGGACTGAATGATCTGCTGAAGAACCTGCGGAAGGCAGCAGATGATGATAATGTAAGCGGTATCCTCATCGAAACCGGGACCATGCCATCAGGATGGGCGACGGCCGACGAGCTGCGCACAGCCCTTGAAGAATTCAAGAAAAGCGGCAAATTCATATACTCCTATGCTGACTATATCATGATGCAGGAGAGTTATTTCATCTCCACGGCTGCCGATGCAATCTGGATCAACCCTACTGCCATGCTCGACTTCAAGGGGCTGGCAGCGGAAGTGACCTTCTATAAAGATGCCCTTGAGAAGCTGGGTGTCGAGGTACAAGTCATCCGTCACGGTAAGTTCAAGGGAGCAGTGGAGCCTTACATGCTTGACAAACTGAGCGATGAGAACCGCCTCCAGATCTCAGCATACATGGGGTCAATCTGGAAACATGTGGCCGGTGTCATCTCGGAAGCCAGGGGTGTCCCTGTTGAAAGGGTGATGAGCCTGGCTGATTCACTGGCAGGATACCATCCGGAGATGATGACCGCGGCAGGACTGATCGACGGTCCGCTCTATCGTGACCAGCTGGAAGACACCATTCGCAAAGCAGCAGACATAGAAGAGGGGAAGAAAATCAACTATGTCTCCATGTCAAAGTACTCAAAGGTGCTTTTGAAGGAAGGATCCAAAATATCCAGGTCAAAGATAGCCGTGCTCTTCGCCGAGGGCAGCATTGTCAATGGCGAGGGCGACGACAGCAATATTGGCGGAAGCAGATACGCTGCCGAGATGCGCAAACTGCGGCTTGACACGACGGTCAAAGCTGTTGTCTTCAGGGTCAATTCACGCGGAGGTAGCGTCATCGCCTCTGACATGATATGGCGCGAGGTTGAACTCACCTCCGGGGTTAAGCCTGTTGTAGTCTCCATGGGTAACTACGCTGCCAGCGGAGGATATTACATCTCCGCTCCGGCCGGAAAGATAATGGCCTCCCCGGTCACTGTGACGGGGTCAATCGGTGTCTTCGGACTTATCCCCAACGCAGCCATCCTCCTCGACAAGAAGCTCGGGATAAGCTCGGACATAGTTCGCACGAATGCTCATTCCGACTTTCCATCAGTCACAAGGGCGTTGAATACTTTCGAGAGAGAGACCATGCAGGCCAGTATCGAACGTACCTACAGTAATTTTATCGGGCTCGTGGCATCCGGAAGAGGCATGAGACAGTCGGCGGTTGACAGCATCGGACAGGGACGGGTATGGAGCGGGTCAGACGCTGCCACACTGGGACTCGTTGACACCTTTGGCGGCCTCAATGACGCCGTCAGGGAAGCGGCCTCCCTCGCCGGACTGGAAGAGTACCGCATCATCGAAAAACCTGAAGCAGTTGATTTCTATACAAAACTGCTGAAGCAGATGACGGAAGAGATGAGGATCAAAGCCATCCGCAATGAGCTGGGAGAGATCTCACGTTACTATTTCGACCTTAAGGAGATAATCTCATCGGGAGGCATCCTGGCCACATTACCATATTACCTCGAGATCCGTTAAAATGATTATGCCGGGGAAGCAACTTCTGTGGATCTCCTCGCAGCTGTACGGCTTGGCAGTGGCTGCAAGGAACAGTCTTTATGATGCAGGTATATTCAGGAGCCGTACATTCAATTTTCCAGTGATATGCATCGGTAATATTACGGCCGGCGGCACGGGTAAAACACCTCATGTGATATACCTGGCTGATAAGTTGTCAGCCGTGATGGAGGTGGCAGTGCTCAGCCGCGGGTACCTCCGCCACAGCAAGGGTTTCAGGCTGGTGACAGGCACCGACAGGGTGGGTGATGCCGGGGACGAACCACTACAGATGGCACAGAACCTCAAAAATGCAAGGGTCTTCGTCGACCGCAACAGGGTAAACGGCATCACTGAGATCAGGCGCTCTTTCCCCTCCACAGAAGCGGTAATACTCGACGACGGCTTCCAGCACCGGGCGTTGAGAGCAGGATTGAACATACTGCTTACAGACTGGAACCGGCTTATGACCCGTGACCGGATGCTGCCGCTCGGACGGCTGCGTGAGAGCCTTGACAGTTTGCAAAGGGCTGATATAATCATCGTTACAAAAGCTCCGCCCGGCATAACCCCCGGCGAGATGGAGTCGGTCCGAAGAGAACTGGCTTCGGCCGGCGCAGGCAAGAGAATATGGTTCACAGCTCTTGCTTATGAAATGCCCGTGCCCCTGTTCTTCGGCACTCCCATGCGAGGGATCACTGCCGGAACAACAGTGCTGCTGGTGACGGGCATAGCTGAACCCGGGCCTCTTGCAACATACCTTTCAGGCATCTCTGCCCGGGTTGTACATCTTCTATTTCCTGATCATTATCAGTACACTCAAGCCGACATCGGAAAGATAACAGCGACCTTTGATGCCATAAACGAACCCGACAAAATCATAATCACCACTACCAAGGATGGCGTCAGGTTAAAAGAAATAACTAATATTGCAGATCACGTCAGGAAGTCGTTGCATTACCTTCCTGTGACCGTGCAATTCATTGAAAATGAAGATGAATTCTTAACAAAAGTCTATTCATATGCTGGAAAAGATCGTCAAGACAGCTGATCTTCTGAGATCGATGGGATTTATTGCTCCTGACGCAGGCATAGTCCTGGGGACGGGACTTGGTGGTCTCACTACCGGCATAGAAAACCAGGTCGAAATAGCTTACAAAGATATCCCCGACTTCCCCCTTTCAACCGTGCAGGGCCATGCCGGGAAGCTGATATATGGCGATTTCGGAGGGAAAAAGGTGGTCGCCATGAAGGGCCGCTTCCATTACTATGAAGGATACGGCTCAGACCAGGTCACCTTCCCCATCAGGGTCATGAAGGAGCTGGGTATCAGGTCCCTGTTCCTCTCCAACGCCGCCGGCGGTGTTAACCCGTCGTTCAGGATAGGAGACATCATGATAATCAATGACCACATCTGCCTCGTGGCCAACCCGCTGATAGGGCCCAATGATGACCGCATCGGACCGCGATTCCCTGACATGAGCGTCCCCTATGACCCGGACCTCATCAAAAAGGCTGAAAAAATTGCTGAAGACCTTGGCATACGGGTGACCAGAGGCGTTTATCTCTCCACAACCGGTCCGACATTCGAAACCCCGGCAGAGTACAGGTTTTTCCGGATCATCGGCGCTGACGCCGTGGGCATGTCCACCGTACCCGAGGTAATCACAGCCAGGCATATGAATGTTCCGGTCTTTGCTGTCAGCATTATAACCGATCTTGGTGTTGACGGGAAGATCGAATACACTACACATGAGTCAGTCCAGCTGGCTGCCGAGCACAGCGAAAAGAAGATGACCCGGATCATGAAGGAGCTCATCGCAACACTCTGATCAGTTACTTCTTCAGCAGCAGCCTGACCCGCGAGCTGTACATCAGCAGCCTGACCCGTCAGCTTTAAAGCAGCACCCCCTGGCTGAAAAGCAAAGCCCTGATCAGCTACCTGTACAGCAGCGCACATACCTCCTTCCAGCGCCTCGATGACCCCGCTACGTTGAATGATTCTGCCATTATCATGTAAAGCCCTGCCGGCAGTCGCCCTCCGTTGTCAGAGGTGCCATCCCATATGAACTGTGCCCCTGCACCTGCCGCATGTCTCTCCGCCAGCCGCCTGACAGGGTAACCGCGTTCATTGAAGACTGTTACAGTGATTACGTTGCCCTCTCCCCCCGGGAACACACCTACAGAAACCAGGTCCTCGAAACCATCCCCGTCAGGAGATAACCTTGACGATGACAGCGTCATGCCACCGGTACCATCAGCCGGGATGACGGTAACCGAATTGGGGGCGCCCGGGGTGCCCCAACCGCATGCCTCGGAGGCTGAATGCCAGTTGCCGGCCACATCAGACGGCAGCGCCGGTGACGCCTTCTCCAGAGCTACTCCCTCTGTGCCTGACAAAAAGAGAAGATGCATAGATGAGTTATAATCCACCCTGTCAATAACGTTAAGCGAATGGTCATACAGCAATAACATCCCCGAGGCATCATACAGGGCCGGGAGTCGGTCAGCCTCAAAAACAGCCTGCGGAGAGGCGCAGGGGAAATGATCCAGCACCGCCTGTCTCCCGGTAGTGAGGGCAACGTATTCACCCGGCAGAAGCTGACGCTGAACAGTAGTAAATGATGAGACAGCAGCACTGTAACTGTTGGCTGCCGACAACCGGGACAGGTCAATTACCCTCCCTGAGTTGTTGTAAAGCTCAATATATTCACTGCATCCTTCCAGGGGGTCTGACAGAAGTTCGTTGAACATTATATCTCCCGGCATTGGATCAGAGGGGATGCCCGTCATGAGCTCTGATGAACAGGGCCTGTTCCCTGCGAAATCTGTTACTGACGATGCTATGAGAAGCGTGATGATTGCATCATGACTGATCTCATTCCTGAGGGGTACCAGCACTTTGCGGTCGGAAGGGTCACCTGACAATGCCGGGAAGGTCTCCCTCCCGTCTGCCATCCAGACCGCATCCCCGTAAATCATCACGGTCTCGTTAAAAAGCACCGCGATCATGAGAGGTGGTTCCGGCCAGACGGCAATGACCTGCGGGCAGCTTGCATCAATGGTTTTGATATCCGCCGTGTTAGCCCTCCCGGGAGTGCCGCCTGAAGGGTCCGAAGAGGGGTTCCATGCTTCAGGCTCATTGAACGGGTTGCTCATGTCTGTCAGCTCGGCAGACCATCCGCCATCTGACTTCGGTCCGTCACCGAGAAACAAAGGCGTATAATTGACGGCATGGATAAGCCTGCCGCAGCCATCGCGAAGCGCAATAACCTCCCCGTCATTGTTCAGTGTGGGGAATGATTTTATTGCCATGACGCGCCCGTATGGAAGGAAAACAGACCTGTTTCCGGTGGAACAGAGAATCACATACTCGCCCGGGGCAATGCTTTCCGAAGGCAGAAATGCCGTATCCGGCCCGGAGATAAGCATTATTCCTGCGGTAAACAGACTGTCGCCGGTGCGGTTTGTGATCTCAAGATACTCCTTCTCAGGCAGGCCGTACGAAGGCACGGGATCAGCCATGATCTCGGAGATGACCAGTTCTCCCATGAAGGGACTCCCTTCACAACCACCCGGTACCTGTGCCGTAACATGCAGATACAAAGGCAGCAACGACAACACAATAATCTTTTTCATGCAGCGGGACGAAAAAAGAATTAAATTTGTCGCACTTTTTCTATATAAAGTTCGTATATTTTTTTCAAATAACATACAAATGAAAGTTGCAGTTGTTGGAGTCACAGGGATGGTGGGAAGGATGATGCTGAAGGTTCTTGAAGAGAGGAACTTCCCGGTCGACAGGCTCTTTGCAGCAGCCTCGGAGCGTTCCGAAGGCAGGGAGGTGATCTTCCGCGGTAAACCCGCCAGAATTATCAGCGTGATGGAGGCCGTGGAGGCTGTTCCTGACGTGGCACTATTCTCCGCCGGAGCGGCAGTGTCAAAAGAGTGGGCGCCGGTGTTTGCAGAAAACGGCACCATTGTCATAGATAACTCGTCGGCATGGAGGATGGAGAAGGATATTCCCCTGGTGGTACCTGAGATAAACGCCTCGGCAATAACTCCGGGCACAAAAATCATTGCCAATCCCAACTGCTCTACAATACAGATGGTCATGGCCGTTGCACCCCTGCACAGGGAATACTCCGTCAGGAGACTGGTGATTTCAACCTACCAGTCTGTAACGGGCACCGGTGTCAAAGCCCTGACTCAGCTCGACAATGAGCGGCGCGGACTGAGCGGTGAGATGGCTTACCCATATCCGATTGACCTGAACTGCCTGCCTCACTGCGACCTCTTCCTTGACAACGGGTATACGAAAGAGGAGATGAAACTGGTCAACGAGACGCGCAAGATCCTTGGTGATGAGTCAATACGTGTCACCGCCACGGCCGTGAGGGTTCCCGTCAGGGGCGGACACTCCGAATCAGTGAACATCGAGTTTGACCGTGAATTTGACCTTGACAGGGTAAGAGCTATCCTCTCAGATACACCCGGCGTCACACTCTATGACAACCCGGCCGAGAATGTATACCCCATGCCCATCATCGCCCATGACCGTGATGAGGTCTTCGTGGGCCGTCTCAGGCGCGATTTTTCACAGGAAAAGACACTGAACATGTGGGTGGTGGCTGACAATATTCGCAAGGGCGCCGCTACTAACGCCGTGCAGATTGCTGAGTACATGATGTCAGCAGGGCTGCTTAAATAGCAGCTTTAACTCGTCTCATAAAGAAAATCGTTGTAAGGGTAGCGCTTTACATGTATCTGCCTTACCTCATCGTAAAGCATCTGCTTCAGCTCCTCTATGTTATCTCGTTTTTTGGCTGAGATGAAGACGGTCCGCTGATCCCTGCCTCCGGCCATCCAGGTCCGGCGCAATTCTTCAAGCGAGATGTTTTCCCTTAATACGGGAGTCAGATCATCCTTCTCCTTCTCTGTAAAGGAGAACAGATCCGTCTTGTTGAATACCAGTATCGTGGGCCTGTCATTTGAGCCGAGTTCGCCCAGCGTGGCATTGACAACATCCATCTGCTCCTCAAACCCGGGATGCGATATATCTACCACATGCAGAAGCAGGTCAGCCTCCCTCACCTCATCAAGGGTCGACTTGAACGACTCCACAAGGTCATGGGGCAGCTTGCGTATGAATCCGACTGTATCTGAAAGCAGAAACGGGAGGTTGCCTATCACCACCTTCCGCACCGTGGTGTCAAGAGTTGCGAAGAGCTTGTTCTCGGCAAAGAGGTCTGATTTGCTGATCTGGTTCATCAGTGTCGACTTGCCGACGTTGGTATATCCCACCAGGGCCACCCTGACCATCTTGCTGCGACCCTTGCGCTGCGTGTTCATCTGCGTGTCGATCTTCTTCAACTGCTCCTTCAGTTTTGAGATCTTGTCACGTATGATGCGGCGGTCGGTCTCTATTTCCGTCTCCCCCGGTCCCCGAAGCCCGATGCCGCCGCGCTGACGCTCGAGGTGTGTCCACATGCCTGTCAGCCTCGGCAGAAGGTACTGGTATTGAGCCAGCTCCACCTGGGTGCGGGCGTGCGATGTGCGGGCACGACTGGCGAATATGTCGAGGATGAGGTTGGTGCGGTCAATGACTCTGCAGTTCAGTACCTGCTCGATGTTGCGCATCTGGCTGGGGGTCAGCTCATCATCAAAGATGGCCAGGGTAATATCATTGGCAGCGACAAACGCTGCTATCTCCCCGATCTTGCCCTTGTTGACGAAGGTGCGTGGGTTGGTATGCTCTACACGCTGGAGGAATGACTTCACAGGCTCAGCGCCTGCCGTCTCGGCAAGAAATGCCAGCTCGTCAAGGTAATCGCGCGCACTGACCTCACTGATCTCCGGGGTGATTACCCCGATTAATATCGCTTTTTCTATTTTCTTAAAAGTTAGACTGCAAAAATAAAAAAAATCTCCCCCGTATTGGGAGAGATTTCCGGTAACAGTACCGGGGAAATGTTAAATAATATTCATTTTATCAGTTGATATACCTCTTGTTCGTCTCCATGAAGCCCCTGATAGCCCTCTTCAGGTTCTCGGTGCACATGATCACCATGTCAAGGTCGGAGGGAAATTCAATTATCTGTGACTGCAGCAGCTTTTTCTGTTCCGCCGACAGAGCCCCTGCATCACCTATCGCCCTTGCCGAGACATGCTCAAAGTTCGATGTGGCTCCAATGGGATCCTTCTTGATAGTCTTCTCGGGATAGAGTGCGAGCATCTCGACATCACCCTCTATGACGCACTCCTTGACCTGGAAAGTCTGTATCAGGGCACACTGGAGATCCTTGTATTTCTTGACTTTTACATCGTTCCCCAGGGAGTCCTTCAGCACGTTTCCTCTTGCATCCTTGACATATTCAAACCCGTCCTCGACGGTTGCCTTCACCAGGCTGTCGCGCTGGAACTGCCTGTCAGGACTGACACCGACAGACCTCAGGTTGATATTTACCAGGTAGTCTATCTGGGTATCATTGTCCGGCAGGGAGGTGTAGTATTCCACCCACTCGCTGTTGAGTCGCGGCAGGTCGAGGGCCACCAGCTCCTTCTCGAATGAATCGGGGAACTTCGTTGCAGAGTAGTTCTTGAGAGTGACATAAGCACGACTGATGCCCAGGTATCTCGATTCCTGCATCATCTGGTCAATGCCTTCATAGTCACCCACGTACTCCCTGGCTCTCGCAAATTCCGCGTAGGCCTGGCGGTATGAATCCTTGGTGCCGTTATTCATCAACTCCTTGCCGTGTACGAAGTAGAAGTCGGCGGCCTTCTTTTTGGCTATCACCATCTCCTGCATGTAATCAACATAGGGCCATTGTATTGATCTGCCCTCATACTCAATGGGAGTGACGGTACGAACGGCTGTCTGGCGATCGCTCATCTTCTTATAGATGAGATAGATTTCGTCCCAAGCGTTGGCTCTTCCCTCAATTTTCAGGAAACGGATGCGTTCGTTGTCCTGATCAAGGGCGATGTTCATGGCTCGCTCCAGGCTCTCGATGTCCTTTGAGCTCTTTGGGTTTTTCCTGAGTTCGGTCACAGCCTTGTTTATGGCAGCGTCATAGTTACCAACCGCAAGCTGTTTCTTTGATGAACCGCAGCCTGACATAAGCAGTGCTGCAACAATAAAAATTCCTAATGTCCTTTGCATAAGTTTTCAATTAAAACCCCGCTGATCTGACGAGGGCGGGGTTAATTATTAACGTAAGATGCTTTTGATTATTGCAGCTGGAAGATGATCGGTATTGAGTACCGCACCCTGACCGGCCGGCCGCGTTGCATGCCGGGTTCCCATTTGGGTGATGCTGCCACAGCTTCCTTGGCGGCTTCATCGAGGAGGGAGTCAACGCTGCGGGTGATTGTCACGTGGCTGACGTTACCGTTTGTTTCAACCACAAAGGTGATGAACACCCTTCCCTGTATGCCGTTCTCGGCTGCGAGTTCCGGATAGCGTACTCGTTTCTGCACCCACTCACGGAACTTGTTGATATCACCTCCTTTGAACCTGGGCATATCCTCAACAATGACGAAGATCTCCTCTTCGGTTGCTTCCTCCTCAGCCTGCAGGACAGGTGCATAGATCTCCACCACTTTGTCAATTGATGTCTCGTCGTCCTCGAATTTCACTTCGGTATCTATGACCACGTCGTCTTCAACTATCTCGAAGAGGTCAGTGACAGTTACCTCTGGCGGGGGCATCTCTTCGGGGGGTATCTCTTCGGTGACGGGTATCTGCTCCTCTTCTATTGCTTCTTCGGTCATCCCGTCGAAGGCCGAGTCTCTCTTGTCGCCGGTTGACCATTCGAAAGCCACCAGGCATGCAACGAGGGCAATGATGATACCTATCTGGAGGAACAGTGATTTCTTGTTCTCCAGGTTTGCCTTTTCGTTTTTCTTGAGTTCCATGGTATTGATGTTAATAGGCACCTCAAAGTTACAAAATTGTTTGTCAACTCCGACGCTCTGGCACAAAGTGATATGGAAAAAATTTCTATATTTGCACCTCTCCGGGGATTTGCAGGTATGCATGCCTCGGCCCGGGGAGAGTTCATTTATTTTAGGGGATATAGCTCAGTTGGCTAGAGCGTTTGACTGGCAGTCAAGAGGTCAGGGGTTCGATTCCCCTTATCTCCAC
>CAYVYM010000030.1:0-36866 GCA_964455705.1 uncultured Rikenella sp.
TTAAAGTCTGTAAAGCCGAAAGGATTTGCGATTTGCGAATTTTGATTAAATCGAAAATCTGAAATCGAAAATTCCTCTATTGCCTACTGCCTATTGCCTCATAAAATCACCACTCTGCCGGCCACTCTGACAGGTTCTTGAAGAAGAGCAGATCCTTGTAATGAGGCCTGGTCTTTGACTCGATGGCAAGCATCTCATCAGCAGTGAGTGGCTTAAACTCCTGAGCAATTTTAATATTTTCCTCAAGCTCTGCAATTGTGTCTATGCCGACAATTATTGTGCTCACCGGAAGTGTCATGACGTAGTCCATCGCCTCCTTCATTGTAATGATGCCTCCGTTGGAGAAGATACGGTCACGAGCCGGTATCTTCATCCCCACGATTCCCATTCCGTTGTTCACCGCATTGGGAAGGAACTTTTCAATGAACGGATCGTGATGCTTGTCGGCTGCATTGATCGCAACAAGCACATTGTCAAACGGGAACCTCTCGAGCAGTGCATTCATGACGTCGGGCCCCTCATGCCCGGTGAAGCCGATAAAACGGATGATCTTTTCATCGCGGGCCTTTATCATGGCCTTGAGTACACCACCTTCACCGGTGACCTTGTCAAGAGTATCCATCTCTTGCATGCGAACGTTGTGGATCTGCCACAGGTCGAGCTGATCGGTGTTAAGCTGTTTGAGCGACTTCTCCAGTAGACGCATCGAACCGTCATAGGTGCGGTCATGGGTCTTGGAGGCCAGGAATACCTCCTTGCGGCGATATTTCAATACCTGCCCGAGATTTCGCTCACTGGTTCCCATGGCATCTGCCCTGGGCACAGTCGGGGTCTGTCTCCCGTAAGCTGCGGCTGTGTCAATGTAGTTAATCCCCAGGTCAATTGCACGGTTGATGATATCCAGCGCAATATCCTCCCTGCCCGGGACCTCGATGGAGGCCTGGCCACCAAGGCTGAATATGCCCACCATATGTCCGGTTTTGCCTAATGGCCGTTTCGGAAGAGTGCCCTTCATTAGTCCAAAGAGAGGCTGTCCGAATGCATCGGCGTATGGTGCAACACCTGCAAGCGCAGTCAGCGCAATCATCTTCTGCAGGAACTCACGACGACTGTTAATAGGTTTTTCTGCCATGATGTTTTTATTCAAAGTTAAACCATTTTATCCATCTATAGTTCAGTGCCTGATGCAATATTTATCACCCTGTCTGACGCCCGGAATGCATGCTGTATATCAACAACCGATCGTCTTAAATCAGGTCTGGTTTTGAAAATTCTGTGATTCAAAGGCTCCATACCGGCATATCATGACAATTTAAGTTGATCAGGAGATTTTATGGTTGATGAGGTGCAACAAGTTACATTTCATATCGTCTTTTTACTCGAATACCGGACTTGATTAAGACTTACAGACATGATTCGAAACTTCCTTAACAATTCCATCCGCAACATGAAAAAACAAAGCGGATATGTGGCACTGAATATGGCAGGTCTGACCATCGGTCTCACCTGTTTCCTGTTGATCACTCTATATGTTATCCATGAACTGAGTTATGACAGGTTTCACCGCAACTACGAGAATACATACAGGTTGAAGGTAGTGGGCCGGATGGCAGGAGGTGAGCTGAACCAGGCTGTCACGGCAGCACCCATGGCACAGGCAATGCTGAATGATTATCCGGAAGTCATCCGTACCGCAAGAGTACGCGGAATGGGCGACTGGTTAATTGGTTATGGCGAAAACAAGTTCAATGAGGATGGTGTGCTTTTCGCTGACTCTACCTTCTTTGACGTGCTTGACTTCAGGTTCCTGAAGGGAGACCCCGCTACCGCACTTGTCAGACCCCGGTCTATGGTAATGACGGAAGAGTATGCCAGGAAATATTTCGGTGACGCCGAGCCTGTAGGGCAGCAAGTTACCGTGGAGTCAGATACCGTACTCTATACAGTGACAGGCGTTATTCAGAACCTGCCTGATAACTCGCACCTGAAGTTTGACATTCTCGCTTCATTGAGTTCCTTTCCCGGTATGGCCAACAGTCAGTTCTGGATCTCACATAACTTCTATACATATATTGTTGTAACCGATGGTATACAGAAAGAGGCCCTCCAGGAAAAACTCCAGGAAATGATAATAAAATACGTGGGACCTCAGCTACAGGAGGTTACGGGTCAATCAATCGATGATTTCAGGAATGCAGGCAACGACTTCAGTTACGTGATGGAACCTGTTAAGGATATTCATCTGAAAGGTGCGACGCAATATAACCTTGAGCCACCGGGATCACTGAGCACGGTATATATCTTTGCAGTGATAGCATTCCTGGTTCTCACGATTGCTATAATCAACTATGTCAACCTTGCTACTGCAAAATCAGCCGGACGTGCCCGGGAAGTTGGTATAAAAAAAGTATCGGGAGCAAGCAAATCAGGACTATTTTTACAATTCATATCCGAATCAGTAATCATTGCGGCTATCGCCGTACTTATTTCAGTACTGCTGGTCTTTGTGCTGACCCCTGCCTTCAACCAGCTCACGGGAAAAACTCTTTCAGTGGGTCTCTGGAATGCCAACGGTATTCTTTTCGCGATTCTTCTCATACTTGTTGTTGGTTTTTCGGCAGGATTCTACCCGGCTCTGGTACTTGCCTCATTTGATCCGGTGGATGTGCTAAAGGGATCTATGAGCCCCGGATCGATGTCAAAAAGTCTGAGGGGCATTCTTGTCGTTTTTCAGTTTGCCGTATCGATAGTAATAATTATTGGTTCAACAGTAGTCTACCGGCAACTGAACTTCATGACGAAAAAGGATCTGGGATTTGAAAAGGAGAACCTGATTGTAATAAGAAGGGCAGATGCCTTCTGGCGTCAGCGTGAGACCTTCAGGGAACAGATCCTCGGGATCGACGGAGTGGAGAAGGCGGGATTTTCAAGACAGGTGCCGGGCATGGACTACAGTAACAATGCTTTTTTCCGCGACGACGACCCTGAAAAGAACACCTATCTGATTCAGCAGTCGCAGGTAAGCTTTGACTTTCCCCAGACACTCGGTGTACGGCTTGTGGACGGTCGCTTTTTTTCGCGTGAATATGGAACAGATTCCACATCAATCCTTATCAATGAGGCTGCTGTGAAATCGCTCGGTCTGACAGAACCCGTTGTAGGGCAATACATTCAGCAACCTTCCGGCCCGGACACATTCCAGCGGTATAAAATCATTGGAGTGATGAAGGATTTTCACATCACTTCAATGCATAAGGAGATTGATCCTGTGTGCTTTACCGTCCTGTATCCGGGCGGCGGCGACCAGTTTGCATCAATCAGACTCTCAGGCAGCAATATCCCCGCCACAATCCGGGCAATTGAAGAGAAGTGGAGGGAGTTTGCTCCTGACTGGCCTTTCCAGTATGAATTCTTTACTGACTCCTGGAAAAACCTGTATAATGCCGAGATGAAGACTGGAAAAATCTTTATCCTGTTCTCCCTTCTCGCAGTATTCATTGCCTGCCTTGGACTGATAGGACTGGTCGCTTTCATGACTAATAAAAGGACCAGGGAGATAGGCATCAGAAAGACATACGGAGCAACCACGCCGGTTGTACTCCGTCTGCTGATAAAAGAGACGGTGATTCTCATTCTGATTGCCTCCCTCATAGCCTGGCCTGTCGCTTACTTCGGTTCAAAATACTGGATGGAAAGCTTTGCCGACAAGGCCGCTGTCAATCCGGTGATATATCTCCTGGCAACAGTTGTTGTAATCACTGTCGGCTTCATATCAGTCATTTACCAGACTCTCAGGGCTGCCAACTACAACCCGGCTCAGGCACTGAGGATTGAATAGTTACTCCTCGTCGCTCTTCACACCATTGATCCTGAAGAGCTTGAACAGCTCAACTACTGGTACCGGGGCCAGGGCCATAAGTATGACTATGATCCAATGTTCGAGGTCCATGACTTCCAGGCTGAAGGCTTCGCGTATCGGTGGCACAAGAAGAACTATAAGCCCGATGGCTGCTGAGACAAAAATGGCCCCGATAAGCGCTTTGTTCTTCAACGGACTGGTCCTGAATGATGACAGGGAATTTGAATGAAGGTTGCGCACATGCACCAGTTGTGCGAACATGAGAGTTGCAAAAGCCATTGTTCGACCAAGTACCTCTCCTCCGTCGTGCTTGCCCAATATGTAGGAGACAAGCGGAATACAACCAATCATCAGGCCCTGGTACATCACCCTCCATATCATCCCCTTGGTCATGAAACCCTTCTTCGAATTCCTCGGCTTGCGGTTCATGATGCCCTCCTCAGGCGGATCTACGCTGAGAGCCAGAGCCGGCAGGCTGTCGGTAACCAGGTTGACCCACAGTATGTGTATCGGCAACAGGGGCATTCCCATATTGAATATTGATGTGACCAGGATAAGAAAAATCTCACCCACGTTGGTTGAGAGGAGGTACTGTATGACCTTCAGTATGTTGTCATAGATCCGCCGGCCCTCCTCAACGGCTGAAACAATCGTTGCAAAGTTATCATCAGTAAGGATCATGTCAGCGGCCCCCTTGGCCACATCGGTTCCTACAATGCCCATGGCAGCACCAATGTCAGCCTGCTTGAGGGCAGGCGCGTCATTGACGCCATCGCCGGTCATGGCCACCACCTCGCTGTGGCTCTGCCATGCCTTGACGATGCGCACCTTATGCTCGGGAGCTACCCTGGCATAAACAGAAAAACCGGCGACACTCTCATTCAGCTCCGCATCGGATAGTCTCTCAAGTTCAGAGCCGGTAATGGTAGTATCACCGTCCTTGTAGATCCCGATCTCGCGTGCTATTGCCATCGCCGTCGTCTTGTGGTCTCCTGTAATCATTACCGCCCGGATGCCTGCCGTGTTGCATCTGGCCACGGCCTCCAGCACCTCGGGCCGGGCAGGATCAATCATACCCAGCAGGCCGATGAAGATAAGACCCTTCTCCAGCTCCCCGATGGTGACCTTCTGTGGGGCTTCAGGGCAATCCTTGTAAGCCATCGCCAATACCCGCAACGCTGAATTGGCCATGGTCTCGTTGGCATTATGGATCTCATCCGTGTCAGCCTGCATCAGAGGCCTGACCTCACCGTTGATCACAATCTTGTCGCAGACGCTCAGAACCTCATCAAGCCCTCCCTTGACATTGATACGGGTGCTGTTCTCCGACATCCTGTTGACGGTTGTCATGCGTTTCCGCTCAGAGTCAAACGGGATCTCCGCCACTCTCGGGAACTTTTTTTCAAGCTCCTCCTTATGCACCCCGTAAAGCAACCCGAAGTCCAGAAGAGCAGTCTCGGTAGGGTCTCCCGAGAAGGAGATATTCCCATCGTCATCCTTCCTGATGTAAGCATCAGCGCACAATACTGAGATGGCAAGAAGTCTCTCCTCCTCTGCATTGAGTTTCGTGCCGGGGGCGCTCCGGTTAATCTGGTCATGCTTATGGTTGACGAAAGCCTCCACAACGGCCATCTTATTCTGCGTCAGGGTGCCTGTCTTGTCCGAACAGATGACGGTGGCGCTACCAAGAGTCTCAACCGAGGGTAGTGTGCGGATGATCGCGTTCTTTTTCACCATGCGCTGCACTCCTATTGCCAGCACTATGGTTGAAACAGCCGGAAGTCCTTCAGGGATGGCAGCTACAGCAAGGGTGACCGCTGTCATGAACATACTCATTACCGAGTTGCCATACAGCACTCCCACAAGGAAGATGAGACCACAGATTCCAAGGGCGACAAGACCGAGTATCTTTCCCAGCTGGTTCAGGCGCTTGCTCATCGGAGTCACCATATCCTCTGCATGTTGCAACATGTTTGCAATCTTGCCGACCTCTGTCTTCATCGCGGTGTTGACCACGATGCCACGGCCGCGACCGTAGGTGACCATGCTGCTTGAATATGCCATGTTCGTCCGGTCGCCCAGCGAGACATCATCGCCGGGAATGAGGTCGGTCTGTTTTTCAACAGGAACGGACTCTCCTGTCAGGGAGGATTCCTGGATCTTCAGATTGATAGCTTCTGTAAGTCGAAGGTCTGCTGGGATTATTGCGCCCGTCTCAAGTATCACCACATCGCCTGGAACAAGATAGGTGGTGTTTATCTCTGTCACCGATCCGTCTCGAAGTACTTTCGATGCCGGAGCGGCCATGCTCTTCAGCGCTTCAAGCGAGGTTTCCGCCTTCTTCTCCTGGATGGCTCCAATCAGTGCATTTACAATAAGAATCCCAAGTATAATAAAGGTATCAAGCAAACCTTCTCCTTCCATTATTCCAACCACCCCGGATATCGCAGCGGCAACAAGCAGTATTATTATCATGAAACTTCTGAACTGGGCAAAAAACATGATCAGAATGCTCTTCCCGCCCTTTTCTTCCAGGACGTTCCGGCCGTATTCTTCCAGCCGCCGCTGCGCCTCTGCCGCTGAGAGCCCTTCAGTCTGACTAGTCCTCAGTTGATCGGTTATTTCGCTTATCCCCTGATTGTAAAATTTTGCCATACCTCTGATATTTCATCTATGTGTTATGCAAATTTATGATGAAAACATGATGCATGGCTCACTGAGGAAAGATTATTCCTCATGAGGTTTCATGGGTGGAATCTGACCCATCTGACCTGGTTCCGGTAACTATGGTCCGGTTTCTATTCAGTCTTTACAGAGTCGGCCGGGTTTGTCACAGCGGCCTGGTAAGCCTTGTAACTTATTGTCGCAAAGGTAATCACCAGGGTAAGTACACCCGCAACTATGAACAGGAGAGCGCCAATACTGGTTCGATACACATAATTCTCAAGCCAGTTGCTCATGAAGTAATACGCAACAGGAAATGCCAGTACTATAGAGATCAGGGAGAGAATGATGAACTCCCTGGATACCAGTCTCATTATTGTGCCTTCGCTGGCTCCAAAGACCTTTCTTATCCCTATCTCCCTGGTACGACGTTCAACAGTATAGGAAGCCAGGCCGAAGAGACCGAGGCACGCTATCAGGATTGCCAGCATTGTGAAAAGAGTAAAAATCAGTCCGCGCTTCTCATCTGCCTCGAACTGCCTGTTGAACCTCTCCGTAAGGAATGTATAACTGTATGGCTGGTCCGGGAAAACCTCCTTCCAGCTTGACTCGATGTGGCTTAGTGTTTTTTCAATATTTTCATCACTGATCTTGACATAGACGATATTGTTAGTTGTCCGGTAAGCCAGAAGAAGGGATTCAATCTCATTGTACATTCCGGTTTGATGATAATCCTGCATCACCCCCACTACCCGGGCCCTCAGTGTGTTTTCATCTCCTGCCTCAATCTTTTTGCCTATCGGATCACTCCATCCCATTCGCTTTACAAAGGTCTCATTCACGATCACGGCAGAGAGAGTATCAGAAGGCATATCAACCTGGAATTCACGGCCATCCACTATCTTGATCCCCAGTGCTTCAACAAAATCGTGATCAACTACTGCAAAGTTAATACCACGCTGTGTCATTCCCTGGTCGGTTTCGACATTAAAA
Source organism: uncultured Rikenella sp. (assembly GCA_964455705.1). GTDB lineage: Bacteria > Bacteroidota > Bacteroidia > Bacteroidales > VadinHA17 > SR-FBR-E99. Next base: position 7,517 of record CAYVYM010000030.1, read on the forward strand.
AGAAGTTTACCGGAGCCCTCACCTACCCTGGTGGTGGTGGAGCCGACATATAGCACATTGGGACTTTCAACCAGGGCCTGCTTCAGGACAGGATATTTTCTGACCATCGGTCCGTTAAGGTCAAGGCTGAGTACATTTTCCTGGTCAAACCCCTGATCCATTGTCTTCAGGTAATTGAGTTGCCTGAAAACGACCAGTGTACATACAATCATTATCACCGACACCGTAAACTGAATGACAACCAGTATTTTACGGAACAAGCTCCCGGCAGAGCCCTGGGTGATCTCGCCCTTTAGCACGGTTACAGGACTGAATCTTGAGAGGAAGAATGCCGGATAGCTTCCACCGATGAGTCCTACCAGGAGGATCACCGCCCCGATGCTCATCAGTACGACAGGACTGCTTAAGACAGCCAGGTCAAACGACTTGCCGGCAAGAAGGTTGAACTTCGGGAGTAACGCAATAACCAGTATAATACTTATTATCAGCGATATAATGGTAAATATTGTGGATTCAGACAGAAACTGCAGTATAAGCTGGCCGCGATGTGATCCGACGACTTTTCTCAGGCCCACCTCCCGGGCGCGACTGGCTGATCGGGCAGTGGCCAGGTTCATGTAGTTCATTGCAGCGATCAGAACAAGGAAGAACGCCACAATGGCAAATATATATACATAAGTGATACTGCCTGTAGGCTCGGGTTCACCAGCTTTGGTGGAGTAAAGATGTATCTCCCTTATCGGTTCCAGGATATATTCAATATTTACATTCACCGGCCCGAAAATAGGTTCCATATATGCGGCATACATGCCCTGCATCTTCTTCTCAAAAGATTTTACATCAAGCCCTTCCGGAAAGAGGAGATAAGTAAACACCCCGAAATTACCCCATGAACCTATCTGCTCGGGCAGATTGGTCCTCGAGGCAAGCGCATCAAACCTGAAGTGTGAATTGAATGGCACATCTTCAATAACGCCTGTCACCTCATACGTCGCATTACCCGCCGTGAGGGTCCTGCCAACAGGATCGTCCTCACCGAAATACCGTGCAGCGACCGTTTCCGTAAGGACTATCTTATTTGGTTCAAGGAGTGCGCTCCTGACATCACCCCTCACCACCTTGTAAGTGAATATGTCAAAAAGGGCTGAATCAGCATAGTAGAAATTTTCCTCATTGAATTCCCTGTCTTCGTATTTGTAAAGCGCCGTGGGCATGTTGATGAATCTGACATAAGCCTCAACCTCCGGGTAATCCTGCGCTACCTGAGGCCCAAACGGGATCTGGGCTACAATCCACGTGAACTGATCATCCGTCTCGGTAATCTTCGATGAGACCCGGTAGATCCTGTCCGCCTTTTCATGAAAACGGTCATAACTAACCTCATCAGCAACATAGATCAACAGAAAAAGTGCACTGGTTATACCCAGGGTAAGCCCGAGAACGTTGAGAAAACTGTACCCGGGATGCTTGAAAATGTGTCTGACAGCTGTCTTGACGAGGTTCTTAAACATATGCTTCGATTTTAACCATAAAAATAATCTTAATGAAAAGACCACAAACATGTTTGGCAACTATTTATCTATTGATTAACAATACTTTAACTAAAATATCATTCATGGAATTGTATGATTTTTTGACACTAACTGTCTAATTATTTTACATAGATTATGATGTAGTAAATTGTATCCTATTGATTATCTGTTATTTACCAGTATGGCACACTCTTTGGCAATGAGAAGTGAAAAGTGGATGAATGACATGAAAGACCTGAGATACATATTCTTTATAGTGGCAGTTGTTTTACCTGTTGCACTCTCCGCGCAGGCAGAAAAATGGACACTTGGCGACTGCATTGACCATGCCCTTGCTAACAATATCGGGCTTCAGAGGCAGGGGTTGGAGACTGAAACGGCTGTTGTTAACCTTACGAAGTCGAAAATGGATCTGCTGCCGAATCTTAACCTGGGTTCCGATGCCCGCGTCGGTTTCGGGAGATCCATTGACCCGGTTACTAACCTGATCACCTTCAAGCAGAACATCAGTAACTCATATTCACTCAACTCAAGCATTGACATCTTCAATGGTTTTGCCACTCTCAATACAATCTCTGCAAACAAATTCATGCTTAAGGCCGGGATGGAATCGGAAAAGGTTGCCCGGAACACTCTGATTGTTGAGATTATGGGGCAATATTACCAGGTTGTCTATGCAAAGGGACTTGAGGCTGCAGCAAAGATGCAGCTTGAGCTGTCGGAGAGGCAGTTGTTCAGGATCACCAGGATGGTTGAGACCGGAAAGGAGTCCGTTGCCCGCAAATATGAAATGGAAAGCCAGGCATCAGGTGACAGGCTCACATATACAATTGCGCAGAACAATGCCAGCCAGGCAGTTACACAGCTGAAACAGATGCTCCGGCTATCATCCGGAGACTCCTTTGACATCCTCCTCCCTGACATTGACAATATTCTTGTCACTGACACAACTTACGAATCGGACAGCATCTATCACCTGGCATCACAGGTTCTTCCCAGGCTGAGAGCCATCGAATACGAGCTGCAGGCTTCCGATAGGCAGGTGGCAGCAGCCAAAGGCCTGCTGGCACCAGGACTTTCAGTCGGAGGAGCTATCTATACCGGCTATTATAAAGTGCTTGGTGAAGATGCAGAGGGACAGCCCTCTTATGCCACCCAGTTGGAAAACAATAACAGCCAGGCGGTGTATCTTTCGCTCAACATTCCGATTTTCAACAGGTATTCAACGGGCAGAAGCATAAAGCTGGCAAAAATCAGAAGAAATGACACTGAGCTTCGTCTCGAGCTTGAAAAATACAACCTCTACTCCGAGATTGAAGATGCCTGCCTCACATACAATCGCGGGAAGCAGGAGTACCTGGCCGCGGAGGCCAACCTCGAATTCAACAGGAAATCATTTGATGCCGTAGAGAAAAAATTCGAATCGGGACTCGTTGATGTGACCGATTATTCTGCCGCCCGGACAACCCTGTTCTCGGCTGAGACTGAAGCACTCAGGACAAAGCTACAGCTGATGATACGTGAAATTACAATCCGGTTCTATTCAACCGGTGAATATGAAAACCTTGTTACCGATTAAATTCAAAACTATACGAAATGGATACTCCTGTTGAAAAAATGGACAGACCCATAGAAAAAAAGAAAGGCATTCGTGGTAAACATATAGCATACATGGCCGCTGCAATAGCTTTTGTTCTACTCATGTATATGGCTTTCTTCGCAGACCGAACCTCCACTTACAGGGTAGAGAAGGATAAACTGATAATCGGGACGGTTGTAGAAGACCAGTTCAATGATTATATAACAGTGCCGGGAACCGTGGAGCCAATCAGCACTATCTTTCTCGATGCCCAGGAAGGAGGACGGGTTGAGGAGATACTTATCGAGGAGGGTTCAATGGTCAGGGAGGGTGACATCATCCTGAAACTCTCCAACCCTGATCTCTACCTCAACATCCTCGACAGCGAGGCCCAACTGGCTGAGAAGGAGAACTTCCTGAGGAACACCCAGATAGCCATGGAGCAGGACAGGCTGCAGATAAAGCGCGAGCTGCTCAATCTTAAATACGAAATAGAGAGAAAAAAACGTAATTACGAACAGAACAGGATGCTGATGAAAGACAGCCTGCTCTCAGTGGAAGAGTTCACCCGTTCAAAAGAGGATCTTGACATGGCTATACAGTCGGAAGAGCTCTTTATCGAACGTCAGAAGCAGGATTCGGTCTTCCGTTCAGTACAGGTTGAGAACCTCAGGAACAACCTTGAAAACATGCGCAAAAACCTTTCCCTCGTCAGGCAGAGAATGGAAAACCTGAATGTGCGGGCCACCGTCGACGGACAGCTCGGGCTTCTCGTTCCGGAGATAGGACAGTCAATTTCCAGGGGTGCAAACATGGGCCAGATAAACGTCCTGACCTCCTTCAAGGTGACAGCTCAGATAGATGAACACTATATAGACAGGGTGCGCACCGGTCTGACCGCGACCCTTGACAGGCAGGGAAATGCATTCAATCTGACTGTACGCAGAGTCTATCCGGAAGTTCGAAGCGGAACTTTTAAAATCGATATGATATTCACTGACACAATTCCTGAAAACATACGCACAGGGCAGACCTATTATACGAGCCTTCAGCTGGGTCAACCCAAGACTGCCATACTTGTACCGATAGGAGGCTTCTTCCAGGAAACCGGAGGACAATGGATATACGTTGTTGACCCGTCCGAATCGTATGCTACACGCAGAAATATTTCAACCGGCAGGAAAAACCCGAAGTATTATGAGATACTTGAAGGATTGCAGCCCGGGGAGAAAGTAATTGTTTCAGGATACGATACCTTCGGAAAGAATGAGAAACTAATATTCAAAAACAGCAAATAACACTAAATGGCGAAATCATGATCAAAACAAATGATTTAACAAAGGTCTTCCGGACGGAAGAGGTGGAGACAACCGCTCTCAATAAGGTCTGCCTCGAAGTAAAAGAGGGTGAGTACGTTGCCGTAATGGGACCATCGGGGTGTGGCAAATCAACCCTTCTGAATATCCTGGGCTTGCTTGATAACCCCACATCAGGAAGTTACATCTTCAACGGAACCGAAGTTGCCAACCTCAGGGAACGTGACCGGACAATCTTCAGGAAAGGCAATATCGGATTTGTCTTTCAGAGTTTTAACCTGATAGACGAACTGAATGTCTACGAGAATGTCGAATTGCCTCTCATCTATCTGAAGATGAAGACCGGCGAAAGGAAAAAGAAAGTGGAGGATGCACTTGAACGGATGAAGATATCTCACCGTGCAAAGCACTTCCCCCAGCAGCTCTCAGGAGGTCAGCAGCAGAGGGTGGCGATTGCCAGGGCAGTCGTCGCGAACCCCAGGCTGATTCTTGCAGATGAGCCCACGGGTAACCTCGATTCAAAAAACGGTATAGAGGTCATCAACCTTTTATCTGAACTGAACAAGGAGGGTACAACCATTATTATGGTGACACACTCTGACAGGGACGCAGGCTATGCCCACAGGATTGTCAACCTGTTTGACGGGCAGGTTGTAACTGAGAAGAACCTGTAACCTCGCAGGAAGTGCTTCATTAAATTTCAGGGGCGCCCGACAGGCGCCTCTTTTTTTATGCAGCAAATTAACTCTTAAACAGTCTTTTAATAAAGGCTTAACCGCACAAAGAACAGATAGCAATGGTTAAGAGTTATCTCTGGCTGTCAGTCCGGAGCATCATCAGCCAGGGACGACAGTCCGTCATAAGCATGTTCGGCATCTCAATAGCACTGACCTGCGCCATTCTCATAATTCTTTATGTCTGGTATGAACTGAGCTATGACACATACCACGAAAATGCGGATCAGATTTACAGGATTATACGAAAACAGCCAGGGCACGAATACATGGGAAAGGATCTCTTTGCGGTTACACCCATTCCCCTTAAGGATGCCCTGATCAATGATATTCCGGAAATAAAGAATTCCACACTGTGTAACAGGAAATTTCACATCCTCGAATATGACTTAAAATTGTTTGAGGAGGGCGGGTTCCTGTATGCTGATACAGACTTTCTTGAAATTTTCACCTTCCCGGTAATTTCAGGCAACCCGGTAGAAGCACTGAAAGATCCGTTCACTCTCTTCATGACAAGGGATATGGCCGTGAAATACTTTGGCAGTGAGGATCCTGTCGGTAAAACAATAATGGCTGATAACAAGTATCTGTTCACGGTCTGCGGCATACTGGAAAATATCCCGCAAAACTCTCATTTTCATTTCGACTTTCTGACAGGATTTGAAACATTTTTCAGTATGTCGGGAGGCAGAGAAAAGGCCGGCAATTGGGATAACTTCAGTCATACTACATACATCCAGCTGTACGGTAACGCGACGCCAGAAGATATTGAGGATAAACTTAATGATTTGGCAGACAGATACTTGTCGTCTAACCCATTTTTTAAAGATTCACGCTTCATCGCCGAGCCCCTGAGAGAGATCCACCTTCACGGCGATTCGAATTTCAGCATCGCCGACAGCGGTGACATCAGGTACATTTACCTGTTATCTGCCGTAGGGATCCTCATTCTCCTGATAGCCTGCTTCAACTATATGAACATGGCAAATGCGAGATCATACAACAGGGGAAGAGAAACCGGTATCCTGAAAGCCGCCGGAGCAGGTAAAGATGAGGTTATCATCCAACTCGTCACAGAGTCGGTCTTAATCTCCCTCGGAGGTCTGGTGCTTGCAATTGTCATTGCCGGTCTTCTGCTGCCGCCATTCAGTTCATTCACCGAAAGGCCCCTTACCTTCAGGATGATTTTTGAGTCCCGCATATTTATTAAAGTTGTTTTACTCACCCTGGCAACCGGAGTACTTGCCGGCATCTGGCCGTCATACCATCTTTCATCAATCACTCCTGTAAATCTGATTAATGAGAACTATAAGGCTCTGGGAGGAAACAGGTCATGGCAGCTTAGAAATTTACTGGTTGTAGTGCAGAATGTAATTTCAATGATTGCCCTTATATGCACCTTCACGGTTATGCGTCAGATCAACTTCATAGAAACATCTGAATTAGGATTTGAAAGGGAAAATATCATTACAGTAGAGATCAAAGATCCGGCAATCAGAAAAAATCCCGCCAGATTACTCGATGAGCTGAGAAAAAATCCGGCAATAACGGATATGGCAACTTCAGTAAACCTTCCGGTTAACACCCAGGGTACCTCTTACGCTTCATGGCCGGGCAAACCGGAAGAACTGAAACAGTTTGTTTACAGAGCGGGGATAGGTATTGGTTTCATTGATTTCTACAATCTGAAGGTCATTTCCGGAAGAGGTTTCTCCGATGAATTTCCATCAGACACATTAAACAATTTTATAATTAATGAAACGGCTGCAAAAATCATGGGACCAGATGATCCCACAGGGAAGAAGTTCGGATTCGGTAAGGAGGAGAGATTCGGAACTGTTATCGGTGTCATTGAGGACTACCACTTCCAGTCCCTGCATCTGGCTATTGAACCTCTTGCACTTGCCGCAACAGGGAGTGACAATTTTAAATTGCCACAATATGTATCCATCAGAGTTACACCGGGGACACTCTCCGAAACATTGTCATTTATTGACAGGACAGTGAAAGAACTCTCTCCGCATTATCTGAACCCTGTTTCAGTTTTCAGCGACCGTGTGGAGATGATGTACCGGTCCGAAATGAAACTTGCCTCGATATTCATCCTCTCCGCCGTCCTTGCTGTCATACTTACCTGTCTCGGGCAGTACAGTCTTTCATCCTATGCCACGGAGAGCCGAACCAGGGAGATGGTCATAAGAAAAGTCATGGGTGTACATCCATCCGGAATTATATTCATGATCACCTCCCGGACTATAAAATGGATAATGGTATCGCTCCTGCTTGCATGGCCCGTCGCATATTTATTAATGAAAGAATGGCTGCAAATTTTTGCCTATCATATAAATATCGGAGCCGGCGTCTTCCTGCTTTCCCTTCTGATAATATCGCTGATATCCCTCGCAGCCGTCAGTTATCATGTCATAAAGCTTGCAAGAGTAAATCCCGCCGCGACGCTCAGGCATGAATAGACAAATATTGTGACTATTTTTATTCTGCTGAAATAATATTGAAGAGATGAAGACAATTGGGTTGGTTGGCGGCACAGGTTGGATATCCAGTGCGGAGTACTACAGAATAATAAACGAGGAGACAAACAGAAGATCAGGGGGGAGTACATTTTCCAGGTGCATCCTCTATTCAGTCAATTATGGCGAGATAGATACTTTCAATATACAGAACAACAGAGAAGGCGTATACCGTTTGATCCTTGATGCAGCAATAAGATTGGCCGGAGCGGGTGCTGAATGCATTGTGCTGTGCGCCAACACCCTGCACCAGTTCTTTGAAAGACTTGAGCAGGAGACTGATATACCTTTCATTCATATCGCAGACGCTGCGGCCAGGGAGATCAGGAGCAGGAACATGAGCAGGGTCGGCCTGCTTGGCACAAAACAGACGATGGAAATGGATTTCTACAAATCCATACTGAAGGAAAGTGATATTGAGGTCATGATACCGGAGCAGAACGACAGGGCTTTCATTCAGAAGACAATTTCAGATGAGCTGCTCAGGGGTGTATTTTCTGATGTTTCAAGGTACCGTTTCGTTGAGATATGCAAAGAGCTCTACAGCAGAGGAGCCGAAGGAATTGTTCTTGGCTGCACCGAAATTCCTCTTCTCCTTAAGCAGGAAGACATAAATATCCCCGTTATAAACACGCTTACCCTGCATGCTCTGGAGGCGGTTGATTTTGCACTTAGTGAATGAGATACGGGATTATTGCTGGCCCTTATCCGAATAAGTTGACGGGACTACTGCTTTGAATAAAAGTCATATTCCGTAGATCTTCATTTTGTTATACAGCGTCTGTCTCGTAATACCTAGCTTTCCGGACACAACACTGATATTCCTATCATATTTTTGCAGAGAGTCTGTTATTAACTTCCTTTCCATCTCCTCAAGTGTCATATCCTGGCTGACAGACCTCACGGGGGAAGTGGTGAAGGCAAAGTCTGATGGTTTAAGGAGCGAATTATCACTCATGATAACAGCCTTTTCAATGGAGTGCTGCAACTCCCTCACATTACCGGGCCAATTGTGATTGGCAAGTTTCTCGAGAGCATAGGTGCTTATCTTCATAAGGCCCTTATCATATCGCTCCGAGTGAACCCTCAGAAAATAATTTGCCAGAATGGGTATATCATCCACCCTGTCACGCAATGGAGGTACTTCGATCATTATCGTGTTTATCCGGTAGAGCAGATCCTCCCTGAATCTTCCCTCACTGACCATCTTAATGAGATCACAGTTAGTGGCACATACCAGCCTTATATCAACAGGAACCTGCCTGTTTGAGCCCACTCTCACAATATACCTGTTCTGCAGAACACTCAGCAGCTTCGCCTGGCAAGGGAGAGAAAGATTTCCTATTTCGTCAAGGAAGAGAGTTCCCTTCTGTGCCAGTTCAAACTTGCCCTTGCGATCTTCCTTTGCGTCAGTAAATGCCCCTTTTACATGTCCGAAGAGCTCACTTTCAAACAGAGTCTCCGTAATTGAACCCATATCAACACTGACCATCAGCTCGGATGACCTTGCGGAACGAATATGGATTTCCCTGGCGATAAGCTCCTTACCCGTTCCATTCTCTCCTGTTATCAGCACGTTGGCTTCTGTTCCGGCTACCTTTCTGACGATGTTCATCACGTTGATCATCGTTGGTGAAGCCCCCTGGACAATTTTATCCCTGCCGTTATTTATCACTTTCTTCAGCTGCCTGTTGTCTTCCTTTAATGAGGAAGCCTCAAGCTTTGATAGCCTGAGCTGCAGGGCATTATTGATAGTGGTCAGGAGCCTGTTCCTGTCGGGAGGTTTTAAAATGAAATCAATCGCTCCTTCTTTTATCGACCTGACAGCCTGTTCGATGTCTCCCGAATCGGTTACAATAACCACGCTCAGATTGCTGTCATAGGCCAGTATCTCCTTCAGCCAGTAGAAACCTTCATTGCCATTCCTGACAACTGATCTGTAGTTTGATTCCAGGAGTACGACATCCACTTCAGTTTTCCGGAGTATCTCATTTATGCTTTGCGGGGAGGAGATTGCTATAACCTTTTCGTATTCCTTCTGCAGAGTCTCTTCAAGTAACTTCAGAAAATCGCGGTCCTCATCAACAATAAGAATGGTTCCTTTAATCATAACAAAATCTTTATATGAAAGACGGTATAAAAATCAGAATGTGTCAAATTAATAGACATTTTTTAAGACATCCTAAGAGTATCAGGGAAAAATCCGGTATATGCTTTGAAATATGAGTAAGTGTCTGGCATTCCAAAACCGTTAAAAGAACTCCGTTGACAACAGGTTAACCGATGTTGTTCGTTGAGCCACCTCTGACTGAAACCTGAAACAGGGGTCATGTCAGTACGATAAATAACAGATTTACAGGCAGGACACAGTAAATGTATTTAGCTCATTGTAATGTGCAACAAATTAATCAATGAGGCGTCTTTAATATGACAGAACCAATTTTTTGGCTACTGTGTTAAAATAAATAAGTCAAGATCATGACAGTCAAACTTAAACCCAACGAGGTCGTACTTAAAGCCGGTGATACAAGCCAGGTGATAGACAAGACCACAGTACCAGGAAAACTGATAGTCACGAACCAGGGATTGTATTTCAAGACCTTAATGAATGAGACGGAAAAGTTCAATCTTGAGATCCTGTTTGATAATATACTGGAGGTCATATATTTCAGCCAGGGGTTATTTGCTGCCAAAGGATTAAATATAGTTACGCGTGATGGTAATACCTTTAGTTTTCCTCTCAGGAAACGTGATGAGTTTGGTCAGCTGATCAACAGGATGTACTGAACACGGTATTATCAGCCGGAAATTTATCATTCATACTTAAGAGACTGTGCAGGATTTACCCTGGCAGCTTTCACAATATGGTAACTGATTGTCATCAGGGCTAATTCAGGTGCGACGGCAAGAACCATTGCTTTCCTCTCAGGGAGAGGGATGAAATTGAAATGTTGATCAATAAGATGTACTGAGGAGGAACTTATTCGTATCTCAGGGAATCTACAGGATTTTTTGTCGCTGCAGTTATGACCTTGATGCTGATTGTCAATATTGTAGCAACAATCATCAGAAGAACCGCCAAAATCAATACCCCGGCCCTGATATCTATAAAATAGTCCCAGATGCTGTCAAGGAGCATCAGTGACATCTTGTAGCCGCCAATGCATCCCAGGATAGAGGCGATGACAAGGACTAAAAAGTACTTTTTGCTGACAAGCAACATTAAGGAAGGCACCGACGCTCCCTGGATCTTCCTGATGCCTATCTCCTTGGTTCGCCTTATAATATCGAGTGACACCATGTTGTACATACCGATCAGCGACAGAATTGTTGCGACAATGGCAAGAAAGAGGTTCACTTTAAGGATGCTGTCATTTATACCCTTTTCCTCCTCCATCAGGTCCTCCTGAAGCCGGCCGCCAAAGATACTGCTACCGGGAAGCTCCTTCCATTTATTGCCGGCGAACGCCAGAACAGCCGGGATGTCCCCGGCTTCCGCCCTGACGACAATCACGCCGTACTGATCATCACCTGAAAGCCTGAGTATTGCAGGCTCAATCTTCTGCCATAAACCTGACGTATAAAAATCCTCCACGACCCCTATCACAATGAATGAAGTGGTATCATACAGCGTCACAGTCTTTCCTACCGGATCATCCCAGCCGAAGTCATCTGCCATTTTCTGGTTTATCACAATGGAGTTGGCTGTCCGGTCGGCCTCTGCTCTTTCCGTTTCAAAAAGGCGTCCATGCTTCAATCTGAAACCCATGGTACGGGCATAGCCGGGACCCACATCCAGCACATCGACCTCCAGCTGTTTTTGCCCGTCCTTCAGGGGTCGTCTGTAATGCCCCCACCCTACATGATTATCCGTTCCCTCTGCAGAAATGATGCTGGGATTGGATAAGATCTCATTCCTGAATGATGTAAAATGTTCCTGGGCAACAGGAATAACAAGCAGTTTATTTCTGTCATAACCAAGGTCAAGTGTTCTTTGATAATTGGCATTCTTTGAAAAGACAATACCCATTACAAGTGCCGTCAGGGAGATCGCAAATTGCAGGGTAAGCAGGACGGAAGAGAGTTTCCCTGATCCCCTGAAACGGGTGGTGCCCCTGAGAACCTTCACCGGGGTAAACGAACTTACGTAAATGGCAGGGTACACACCTGCGACAAACCCGGTTACAAGCAAAAGCACAAACAGGAAAATCCAGAATATGACATAACGGCCGAAGGTAAGTTCAATGGTCATATATTCCCACAGGCTGCTGTATGCCGGCACAAGGAATGCCGCGATGGCAACCCCTGTTATCATGGCGAGCGTACAGATGATGAAGGTCTCTGACATGAACTGGGTTATCAGCTGCCCCCTCTGCCCGCCGAACGTCTTCCTCAGGGCTATCTCTTTAAGTCGTTTGCTGAACGTGGCAATTGATGTATTGGCAAAGTTGAAGCAGGCAATAAGGAGAATGAAGATTGCCATGACAGGAGGGGCTATTAGTGCAGCTGGATGCAGCGAGGGAAATAACCCGGAGGACCATATATTCCTTGAAGACTCCCCGACATCCTTTAGCGGGACCAGGTTGAACCTGGTAATTCTGAAGTCTTCCCTTGCCCTGTTCTGGACCGGCAGATAGTCCTTCATCGACCGGGCTATGGCAGGGATAAGGTTTTTCTGAGGTACCTGGATAAACATCGCATTTGCCCACGATTTCCAGTCTGCATCCGTGACCTGCCACATCAGCAGAAAATTGTCAATATGGGAAATGATGTCGATCCTGAAACTGCTGTTCTCAGGCAGATCGGAAAACACGCCTGCCACTGTGTAGGTGAACTCAGTGTTTTTGTCATTTACAACAGAGACAGCCCTGCCCGGTGAATATGCATCACCAAAAAGCTTCTCTGCCATTGACTGGCTTACAATCACATTACCCTGACCGGAGACTGATTTAAGATGCCCGGAAACTGCCGTAAATGTAAAAATGTCAAGGAATTCCGGATCAACATAGGCTATACTGGCCGGGAAGAGATCCTCCCCCCTCTTTACAGGAGACATGGATCTCATGACCCTGGCAGCCCGGGTTACACCCGGAATATCCTTTTTTATCTCAAGTCCGAGAGTTGCCGGTACAATACCGTATTCCTGCTCCCTGCCTTCCATGTCCCTGAAGCTGGTAACCCGGTAGATCTCATTGAAATTCTCATGGGTCCTGTCAAACTCATAGTTGAACATGTGATTGAAAAACGCGACGATACAAAGGGCAAGGGCTATACCAAGCCCTGAAATATTTATCACGGTAAAGACCCGGTTCTTTACCAGGTTTCTGAGAGCGATGGTAAGGTAGTTTCTAACCATTTATCCCTCCTCCCTATTCATATTTGAGTGACTGTGCAGGATTTACCCTGGCAGCTTTCACAATACGGTAACTGATTGTCATCAGGGCTATTGCCAATGAAACAGCGAGTCCGGCTATGAAAACCGGTAATCCCAGCTCAATCCTGTAATGGAAGCTCTCAAGCCACTTTCCTGCAAAATACCAGATAAGAGGCCAGGCCAGGAGGGCTGATACAGAGACCAGGATAATCACCTCCCTTGATATCACAACATAGATTCCCGTCACTGAAGATCCCATGGCCTTCCTCACCCCTATCTCCTTGGTGCGCTGCTCAACGGTATAAGAGGTCAGACCGAAAAGACCCAGGGCAGCAATAAAGAGAGCCAGGATGGAAAAGATAACAGCCATCTGTGCGTTCTGCTTCTCCTGTTTATACATATTCTCAAAATCGTCATCAACAAAATAATACTGTAACGGATTATTTGCGGTGAACTCTTTCCAGAGCTTTTCAATATTACTTATTGTCTCTGAATAATTCTGTGCCGCCAGCTTCACCGTCAGGTAGCCCCATGTCTGGCGATCGCCCTTATAAAGGAATATATATGGCTGAATGGGGTTACGCAGGGACTCGTGGTTAAAGTTTTTGACCACACCGATTATTGGCATAGGTTGAGGGTTACCATCATCACCCGGCCTGATGATTCTTGTCTGGTCAGGTTGATCCAACCCGAAATCCGAGATAGTGCTTTCATTAACCAGGCAAGCCTCCCTGTCTGTCGTATGGGATTCATCGAAAAACCTGCCTGAAGCAAGCGTCATTCCGTATGTATCGATGTAATCAGAGTCGACCCAGTTGGTAACCAGAAGGAATGATTCATCGCTTCTTCCCTCAATCAGGTACCCGTTGTTATTGTTGTTCCTGCCGGGCACTGCCGTTGAGCTCGCAATATTTATTACACCCGGAATCTCCCTGGCTGCCTCCTTGAATGCCTTCCACCGGGCTCCGAGCACATGGGCTCTTTCAATCACGATCAGCTGATCTTTATTGAAACCCACATCCTTATTGAGCATAAAGCTGATCTGCCTGTACATCACCGCAGTTCCGACTATGAGCAGAATGGAGACTGCAAACTGGAAAACGACAAGAATTCTTCTCATCCTGCCGTTCTTCATGCTTCCTGAGATGCTTCCCTTAAGAACCTCATAGGGATTGAATGAAGAAAGGAACATCGCCGGGTAACTGCCTGCAAGCAGTGCAACTACAACCGTGAAAAGCAGCATTAGCGGTATTGCATACCAGTGGGAAAGCAGATCAAGCTCCAGCCTCGTGCCAAGCAGATTACTGAAATAAGGAAGACTCACCTTAATTATTATGAGGGCAAACAGCAGAGAGATGAAAGAAAGGATAAATGATTCCGCAAGGAATTGGGCGACCAGCATACCCCTTGTTGATCCACCGACTTTTTTTATCCCCACCTCCTTTGCCCTCCTGGATGCCTGGGCAGTTGACAGGTTCATGAAGTTGACTGCTGCGATCAGTACAATGAGTATGGCAACGCTTCCGAAAATGGTCAGAAACTTTGGATCGCTGGCTGCCTTGAACTCCTGCTGAATAGAGGGGTCAAGGTGAATGTCAGAAAGGTTCTGCAGGAAATACTCATATCTGTTTCCCTGAGCTGCGAACTCCTCAATGGTGACCCCGATATACTTCTGCAATTCCGGGCCTACATATTTTACCAGCAAATCAGGTATCTTCCTGTCCACATCAGAGGGACTGGTGTTGGGATGCAATAACAGGTAGGTGCTGAAGCTATTGCTCAGCCATTCGGTAGACTTTGATCTGGGACTGGTCAGGAATGATGTAATAATATTGGCTTCAAAATGGGAATTCTCAGGGATATCGCGGATCACACCCGTGACAATAAACCGTATTGTATCTGAGCCAATCTTCAGGGCCTTGTCGATAGGTGATTCCTCTCCGAAAATCTTTTTTGCAGTTGATTCCGTCAGCACAACCTTGTAAGGTGCGTTAAGCATTTTCTGAGGATCACCCATGATGACCGGAAGTGTAAAAAAATTCAGGAATGAGGAATCTGCCTGAATCATATGGTCTTCAGTAAATATGCGGGCCTCATACTCAACAACTGTAGGACCCGAACCGGTCATCCTTAGAAAATCATCAACCTCCGGAAACTCCTCCAGCATTGTTGGGCCTATAATAGCCGGGGTGAAAGCTCCGACTATCTCCTGCCCGCCGATTTTGCCGCTAAGCACCAGCCTGTAAATCCTATCCTTCTTCTCATTATACTTATCATAGCTTGCCTCATTTAATACAAAAATGGCGATGAGCAGACTGCATGCTATACCAATGGAAAGGCCCAGTATATTTATGATTATGTATGATCTCTGTCGTTTGAATGATCGTAAACTGTACTTGATTAGATTGCTTAACATACTTCCCTGATTTGATCTGTTTATAAATATTTATCTCGTCTCTGAATATTAAATGGTCTGCGGTGAATTACTCTATTTTCAGTGCATCGGCAGGATTGATACACGATGCCTTATAGGCCTGGTAACCTACTGTCAACATGGCAATTATTATTGTCGCGACAGCTATCCCTGCAAAGACAATAATATTCATATCTATTCGATAAGCGAACTGTTGTAACAGTTTATTTACTATAAACCAGCCGGCCGGCAGTGCTATAAGCAGTGATATCATTACCAGTACAAGGAATTCGCTTGCCATAGTACGCATGACAATAAGTGAATCAGCCCCCATCACTTTTCTTATACCTATCTCATTCGTCCTCCTTTCGGTTGAATATGATGACAACCCATAGAGACCCAGGGAGGCAATGATCAGGGCCAGTACCGTGAAATACTTCAACAGATCTGCCAGACGCATCTCTGTCCGGAACAGATTCTCATAATCCTGATCAATAAAAGTGTACTGGAGAGGGAATTCGGGGATTATCTCATTCCATGTTTTCTCAACAGATGCAAGTGACTCCTTCGTTTTGCCGGGTGTTAATCTCACAAGGATAACACTCAGGAACCGGGTGTCAGTAAGCGCAAAAGCCATGGGTTCAATCTCCTGATCGGCTCCCTTGAAATGAAAGTTCTTCAACACACCTACAATCGTTCCCCGGAGGCCCATAAACCTGAAATTCTTCCCAACCGGGTCACCTATACCCATGAGCCTTACAACCTCTTCATTTATAAGAAAATTGCCTGTTGTATCCCTGGCAAGGTCAGCGGCAAACTCTTTTGAAAAGTTACGTCCTGACATAAGCTCCATCTTCATAGTCTCAAGGTAATCATAATCAACTCCATTTGTCCCAATAAGCACCTGTTTGTCAGGGTCTTTGCCATCCCAGCTGGCACCTCCGGAGTTACTTCCCATCATTACAGGATTGCTGCGCGTGGCAGTCACTCCCTGGATTAACGTCTCATTTAATAATTCGCTTTTGACTGAATAGTATTTTCCCTTCATTTCCTCAGACATGGGGATGGCAATCAGATTCTCCTTGTCAAATCCAAGATCTTTATTCTGAAGGAATTTAAGCTGCATGAACATGAAAACAGCTGAAACAGCAATAATAACCGATAGTGAAAACTGAACCACAACCAGGACCCTTCGGAGGGTTCCGTTACCTTTCCCTGCCAGACCTTCACCCTTCAGTGTAGCAACAGGTTTAATTGCAGACAGATAGAAGGCGGGGTAAAGTCCTGATACAACACCGGCGAGAATACCGATGATAATAAAACTTACTATAAATCTCCCGTGCAGCAGGTCCGCCAGGGCAAACTCTTTTCCCGATACATTATTGAATAGCTGGAGAGACAACCCTACTAATACAAGTGCAAGTAGCATCGAAAGGGCAACAAGAATTAACGACTCTGACATGAACTGGACTATCATTGTTCTCCTGTCAGCTCCGACAACCTTTCTTATACCAATCTCCTTCGACCTGGATGATGCCTTGGCCGTTGACAGGTTAATGAAGTTTATGCATGCTATAAGAAGAATAAACACAGCAATCAGCGAAAATATATATATCACTGTCACAGGCCCCCTGGTCTCATTGAAGCCGAACTGAGAATGCAGATGGATGTCAAGAAAGGGAAAGACGCTGAATTTGGTGGTCGTCGTCGGATGATACTCAAGCACCACATCTGTAAGTTTTTTGTTAACGCCTTCTATGTCAGATCCCTTTTCAAGTTCGACAAATGTCAGTATTGAATTGTTGCCCCATGAATCACTTACAGCGCCAATCTCCCTGAGGAAAGAATAGGGAATTACCCCTTCAAAAGTAAATATAGAATTCTCAGGTATCTCTTTCATTACTCCGGTGACCATGAACTGGAATTTGTTCTCAAGCGTGACTGTCATACCAAGAGGATTTAAGTCACCGAAATACTTGTCAGCAAGTTTCTCCGAGAGCACAATCGAGTATGGAGCGCTAAGTGCGGTTTCAGGGTCACCCCACAGCAACGGAAGGGTGAACATATTAAACAGCCCTGAATCAGATGCGACTATGGACGACTCAAAAAAAACCTTATCCTCATTGCGAAAAAGAATACGGGGGAGTCTGTTTATGCGAGCCTGCTCAACTATCTCCGGTATCTTCTCCTTCCATACTGGTCCACTGGGATGTGGCGTAACTGTGACATGATACCTCTCTCCCGAGTAAAACTGATCCTCCTCGACCCGGTAAATGTTCTCACCCTTTTTGTTGAACTTATCATAGCTGAGTTCATCCTGAACCCACAGGAGTATGAGCAGAGAAGCTGATATTCCGATAGCCAGACCTGCGATATTGAGGAATGTAAAAGCTTTGTGCCGGGTAATATTGCGTGTTGCAACGCGAAAATAATTACGGATCATTGTTTAGGCGTCAGAGTTCAGGTTAAAGACGACTAAGATTTAAACACGCTGCATAAAGATCCTGTCACCGTCACTGAGGTTCCGGAAGAAGCTGAAATGAGCATAGTTCAAACATGTATTCATTCTTACTGGTCACAGTCTCCGGGCAAGGATCTCTGACATGATTTCAACAGGCAGTTCTGCCGGGTTGTTTTTCACGTCCGATTTTGCGGATATAACCGCCAGTTCCACGGTTCCGATACCATAACCGGCAAGCCGGGGCAGGGCAAGTTTTTCGGTGATCTCGTGCAGGTAGCCTATAAAACTGTCAATATGATAATCATCGCCCTCCCCCTTGTCCCCGGAAAATATTCTGCCCAGCACTGCATATTTCTTCAATGAGGGGTGGACCCCGGATACTCTTCTCAGTTCTCTCACTGTCACCTCATTAGCAGTTGCCATCAATGTACCGCAGACGACTCCGTGAGGAATATCATATATCGCTCCGATGGTGCCTGCCAGACCATGCACCGCACCCAATCCGGCATTTGCCAGGCATATGCCGGATGTGAGAGCCGCAAATGACATATCCGACCTTGCGTCAATATCATTGCCGTGGGTATAAGATCTGATGAGCGACCGCTTAATAGCCCTCATTCCCTCCAGTGCCAGGGCATCAGTATATGCATTTGCCTTTGTCGACAGGTATGCTTCTGTCAGCTGTGTAAAACAATCCATTCCTGCCGCAGCAGTTATATCCGGAGGAGAATCAAGCGTAAGTTCCGGATCAACAACTGCTGCATCAGGGACGAAGTTGTCATGACGGAGTGACCTTTTGAATCCGTTCTTTCCCACTTGTGAGATGACCGCATTCTTGGTGGCCTCACTTCCGGTGCCGGAGGTTGTAGGCACGGCAATGAACGGCACCTTGGTCCCGGGGTGTTCCTTATCGCCCACTACTTCAAGATACTCGGTGACTGAACCGCTTTTACCAAGCATGGCAGATATGGCCTTTCCGGCATCAATTACACTGCCGCCGCCTATGCTTACAACTACATTTATCTCACTGCTCCTGAATTTCATCACGGTTTCATCCACTGTTTCCGGAGAGGGCTCATTGCGAACCGGAACGTGCCGGAAAGTAATGCCGCTGCTCCCAAACTGGTCGAATAGATGACCGGCACGCCGGGAATCCATAAAAGACCTCGCCCCGGTCACGAGCAGTATCAACTTCCCGTAGTTTGAAATTATTCCCGGAAGCTCATTGATCTTTCCGCATCCGAAATATATCAGTGGCAGTCGTGCAAAATTAAAAGGATTCACCACTTTGACCTTTCTGATGGTTCAATTACATTGTACCTCACCCCATAACGATCTTCGGCCATAAATCCCTGTACAGTATCCCTCCACCTCAGATAGTGAGCTGTCTCTTTATGCATCCTGACAGCCTCTTCCGACTCAAACACCTCATAGACCATAAACCTGGTGCGATCGTCAGACTGCTGGAGCACATCAAACCTCAGGTTGCCCGGTTCCTCTGCAGAACCCCGGTGATTTTCTTTCATGGCCTCAATGAATTCCTGAATATTCTCCGGCCTGACCTTAACATGAACACATGTGACTATCATCTCTCTTTTATTTTAGACATTGTACAAGTTACAAAAATAGTGTAATACGGCGATTGATATGTTTCCAAACAGGATAGTGCAAAACTCAACTGCGCTGACAGACCACAGGATTGGTGGAATTTCATGATCAACGAATCGCCAGGAATGCCGTGTTCATGCCAGGACTTCAAAACCGACACAAAAATCACAACATAAGAAAAAGATAAATCATATTTTATATATTTACCGGCTATAAGTTGAAATATGACAATTATTAACCCGGTAAATACCTTGAAATGAAGATGAATATTTTGAAATTGATCGCAGGGATGATAGTTATTTCTGCAGTGTTTGGAGTCAGTCTTAATGCTCAGGACCGGAATGATGTGATTACTCATTATAATGACGGAGCCAAGGCCATGCAGACAGATGTGCCTGCTGCCATCGCGGCTTTTGAGAATGTCATTGTTGTTGCCGGTCAGGTTGGCGAGACTGCTGATGACCTGAAGCAGAAGGCCATACAGGTGCTTCCCGGCCTGTACTATAAACTGGCCGCCACTGCCTATAATGAGAAGAAGCCGTCATCGGAGATCATCCAGGCTGCAAAAACAGCGTATGCCATGGCTGACAAATACGGCAGCACTGCTCACAAGGAGAACTCAAACAAGATCCTGGTAAACGGCTATTACAGATTGGCTACTGATTTCTTTACCGCCAATGACTATGACAATGCTCTTCTGACATTTGACAGCGTTCTGACCTTAAACCCTGATCATGTTGCTTCGATATACAACAAGGCCCTGATCTTTAAGAACCAGGACAATGCGGCAGCTTTTGAGGAAAACATAGATCTCTTCCTCGGCAAGCTCGTTCCGGAGAAAGATGATGACAAGGCTGTGACGGCTAAAGGTGTTGCGCTTGAGTTTTTTCGTGCTGCCGGATCAAAAGCCAGCGCGGCGAACAATCTTGACGAGGCACTCGGGCTTCTGAACAAAGCGGCAAAGTATGGTGACGACAAGACACTGTTCTACTTCTTCGCTGATGTTTATAATAAGAAGAATAATTTCAAAAGCGGTGCAGAGTATGCACAGAAGGGCCTCGATCTTGAGACCGGCGATGCTGAAGCCAAGGCAATGTTCTACTATCAACTTGCCGTTGCCCAGGCTGGCAAGGGAGAGACCTCCGCAGCCTGTGCATCATTCAAAAATGCTCTCTTTGGCCCCTTTGCCGAGGCAGCTAAAGCACAGCGCACAAACCTGAAGTGTGAATAAAATATAACCTGATCGTATCCGATATTACAGAAGAAAAGACGGAGAATTACGACCCACCGTTGGCCATTCTGAATCAAAAAAGCCTTCGCACTTCGTGCTTGGGCTTTTCTTTGTAGCGAGACGGAGAATTGAACTCCGGACCTCATGATTATGAATCATGCGCTCTAACCAACTGAGCTATCTCGCCGTCAAAACGCGGGTGCAAATATAAATATTTTTTCATTTTGACCGGCAAACTTTTTCTTTTCAGGTATTATTTTTATATTGCATCACACTCGCGCTCAGACATGAGATCAAGATTTGAAATTGAATATACACTGAACACCCCCACCCGCGTCCTCTTTGACCGGCTGAGCACGCCCGAAGGCCTCGCCGAATGGTTCGCGGATAACGTAACGGTCGATGGCGACATCTATACTTTCTGGTGGGATAAAACCGGAGCCCGCGCCCGCCTCATCTATGTCAGGGAAAACAAGGCCGTACGGTTCGACTGGCTCGACTTCGCTGACACCGAAACAAACTTCTTTGAGTTCCGTCTTGTGATACATGAACTGACCGGTGACACCGCACTGATGATCACCGACCACGCCGAAGAGGAGGAGGTAGATGACGCAAAGGACCTGTGGGACACACAGATCTCAAACCTCAGAAAGGTACTCGGCCTCACCGAGTGAAAGAGCGTTGCATCTTTCTCAAATTTAACGTACGTTTGCACCACACCTGAGACAATGAAGAAAATCGATCTGTTTATGATAAGATCGTTCATAGGACCGTTGATCCTTACTTTCTTTATTGTACTCATAATCTTCATCCTCCAGTTCCTCTGGATGTATGTCGATGAACTCGCGGGCAAGGGCCTCGAGCCAAAGGTACTGGCCGAACTTCTCTTCCAGTTCTCACTGACATTCGTCCCGCTCTCCCTCCCTCTGGCTATCCTCCTTGCCTCCCTGATGACCTTTGGTAACCTGGGCGAATACCTTGAACTGACGGCCCTCAAATCTGCCGGTGTACCCCTCCAGCGCATCATGCTGCCGATATTCATATTCGCATCGTGCCTGGCAGTAGCCTCCTTTCTCTTTGCCGACTACGTGCTACCAATCTCAACCCGCAAGGCCCGGACTCTCCTCCACGATATCCGGCGCAAGAGACCGGAACTGAATATCCAGGCCGGCACATTCTATAACGGCATTGACGGATTCAGCATTAAGATCACCGATAAGGACCCAGAGACCAACAGGCTTGAGGGTATATATATCTACGACCATCGTGAAGGGATAGGCAACACGGCCGTCATCCATGCCGACTCCGGCTACATGACCGTCACGGGCGACGAAAGCGGTCTCATCCTGACCCTCTTCAACGGATATGCCTACAAAGACATTGAGGAGAAGAATGTGCCGCAGGATAAAAGAAAATACCCCTTCCGGCGCGACAAATTCAGCGAACAGACTATGGTTATTGAGCTGACCGGCTTCGGTCTCAGCAGGTCTGGCATGGATCTCTACCGTTCCAACTATGCCATGCTTAATACAACCGAACTATCCTTTTTCATCGACTCTCTCTCCGGCAGATACAGGATCAGGTCCGACGCCTATTTCGATGAATTCAGCAGGACCAAGCTCTTCACACCTGGTCAGTATTTCTCGGGAGACTATTATCACTATGGCGATACGGCTGCAGCCAAAAAGCTCAAGGATTTCAACTGCAGGGCCGCTTTTGACACCCTCAGTTTCCAGGATAAGAGCACCTCTGTCAACCGGGCACTTAACCTCGCCCGCGACGGCACGGCATTCATGATCGAGAAAAGCGAGTCGCTGATGGCCGAGGCCAAGAACCTGAAAAGATATGAAGCTGAGAGGTATAAGCGTTATACCCTGCCAGTCGCTTGCCTTGTCTTCTTTTTCATCGGCGCACCATTGGGAGCTATCATACGGAAAGGGGGACTGGGAACCCCGGCAGTCATCTCCGTGCTCTTCTTCCTGTTTTATTACGTTATCACTCTCTCTGGCGAGAAATTTGCCAAAGAATTGATAATCAGCGTCCCGCTCGGTATGCTTGCTTCCACAATCATCCTGCTCCCCCTGGGTATCTTCCTGACCTATAAGGCTACTACCGATGCTGCCATAATGGATGCAGAGACCTATAGTCTCTTCTTCAAAAAAGTCGGTGCTTTCTTCACCGGGATAAAACCTGAAAAGGAAAATGAAGATACTGGTTCTGTCACCTAAACCACCGTGGCCATCACACGACGGGGGAGCAGTGGCGACCATGAGGTGCGTTGAGGGACTTGCCGAAGCCGGTGCAGAGGTGTCATTGCTGGCGATGAGGACCTGGAAGCACGGGCAGCACCCGGAATTCGAACAATTTGAGCCGGCATTCCTGAAGCACTATTCGACAGTGTATGTCAACACCCGTATAAGGCCTTTAAAAATGCTGGGCAACCTGCTTTTCTCAGACGATCCTTATGACCTGGCACGGTTTCGTTCAAACCGGTATTCAGAGGCACTCCGCTCCCTTAACCCGGCAGATTATGACATCATACAGTGCGAGGGACTTCCTTTTGCACCTTACCTTGATGAGATAAAGCGACTCACATCCTCCCCGGTGGTGCTGAGGGCTCACAACCTGGAACACCGCATCAGGGAGATGATGGTGGAGAACTCCGGTTCCATGATGTACAGAGCTTACCTGAGAAACCTTGCACGGAGGCTGCTGAAGACTGAGAGAGAAGCAGCCAGGCTGTTTGACGCCGTGGTACCAATAAGCGAACCAGACAGCAGATGGTTCAGTGCAGTTTCCGGTGGAAAACCAGTGTATTTGTCAGAAACCGGCACCGATGTGGCTGAACGAGTGGCTGAACCCGACGGATCATCACCCAGAGTGGGATTCATCGGAGCCCTGGACTGGCAGCCAAACCTGGAGGGGCTGAAATGGTACCTGAAGCATGTGTGGCCGAACGTCTCGCTGGCAGTCCCCTCCGCAACCATGCATATTGCAGGACGGGGAGCACCGGCAAATGCGAAGCGCTGGCTTGACGGAGAAAAGGTCAGCTTCGAAGGTGAGGTTCACGATGCCCGCAGTTTCATGACCTCCATGAATGTGATCATTGCACCGCTCTTTGCCGGAAGCGGTTTGCGCATCAAGATCATCGAGGCAATGAGCACTGGCCGAACGGTGGTGGCCACACCGGTGGCAGTAAGAGGGTTAGCAGCCATCGACCGCAGGCATCTGTTCATCGCCGCTGACCCGGTATCATTCAGCACAGCAATGACGGAAGTGCTGAAGGATCCTTCACTGAGAGCCTCTACTGGTGAGGCAGCCGTGACGCTGGTTCATGACAGATATGATAACCGTGCACTCACAGCCGGGTTGCTGGCATTCTATAATCATCTGAGCCATGGCTGCTGAATTGATCCTGATTATTCCTCTCCTGCTGCTGGTCTGGACATACCTGCTCTATCCGGCAACTGTGATTACCTGCGCCGCATTGAAGAGAAAATTGAAATCACGAAAGAGTGGTCAGGAAGACCTGGCCGGTCTGATCTATCCATCCGTTTCAGTAATAATGTCAGGTTACAATGAGGAGAAAGTCGTTGAAGAGAAAGTCCACAGTCTTCTGAAATCCGATTACCCGAATGATCTGGCAGAGTTTATCATTGGATCCGACGGCTCAGACGACAGAACTGAATTGATAATAAAGGAGCTTGCCGCGACCGACAGTCGCATCAGGTTCGTACATAATCCTGAAAGAAGAGGTAAACCGGCCATGCTGAATGATCTCGCATCAATGGCGAAGGGTGAGGTTTTGGTAATTACAGACTCAAATGTAATTTTTACTGCAGGCACCCTGAGGCACCTTGCACAGGAGTTCAGACTTCCGGATACGGGATTATGCGATGCGACAGTAAAACCCGGGTCATCAGATGACAAAGGTATCACGAGGCAGGAGAACTTCTACGGAAGGTTCGAGACCGCTCTCAAGCGGGCCGAGGGGGAATTATGGGGTGCCATGCCGGGACCATACGGGGGATGTTATGCCATAAGGCGGAATCTCTTTCCACTCCTCCCGGTAAATACGCTGGTTGATGACCTCTATGTGGGGCTGACGGTGCTCCGCACGGGATTCAGATCTTTCAATGTCCCGCAGGCAATTGTCTTTGAAGACACCCAGGCTGACATGGCAGCGCAGTTCACAAGGAGAGTAAGAATAGCCGCCGGATCATTCCAGAACCTGTTCCGCTTCGGCATGTTCCCGTCAGAGAGAGTTTCGGTATCATTCGTCTTCATTTCGCATAAGATACTGAGGTGGTTAACGCCACTTATGCTGGTTCTGGTTCTTATGACAACCGTCATTCTTTCAGGTCGTTCAGAGTTCTATATTTGGCTGTCTGCATTTCAGCTTATTTTCATAATTTTGTCGGCGATTGACCTTGTGATCGACAGATATGGCAGGAAGATAAAGTATCAGAGGTATGTGACCCAGTTCCTGTTGATGAATGCAGCACTGGCAGCGGGGTTTGTGAAGGCAATCAGAGGGATTAATAGCGGGATATGGGAACCCACGAAACGAGTTTAGAATGAGTGAAGAGACAAAGCTGAATACAATTAACGAAGCCATCGATGAGATAAGAGAGGGCCGGGTTGTCATTGTAGTTGACGATGAAGACAGGGAGAACGAGGGTGATTTCATTTGCTCAGCCGAACTTGTCACTCCGGAGATCGTAAATTTCATGGCTACTCAGGGCAGGGGACTGATCTGTGTGCCTCTTCCTGAGGAACGGTGTGAAGAGCTCGACCTGAATATGATGGTAGGGCATAACACCTCTATTTATGAGACAGCATTCACCGTCTCTGTCGACCTCATCAGCAGTGAGACAACCACAGGGATCTCTGCGAAGGACAGAGCACTGACGATAAAAGCGCTCGTCGACCCTGCCACGAAGCCAACACAGCTCGGACGGCCAGGGCATATCTTCCCCCTTAAGGCGCGCACAAAGGGTGTGCTGCGCAGAGCCGGGCACACCGAGGCAGCCGTTGACCTGTCACGCCTTGCAGGTCTGCGCCCTGGAGGCGTACTGATTGAGATAATGAATGAGGACGGCTCTATGGCAAGACTGCCGGACCTGATGAAGTTGTCTCATAAATTTGACATAAAAATCATCACCATTAGAGATCTCATCCGTTACAGGCTGGGTATCGAATCAATAGTTGAGATTGGCGAACAGGTAAAACTGCCCACCGAGTACGGCGACTTTGACTTTATCCCTTTCAGGCAGGTGAGCAACGGGCTTGAACATGCAGCCCTCGTAAAAGGTACATGGACCAGGGAGGAGCCTGTACTGGTCAGGGTACACTCATCATGCTTCACGGGAGACATTTTCGCTTCAAAGCGATGCGACTGCGGGCCGCAGCTTCACCAGGCGATGCAGATGGTTAACGAGGCTGGAAAGGGTGCCATTATATACCTGAATCAGGAAGGCAGGGGAATAGGACTCATAAACAAGATACGCACCTATAAGCTCCAGGAACAGGGGCGTGACACCGTGGAGGCTAACATTGAGCTTGGCTTCCGCGAAGATGAACGTGACTACGGGATCGGCGCCAATATCATGAGAGGCATCGGGCTGGGTAAGGTAAGGCTGATTTCAAATAATCCCGTGAAAAGGGCTGGACTGGAGGGCTATGGAATCACGATAGTTGAGACCATCCCCCTGGTAATCACGCCAAACAAATTCAACTCGTTCTATCTCGAGACCAAGGCAACGAAGATGGGACACAGCCTGACGTGCTACAAAACGCCCATAAAAGGTGAGAATGACTAAAAACCTGCCACGGATAGTGTTCATGGGCACCCCTGAATTTGCGGTGGCCAGCCTCCGTACCCTGCACGAGTCAGGGTTCGGGATAGCTGCTGTGGTCACCACACCCGACAAGCCTGCCGGACGCGGAAGGAGGATCACTCTCACTGCCGTCAAGGTATATGCCCTTCAGCACAAGCTTACACTCATGCAGCCGCCGCGGCTTCGTGATCCACGATTTACAGACGCACTCAAGGCTGTGAATGCAGACATCTTCGTGGTGGTGGCGTTCCGGATGCTACCCGAAGAGGTATGGAGCATCCCTCCTCTCGGCACCTTTAATCTGCACGCCTCCCTCCTGCCGCAGTACCGGGGCGCTGCCCCGATAAACCACGCCCTCATCAACGGCGAGACGAAGACGGGCGTGACCACCTTTTTGATAGACAGAGAGATAGATACAGGACAGATATTGCTGACACAGGAAGCAGAGGTCCTTCCCGGGGATAATGCCGGCACCCTGCACGACCGCCTGATGGTGCTTGGCTCCTCGCTTGTTGTTGACACTGCCAGGGGTCTCTTCGCCGGTACCCTTAAGCCTGTACCCCAGACGGTCAGACAGGGGGAAGTCCTGATGCCGGCTCCAAAGATCTTTCCTGCCGACACCATCATTAACTGGAGAGATCTGGCAATAAAGGTGCACAACAGGATAAGAGGCCTGTCGCCTTACCCCGGAGCCCTGGCTACAATACGCTCGGGAGACAAAACCATACGGTTAAAGATTCTTGAAAGCAGGGTAAGGAGTGATATAAAGACAATTCCGGGAACAATGATTGTTGCCGAGAAATCGCATCTGCTTATCTCATGTGTTAACGGAGCAATTGAGGTGTTAGCACTTCAACCCGAGGGACGCAGGCGGATGACGGCATCAGAGTTTCTCAGAGGCTTTGATCCTGCCGGCTGGGAGCTTGCCTGAGTCCGGCTGTTACCTGATCCTCAGTTTCTGACCGGGTTTGCATTCCGACCCTTCCGTCATGACATTCATCTTATAGAGCGACGAAAGTCTGATTGCATATTTCTGGGAGATACTGTACATCGTCTCTCCCTGCATGACAGTATGCACCGAAAAACCCTGGGCTGCCTTCGTGCGCTTTGGCTGCAGGTAAATAACCTGGCCCGGCTGCAGGGGAGTATCCGGGGCGAGGTCATTGTAACGGGTTATCTCCCAAGACAGTAACTGGTACTTTTCTGCCAGTGACTCATAGGTATCCCCCTCCCCGGCCAGGATGTATTCAACATTGTTATTCTCCTCTGTTTTCCTTGTTGAACCGAGACTGATCACCTTTATCGGAGTCTCTTCCATTGGCGTCTGTGCGGCTGACGGTACTCTCCGAGTCACGACTGTTTCACCTTCTTTTTGGGTCGAGGCTGAAGCAGCAGCCGGTACTCTGTCTGAACCGGCCGCCGGAATCCTGCCCGGAACGGTTGCCGGAACTGTTCCGGCTGTCCCGGGATCAGTTACAGCCCTTGTGGCTTCATATACCTGCTGAACAGGCTCCCCAGCTTTTTTCCTACCGGTATCATAATCATGCAGTCCGTACTCATCAATTTTTCTGATAAGCAGATGGGCATAGTTCGGATCCGTGGCGTAACCTGCCTTCTTTAGCCCATGTGCCCATCCCTTGTAGTCAGTGCTGCCCAGACTGAACAGATCCTTGTAACGGGAACCGTTCACCAGGAATTCCGAGTGGTCATGGTATGAGTCCTCGGCCGAAGAGTATGCTCTGAAACACTCTCCCCTGCGGTTGTCATCATGGTAGATCCTCGCTCCCCTCCAGTTGTTGTGGCACTTTATGCCAAAGTGATTATTACCTTTTACTGCCAGTGTGCTGCGCCCGTAATTAGACTCAAGCATCCCCTGGGCAAGCGTAATGCTGGCAGGAATTCCTGTTCTCTTCATCTCGCTTACCGCCAGGGCGTTGTATTTGTTAAGGTAATCTGTTACATAGGATTGGGTACTGCCGGAGGGACCGGCACTCCTTGCTGCCTTTCGCGATGAACTGCAGGAATTAAGCAATATTATCAGTATTATTAATATGTATGCCGTGCAGTTTCTCATCTGATCAGTTTTGGACAAAAATATAAAAATGTCCTTATCCTCCGCATATTCCGGCACTGGAGGAAAAATATTATTACTTTTATTGCGCTATAAATCACTCTGATCGCTAATGAACAAGAGAGAAGCAATCATCTCTTACCTGGAGTTTCAGGGAATTGATGAGCTCCCCGATGCAGACAGGAAACTGGTTGAAGAGGCTGTCGCCGCAGCCTCCGGAGCTTATGCCCCGTATTCTAATTTCATGGTAGGTGCTGCTATTCTGCTTGACGACGGTACCGTTATCAGGGGTGCCAATGTGGAAAACGCCGCTTTCCCATCGGGAAGCTGTGCCGAGAAGACTGCACTGTCATATACCGTTGCAAACCATCATGATAAGAGATCTGTGGCAATAGCAATTGCAGCCCTCTCCGGAGGCAAGCTCACCAGGGATCCGGTACCCCCGTGCGGCAACTGTAGGCAGATGCTCATTGAGGAGGAACAGAGACTGGGCAAGCCTGTCAGGGTGATCCTTGCAGGAGAGTCGGCAGTCATCATCCTTGAAAACTGCCAGTCGCTGATGCCACTCAGCTTCACACGGAGTAATCTCATAAAATAAGGCAACAGGCAGTAGGCAATAGAGAATTTTCGATTTCAGATTTTCGATTGTCGATTTAATCAAAA
>CAYVYM010000031.1:0-16284 GCA_964455705.1 uncultured Rikenella sp.
ATGTGGTGGATGTTGGCAAGGATTGCCGGATGGAATGGCGGGACAAGTACCCCGGCAGGTACCTGGCTGGGCGCAACCACAGACTGGAACACCGGATCAAATTGGTACGGGGGGTCAGTTCCCTCTGCTTTGACCGATGTTATAATACCTTTGGCGGTAAAACAACCGGTTATTTCAGGCTTAACATTAACCGTATGTAATAATCTGACTATAAACCAGGGTGCATCATGTACCTTAAATGCAGGCTCGGCACTCACGGTAAATGGTAATTTTTCCAACTCAGGCACACTCACCGTCTTTTCGGATGGCACTGATAACAGCGGGTCTCTGATTGTGAAAGGCACATCTGCAGGAGTTATAACCTATAACCGTTTTTTGCGTCCGGAAAACTATGTCGGAGACAGACATTATTTCTCTTCTCCGGTAGAGGGCCAATCAGTCTCAGGATTTACTGCAGCAAACAGCACTAAAATAAATACAATTGATTCTGAATATCAGTTATGGGAATGGAAAGAAGAATTATTGAGCAACAACTGGCAAATTGTTAATTCTGGCAGTTTTATAAACGGCAAAGGGTATAATGTGGACCAGAGAACCGGAAGTGATGGCATGTTGGCCTTTACGGGTTCCATTGTCAAGTCTGGCTCTTTCACTGCAACTTCACCCTATGTATATGGTTACACTGCCAGAGCAACTGCATATGATTATGGCTTAAGTAATGATAATCCGATCTGGGCACCAGACAGAAGCTGGACTAATTATGGAGGTGGCGGTTGGAATCTGATGGGAAATCCTTTCACTTCAGCAATGGAGGCATCGACATTTGTAACAGTGAATTCAGGAAAGTTTGATCCATATTACCAGGCACTATATATTTATGATGGTATCAATAATGTTTACAGATATGTGGCAGCATCATTACCCGGGTTCAAGGCAGCCGGATCGTACGGGAATAATATTCAGGCAGGACAGGGATTTTTTGTAATTGCTCTTTATAACGGCATTGTGTTTAATTTCAATGAAACCATGCAGGTGCATAATACAGATATCACACTGTTGAAATCGGCCGCAGTTGAAGAACCATGGCCGGGCCTGCAGTTGAAAGTCAAGTATGGCAGCAATGAAAGCATCACTACAATTGTATATAACAGCGAAATGACTGCCGGTTTGGATCCCGGATATGACGTAGGACAATTCAGTACTGGTCCTGAGGTTGAAATTTACACAGCCCTGGTATTAAAAGAAAACAGCGTGAATTTCGCCCGACAGGCGCTGCCAGTAACCGACTGCGACAAGAATATTGTGCCGGTGGGGATTGATTCCGAAAAAGGAGGCGAGGTGACCTTCTCAGCCAATTCTATTCCGCTTGTTAACTATAATTTCTGGCTTGAGGACCGCAAGACGGGAGTCTTCACCGATCTGAATATCAATACGTATACAGCAACCCTCATGGCAAATACATTCGGCACAGGCCGGTTCTTTATATATGCCTCAACAAATATCCCGACAGCTGGCAAAACACCACCGGAAGTAGCGGAGATGCGTGTCTGGACGTATAATGACAAGGTGATCATCAAAGGTGTTGTCAGTGAAAAAGCCACCTGTGAGGTCTATGACCTTCGAGGACAAAAAGTACATATGTCCCACCTGGCAGACGGAGATTTAAATATTGTGAACCTGAATTCAGTCACAGGCGGCACCTATCTGGTCAGGATAGTTGAGGGATTGAAGGTTACTACGAAGAAGGTAATGTTACTTTAATTCTGGTGGGGCGTACTGGAATCGAACCAGTGACCTCTTGCCTGTCAAGCAAGCGCTCTAAACCAACTGAGCTAACGTCCCGGGCGGGGACAAATATAATGAATTTTTGAATTTCCGGTTACTCGATCATTACCGGAGTGCTGAACGTGAAGAGAAATGACGATCCCTTGCCTGGCGCCGACTCCACCCAGATGCGTCCCTTCATCAGCTCGGTCAGACGATTACATATCGCCAGCCCGAGACCGGCGCCCTGAACCTTCGGCACATCCTCATTCCAGTACTGCACGAACGGCAGGAAGATATCTTTAAGCCTGACAGGCTCGATGCCCTGCCCCGTGTCGCTGACAAAATAGGTTATCGTATACCTGTTATCCGATTTCGAGATCTTGTACCCGTATCTTATCTCTCCCTCATCAGTAAACTTGATGGCGTTACTGACAAGATTGCTGAAGATCTGGCTCAGCCGCAACTCGTCAAGATACTGGTACACAGCTTTTTTATTCTTATCGATGACAGGCGTTATCTTAAGATGCTTCTTCCCGGCAGCCTCAAGGTCATAAGAGAGAGACGAGGCCATGGAGGCAATGAAACCGTTGATCTCGAAATTTGTGTATTTGATCTCCATGCTGTTGCTCTCGATGCGCGACAGGTCAATCATATCATTGATGAGCCTCAGCAGTCGCTGCGAGTTGACCTCTATCAGACTGACCATCTCCTCCTTCTCCGTCTCCGTGGTGTTCATGGAGGTGAGGATATTCAGGAAGCCCAGCATTGCATTGAGCGGGGTGCGTATCTCATGGCTGAAGTTGGCAAGGAAGGTGGTCTTGAGCCTGTCGGACTCCTCTGCCTGGCGCCTCGCGGCAATCAGGTCATCCATGATCCTCTGTGTCTCGGTGATGTCCTGGCAGGTGCCGTAACGGTAGAGCATCCTGCCATTCTCATCATACTTTACGTATGAATTGACGGTTATGGCCTTTACATTCCCTTTGGGGGTGATGATCCGGTAGGTAAGCGAGTATGATACCTTCTTTTTCTCCATGGCCTCCTCAATGGCCGAGATAAGATAAGACCTGTCCTCAGGGTGTGTGAATGAGATATTGTCCTGAAAGGTGAATGAAACGGCTGCCACCTCATCGTTGAATATCCTCGATATCTCTTCAGAACCGATATACATATTTGTTTCCGGACGGTACTCCCACCAGCCGAAGCGGCCGATGCGCTGTGCCTCCCTGATGCGTTCCTCATTCAGCTCGAGAGCCCGGCGTATGCGGTACTCCTCGGTGACATCGCTGACGAGGCTTACCTGGAACCGTTCGGTGTAACGGACCTGGATCTTAACGATGATGATCTTTCCATCTTTGCGCCTTGAGGGTCTTACAAACGAATCTTTGGGTTTTTCTCCAATGAGGCTTCTCGCTTCTTCAGGGTCAGTGGCAAGGTCGAGGGGAGTCATCTTCTGCAACTCCTCCCTTGTGTAACCGAAGAGCTCGGCGGCAGCCTTGTTCACCTTGATGAACCTGTTGGTGCGGTTGTCGATGAGCATTATGGCATAGCCAGCCTGATCGAACACCTCCTTGTACCTGTTAAAGGATTTGCCTCCTAATATGCGTTGAAATAAACCTCCCGGTAAAAGACTGATCACCTTCCTAAAAGTTGGATAATTATGCAGTGGCAAAATTAATTTATTTTCCCGTTCTGCCTATTACAACGTACCAATGCAGGAAAACTTGCGTGACACAGTAATTCCCTGGTCGTCGACGGCAGTGATGACATGTTCTCCCTCTCCTACCCGGAGTTCAGTCTGGTGGACATTTTTTGTCATACCGATGTACCTGTTGTCGAGGTGCCAGTATATCACCGCGTTCCTCCTGCGGTGGGCTATCTCCGGGAGCATCGACATAAGTTTTCCCTGAAGGTTTCGGGGGATAAAGATACGTGCATCGCGCGGAGGGTATATGAACTCCATCGACGGTACCTTCATGTCGTCGGTACAGCCGGGCATGAACGGGGGCAGTGTATGGTAGGATGGGTTGCGCATGCGATAGTAATATTCCATTGCAGGAGGCAGCACGAACCACGAGCGACTGACCATGTCACCCGGGGAGGAGCATGAGATGTTAACCCTGTACTTCTCCGTGGCATCGAGATTTATGACCGTGTGATATGGGCATGCGTCGCTGCGGAGTCCTGTCTCGGGTATCCATTCCTCCCGCCTTTCGGTGCAGTCGGGACCTGCCCTGAAGCCACTGGCGGTGCACACCTCCGTCAGAGTCATCCCCTCCCCGGGTCGTACGAACCATGTGAGCGGGTCCGGCTGCAGCAGTCTTATTATGTCGAACAGCAGGGGCGCTGCCGATGATATGCCTGACAGCCCCGGCCTGCCTTCACCATCGGCGTTACCCGCCCACACCGCCACCACATAAGAGGGAGTTGTGCCTATGGCCCATGCATCACGGAAGCCGAAGCTGGTGCCGGTCTTCCATGCCACCTCCGGCGCACTCCCGAAGTACTGCCACCCGGTCTCCGTCTCAGGCCTGTTGACCCTGCGAAGAGCCTCGTAGGTCAGCCAGACAGCTGCCGGGGTAAAAGGCGGAGCTAGTGCCTGATGTGTATTACCTGAAGGGGCTGAGGATTTGCGATTTACGATTTGCGATTTGCGATTGCCTACTCCCAATTGCAGATCGTCGATCTCCGACTGCCGTCCCGACTTACTTCGTGGTCGGGATTGAGACTCCTCCTGTGTCGGAGCCTCAAACTGCTGACTGCCGACTGAAATCACCCTCGCCATCGACGCATACGCCCCGGCCAGCTCTTCCAGCGAGGCCTCACCGCCGCCGAGGATGAGGGAGAGACCATAATGCGAGGCAGGCTTGTTGAAGGTGGTGAATCCCATCGCCTTCAGCAGTATCAGGAACCGCTCTCCCTCGTACATCTGCAGCATGCGCACCGCCGGTATGTTCAGCGAACGTGCCAGGGCGTCACCGGCAGGCACGGCGCCGCTGTAGGTGAAGTCGGAGTTCTCAGGACGAAATCCCTGGAAACGGGTGGGAATGTCTGCGATGAGGGCGTTGGGGAGCATCACTCCCGAGGAGAGGAGCCCTGCGTAGAGGAACGGCTTCATGATACTGCCCGTGCTGCGCGGGGCGGTTATCATATCGACATCGCGACCGTGCCTGCCGGTGGAGTCGGGGAGAGTGCTGTTGCCTGCATAGGCCAGCACCTGACCAGACGCCACCTCCACTATCAGTGCAGCGGCGTTGTGGATCTGGTTACCCTCAAGTGCAGCCTGGTGCCTGTTGACAAGCTCCGTCACCTCCCTCTGCAAAACCGGGTCGACGGCTGTTATTATACGTGTCCCTGGTTGCCCGAGCCACAGCCGACTGGTGAGATGAGGTGCAAGTGAGGGCATCGCCATGGCGGCCCCGGGTAGCGGCTCTCCCATGGCCAGCGAGCAGGTCAGGCTGTCTATATGACCCCTCCCTGCCAGCGTCAACAGCAGCCTGTCTCTCTTGGCCCGCAGCCTCTCTGAGTTGCGCCCGGGATAGATCAGTGAGGGGGCGTTGGGGAGCACTGCCAGCGTCGCGGCCTCAGCCCATGTCAGGTCATCGGTGCCGCGACCGGTGTATCTCCATGCTGCAGCCTCGAGTCCTACAGTGTTGCCTCCGAAGGGGGCGTTGGCGGCGTAGAGGGTGAGTATGGCTTTCTTGGAACGGAAGAGCTCCAGCTTCAGGGCGGAAAACATCTCTATGATTTTTCCCGCATAGGTCCGGTCGGGATTGCCGCGCGCCAGTCGCGCCACCTGCATGGTGATTGTGCTGCCGCCACGGACAGTCTCCCCGGCTCTTATGTTGTCAGTCAGTGCCTTGAAAACCGCCACGGGATTGACCCCGGGGTGCCAACGGAAGAACCGGTCCTCATAGTTGATGAGGCATGTCAAATACTTCTCCGGAAGGCTGTCGGGCGGAGGGAAGCGCCACTGGCCGTCGTCAGCCACCCTGGCGCCGAGGAGGGTGCCGTCGGTGGCTTCGACAACGGTTGACAGGGGTGTGTCGAATGACGGCATCGGCGCCGCTATCACGCCTGTTAAAAGCACTGCCGTAACCCCAAGTACTAATTTCAGGCCTGCCTTCATTCCTGCCTCACGGATTTGCGATTTGCGAATTTCGATTAAATCGACAATCGAAAATCTGAAATCAAAATTTCCTCTATTGCCTATTGCCTACTCCCTAAACCTCACTTTAACCTTTAACCATTAACCTTTAACCTTTAACCTTGACTAACCTACTGCCTGAAATGACTGTCGACTGAGGACTGCCAATTGCAGACTGAAGACTTCTGTCTGATTCTTAATTCTTAATTCCTCAATACCCATAGCCTTGCCGTTTACTTACCTGCTGTAACAATGACCTCCCGCCCCGGACGCCGAGCAGTGACACTCTCATCATACATCGCCTCGCAGACAATGGCAGGCATCGAAAAGGTGCCACGGTATGAGGCTGTCAGAATGATGAAGAACTTCCTGGTCTCGCCCGGCTTCAGACTGAAGTATGTATTTACCCTGTCATCACGAAAATCGCGATAGTCATAACCGCTCTCCTTCAACGCCAGTCCTGCCTCAAAGAGACGGGTGTTCTGTATCTCCCACCCCGACGGCACCATCGTCGTCAACGCCAGGTTACTGACCTGGCGGAAGGTGGTGCTGGTAACCGTCACAGCCATCATGAACCCCGTTCCCTGCGACAGTGACGAGACATTGACAGGCTTCTGCTCCATATCCATATATTCAACCTTCATCGTCAGGTTATTCTCCTTCACCGTCATATCGGTTGTAAGAGGTATCCCCTGCTCGGTGAAGGTCACAAACAACGGCTTGTCGCTCTCGTTCTCAATGACGAGCCTGTTCGATGCTGCCGGTGCCAGAGAACGCAATATGGCCCCTCCGTCAGAGCTGATCTTCTCCTGCTGCCCGTTAAAGTCGAAGGCGATTTTCAGCGGCTTGCTGTTATCTCCCTTCACCTTCTTGCTGAAGTTCATATAGGCGAAGAGCCCCCAGGCAGTCGTCTGCGTACTGTGCCAGCTGTCGCGGCTCAAAGACTCCGCCACCTGCTTCAGGAGCTCGAGGGCTTCGGAAGTGTTGCCGATAGTTGTGAGCGTATAGAGTATGACCGACTGGTCCCTGAGGCTGCTGCCATAATAATAGTGCATGAACTCCTCCTCGGTCTTCAGGTTCCTGACATCGGTGAGGCTCTGCGCCACCTCGGGCCGGCCTGTGGTGGCATAGGCGGCGGCGAGGAACCACCGTGCCAGCGATGGCAGGTCGGTCACCTCGCGCATGCGGTTCATGGCGCCCTTGTCTGCCGCCCCGGCCAGAGCCATGGTGAAGAGCCTGTAGGCCTGGTCATTGGCGGTGTATCTGTACTGCGGCTGGTACCTCCATGCGGCGGCGGTGGAGCGTTGGTATGCAGTCCACTTGTTTATAAAGCCTGCGGGTAAAGAGTAGCCTGCCTTCTGTGCCTCTATGGCGAAGTGGCCGGCATATGATGTCACCCAGTCGTCAGGATACGGCCCGCCCGGCCACAAAGTAAGCGCCCCCGACGACAGCTGGCGTGTGGCAATTGCGCGCAGCGCCTCCTGAACGTTGTTGCGCACCGCGGCATGATCAGGCAGCCCTGAGCCAAGCAGGTCAGGAAGATATACCTGCGGGAAGGCTGCCGAGGTGATCTGCTCCGTGCACCCGTGCGGGAAAGAGGTCAGGTATCCGAGTCGCCGCGACAGGTTCACCGAGGGCAGGGAGAAGACCTCAACCGAAGCCGATGAGGTTCCGGCAATGCCGAAAGGAGTGAAGCTCTTCTCATATTTCTGTCCCGGTGAGAGTGTCCTGGTTTCAGAACGACGCTCAGGCGGGTTGGGTGAACGCACCGGCACAACAAGGTCATAAGAGGCGCTCTCGCCTCCGCCCCCGGCCCTCACGCTGATCTCTGCCATCCCGGGCTGCTGTGCGGTGGTGAAGAGGAACTCCAGATCGCTGTCGCCGGGCTCGGAAAAACGCACGGCACCTGCAGACTGCGTGAATGAGACCATCTCATTGCCAGTAACGGTCACGCTCACATCACTGATCTCCTTCTTCTGTGCGAAGACCGTCACCGGCAGCGCCACCTTATCACCGGGCGACAGCACCCGCGGGGCTGTTGCCAGTATCATCAGCGGGTCAGAGACGATGACACTCTTCTCAGCAGAGCCAAACTTATTCCCCTCGCCGGCAGCGGTGACCATCACCCTGACGGAGCCTGTGTATTGCGGCAGCCTGATCTTATGTGTTCCGGTCTTGCCCGGAGCAAGGGTGAAGGGACCGATGAACCTGACTACCGGCTCAAACCGGCGTGCCCTGTTCTTGCTCTGGTCAACGGCGGCCTCGCTGCCGCCGATGGCAAAGGCACGTCCCAGCTTGCCGCCGAAGGCACCAAACACAATATCATACAGGTCCCAGGTCCTGACACCCAGGGCATGCTTCACAAAATACCACTTCCACGGATCGGGAGTCCTGAATCCCGTCAGGTCAAGGAGTCCCTCATCTACAACGGCAAGGGTATAGGTCATCTCACGACGGTTCTGCTCCTCCACCAGAATTTCAACCTCCTGACGTGAACGGATCTGGTCAGGCATGGTGATGACCGGCACCAGCCTGGATGACGGGTCTTCGACCATCACCGGTATGACACCATACAGTCTTATGGGTGCGTCATTTACCGTCTGCGAGTGTGGCTGGAGCATTGTAACGTACATATAGGCATTGGGGGCCATGGCACTGGTGGCTTTGAACTTCACCTCAGTGTTGCCGGCTTTTGTTGTGACCTCCTTTATGTCAAGCAGCCCGGTGCTGTTCTCAATGGTGATGATGGCCCTGCCGTTCTCCGGGGCCGGGAAGGTGAGGCTAATCTCATCACCCACGCTGTATTTGTCCTTGTCGGTATTCAGCTGCAGCAGGCTGGCGCCGTCATTACCGCCGGGCTTCATGCCATAGTCCCACGGCCAGTCGACCAGCACTATTATTCCCGTGGAGTGACCCGAGGGAAGTGTGGCCCGCACAAGGTAACGACCCCACTGCTGCTTGTCAACGCTGAATGATATCTTTCCTTCTCCGCCGGAGGTTGTGATGGTTTCGGAGAAGATGTTGCTGTTGCGGCCGCGGGTGATGTATGACCCGAGGTACTCATCGTCCGACTCCCACCACCAGCGGTAGTCGAGCTTGTAGACGTTGATCTCCACCTCGCTGCGCAGGGGCTTGCCGTTTTTATCGAGAGTGACCACCCGCACCTCGTTCGGACGGTCAGTAAACAAAATACGGCCGGTGGCTCCAAGTGAGGGGATGTTCATACCCACAAAGGCAGGGTAAGGTGCATAGGGAAGAACTGTCTGGTTAATGCTGGCGTCGCCGCCCTTTTCAAAGACCCTGGTAGTGAAGATGGCGCTGAGCATCCCGGGGGCAGGCAGCTCATCATCAGGAGTGAAGGAGACCACCGCCTCGCCTGAGCTGTTGATGTTTCCGTCAAAGATAGTCTGGCTTTCGAACCAAAACTGTGCGGCCGGGTCATCAAAGCTGTACTGCCCGTACTTTTCAAATGTAGTCTTAACGGGCTTAAGCAGCAGTTCAACAGTCGACTTCATGTCACGTGCTGTGGTGCCGTTCAGCCAGGTTACTTTCATCGCACCGCGCAGGGCTTTGCTCTCTCCACCGGCAACAGCATAAGGAAAGTCTAGCTTGATCTTCAGCCTGTTGGGCTTGACAGTCTCGACTTTGATGATACGTGTGAAGGTGGCTGCACCGATGCGCACCTGTGCGCGGTAGTTTCCCGTCTCGGCATCTTCGGAGGTGACAGATGTAAAGGCGAGAAAGCCCTTGTCGTTCAGCGGGGTAACCTGCTGGTCTACCCTCTGCCCCTTAGTATTGTAAAGCTCGTAGTGCACCGGGTGGCCGGCAGGCAGTCCGCTGCCCGCGTCACGAACAATCACTCCCACGAAGATGGAGTCGCCCGGGCGCCTGACATCGCGTTCGGTGAAAAGGAACGCCCTGATGCCATCCTGTGGGGACTCTCCGGAGACGTCGAATGAGCTCATTGATAGTGCCGCCCCGTCTTTCAGTGACAGGTAGTTGCGGTTCTTATCCTTACGGGCTATCACCAGGAAGGGTTTCCTGGGGCACGTAATCGCCGCAATACCGGTCCTGTCAGAGGTCATGGTGCCCATCAGCTGCATCTGGTAGTCGTAGACCTCGGCGGTGGCTCCCTCCACAGGCTCTGCCGTCCGAAGGTCCCTTACAAAAACACGGAGGTTATTGTCGCTCCCGCTCTTGGCAATGATGCCGAGGTCAGAGGCGAGGATGTTGCTGACAAGCTTCTTGTTCGGACTGTAATATGCATCACTGCAGGGATTTCTGTTCTCGCGCCAGTTGTAGGCATACTCGTAGAAGAGCCCCTCCTCGGAGAGGGAGTAGTAGTCATCAGAGCCCTCCCACCGGCGATCGAGGTCGGCCATCTCAAGCATCTCCTCGTACCTTGAGGACTTGCGTTCGTCGGCGCAGGGGTAAAGAGAATAGGAGGGGCGCATGCTCAGCTCAATGCGGTAGAGGATGCCCTGTTCCGGCTCAATATAATTGGCAAGGTCGATTGTGAAAAGATTGTACCTGTTGGGGTCGAAGCCGGCACTGCCGGTGAGATCTACACGCCCTCGATAGACGGGCCTCCCGAACTGCCTTATGTTGCCTTCGTAATCATACGCCTCGCCCATACTGTTCTGCTGAAGGAAATAAGGCAGATTGTTCTCAAAGACCTTGATGATGGTGAGATCGACGGCGCTGAGGTTGGCAGCCAGGAAGGGGAAGATGAGGTTGCCTGATGATGGCATGATGACCCCTCGTCCGACGGACTGAATACCCGGTTCAACAGGTGTGAAGTTGATGCTTCTCTTCACCGCTTCGCCAAGCCGCTGGCCGCGGTTGTTACGGATCGAGCCGTCAATGGTCACCTCAACCACACCGACGATATTGTCTCCCGGAATTACAAGCAGCCTGTTGCCGTCGGCACTGACCGAGACCGGATGCGGAGGGGTGATGGTGATCATCCCGTCAAGCTCGCTTCCCGCATCGAGCAGGTCGGAGAAGAAGATCTCCAGGCTCTTGCTGTCACCTGTATTGATCTTCAGGTCAGTGACGGAGAAGACCCCTTCGGCGGGGATAGCTATGATGTGCTCTCCCTTCGTCTTCATGCCGTAAGCAGTGCCGTTCCAGGCTATTGTGAGGTCACGCTCCTCCTTCGCCCTGCGTATCTTTTCGATTGAAAAAGTGTGGATATTTTTGTTGTCATGATCCCATTTGATCTTCTCGTTGCCCTTGCCTATACTGGCGGTGAGATACTTTTCGACCTCAGCCTTGTCTATATGGTCGGAGGTCACAACCGTGCCGGTGAGAGTATATGTGTTCCCGTCAGGAAGATCAACGGTTACCGGGTTGACGGTGACGGTGAAGTTCTTCTCCACGGTACGGAAGATGAGCGGGAAAAAGCGGAAGCGCTCTTCCACCTGACCAAGCTTGCTGAGGTCGAGGGTGCCCTGGTATGAGGTGCCGGGCGACAACGGTCTGGAGGGTCTGAAGACCAGCGTGACGTCATCAGCCCACTCGGCAGATCCTTTTAATGCAGGACTGAAGGAGAAGAGGCCCTGGGTGCGGCCGCGGTCAACAGTGGCAGCGAACTCCGGGCTGAGGACCACCTGTATGTTGCTGGCGGCAGGCACCACGCCGGTTGTATAGGCAGCAATGAATTTACTGAAGCCTTTGTCGATGACGGTGACGGCGGTGGAGACGGCATCGCTGCCGACCGGCTTTTTACCTTTTCCGCATGAGATGACTATCACGGCTATGAGTACCGTAGCAAGGAGAAGACGACGATTCATGATATATTTTTTTCAGGTTGTTCAGAAAACAGTGGTTTCGGCCCGGAGCCTTTTGCTACATAATGTTATTCAGACAGCAGTGACCTCGGCCCGGGGCCTCGACACATAATCGCGTATCTCATTCAGGGTCCCCACGGTGACGGTCATCTCCGTACCGGTGGTGGTGATGACATGCCGGACAGTGTCAATGCTGACATCTCCCGGCTGATAATAGATCTCAAATGTATCAAACCAGCGATTGAGGTACTTCAGTTTCTTGGTGTAGAAGACAACCATCGGGTCATCGTAATAGTTCTTCATGTAGCTAAGCAGCGAGATGAGGGAGTATTTCTGCTCGGCGATCTTTCCAACCACCTGAGGGTCAGGATTCTCAGGGTCATAGGCCAGCTGTGTGGCGAGGTACATCGCCTCAATCCATCCTCCCATAAGCATCAGTCCCAGGGTGCCCTCGCTGCCCTCGCTTCGCAGGTGTTCGTCTA
Source organism: uncultured Rikenella sp. (assembly GCA_964455705.1). Lineage (GTDB taxonomy): Bacteria > Bacteroidota > Bacteroidia > Bacteroidales > VadinHA17 > SR-FBR-E99. Next base: position 12,186 of record CAYVYM010000031.1, read on the forward strand.
TCTTATTGAAGGCATCATTCATCAGACCTGTAAGCGAATCGGGATTACTGATGTCCGCGTCCAGGCTTCTGATGGCGTCGGAGAGGAAGGTGTCAGGCATGTTCAGACGCTCACTGAGGGTCTGGATGGTGGTAAAATAGCTGACTGTCTGCCTGTTCACCCCGAACATCTTCATGTAACCCATATCGACGCCGTAGACACCGAGGTTTATGGCCGCCTTGTAGCTGCTCATGTAGAGGTCACGGTTCCCGGAAGCAAGGATGATTGTGTCATTGTACCTGAGGCCGAGTCTCTCGAAGATGTTACAAACCTCAACCGGGGTCAGGAGGCCATAATATATCTCCCTTGTATTCAATGTGTCATCGGGAGTTTCAGGATGGTGGGTTGAGAAGACCGGAGCCGGAATATTGGGTCCCTTGGCTGTTCTGTTACATGATGTGATGATAAGGGTCATCGCGCATAATGCAATCAAAACAGGAAGGAATTGTCTCATATTTGCAGAAATTTTCCCTAAGGTAAGAAAAAGTTTAGTTCGGCATCATTATAATACTATCCGGCCACCCAGGCCCGTGGAAATTTTTTTCTGAAGTGATGTCATCGCCTTGTATCTCTCCTGGAGGGCGGAGACCTGCTCATCATTTCCTTCCGCCTCCGTCATCGCTTTGCGCAGCTCCTTCTGCAACATCTTGATCTTGTCGCTCTTGAACTTCAGGATGGAGTCGGGAACGATCTCCTTGAGCTTCATCTCCTCGGTTTCGACAAAGGCGCCGCGTGAGCTCCAGATGCGGCTGAGGGTGTACTGTTCGGTCAGCATGTCGACGGCGATGGCGCTGATGGCAGGGTCAGGGTGATGCGCGAAATGCCTGTCGCCTGCCACCAGTCCCTGTGCAACGTTGAAGGTTATCTCGGAGAAAATCGAAGCGAAGACGGGGTCATCAAACAATAGCTCATCCTCTGTTATCTGCGAGATGATATAGTCGGCCACGGTGGTGATGGTCTCGGTGCCTGTCTCCCTGTCGGTGACGCGCGACAGCACCTCGGAGCCATAGCGTATCAGGAGACGCAGCAGCTCCTTCTCGGAGTAATATGATGACTCCTCCTTCCGGTGTTGCTGTTTCGGTGTCACTGTCTGCGGGCTGACCAGCGTGTCCTGCGCCGGCCAGGCGTTGCGATCGCGGAAGGTCTGCTGCTTCCGCAGCTTCATCACCTCGTCGAGGACCACCTCCTCGGGCATCCCGAGCTGTATGCTGCACTCCTTGACATAGACGGTGCGTGTTATCTGGTCAGGGATGACGGCTATGGAGCGGACCACCTCGCGCACCAGGTTGGCACGTCTGACGGGATCGCTCTGCGCCTCGTCAAGAAGGAGTCTGGTCTTGAACCTGATGAAGTCGGTCTCGTTCTCTTTGAGGTATCTTCGGAACTCCTCCTCAGAGGTCTTTTTTGAGAAGGAGTCCGGGTCTTCGCCCCCGGGGAGCATGACGATGCGCACGTTCATGCCCTCCTCCAGCACCATATCAGTGCCGCGCACCGATGCCTTCACGCCGGCCGGATCGCCGTCATATAGCATTGTGATGTTGGGAGTGAAGCGCTTGATGAGGCGTATCTGCTCCTGTGTCAGGGCGGTGCCGGAGCTGGCCACAACATTCTCTATGCCGGACTCATGCATGGAGAGGACATCAGTATACCCCTCCACGAGGTAACAGCGGTCCTCCCTGATGATGGCCTGTCGTGCCTGGAAGATGCCGTAGACGATGCGGCTCTTGTGGTAGATCTCGGTCTCGGGGGTGTTGACGTACTTGGCGGCCTTCGGGTCTGTCCTGATGATGCGGCCGCCGAAGCCCAGCACCTGTCCTGAGAGCGAGTGGATGGGGAACATGATGCGGCCTGAGAAGCGGTCGAAGAGGTAGCCCTCCCTGTCTATTGTGAGGCCGCTCAGCACGAGGTAGTCGCTCTTGTAGCCTGCCGCAATGGCCTTCTGCGTAAAATCGTCGCGCTTCTCATTGCAGTAGCCCACCTCGAACTTGCGAAGGACGGCGTCGGCGAACCCGCGCTCACGAAAGTAGGATAGTCCCAGCGCCATGCCCTCATGTCCGTGGAAGAGGTTTTCGGAGAACTGGCGGGCGGCGTACTGGGTGACGACGAGCATGCTCTCACGCTCGTTCTGTTTGGCGATCTCCTCGGGGGTGACCTCTTTTTCCTCGACCTCTATGTGGTATTTCTTCGCCAGCCAGCGGAGCGCCTCGGGGTATGAGAGGTGCTCATGCTCCATGATGAAGTTGACGGCGTTGCCGCCCTTGCCGCAGCCGAAGCACTTGAAGATACCCTTGGCGGGGGAGACGGTGAATGAGGGTGTCTTCTCATTGTGGAACGGACAGAGACCCAGCATGTTGACCCCTCGGCGTTTTAGTGAAACGAACTCTGACACCACCTCGGTGATCTGGGCAGCGTCGAAGATTCTCTCTATGGTTGAGTGGTCGATCATCGTCCGGTAAAGTTAAGGAAATATAAGCTTAAGTCTGAAGGTCTAAAGGTCTGAGGTCTGAAGGTCAGAGGAAATTATTATATTTAAGTGCTGTATTTTAAAAAGTGCTAAAATGGGAACAATTAAGAATTTTGAGGAGCTTGAGATATGGAAATTATCGAGGGAACTGGTTAATCTGATCTATTCGGACTTCAGATCATGCCGTGATTTTACATTCAGGAATCAAATCACAGGGGCAGGAATATCAATTATGAACAACATCTCTGAAGGTTTTTTCAGGAACAGTGATTCTGAGTTTAAACAGTTTCTGAATATATCAAAGGGATCAACAGGGGAGGTCAAGAGCATGTATTACATTGCCGAGGACCAGAATTATATCCCTGCCGAACTGGCGTTTGACAGGAGAAACAGATGCCAGCGTATTATGGCAGGTAACAGCAGCCTGATGAAATACCTTAAATCAACAAAAAAACCTTGACCTTCAGACTTTGAGACATCAGACCTTCAGACCCTATTCCATGTCTCCTTGTGTCCAAACCCCAGTCGATTGTCAGTCAGCTTTATGTGATTGAGGGTTATGATCCACAGATGCAGATCCACAAGGGCGGCATAGGGGAACCGGCGGAGGTAGATCTTCCTGGCACGGCTCAGTTCTTCACCTTCTGGCTCGCTGACGATGCCGGTGAACTGTGCCCCGCGGATACGTCCCACACGCCTGGTCTCGAGGGCTATGGTACCTGCAACGGAAGGGTTGCTGCGGAACTCCGCCCCGTGCCTCGTGGTCGGGTCGGTCGTGATGACCAGGGAGTTATTCTGCTCATCCCACGCAAAGAAGCACGAGGCGCACCACGGACCCTGCTCGCTGACGGTGGCGATGCCCAGCACGTGATATCGTCTGAACAGCGACCTTATTCTTTTGTGAAGTCCGTCTCGTTCCACCTGAATATGTTATCGGTGTGTCCTAATCGCTTGAGTTACCTTCCTCATTCCACCTGAAGGTATCAATGGTAAACCCGGCCAGCGACAGGACTCTGTCGATGACTGTCATGACGAGATCGTCTATTGTCTGCGGCCGGCTGTAGAATGATGGTGTTGCAGGACAGATGACAGCGCCTGCCTCTGTCAGCAGCTTCATGTTGGTGATATGGATGAGGCTGTATGGTGTCTCGCGGGGCACCAGTATCAGTCGGCGGCGTTCCTTGAGCATCACGTCTGCAGCGCGGGTTATGAGGTCATCGGAGACACCGTGGGCAATTCGTCCCACCATCCCCATTGATGCGGGACAGATGATCATGGTGTCATATGATGATGAACCTGATGCAAAGGGTGCATTGAAGTCGTTGTTGTCGTGGAGTTTCTCTGTGCCTGACGGCTCGTAACTCTGGCCGGTCTCATAGAGCATGATCTCCCTGGCGTTACCGGTGAAGATAACGGCAATCTCCGCCGGCGGTTCGGGCAGCGAACGAAGCCGTTCCAGCAGCTTCAGTGCATACACCGCCCCGCTGGCACCCGTAACGGCAACTATTATCTTTCTCCTGTTCATAATCATTTGGAGATGCAAAGATATAAATAGTTACATCCTACAAGCCTACAATACTTAAAGGTCTACGACCT
>CAYVYM010000031.1:16384-35728 GCA_964455705.1 uncultured Rikenella sp.
TATGGGTTGATCACCTCCCGGAAAAATTCCGGCGCACGAAGTATCCGACTGTTGTTGTCCTGATTAAACAGAAGATGCTTAAAATCCATGCTCTTTTTTTTCAGATTGACGGTTCGCAGCATCTTTTCGATGTCCTTCATGAGATCTTCAGGTCCTGTGATTGCGTGTTTCGAAGAGAGGAATGAGTAATCCGGAGCACTCTGACCAAGGAGGAACATAGCATCGTAAAAGTCCCGGCCCTTCTGCCGGTCAAGCATGGCAGAGACTTTCATGGAACACAGAATGGGATCGGGAGGCACGGGGAAGGGGAAGAAGAAACCCGAACCCCTGATGTTAGCCAAACCCGGACTATAATTGAACATCTGGTCCTGGCTTTCGACCTTAATAAGGAAGCGCTCTTCACGATGACCCGTCAGTCCGAGATCAAACAACAGCCCGGGAAAATAAATATTGCGGCGAAAAGCCTTCAGCCTGCGGTTCTCTTTGTCCCTCGGCTCAACATTAAAACCGTTTCGATGAAGAAACGTAAGGATGTCGTCGGTCATCTTTAAAAACTCATTGGCAGACAAATCCTTGCAGTCGAAGTCGAGGTCCTCTGAGAACCGGTCGATGCCCTTTAACAGGCGAAGGCATGTTCCTCCTATCAGTGTGATTTTTTTTATCCAGGCTGTGGCCGACAGGTAATCAAGGATCAGTAACTGCAGGTATTCCTTCAGCATGTACTTGTTTAACATTGGGTTGTCCCGCACAAAAGGAGGATAATAATTTTTCAGGTCATCTATTCGTATCATAGTGCATAGCTTGTCATTAGCAGTTTGATCCTTCTGTCCAGGGCCTTGTTCTTAATACGGAAGGAGTATTCGAGAAGCAGATCCCTGTCCAGCTCCTCATGAAGGAAATAGTCGTCGAGCCGTAATTCTTCCATCTCGTTGACGCTGTCATAAAAAGGGTAGAGATAGAGCAGATCGGTCAGTGCCTTTTCCGGGGTGGCAAATAAAACATTATGGCAATCGGATATTGGTCTGGTCAGGTATCCGAACATCAGATCATCCCTGACAGATCTGTACGTGAATATCCCGGCAGGATTAGTGAAGGAGGCAGTTTTAAGGGAGGTAATACAGGTAACCTGTGTCACAGCCTCCGGGATCATTCCGTAAAATGCAAGTGCGGAGTGCAGACTTACATAAGAGGGACGATACATCCGGTTGGCGAAGTAGAAGGAATAGTCAGCCTTACCCAAATATTCCGGGAAGGTATAGTATCCCTGCCTCAACCTGATGAGCAGGCCATGGCTTGTCCAGCGCACCAGGTTGTTCCTGCTGAAATCCGGTTGCCAGGCATAAACCTGGTTTACATTAAAGCAGGCCATGGGAAACATCCGTGTTCTGAATTCAATGAATTTCACCTGGTTCCATTTCTGTTATGCAACAAATATAGTGCATAATAGAAACAAATGAAACATTTTCAAGAGATTTCCTTTTGGGACACCTGCAGAATCTCCCGGAGCGGAGGCTTGAGGGTTTATGGGATGGTCTGCGTTTCTACAATACTTGAAGGCCTACGGCCTATTGCCTATTGCCCACTGCCTGAAAAGGTCTGAAGGTCTCGTGTCTGAAGGTCCGGGGTCTGATCCGCCAGCTGGCGGACTGAGGCCTGGAGGTCCATAATGTTTTGTGACCTTTAGACCTCAGACCTTTGGACCTTTAGACCTTTATTCTTTTCCCAGCTGCTGCCTGACAATCTTCGCGATGTACTTGCCGAGGATGTCAAACTCGATGTTAACCACGGTGCCAGCCTTTATCTGGTGGAAGTTAGTCACCTCCCAGGTGAAGGGAATGATGGCTACTTCAAACGATTTATCCTTTGAATTGATAACCGTCAGGCTCACACCGTTCACGCTGGCCGACCCCTTTTCAACGGTGATATGCTCCGGAGAGGTGGGTTCGTATTCAAAGGTGTAGTACCATGACCCTTCCGCCTCCCTCACCGAGGTGCATGTGGCGGTGAGGTCGACATGTCCCTGAACCATGTGACCATCTAGCCGACCGTCGAGACGTGTGCTCCGCTCCAGGTTGACCTTGTCGCCGGGCTTAAGCAGCCCAAGATTGGTCTTGTCGAGCGTCTCGCGGATGGCGGTGACCGTGTAGGTGTCGCCCTCCTTCTTCACCACCGTGAGGCATACGCCGTTATGCGATACACTCTGATCGATTTTCAGCTCATGGGTGAACGAGCAGCGCATCGTTATGTGTATGTTGTCCCTGTCCTGTTCTATCCGCACTACCGGCGCGGCTTCCTCAACTATTCCCGAAAACATATTGTCAATAATTTATTATGTGACCAAATCCACTAATGCCTACTGCCTTCCCGACTCACTGCGTGGTCGGGATTGAGCCTCCTCCTTTGTCGGAGACTCAAACTGCCTGCCAGACCCCCATTAACCTTTATCCTTTATCCTTTAACCTTCTCAACGAGAACCCTTACCACCTGCTCCTCGATGTCCGTCTCGCGGGCGGCGGGACCGGTGATGGCGGAGGCAGGTGCCAGCGTGACCTCCAGCGCTAACGTCTGCGATGCAATATACTCCGAGTGCTTCTTCACGGCAGCCGAAACAAAAGGCAGATCCTCAATTACAACCCTGATCTTGTCAGTGACCTCGAACCCGCTCTCCTTACGTATGTTCTGAATTCGGTTAACGAACTCGCGGGCTATCCCCTCATGCAACAGCTCCTCCGTGACGGTGATGTCAAGAGCTACCGTCAGCCTCCCCTCGTTGGCAACGAGCCAGCCGGGGATATCCTCAGAAATAATCTCCACCTCAGCGGTGGTGATTGCATAAGTCTCGCCATCGAGCCGCAGATTCCACGAGCCGTTCTTTTCGAACTCCGCTATCTCAGTCTGTGTCAGCGCCAGGATGGCCGCTCCGGCCTCCTTCATATTCTTCCCGAAACGGGGTCCCAGCATCTTGAAGTTGGGCTTCACCTTACGTATGAGCAAGCCTGAGGTGTCATCGACAAACTCAACATCCTTCACATTCACCTCGGCGAGTATCAGCGGCTTTACAGCCTCGAAACTCTTCCGGAAGTGCTTGTCGGAGGCCGGCACCATGATCTTCGCCAGCGGCTGGCGCACGCGAATGTTCACACGACGGCGCAGTGCAAGTATCATCGACGATATTTTCTGCGCTATCTCCATCCGCTCCTCCAGCGCCTTGTCCATCAACTTATTATCAAAAGAGGGAAAGGCGACAAGGTGAACGGAGCCCTCGCCGTATTTCCCGCTGACCGAGTTGAGGTCGGTAAAGATCCGGTCAGTGAAGAAGGGAATGACAGGCGCTGCCAGTATGGCCACGGTCTCAAGACAGGTGTAAAGCGTCTGGTATGCTGAGAGCTTGTCCTCATCCATGCCGCCGCCCCAGTACCTCTTGCGATTGAGCCGTACGTACCAGTTCGATAAATTCTCCGTCACGAAGTCGGAGATGGCACGGCCGGCCGGGGTGATATCATAATCGTCATACCTCTCCGTGACCTCCCTGATCAAAGTATTGAGCAGCGAGATTATCCACCGGTCTATCTCGGGCCGGCGCCCAACGGGCACCTGCGGCTCGTTCCCTGTGAAACCGTCGACATTGGCGTAGAGGGCAAAGAACGAATAGGTGTTGTAGAGCGTTCCGAAGAACTTGCGCTTCGCCTCTTCCACCCCTGATATATCAAAGCGAATGTTATCCCACGGCTGGGCGTTGGTGAGCAGGTACCACCTGAGGGCATCGGAGCCGTGCTGGTCGATGATGCTGAACGGGTCGACGGCGTTGCCCAGCCGCTTCGACATCTTGTTGCCGTTCTTGTCGAGCACCAGGCCGTTGGAAATAATATTCTTATAGGATACCGAATCGGATATCATTACGGCGATGGCGTGGAGGGTGAAGAACCACCCCCTGGTCTGGTCAACCCCCTCGGCGATATAGTCAGCCGGGAACATCTTGGAAAAGTTTTCCCTGTTCTCGAACGGATAGTGTGCCTGCGCATAGGGCATGGCTCCTGAATCGAACCAGACATCAATCAGGTCGGTCTCGCGCTTCATCGGCCGCCCGGTCTTGCTCACAAGGATGATGTCGTCAACATAAGGCCTGTGCAGGTCAAGCAGCGAGTAGTTCTCCAGACTGTTGTCGCCCGTAACGAAGTTCTCCAGCGGATTACGTGTCATATATCCCGCATCGATGCTGCGGGTGATCTCCAGCTTCAGCTCGGCCACCGACCCGATACATATCTCTTCCTGGCGGTCCTCGGTCATCCAGATGGGAAGCGGTGTGCCCCAGTAGCGTGAGCGCGACAGGTTCCAGTCGACCAGGTTCTCGAGCCACTTGCCGAAGCGTCCGGTGCCTGTGCTCTCGGGCTTCCAGTTGATAGTGTTGTTCAGCTCAATCATACGGTCGCGCAGCGCGGTGGTGCGTATGAACCATGAGTCGAGCGGATAGTATAGTACGGGCTTGTCGGTGCGCCAGCAGTGCGGGTAGTTGTGGATCTGCTTCTCTATGCGGAAGGCCTTGCCAGTCTGTTTGAGCATCACCGCGATGTCAACATCGAGGGTGGCATCGGCCTCTGTCAGTGTCTCGTCGTATTCGTTCTTGACATAACGACCGGCAAAAGGACCGTATGTGTCGGTATTAACGTGCGTGGCAATGAATGCCTGGTCAAGATCGCCCAGCGGTACCATGCGGCCGCGACGGTCTACCAGCGGTCCCTGGAAGCCGTCGGACATCAGCACCAGAAGCGGCGGGATGCCGTGCTCGCGCCCGGCCCGGTAGTCGTCGGCGCCAAAGGTGGGAGCAATGTGTACTATTCCCGTTCCGTCAACGGTTGTGACAAAGTCGCCCGTGATGACGCGGAAGGCGCCCTCACCGGGATTAACCCAGTCGATAAGCTGCTCGTAATCAATTCCTTTCAGCTCGGAGCCCTTATATGTGCCGTTAACGGTGTATTCCAGTTTCTTGTCCGGGGCGAAGATCACCGGTATCAGCTCCCCGGCTAAAATAACCGTGATGGGTTCGGAGGTATATGGATTGGTCGTCGTAACCCTGGCGTAGATTATCTCCGGGCCCACTGCCAGGGCGGTGTTCGACGGCAGTGTCCACGGCGTGGTGGTCCATGCCATGATCTTCACCTCTTCGGTGTCGATGCCGCTGAAGAGGAACTTCGACTTAACATTTCTTATCACATTGAAGAGGGCGGTGCATGTGGTGTCCTTCACATCGCGGTAGCAGCCTGGCATATTGAGCTCGTGCGAGCTGAGGCCGGTGCCGGCGGCAGGGGAGAAGGGCTGGATTGTATATCCCTCGTAGAGCAGGTCCTTCTTGTAGAGCTCCTTCAACAGCCACCAGAGGGTTTCGATATACCTGTTGTCATAGGTGACATAGGGGTTCTCCATGTCGATCCAGTAACCCATGTGGCGGGTAAGATCCTCCCACGCATCGGTGTACTTCATCACATCCTTGCGGCAGGCGGCGTTGTACTCATCCACAGAGATCTTCGTGCCTATGTCTTCCCTGGTGATGCCGAGCGACTTCTCCACGCCGAGCTCCACGGGCAGTCCGTGGGTGTCCCAGCCGGCCTTGCGTTTCACCTCATAGCCCTGCAGCGTCTTGTAGCGGCAGATGGCGTCTTTGATTGCGCGTGACATGACATGGTGTATTCCGGGCATGCCGTTGGCGGAGGGGGGACCCTCGTAGAAGACGAACTCGCCACGGCCGTCGCGACTGCGGAGCGACCTGCGGAAGGTGTCATTCTCGTCCCACATCTTCAGCACCTCGTTGTTCACCCTCGGGAGGTCAAGACCCTTGTATTCGGGAAATTTCTTCGACATATACCTGCAAATTTTCAGCCTGCAAAGTTAATTAGAATAAGGCAGTAGGCAATAGGTATTAGGCAATAGTGATTGAGTCGGCAATCCACAGTCGTCAGTAGTGTACTTTAACCTTTAACCTTTAACCTTTATCCTTCACTACTGCCCACCCCCTATTACCTGGGAGAAAAATTTGCATTTACTAGTTATATTGAGTAAATTTGCTCAATACTCTGAGTAAAAATTATTAGCATGTTCCAAAGACCTGTTATAGAGAAGATTGAGTCAAGGATGCTGGAAAAAAGAAACTTTATCCAGGTAATCGCTGGTCCGCGACAGGTTGGTAAGACCACTTTGGTCAATCAACTTCTTGAAAAACTGAAAATTCAATCGCGATATATCTCTGCTGACGGAGCGGGTTTTCCCGCAGAGGCATGGATAGAGAAGCATTGGGAGGCTGCTCGCCGGATTATCCGTAAGGAAGGTGAGGGAGAGTTCGTGCTGGCTATTGATGAGATACAGAAAATAGAGAACTGGAGCGAGATCGTAAAGAAGCTATGGGATGAGGACACCCACGATAAAATCGCGCTTAAGGTTATTATTTCGGGTTCATCGAGGCTCCTCCTTCAGAAGGGTCTTACCGAGTCACTTGCGGGAAGGTTTGAAGTTACCTATATGGGACATTGGACCATGTCGGAGATGCAGGATGCCTTTGGATGGAGTCCGGAACAATATGTCTGGTTTGGTGGGTACCCGGGCTCAGTGGTTCTGGTTGATGATGAAAACAGATGGAAGCGGTATATTACCGATTCTCTCGTGGAAACAAGCATTTCCCGCGATATCCTGATGCTCACCAGGGTTGACAAACCTGCGTTGATGCGTCGACTATTTGATTTGGGGGTAAGGTATTCGGGGATGGAGCTCTCCATGACCAAAGTACTGGGTCAGCTGCAGGATGCCGGTAACACCACGACCCTGTCGCTCTACCTGTCGCTCCTCGGCTCAGCAGGATTGCTTTCAGGCATCGAAAAGTACTCAGGCAGCATTGTCAGACAACGTTCATCGAGCCCGAAATTCATGGTGCACAACACAGCCCTGATGAGCGCATCCGCAACTGAACTGTTCAGTGACATAGGAGATCATCCTGACCGATGGGGAAGATATGTGGAATCGGCTGTGGGAGCACACTTGCTCGATGGCCAGATGAAAGGATACTATTCACTTTATTACTGGAGAGTGGGTAACATCGAAACAGATTTCGTTCTTGCCAGGGGCGAGAAGATCCTGGCGTTGGAGGTGAAGAGTGGAGCTGCCAACGGAAGATCAGGTCTGGAGGCTTTCAGGAAAGTTTACCCTCATGCCGGAGTTATGCTCATCGGGGGGAATGGTATCCCCTGGTATGAGTTCCTGAAAATGGATATGGGACAGATCATTTAAAATTATCTACGGTTTGTCTGGCTACTTCTCCGTCAGCTGTTGAGTAGCCCATATATTAGGTTTGTTGAGCACCTTATGCTTCTACAATAGTTATTGGCTTATGCGCAAAAGGGTATGACTGATCCTCCCACTATTGCCTATTCCCTATTGCCTACTGCCTGCTATGACTTCCGACTGTGGACAGCCGATTAAAGACTGACACTTCTGCCTTCATTGGAGCAATAATTTAACCTTTATCCTTTATCCTTTAACCTTCACTACTTCCTACTCCCTTTTGCCTGCAAATTTTGATGCAAAATATATTATATTTTATATTACATTTGCCGGATAATACAAACACCGGTAGCCATGGCAGAAAAGACAAGATATTCGGATGAGGAGTTGGGTGAGTTCAGGCAGATAATCATGGCCAAGCTCGACAAAGCCAGGAAAGACTACGATGTTCTCAAGGCAAGCATCACCCATGAGGATAATAATGATACTATGGATACCTCACCCACCTTCAAGGTGCTGGAAGAGGGTGCCACAACCCTGTCAAAGGAGGAAGCCGGCAGGCTCGCCCAGCGTCAGCTGAAGTTCATACAGCACCTGCAGGCGGCACTGGTACGTATTGAGAACAAGACCTACGGCATCTGCCGTGAGACAGGACAGCTCATAAGCAAGGAGCGACTACGCGCAGTACCCCACGCCACCCTCAGCATGGAGGCCAAGCTCAAGCAGAAATAGACTTTTGACTTTATGGACTTTCAGACCTAATTGGAGCGCGCACTCCTGAACACAATATTATATACGCTCCTCGCGAAATACCGCAGATCAGTCCCAATCGGGTCCTTATCCCAAGAGTCGAAATACCTCATCTCCGAGAGCTGTATGCCATCAAGCCCGGCAGGCATGTCGGCATAGTACGGAGGCATCAGTCCGGGCTTGTACCTGATGCGTCTGTCGCGCAGATCGTCATCATAGAGGTTGAAGTAATGGTTTGAGAGCGGCCTGACCCCAAATACTTTTATCTCACCCCTGAGGATATTGACAATCATCGGCAGCTCATCGAGCCAGACACGCCGGGCAAACCGTCCCCAGGTAGTAACCCGGAAATCGTGCTTCATCTTGCCGCCCTCCTCGAGGTCGTGCAATTCATACACATAATCCTGTATGTATTCAGAATAGGGATGCATGGTTCGCAACTTGTATACATTGAAGATCTCGCCATCGCGACCCACACGCGGCAGGGCTATAATAAACCCGTAGCCATTGCCATTGGCATCAACCGGTACCCTCGTGCGCTGCGCCTTGATACAGAGCAGGTCACCTGAGAACTTCTCCTGCCTGATTGTGAACCCGGCACGGCACAGTCGTCCGAGAACCTCAGCCCTGGAGAAGGGCGGGTTGGCCCCGCGGGTCAGACTCTCCCACAGACCCCTGGTGATACGCAACCGCGGAACCACGCGCTTGATAATAAAATCAGGGATAGCTATAAGATAATAAACCAGTGAGTATTTTTTCCGCAACCGGCGGGCACGCTGCTCAAGTGTCTCCACCGAGCAGAGAAAAATGCCTTCATCCTTCAGCCGCGCGTTGACCTTATCGAGAAATTTGTCAAGCCCGGTGATGTTGTTCATCGGCTTGAGGTTGATGATGCAGCTGTAGTCACCCTGCTCGAGGTTCTGTATGTTAAATGCCTCAGAGGTCGATACAATTGCCAGTCGTGATGTCTCATCACTGCTGACCATTGATGACAGTGTCTCGGCCCGCTCGCGTGAGCACCCCTCCTGCAGTCGTAATGCCAGCTGAGGATCCGGAGGTGTGACCTCAGCAGGATCGACCGAATGAGTGCGGGCCACCATCTCGCGTTCCGACAGCTTCTCCGGTGCAGGCTGAAGCAGCGGCGCCTTCCTGAAGGCCATGTAGATGGTCCCGAAGGCAAGCTCAATGACAGTGGCAGTCAGGGTGGTGCCAAAGACCACCTGCCTTGAGTACGCCAGGTCACGGAAGGCAAAAAGCAGCAGAGCGACAATGCTCGTCGCAATGAGGTTCGCAACAAGAACATGTGTCAGCAGTGTACGGAGATTAATTATTCTCCCGCGGCCTATCTTCCCGCTGGCAACCGAGACTATTATCCACAGCAGTGCCAGTATTACGAAGAAGGTCAGGTGCGACGGAATGTAATGCCTGACCCCGGCCGGCTTGAGCATTGTCATCAGCACATACGAGATCGTAAGAATGACGATGTCAGCTGTAATTGTATAAACCCGAAAACGGCTTCTGTTCATAACCCCCTTGATTTATCGACAGTATGGTGCAAATTTGCTGTAAGCATTATCTTTGTGAAACCTCAAAAAGATGAACTCTTCAACATACATACAAACTTTATTAACACTACTGTTATTGTGTTGCGGCATCACAGCGCATTCACAGGCCATTCCTGAGCCGGTGACCGACGAGGCCGTTTACCTCTTCATTGATGAGCTGGCAGGCGACGGTATCATCGACCTGAACAGGGTCATAAAGCCATACTCCCGTAAGGTAATAGCCGGACAGCTGCAGGAGGCTGATAATCATAGAGATTTGTTATCGCGAAGACAACAGAAGGAGCTCGATTTCTGGCTCGTAAACTTCAGCCTTACCGAAGGCGATGGAAAGCTTAAGCTTCTGTTTAATCCTGCTACTGCGCAGTACCGCGACTCCCTCTTCAGTGTCACTGTTTCACCGATACTGGGACTCACGGTCGGAGCTACTCCTGACGCATCTGAGGATTGGCTAACAGGTGTCGCAAGCACAAGGACCAAAAGCTGGAAGAACGGCGCGAAGGTTTATGGCAGCTATGGCCGGTGGGCTTTCTTCGCGGCGCTGCAGGACAATCACCAGGAGCCTCTGCTCGGGGCACCTGAGTACCTGACCCGTGAGCGTGGCGGGCACATCAAGAACGGAACCGATTTCTCCGAGATGACCGGCGGGGTAAGTTATGCGTGGCGCTGGGGCGACATCTCCTTCCTGAAAGACTCACCCGTGTGGGGCAGCGGCTATGCCGGAACGAACATCCTCTCGGGCAGGGCACCTTCATTCATGCAGATAAGACTCCACCTCAAACCCGCAGACTGGGTGGAGATGACCTGGCTGCACGGGTGGCTCACCTCGATGGTGGTCGACTCCTCACGCTCATACTGGCTCACCAATGCATATGGCACTGAGTACCGCGAGATCTATCACAAGAAATACATCGCGGCAAACCTGTTCACCTTCACCCCTGTTCCCCGACTCAATATCTCTCTGGGTAACAGCGTTATATGGTCCGATCCCCGCATCACCCCTTACTATCTGATGCCGATATTCTTCTACAAATCGGTTGATCATGGTGTCAATTCGGGTATCAACAACAGCAACGCGCAGATGTTCATTGACATAAGCTCCAACAACATCCGACATCTGCACCTCTACGGCACGCTCTTCATTGATGAGCTCTCCACAGCGAGGTTCACCACGCCCGACTATAATTTCTTCTCGTGGAAGGGAGGGTTTCGAGCGGGCAATTTCAGCTTCACGCCTGACATCTGGTTCACTGCCGAGTGTACCTTCACCTACCCGCTCACCTTCCAGCACAATGTGCCCGTCACCACCTTCGAGAACCAGGGGCATAACCTCGGCCACTGGCTCCGCGATAACAGTCGCAGCTGGTACCTGGCGCTCGATTACCGGCCGGTCCGGGCGATGACTCTCCGGCTCTGGCATGAGTGGTCGGAGCGGGGCACCGATTACCAGAGCATCGGGGGGCCGAGGGTTGGGTTGCCGTATCTCGGGACCGTTGAGTGGAGCAACGCCGCCACAGGTTTCGAAGCCGGCTACCTCATCACCGGCGGTGTGCAGGTGCGGGCGTCGGTGACCCGTCGCACTGTATCGGGAAATCAGTTCTGGTACCCCTCGCACCTGTTCGGCAATACAACCACCCTCAGCGGCGGCATCGTGTGGGGCTTTTAAGTCTTAAGGCCATTAAAGTCCGGCTGGCCTCTACGGATTTATATGTAAATATGCATTTCGAATGCAAATTTGCATAAAACGCAGGCCAAATATAAAGACATAATCAATAAATATATTTTATAACAGTAAGTAAAATTTACAAAAATGCTTATATTTGTAAAATAGAATTAATGTTATGAAACCTACATGATTGACCACAATCACAAACACGAATAAGTATAATTTACAAGCATGTGTGGTTCCATCATACCTTTAAAATCAAAATATTTTATGATGAAAACGCGAAACAACATATTATTACCAAGAGCACAAAAGACACTGACTACCCTTGGAGAGAACATCCGGCTTGCGAGGCTGAGACGAAGATACAGCATGGAGCAGGTGGCAGAGAGGGCTGATATCAGCAGACCGACTCTGCACTCAATTGAAAGAGGCAACTCCAATGTAACAATCGGGGCATATGTCAAGGTTCTGGCCGTGCTGGGACTTGAACAGGATATTACCGAGGTGGCAAAAGATGACGCACTTGGCCGGAAGATACAGGATGCCGGATTGACAATAAAAGAAAGGGCGCCAAAAATCAATGTAAGAGCAAAAGTAAAAACTGAAGACAGAAATCCCGGCACTACAACTAATGAGTAACAAGACAATGGAAGCCAGAAATAACCTCAGGAAAATCTATGTTTACGCTCATTGGACAGGTTTGCAGGAACCTGTCCTGATGGGTGAACTCAGGGCTGAGTTTGTCAGAGGAAAAGAAATCTTTTCATTCAGTTATTATAATGATTGGCTCAAAACGAATTCCTCACAAAACCTTGACCCTCAGTTGTTCTTGTCTTCAGGCGCTCAATATGCCAGCGATGAAAGACATAACTTTGGCGTTTTCCTGGACTCCTCCCCCGACCGTTGGGGACGGATGCTGATGAAAAGGCGCGAAGCAGCATTGGCGAGATCTGAAAAGAGGCCGGAAATGACACTCAGGGAATCCGACTACCTCCTCGGTGTTTTTGATGGCCACAGGATGGGAGCATTGAGATTTAAGGAGAATCCGGATGGTCCTTTCCTTAACAACAATGAGGAGTATGCTACGCCCCCATGGACGTCACTGAATGAACTGGAACATATCAGCCTCCTGCTTGAGGAAGAAGATATAATTGATAACCCGGAATACATAAAATGGCTGACCATGCTGGTCAATCCGGGATCTTCACTTGGGGGAGCGAGGCCTAAAGCAAGTGTACAGGATAAGGCAAAAACACTTTGGATTGCTAAATTTCCCGGCAGATCAGATACAAAAGATATCGGTGGCTGGGAAATGGTGGCAAATGATCTTGCAAAATCTTCCGGGATTAATGTGCCACATTCAATGGTCCGGAAGCTTTCTGGCCGTAATCATACTTTTCTGACAAAGCGATTTGACAGGACTGACATCGGTGAACGGATCCATTTTGCCTCTGCAATGACTATGCCGGGCCACAAAGACGGTGACAGCTATCGCGAAGGAGCCAGCTACCTGGAGATTGCCGATTTTCTGGCTTCCAGGGGAGCCAGTGTTGAAAGCGACCTGCAGGAGCTTTGGACCAGGATTGTCTTTAATATCATGATCGCCAATACCGATGATCACCTGAGGAATCATGGATTTCTTCTGGTGGACAAGGGCTGGACTCTCTCGCCTGCCTTTGATCTTAATCCTGATGAAAACGGAACAGGTTTATCTCTCAACATCAGTCTTACTGATAATGCGCTGGACCTGAATCTGGCACTTGAGGTCATTGAGTTTTTCCGGATCGACAAGGAAAGTGGATTAAGAATTATTGACCGGATAAAAGAATCAGTCAGCCGATGGCGACGGACAGCCGACAGATATCAGTTGCCAGGGTCAGAGCAGGATCGAATGGCGAAGGTGTTTGAGAGATTCATTTGAGTCCAGACTCTAAGTCTAAAGGTCCAAAGGTCTAAAGTCTAAAGGTCATAAAATGATTACCAGACCTTCAGACCTTGAGACAAGAGACCTTCAGACATTTTTATTACTTTTGCCATGCAATTTAGATTGTAATGGAAGAGACCACGACCCCGCCGGTGAAGGAGGTGATGCCAGTTAAGGAGAACACTCAGGTGAAGGAGGAGATGCCCGTGAAGGAGGGCATACCCGTGAAGGAGGATGCTCCGGTGAATAAGAAGCCGGAGAGAGCCTGGTACGCCCTGTATACAAACTCCAGGGCCGAGAAACGGGTCAGTGACCGGATCAACGAGATGGGCATAGAGACCTTCCTCCCCCTGCAGAAGACCCTCCGCCAGTGGTCAGACCGCAAGAAACTCATTGAGAAACCCCTCATCAGCTCCTATGTCTTCGTCAAGGCCGTCCCGAAGGAGTTCTTTCCTATACGCTCCACCGACGGCGTGGTCAAGTTCATCATGATACAGGGCAAACCCGTCGCCATACCCGAGGCGCAGATCACCAACCTCCGCATCCTCTGCGGCAGCGACGCCAACGTGCAGGTGAGCACTGATGTCTATGAAGAGGGCGACAAGGTGGAGGTGATCGTCGGTTCCCTCACCGGCCTCCGCGGAGAGCTCATCAGGGTGGGACGCAAACACAAGGTTGTGATAAGAATAATCCAGCCCGGCATGAACCTCACAGTAGATATTAAAGCCAATGCAATACGTAAACTCGAAAAAAATTAGGATATTTAATACGCCATTCACCCGGCAAAAAAATGAGACCTTCAGACCTCAGTCCGCCAGCTGGCGGATCAGACCTTAACATACCAAAAATGAAAAAGCTCCTCCCCCTCCTTGCCCTCATCATTCTCGCCACAGCATGCTCCACCCAGAAGGAACTCTCATACCTGAATAACCTTCCCGAAACGGGGGGTGAGGAATACTTCCCGATGGATGTGCCCGACTATAAGATCCAGCCCCGTGACATCCTCTATGTTTCCGTAAAGGCGCAGACACCCGAGGGAGCACTCGCCGAGATGCTCACCGACCGTACCGGCGTCAGTACCACCTATATTCAGAGTGAGGCATCACAGTATGTGCTGGGATACAGCATCGACCCCGGGGGCAGGGTCACGGTACCGCTGTTTGGCAAAGTCCCTGTATCCGGAATGACAATCTACGAAGTCAGAGACCTGTTTCAGACTAAGGTCGACTCTCTCTTCCGCCATGCTTATGTGGAAGTACGCCTGCTCAGTTACAAGTTCACAGTCCTCGGTGAGGTGCGGGTCCCGGGAACCTACATGAACTATAATGACCAGCTGACGGTGCTCGAGGCTATCGGTCGCGCCGGAGGCATTTCCGAGACCGGCACCAAGGAAAAGATACTCGTCATCAGGCCGGTTGACGACAAGACCTATACATATCATATCGACCTTCAGGACAAGAGCCTGCTTTCATCGCCGGCATACTTTATCACTCCCAATGATGTTGTCATCGTTCAGCCTAACCCGAAGAAGGTCTTCAACGTGAACCTCCCGACAATATCGTTCATCCTCACAGCGATAACAAGTACCGTCACCACCACACTGCTGCTGATCAATTATTTTGGCAAATAAATTAGACCACCTGATGGAATACGATGATCAGAACTATAACATGCCTGAGAACGAGGGGATCGACTTCCGGAGGTACTTCTCGCTTTTCATCAGCAACTGGTACTGGTTCGCTGCGGCGCTCTTCATCTCGCTCTGCATCGCCTACGGGGTGAATCGCTGGGGCGAGGAACTCTACACCGTACAGAGCACCATGCTCATCAAGGATGACCTGAACGGAGGAGGCTACTCGGGCATGGATAAGATCATCCCGGGAGGCGATATCTTCTCCTCGCGCCAGAACCTGCAGAATGAGATCGGCATCCTGAAGTCGTTCGGCCTCAACCATCAGGTGATGTATAAACTGGAGGATTTCCATATTGTTTATACAGCTATCGGACGCCGCGGTATTGCCGAAAGCCGCCTTTACAAGAACTCGCCCTTCGTTGTGGTATGGGATACAATCAACCTCCAGCCTGCAGGCCGGCGGGTAGATATCCGTGTCCTCTCACCGGAGAAATATCTCATGACTATCAAGTCAAACGAATATGAGGGCGAACACAGCTTTGGCGAGAGGTTCAACCGGTTCGGTTTCGACTTTATCATTTTCCCCAGGCACAGGGAGGCATCTCCCTATGACGAAGAGTGGTCTAACAGGTACTACTTCTGGTTCACCAGGCCGGCAGCCCTTGCAAACATCTACCGATCCAAGCTCTCTGTCACACCCATAGAGGAGGATGCTACACTGGTCACCCTGTCGGTGACAGGACTGGTACCCGAGCAGGAGGCTGAATATCTTGATACCCTGATGA
Organism: uncultured Rikenella sp.; assembly: GCA_964455705.1. Taxonomy (GTDB): domain Bacteria; phylum Bacteroidota; class Bacteroidia; order Bacteroidales; family VadinHA17; genus SR-FBR-E99. The sequence continues at coordinate 31,974 of CAYVYM010000031.1, forward strand.
AAGCATACATTGACCAGGGGCTTGAATGGAAGAACCTCGCTGCCGATCAGACTATAAGGTTCATCAATGAACAGCTTGGCCTTGTCTCTGACTCGCTGAAAATAGCCGAGGCGGAGATGGAGAACTTCCGTACTGACAACCGCTTTGTTGATCTCACCGCTGAGGGTAACCTCGTGCTGCAGCGCCTTGAGCGCTATGAGATGGAGAAGAATGCCCTCAGCCTCCAGATGCAGTATCATGAATACCTGCAGGAGTACCTCACCTCGCGCAATGAGACCGGGCTGATAGTATCTCCCAGCGTGATGGGTATTGCTGATCCGCTGATCATCAGGCTGGTGGAGGAGCTCTCTCAGCTGCAGCTTCAGCAGAGACAGCTGGGGTTTGTCCTTAAGGACGAGCTCCCTGCCACGAACCTCATAACGGGCCAGGTGGAGCAGGCACGTGCCGCGCTCCTTGAGAATGTGACCAACAGCATCAACCAGATCGCCATCTCGATGAAGGATGTTGAGAACCGTATTGTGGAGGTGAACAGACAGCTGGGAAGACTTCCGGGTACTGAGAGGAAACTGATACGCATACAGCGCGATTTTGACCTGAACAGCACCGTCTATAATTTCCTCCTCGAGAAGAGGGCTGAGGCAGGCATTGCCAAGGCCTCCAACATATCCGAGAACAAGATCATTGACGAGGCAGAGCCCTACAATGCCTCACGCATCAGGCCCCGGACAAGGCAGAACTACATGCTGGCTTTCATACTGGGGCTTCTCCTGCCGGCCATCGCCGTCATCATCATCGACCTTCTCAACAACAAGATCATTGATAAGAAGGATATAGAGAAGATCACGAAGGTGCCTATCCTCGGCTTCATCAGCCACAGCGCCTACGGCACGGAGATACCAGTCATCAGCAAACCCGGAAGCACTCTGGCCGAAAGTTTCCGCAGCATACGCACGTCGCTTAAATACCTCACCCCTGATGACAAGCCGGTGGTCATCGATGTCACCTCCACCGTCAGCGGTGAAGGCAAGACCTTTGTTGCCGCGAACCTGGCAGCCATCATCTCGCTGCTGGGGCGCAAGACGTTGCTTGTGGGCCTCGACCTGCGCAAGCCGCGCATCCACAAGATACTCGGCCTGGACAACGCTGTTGGCATGAGTACCTTCCTCAGCGGTAACTGCAAGTATGAAGAGGTGATCCGGAAGACCGGCATTGAGAACCTCTGGTTCGCGACTGCCGGCCCCGTACCGCCAAACCCGGCAGAGCTCATTGAGCGTGATATGATGGCAGAGTTCCTTGAGAGGGCGAGGAAGCAGTATGACTATATAATCATCGACACCCCGCCTGTGGCCATCGTCACCGACGCCATGCTCCTGGCACGACTGGCAGACATCACTCTCTTCGTTGTCAGGCAGCGTTATACATCGAAGAACACCCTCCATCTTGTCGATGAGATCTACCGGAGCAAGGAGATAAAGAACGCAGGCATCGTTGTCAATGACATCTCCATGTCAGGTTACTACGGTTACGGTCTCCGCTACGGATACACAATGGGTTACAACTACGGCTACAACTACGGTTACAAATACTACGGCCACAGCTCTTACGGCAAGGGAGCCGGGGGTGAATCCGGCTCGTACTACACCGAAGACTAGTGAACAAAACTTTACCCTTTACCCTTTACCCTTTACCCTTTAACCTTTAACCTTTAACCTTTAACCTTTACCCTTTAACCTTTAACCTTTAACCTTTACCCTTTAACCTTAAAACTTTAACCTTTAACCTTTAACCTTTAACCTTTTTTAATATATTTGCTCGTCGCAATCCGCCGTTGGCGGAAGTCCGAATAACTTGGGGAAGTATTGACATAAAATAACGAGTCGTAAAAATATACCGGCTCACGCTTTATTTAACTGACCTTAAGATTGTTAGGCACTCAATCCGATGTGACTGACCAACCGAAGGACTTTTCAAATCTGAAATTTCTGGCCCTCAGCCAGCAGCAAAACCTATACCCACTTTAACCTTTAACCTTTATCCTTTAACCATTCTTTGCCTACTGCCTGAACTACTTTAACCTTTAACCTTTACCCTTTAACCTTTCTTTGCCTACTGCCTTTAAACTTGACTATTCCATACCAGCTTTATTATCAAAACATGGAAACTTCAAAAAAACCTGCCCCCCCTTCCGACGACATCGACCTGATGCGCTACGTCTCGCTCTTCATCAGCAACTGGCACTGGATCGCCGCGGCCCTCTTCATATCCCTGGCCATAGCCTATGTCTTCAACCGCTACTCGCAACGCGTCTACAATGTGAAGAGCACACTGCTCATCAAGGAGCAGCAAACCTCAGGCGCTATCGCAAATATGGAACAGATATTTGCCAACAACATCTACAACCCATACCCCAACCTCGAGGATGAGGTGGCAATCCTCCAGTCCTACTCTCTCAATTATCGCGTCATTGAAGATATGCCTGAGACCCACATAGCATATATACCTTTAGCACGAAACGGAATCCATGGGCAACGAACATATAAAACATCACCGTTCGTGATCAGGGTACTCAGTGATGAACAGCCCGAAAACGTACCGATGACTTTCAGGTTTACCGGTTCGGAGACATACACTGTTGAGATTGATGAAGAAAAACTTGCCGAATGGAGTAAAGACAAAGAAGCAGTCATTGACCAGGGAACAAGAAATGAAGCACAAAAATACTCTCTTGGCCAACCCTTTACAGAGGCCGGTTTTAACTTTGTTGTTGAACTGCGTGACAGCACAAAAGCCATTAAGGATGAGAGCAATCGATGGCTGGTCTGGTTCGAATCCCTCTCCGGACTGACAAACGATTACCGTGCCAGCCTGAAGGTGGAGCCGGTTAAAGAGTATGCCTCTGTATTCAATCTCACTTTCGATGGTTATTCACCCGAGCAGGGATCAGACTTCCTGAACACCCTGATGAACCTGTATATCCGCCAGGGGATGGAGTGGAAGAGTCGTGCGGCCGATAATACAATTGATTTCATCGAAGCTCAGCTTGGACTGATCTCCGACTCCCTGAGAATAGCAGAGAACAGCATGGAGAGCTTCAGGCTCAACAACCGTTTTGTTGACCTTACCCTGGAGGGCACATTGGTCCTGGAGAAACTGGAAAAGCTTGAAGGAGAGAAGAATATCCTTGGACTGCAGATGCAATATTATGAATATCTCTCTGATTATCTCGATGCCCGCGAAGAGAATGAGAGCATAATATCGCCGAGTATCATGGGTGTCAGTGACCCCACGCTGATCAAGCTTGTTGAGGAGTTCTCAAGGCTCCAGCAACAGCGCAAACAGGTGGCGTTTACTGTCAAAGACAATCTGCCCCAGGTGGAGCTGATGGACCAGAAGATTGAAGACGCCAGGGCATCACTGCGTGAGAATGTCACAAGCACTGTCAACCAGCTTAAGCTCACAATGAATACTATCAACAACCGGATTACCTCCGCAGAAAAAGAGCTGGGCAGGCTTCCGGGAACAGAACGCAGGTTGATAGGCATCCAGAGGAAGTTTGATCTTAACAACTCGGTCTACACCTATCTGCTTGAGCGTCGTGCTGAAGCCGGCATCGCCAAGGCCTCCCAGATAACAGACAACAGGGTCATTGACAGGGCTCTTGTACAGAACAGCACCCTGATAAAGCCGAAGACAATGAAGAATTACCTGGTTGCAATTCTTCTTGGACTCATGGTTCCGATGCTCCTTATTGTGAT
>CAYVYM010000032.1:0-12660 GCA_964455705.1 uncultured Rikenella sp.
GTACCTGGCTTGTTCCTCCGAGCTGTGCGGCAGCTGCATACCGTGGCTGGCGAAGACAACCGCCAGCAACCCTGAGCAGTCGATGCACTTCATTGTTTTGCCGCCCATACAATGAGGAACACCGAGATACCGGCGGGCGGTACTGATGATCTCATCCGGGGTGGTCCTGCGGGTGTCAAGCGGTTTCTCGGCTCCCGCATCCATGAATTCATTCAGCCTCTTCCTCTCAGCCGGGTTTTCGAGTGTCACCCGGGATGCCCCGGGGTTTGCCAGTCTGGAGCACGATGATATAATCAGCAGACAGGCTGCCAGCGACATTATAGCTATGATTCTCCCGGGACTTAAAGGCATCCTGTTATCAGTTTCCTGTTAATGACGGAAGAATGAGGGTGATTATTGCCCTGCGAAAATTAAGATGATCCGTATTTCAGGATACGGTCACGATTATCTTACCGCGAGGTCTGCCTGCAACGGCGAGGTCAAATGCGTCAGCGGCATGGTCAAGAGGAAAGATGCTTTCAATAAACGGTTTGAGTTTGCCCTCAGCATACAGATTCTCAAGTTCCTGCCAGTCATCCGGCCGCTTCCGTATATTTGCCGAAGTCAACCGCTTGCCGTGAATCAGTCTTACAAGAAATATCGAAAGATACGGTGGTGGTATGAAAAGTGTCGAGGCGTAAGTCCCTCCGCGTTTCAGCAGGTGACATACGAGGCTGAAATCCATCTTTCCGTATGCGTCCATTATGGCATCGAATTTTGTGGTGTAGCCGGAAAGCTCTTCCCTGCCGTATCCAATGACCTCATCCGCCCCGAAGCTTCTTGCAAGCTCACTGTTTACCTTGCTACATGTTGCAGTGACCACCGCGCCCCTGGCCCTGGCTATCTGAACTGCAAAATGGCCCACTCCGCCCGTGCCGCCATTTATAAGCACTCGTGTTCCTTCCTTCACACCACATATTCTCAGTCCGTTCAGCGCCGTGAGGGCTGCAATGGGCAGGGAGGCTGCCTCCTTAAAAGTCATCCCGGCCGCGATCGGCCTGATAAGTTCCTGGTCCACCACACGCAGCTGAGCGAGGGCTCCGCCTCTGTTAAAGACCGTCGACCTGGATCCATACACCCTGTCACCTGGCTTGAATACAGTTACCCCTTCACCTGTCTCCCTTACAATCCCGGCAAAGTCAGCCCCGAAAATCCGCGGGAATCGAAAGCCTGTAACAAGCCTGGCAACGCCCTGCCTGATTTTCCAGTCGACCGGATTAATTGAAACCGCTTTTACCTCAATGAGCAGTTGCCCCAAGCCAGTTGAAGGGTCCGGGAGATCACCGTACGCTGATGATTCAGATCCCCCGTATGCGGTAGAGTAGTATGCTTTCATAGCTGTTATTTGGCATGCAAGATACTTAAATTCAGTCGGCAGTCGGCAGTCGGCAGTCCTCAGTCAACGTTTTGAGGAGGGGGCTCAATCGCGTAAACGAAGTGCAACAGGATTTCATGCAGAGGTCATTTTCAGTCAGGTAACGGACTAAAGAGGTGAAAAGACTTATTGAATTTAAAGTCAAAATATCCTAACTTTGTCTTCTGATTTCCAGTGGCTTGCCGCTTAAGGCTCGCATATATGATCTCAGCGGGAATGATGGAGACGGTGAACAAAAAGGGTGGAAAACCCGAATGGATGAAGATCATATCAAGGTATAACAAGCCTGATAACCACAGGAGCTGGTGGCAGATAATAAACTCTGTGGGGGCATACCTTTTGATGTGGGTGCTGATGATATGGTCGCTGAATATCTCTTACTGGCTCACTCTGGCATTGTGTGTACCTGCCGCCGGGTTCCTGGTAAGGACCTTCATAATCTTCCACGACTGCGGTCACGGGTCATTCTTCAGGTCGAAGCGCATGAGCACTATCATTGGTGTGATAACCGGATTGCTGGTTTTTACTCCTTACCAACGCTGGCACCGCGACCATCACATCCATCACCAGACAGTGGGTAACCTGGAGAAAAGGGGGACGGGAGACGTGATGACCCTGACAGTAGGAGAGTACCAGATGATGAACAGGTGGCAGCGTTTTGTATACCGCCTGTACCGTCATCCGCTCTTCCTCATCGGCATTGCACCGATGCTTCTGTTTGTTGTGCTGTACCGTCTTCCAAAAAAGTACATGTCACTGAAGGAGCATCTTTATGTTCAGCTGACCAACCTGGCCCTTAGCGTGATGGTAGTTATGATGGGCCTGACAATAGGATGGAAGGCATACCTGATGATACAGCTGCCGGTCCTCTATCTCGCCACGGTGCATGGTGTGTGGCTCTTCTATGTACAGCACCAGTACAGACATGTCAAATGGGTCGACGCTGAATCATGGGATTACAAGACGATGGCACTTGATGGCAGCTCGTTCTTCAAACTCCCGACTGTATTGAACTGGTTTACCGGGAACATAGGATATCATCACATCCATCATCTCAGTCCTCTCATTCCCAACTATAACCTTAAGAGGTGCAACGACGAGAATCCTCTCCTCAGCCAGACCAGGCCGGTAACTTTCTGGTCGGCATTTGAGTCGCTGATGCTCAGGCTTTGGGACGAAAAGAGGGGAATGCTTATCAGCTTCAGGGAGCGGAGGGAGGCTGGCAGCATGCCAGCCGGTTATTCTTCAGCTATTACCAGGTAAACCGTATTCCGAGGGCTGAGCCCCAGCCCAGTCCGTTTACATCACCCAGGAAATCCCACATAGGCCGTGCATCAAGGCTCACGGTTATCGGGAGATCCCTGAAATCATACTCGATGCCTATCTGTCCGCCAACTCCCACATTCACATAGCTGTTCCCGTCAAACGTGTCGTACATCACACTCATTCCCGGTCCGACGTACCAGTTAAATCCTCCGACGATGTTCCAGACCCAGTGATAAATACCAAAAAGGGCAACTCTGGAGTTATCTGACCTGAACCCGAAGCTTGCGTCGAGCTCCAGCCTGTTCCTGTCGTTGAGGCCTTTCTGGAATGACAGTTCAGCACCGCTGAAATCGCCGCCGCCATACAGACGTGCGCCGAGTGCATTGGGGTTAACCTGTGCAACGGCAAAGCCGCCGAAGCTTATCAGTGCCACGAGTAATAACAGTTTCTTCATGATGATAGATTTTTAGTTTTCGTTGTCTGGAAATATTTCATAAATCATGCCAAAGGGTGCAGGTCGGGCCTCTCAGGCAGCCTCCCGGGGAACTCCCGTCTTATTCCTTGTAAGCCTGGCATGTGGCTTTTACGCCTTCCTCGTATGGTGTGGCTGTGATGCCGAACCTGCGGGTGAACTTTGAAGAGTCGAAGAAGTAGTCGCGGTCATACTGGTAGATCATCTCACGCATCTCCTTCATGACGGGGATAAAGAGACCGAGGGGCAGCAGCATGAACTTCGGCAGGTGCGATATCTTCGGTTCAGCGCCCATCTCAGAGGCGGTCATCGTTATTATCTCCCTGCCTGTGATATTGCGGCGCTCGGTAGGCAGATGCCATACCTGTCCGTATGCGTCAGGTGTGTTGCCCAGAAGAGCCGTGGCCTTCGCTGCGTCTGGCGTGTAGGTGAAAGAGTGTTTGATATCAGAACTCACAAACCACATAGCCTTCTTGCCTTCCCTGAAGTTTTTCATCACCATCTGGGTTATGAAGTCATTATTGCTGTCGGGACCGTAGAAATCGGCTGACCGTGCAATGAGTGCCTTTATCCAGCCTTCTCCGGAAGCATCAAGAAGCATCTTCGCAATCCGCTTCCTCACTTCTCCCTTGCGGCTTGGAGGATCGATGGCCGACTCCTCGGTCATGTGGGAGATACTATTCTTGCCGTACAAATAGACGTTGTCAAAGAAGACAAGCTTCGCACCGTGTTTGGCGCAGGCTTCAATCGTATCCCTCATCAGGGCAGGCCATTTCTCCTCCCACTCCTTTGCGTTGTATTCAAATCCTACTACGAGGTAAACGACTTCAGAGCTTTTGACTGCCTTATCAACTGCTCCGGGCTGTGTCAGATCGGCTGCGAGGAGCTCATCAGTTTCGTTTATTCTTATCGGGTTACGACTCACAAGCCTGATCCTGTCGGTATAAGCCATAAGCTCCCTGGCAAGAAGCTTACCCATTGTGCCGTTGGCGCCAAGTATGGTCTGCATGGTTTTAAGGTTTTTGTTTACGCAAAGTTTATATAAGACAAAAATACAGAGAAAATGTTTCCGGCAGAAGGCATGATCATCGTCACTCGCAAGGGTTTTGACAGGCAGGCTGAGAGGGATGAGTTTATGGTGGTACATCCCGACGGAACAGAGCTGAACTGGAACGACGGCAGGAGGGACCAGGAAGCTGATGACCGTAGTCTGCCTGCTGATTACAGGGTGAGGTGCTGATCTACTTTTTCTTTGAGAAGGTCGATCAGTTCGGGCTCCATGTAATAGAAGAAGTCGGGGATGTCGAGTACGATAAGCTTCGCACTCAGATCTATTCCGGGGAACTTTTCAGTGATGAATGCCCTGTGCAGGTTCTCCATCACAAAGACCTTATCTGCCCAGTTTAGCAGCTCGGGAGTGATCTGATTAGGGGCGGCGGGCGTGATGCCGGCGGACTTAACCTTATAGGCAGGGTTTGTACCATAAATGGTCTCGGCAGTGCAACTGCGCATCCTGTTTACCGTACAGACAAAGAGGAGGTTCATTTGATTTTGCCCGGGCTTATCATGTAAATGTAAGAAATCTGAATTGTAAGACGACAGTCCGTAGCCATTATTTATGTAAGGATGCTAGTCCTTAACACATCGCACCGAGAGCCCGGATGATCCCCAGCGATTATCTTCCTGCACAAGGGCATTGTCGAAGGAGAGTGTGACGTAGTACCCTGAGTTTGTATTGAAGAGGGTGGAGGTCCAGTAGTATCCAAACATGCCGTTATGGATAAATGCCGATGTGCGCATGCCTCCGGGCAGGGCAGTGAATCCACTGCTGTTCGAGGCTCCCTCATTGGGAACACTCCACAGTGTCATACTTTTCATTTTGCCTCCGGCATTGTCTTCAAGAAAATCTGTCAGAATAAGGAGGTCACCGCGGGAGGGGACATGAAAGCCGTCGGGGCACAGTTTGTTGGTCTTGACTGCGAAGAGGTTGTAAAGGCCGCCGTAAATATCCTTGTTAGCTGCCACATCGCCAAACCAGCAGTAGGCCGGGGTAAGGAGCGGATCCCATGCGTCCCCGGTCACATGGGGGATGGCTGTACCATCGTTGTATTTTGTTGTCCTGAGGTTTTCCTTAAGCCATACCTGTGAACCAATGTTGACTGTGGTATAGACATTGCCGTCTCCGTCTCTGATCTCGTCGGAATCCTTCTTGCAGCCTCCGGTCACCAAAAGCATTGTTACAGCAAGCGCTAAAAGTCCTGTCAGATTTATTTTTCCTGCTTTCATTTCAGATATTGTTGGTACAGGTAAAATAACAGCAATTCCCGGTCAATTATTGCCTTGATTTTAGATTATGTTATTATAAATCAGATAAATGTTGACCTCAGAAACCCGGAATCATGGTATAGTTAATAATATAATAAATCCCGCTGACCAGGGGTCATGCGGGATTTTCTGTGTGTCCGGCATGGGCGATAACTATAGGGTGAGAGACCCGAACGCGACATGACAGCAGGAAGCGTTAGCCAAAGGCAAGGGTGCCTGCCGTGAGGTGGGACCTGAAAGAAGCCGGAGCTAAAGTCCCGGTCTGACGAACAGGAACTTCATATAAGGCTTACGAATGGGGGAACACGAGGAAAAGCTGCTGGCCAACGGCTGGGAGCTATATCCTCACCAGAACCATTACCACAGAAAGTCTCAAGTTAGCTGGTTACGTTTTTTTGTCGGACTCCCTCAATAAGGTGAAATCGGTTTAAAGGGTTGAACAATATTCAATTCAAATGGTTGCACTTAAAGAATATAAATTCAATCAAAATGTTGAAGTGCACCCGGCATTAAAAAAAGTCTTATCCTGTAAACTATTCTTGCAAAGACTTAAACCCTTAATGCACAAAATGAACATCACACATCAGGAAACAGAAATATACCCACAGATGACTCCTCAATAATGCAGATAAAGATGATGAATAAGGGGAGGAAACTATTTATGAAGGGTACATAATACATCATGGGCAATAAGATTGTTCAGGATTCATCCCAAATCTTAAATCAGCTGAAAAATGAAAAAAATCAGAGTTGCCATCAACGGATATGGCGTAATTGGAAAAAGGGTCGCTGATGCCGTGACCCTGCAGAATGATATGGAAATGGTGGGGATTTGCGACATCATTACCGATTGGCGAATTAATACAGCTGTTCAGAAAGGATACCCGGTATTTGCTTTTAATGATGATTATAAAAAACAAATTATGGAAGCTGGAGTCCCGGTCGAAGGCGTTTTTTCCGACATTATAAAAAAAGCAGATATTATTGTGGATTGTACTCCTGAGAAAATAGCCGCTCAGAATATTAAGAAATATAAAGAATCCAATACTCGGAAGGCCTTACAGCAAACAATACTATAAAAGAATTGATGCTTGGAATTAACAGACCCTATGGCGATATGTATGAAGTTGCACTGTGGCAAGACATGCTGAAGGTGGAAGGCAATGAATTATTTTATGCTTATGTTGTAGATAATCAGGCCATTGTAATCCCTGAAACAATTGATGCAATCAGGGCTTTGACCGGTTTGGAGAAAAATGCTCAGGATTCAATAGGTAAAACGAATATAAGCTTAGGAATAAGGCAGAAGTTATAATTATAATAACTTGTATATGAGTACATTAGATAAAACAGCCGATTTGCTTGGCTCTGAAGCTTCAATGCTTTTAGAGCACATATGCCAACAAGTACCCGGAGAGTTATTAACGAAACCCGGGCCCGATTATCTTGATAAGGTTTTTATCAACAGCAATCGGAATCCTCAGGTTCTGCGTAGTCTGAATCAATTGTTTGGTCATGGTAATCTGGCAAATACCGGCTATCTGAGTATTCTGCCGGTTGACCAGGGTATATTTGTCTAAGAAATAACAATTGCCTGATCCTGTTACAAGAATAAAGTAAGGTCGAAACCAGCCATACATCAGGGAATTTTAAACCTGAAATGTTTGTCACAGCCAGGTTACAGATGAAAGCCGTATACAATCACAATTTTTCACTAAGTGATTAAAAATATAAAATGGAATATCAACATTGACCCGAAACAAATGTAAAAATGACAGCTATGGATCATTCACAAATGGATCACAGTACCAGGCATCGTGGGCACAACCCATCAAGGGGTATGGAAGGGCATGATCATGCCATGATGATTACCGATTTTAAAAGACGGTTTTATGCAGTGCTGATACTTACCATTCCGATCGTCTTGTTATCACCTATGATACAGATGTTTATTGGTGTAGATTGGGCGTTTAGAGGTTCTAAGTATATTTTATTGGCATTATCTTCAGTGGTGTTTTTATATGGTGGATGGCCCTTTTTTAAAGGATTGGTTGATGAAGTAAAAGCCAGGAATCCCGGCATGATGTCTTTGATTGGATTCGCCATAACGGTAGCTTATATATATAGTGTCGCCATTGTTTTTGGATTGAAGGGTATGGATTTTTTCTGGGAATTGGCCACCCTTATCCTGATCATGCTTTTAGGGCATTGGATAGAAATGAAATCCATAGCGGGAGCCTCAAAAGAATTGGAGTTACTGGTACGGTTGATGCCGTCGGATGCTCACATGGTGATGCCAGATATGGTTCACGATGTTAAGACCGAAACCCTAAAGGAGAACGATATAATTCTTGTAAAGCCGGGTGAAAAAGTTGCAGCCGACGGAGTAATTTCTGATGGCGAAAGTTACCTGAATGAATCTATGCTTACCGGTGAATCTAAGCCTGTACGAAAAACAATAGGCGATAAAGTAATAGCTGGTTCAATAAATGGAAACGGTTCTATTAAAGTTACGGTATCTCATGCTGCTAAAGATTCTTATCTCTCGCAGGTAGTAAAGTTGGTTGAAGATGCACAGAAAGCGAAATCTAAAACCCAGCTGCTGGCGGATCAAGCTGCAAAATGGTTAACCATTATTGCCCTTGTCGGGGGAATTTCAACATTTTTATATTGGTATTCTACTGGGCAGGCTTTATCATTTGCAATGGAAAGAATGGTTACGGTAATAGTCATTTGTTGTCCTCATGCTTTAGGATTAGCAGTACCACTGGTGGTAGCAAAATCTACAGCTTTATCAGCAAAGCACGGGTTATTAATAAAAAACAGAACAGCATTTGAAAGTGCAAGAAAAATTAGCACCGTCGTTTTTGATAAAACAGGCACACTTACAGTTGGCAAATTTGAAGTATCAAAAACAGTCTCTCTGAAAAGTGAACTTACTGAAAATGAAATTATTCGTTTAGCATCTGCATTAGAGCAAAAATCCGAACATCCTATTGCAACTGGTATTATGCAAAAAGGAAAAGAATTATCTATTGCTGTTCCCTCAACTGAAAACTTTAATGCAATCACCGGAAAAGGTGTTGAAGCTACGGTTGAAGGTAAAAAAATACTGGTAGTTAGTCCGGGTTATTTAAAAGAAAATAATATTCCTGTTCCCGATGGCTTCACGGCTAATGATACAGAAACAGTTGTATTTGTCATTATCAATAATGAGTTGGCAGGGTATATTGCATTATCAGATGAGATACGACCGGAATCAGCAGAAGCAATAAAAACTTTAAAACAAAACAATATCAAATCGATATTGCTTACCGGCGACAATAAAAAAGTAGCAAAAAGCGTGAGTGAAACGATAAAGATGGATAGTTTTATTGCTGAAGTTTTACCTCATCAGAAATTAGAAAAGATAAAGGAACTGCAAAGCAAGGGCGAATTTGTCGCCATGACTGGTGATGGGGTAAATGATGCTCCCGCCCTTGCGCAAGCAGATGTTGGCATAGCTGTAGGTTCAGGAAGTGATATTGCAGCAGAAACAGCCGGGATTGTTTTAGTAAACAGCAATCCAAAAGACATTGTCAGTTTGATTCTATTTGGAAAAGCCACTTATCACAAAATGATCCAAAACCTTATCTGGGCAACAGGGTATAATGTTATAGCATTACCATTGGCGGCAGGTGTTCTATATAAACTGAATATATTGTTAAGTCCTGCAGCCGGTGCCGTTTTAATGACGGCAAGTACAGTTGTTGTTGCTATCAATGCAACCTTATTAAAAGTGAAAACCTAAACTCTTATTATGATAGAAGGATTACATAAAGGCTGGGGAATGGGGGATATGGTTGGATTATCGGCCTTATCGTTCTGGTTGTAGCTATTTGGGCGGTAGTTAAACCAGTAAATCAGAACAACAATCGAAAATAAGGCATCACAATAAAAGGTGAAAGCCATCACCTGTCCTTACAGCAGAGGTAATAGTGATGGAGTTTACCTGTGTGACTGCGACAGGTATTAAAACCTGACACTTAAACCACCCCCCCAGCCATTTTGGCTATTATAATTAGCCTGGATGGAAAAATTGCGGGATAGTAAATAAGAAACCCTGATCAGCCATTCATCTTCACCAATAAAACTTGTGTCTTCTTCTAATTCATTGACCCAGCCAAAGTCTGCCAGATATTCGTATTCTCCTTCCAGAAAAAACCGTGGAAACAGTAAAATCTCTTTATCAACCCGAAGTCTGGGGCGAAGTTGATTGTCTATACTCACATCAACATTGAACATGTAAGGTGTGAAATACTTTACACCCACTAACCCCACAGTGTTAAATCCATCATAAGAGCCGGAATTTTCATTTTCGGAATAGACCCCTGCATATATTCGGACCCAGTCATTCAAATACCGGTTATAGCTAAATTCTACTTCTGAATTCTGGTCATAATCGCTTTCCAAACGCAAATTATATTCATTACGAATGCTGCTGGATGTAAGCCTTAATTCAGAGAAATTAGACCCTAACTGAGCCGAGCCCCAGAAATAATAGTGGTCTGCTTCATCAATAAGATTTTTTTCGGCGAAATCTTCCATTCGCTCATCCCTTGGTGTATCATAACTAAATACCCTGGCCATACCACCCATCATGTGGTAAAGTACATGACAATGAAAAAACCAGTCGCCATATTCTCCATTGTAAAACTCAATTGTTACTTTTTGCATTGGGGGTACATCTACCGTATGCTTTAGAGGTGAACGCTCTCCATTTTCGTTTATAACCCTGAAATAGTGACCGTGAAGGTGCATCGGGTGGTGCATCATGGTGAGATTATTCAATATAATCCGGGTAATTAAACCACCTTTAATTTCTATATTATCGGCTTCTGAAAGCGGGATACCGTTTAAACTCCAGACGTAACGGTTCATATTACCGGTAAGATTTAAAAGCATTTCATTTACCTGTATATCCGGATCAAAAGTTGTTTTCACTTTTGCTTCAAGGAAATTGTAGTTAAAATATGTCATCCGTTCATCGTGAGTAAAATCTCCGTTTGTACCCTTCTCCGGCATGGTATGGTTCATGTGACCCATATCCATCATATCATTCATCGGCATGGTATGTTTTTGATTCATCCGGGCACTGTCTGTATTCATCTTCATTTTCATTCCATATTTTTCCATCAGGAATTCCGGCGTTTTATTCTTTTTATTTCCTAATAATGCGGGCGCACCCATTTTCATATCCATTTCAGCCATTTGCTTCATCATAGCCACCTTATCAGGTCTGTCGATAACCTGTGCGGCGAATAATTTCCCACTCCCCAGATGAATGGTTGTGTAGCCGGAGCCATCCTGTGCCGTGGCAATAATTTCGAATTTGCCTTCCGGGATTGTTACGATGACATCATAGGTTTCGGCAATTGCAAAGAGAAATCTGCTTTTGTGTACGGGTTGAACATCTACTCCGTCGCTGGCAACCACCATTGGATTGCCTGCACCAAAATCCAACCAATAATAAGTAGAAGCAGATGCATTTATAAATCGCAGCCTGACTTTCTCTCCCGGATTAAATTCAGGATATTCGGCAAGCTGCTTTCCATTACTTAAAAAGGCCGGATAATAAATATCTGCTATGTCTGCCCCTTCCATCCGGTCACGCCACATCTTAAGCTGGGCCCCAAACCCTCCCTGAGCAATAGCCCGGCTCAGAGGCACAGACGTTCCCTTCTTAATTTGATACCACTCGGTGCCTCTCTTGAGCTTTCGCAGCACATTCATAGGTTTTTCGTTGGTCCAATCTGATAAAACCACTACCAGATCCTTGTCATATTCCAGGGTTTTCTCTTTGGGTTGAATCACAATCGAGCCATACACCCCTGATTGTTCCTGTAACATGGAATGGGAGTGGTACCAATATGTACCCGATTGATTGATGGGTATTCTATATTGAAAAGTAGCCATGGGTTTAATTGGAGGTGTGGTCAGGTATGGAACACCATCAAAAAAGTTTGGAAGAATTATTCCGTGCCAGTGCACTGAGGTTTCAACATCCATTTTATTGGTCACGTTAATTACAGCAAGATCTCCTTCATTAAACTCAAGCACCGGCCCGGGAATGCTTCCATTAATTGTAATAGCCTTTGCTGTTACACCACCAAGGGTCATTTTATTTTCTTCAATGGTAAGATCATATTCCTTAACCGGCCTTCCTTCTTCATTTCTGTCACCGCCGTTTGTACCCGCTTGGGCAAAAGTGATTTGTGAAATGAATAATGTACTTATAACTGCGATAGTGTCATATTTCATAATATAACTTCTTTTCCTTCTTATGATGTACACCGCTTGTTCTGCAGGTGAATTCCTTTCTATAGGTCTTCCCGGAGGGTTAGTACAGTGAAATTACACTTGTGCTGGGTTTAGATTATAAATTTAAGCACTTGCTGTCTGTCAAATGTTACATCACGTTATCAAAAAGTTACATTATTCGCACAATTCCATCTGTGTTGAACTTATCCCTGTGAGAAATGTTAAATATTAAGTGTTGTTCGTTTTATAAATTTATAAAACGCCAAACAACACCTTGAATTCATAATGTTTTTATTAATTATAAGATTATGAAAAGGAGTTTATTGATTTTCAGTTTTGTGCTTCTGGGAGCTACCGCACTCATCTCCTGCGGAAGCAACTCAGGGAAGGAAAAGCAATCTGAAACAAAGGAAGTAGCCAGTGTTCAGTACACCTGTCCCATGCATTCTGAGGTTATCAGTGATAAACCCGGAGACTGTCCCAGATGCGGGATGGCTCTTGTTGAAAAAAAATAACTTATCAGAGACCTGTTGCAAAGGTTGGCCTTGCTAACCACAATCGGCCGGAGGCAACTTTTGTCCGTTCCTGTCAGCTAAAATTAACATAGGTCATACAGACATATTACAGTTTATTAAGAAGCATGGTCGAGATAAGGTTTACCGTGAGAAGTCAGCCGAGGCAAAAGTACTGAGGGACGACACACCGCAGGAAGGGTCGAACCATTACCACAGAAAGTTTCAAGTAGCTGGAGCCGTTTATTTACGGGCCGTTCTGCCGGTACCGTCTGCCGGGGGTATTGTTGTGCTGCGTGCAGCTTCGGCTCTGCGGGCCTCAGCAGCTCTCTCTTCGTTTGCTCTGGACTGAGCGGCTCTCTCCGCATTGG
>CAYVYM010000032.1:12760-34800 GCA_964455705.1 uncultured Rikenella sp.
CCCTGGCCTCTGCAGCCCTGCTTTCTGCAGCTCTGCCTTCAGCAGCTCTCTGCTCGGCGGCTCTGCTTTCGGCAGCTCTCTGTTCGGAAGCCCTTGCTTCGTTGGCTCTGGACTGAGCGGCTCTCTCCGCATTGGCCCTGGCCTCTGCAGCCCTGCTTTCTGCAGCTCTGCCTTCAGCAGCTCTCTGCTCAGAAGCTTTTCTCTCAGATTCCGTTGCCTCAGCGGCCCTGTTTTCGGCAGCCCTCTGCTCAGCAGCCCTGCTCTCAGCGGCCCTCTCCCGTATAACTCTCTCTTCGGCAGCCTTTGATTGTTCTGTTCTGGCTTCAGCAGCTCTCCTTTCGGTCTCCCTGGCTTCAGCAGCATTCCTATCCGATCTTGCATCGGTGGCTACCCTTCTGTCGGTTTCAGTGCCGGCTGATGTGCTCCTGCCGCTGACCGACTGCGGTGCTGCTTCCCTTCTTGAGGGTGTGGTGCCTGCAGCCTGGCTGCGTGTGCCCCCGGTAACAGCCGGACGTGTCCTCTGGTAGAGGGCTTCGCCTTCACTCCTGAGCTCGGGGCGTGAGTAGGTCTGTCTGTAGTTACCCTCGGCTACCCTTCTCTGCACCTGGGGCGACTCCTGACGGACACTGTGGTAGTAGAAGTCGTTGTAGCGAGTGTACCTGGGTACTCCGATGTAATGATAGTGATTGTAGTAGTGATTGTGCCATCCCGAGTGGTACCCGTAGTAGTAGTCCCAGTAGTAGGGCCTCCAGGGGCTCCAGTATTCTGGGTAGTATCCCCAGTACCATGATGAGTTCCATCCGCTGTAGTACGGGCTGTAGATGTAAACAACCACCGGCCAGTCGTACATGTCCCACCAGACATTATCGTAGACGTTCACCGTCCCGTAGTAGACCGGATCATTGTAGTATCTGACCTTGTTTTTTGCGAAAAGGGGTTCGATGACGTAGTTCCTTCCGTAAAGAGCCTGATCGCCGATTATCTGTATCCTTACCCTGTTCCTGCGGAGCCTTTCAACCGTTATGACTGCCACATCCTGGTATTCATTACGGCCCAGCATTGCGCGCAGCACAATGGTGTGCACGTTGCCGTCGCGGTAATCGGATACTGCGATGTAGTCCACCCTCCAGTCGCCGTTGAGGTCAAGGTTGTTGATCCGGGTATCCCTGTCGTTGAGGCTTCTCTCGAAGCTCTCAAGGGTAGAGGAATTGCGGAAGAGATCCATGACCGCGTAAAGATTGAGGTTGTCACCCGGGAGACCCAGGTATTCCTTCGGGAAGTTCTGGCCGCTGACTGTTGCCAGTGTTGCCAGGACTACGAGGACCGATGTGATAATTGACTTTTTCATCTCTTTAAGTTTTGTGAAGATTTGCTCTTCGAAGGTATAAATGCAAAGGGTGTGCCAAACTGGTTGCAGAACCTTATGTGTTGGGCATAAGGAGATGTTTTTGGTAAGATGTATGATCAGGCAGCAGGCAGTAGGCAGTAGCTCAGTCAGCAGTCCTCAGTCGGCAATCGGCAGTGTGTAGTCAAAGCTAAAAATAAAGAATTGATAGTCAGTCTATTAGACTAAGGACTGAGGACTGAAGACTGAGAGAAAATGGCAGTCGTTAGTCGTTGGCGGGTGACGGGACTGGCTTCCAGAGGCCTTTCTTCTGCTTTCTGGCCTTTTCCGCAAGTTTGACAAATTCGTCGGCATGCCTGACGTTGGGAGGCATGGTCATGACTGTGGCGTATCCTTTCTTAACCAGGTCGGCGTTAACGAAAGTGCCGTCGTCAAGGTATACATAGGCAAGTGTCCGACCGTAACGGTCGTAACGCGAGACATCATACTCAAGCCTGACCTTCCGCCCGTCAAGAAGCTGTGCCAGGTAACCTGATGATTCGGATCCGAAATAGCCCTTCAGTTTCTGCCCGCTGTTACGGGGCTCGGGAGCATCTACGCCTATAAGCCTGATTTTCAGTCCCACCCTGCTGCCATCATCAATCCAGAAGGTGTCGCCATCTACCACTCTGGTGACGGTGTACCAGGTCACCCCGGCATGTTCCACAGGGGTGGTTTGACCGGAGACCGCAGGCTGCAATGCCGTGAGGATCGTTAAGAAAAGTATGGTCTTATTACAGAGCATAACCAGCATTAAAATCGGCCAATGAATTCCAGGGTCAGCTTGTCAGTATGGATAGGCAGGAGGCTCTTGAAGTAGTTTTCATAGTTCAGCCTGATCTCGGAATAGAACTGTTTTGTGTCGAACCCGATGTTAAGGCCGCAGGTGAAACGGCTGGCCTCTGTATTACCGCTGAAAACCGACCCGCCGATTAAATCAAACCTGGCTGTCGGTGTCAGCATGGTGATCATCCTGCTCTCAGGTATGAAGTTGTAATAAGAATGGATATACATTCCGTCATCCTTATGTCTGACGGAAAGGGTATCATCCCAGTTCCGGGCGATGTACTCGGACTCTACGAAGAAATTTCCCCTGCCGTATCGCAATTCGGCACCAACCATTACCAGGTTCTGTTCGTAGGTCTCCTCGCCATAATAGAAATTACCGGTGGCTCTGAACCCTTCAGTTCCCCCTGCGGAAACCCTTGTGACCAGATTCGGTCTTGCGATCCACTGCGGGTTGTTGTTACCCGTGCCGTTCACGGCCCCGACTACTATCCGGACCGGTATACGCCGGGGGATATCGTATTCGGCATAGAAGCCTATATCACGCATCCCGTCATTTATATATTTTGCCAGGAAGGAACGGTTGGCAAAGATGTTGTCTGCCGGACTTCGCATATAGTCGCTGCTGAAGGGGATCTTCCGCTGTCCAAGATAGAATCCGAGGTTTTTTACCGGGGTAAATTTCACATATGCATCAAGCATCTTCATCACCCCCTCGTCGGAGAGGTCGATCTCGATCTTATAAAACATGAAGTCGTTGATCTTACTGAGAACTCCGAACCTGGCATTCCTCACCTCAAAACGCATCAGTGAGTTGTCGAGGTCAAATTCGACCTTTGTCTTAAGGATACCGAATATCTCCGGAGTAAATTCCGGCCTGAGTCTGGTGCTGTCCTGCGCCTGTGCAGAGCTGCAGGCAATCGCAGTCAGGAGGAACAGGAGCAGCATGCTTTTGCTGACTCCTGATAATTGAAAACGATCTTTCACTTGTAAGTATTGACTGGTTTTTATTCTTAGATTACTGATAAATAGAGATATAGCACTAACATCATCAGATTATGAATATATACAATTTCTTTTATAAAGGAAGCTTCGAAGAAAAAGATACCCCATCACTGTTGGCAAACTTAACAGACTTTACGGGCTTTATAGACTTTCGACTTTAAGGACTTTAAGGACTTTCGACTTTCATCTATCTTTGTCATCAGCAAAAGAGGGATTATGGGATGGTCATTCAAGGGGATGCTGTATCAGCTGTTCATTGATCCGCTGATATCAGGACTGCGAAGGAGCGTGGCGGCGTATGCAGGGCAGTCGGACCGCGTCATTGATGTAGCCTGTGGTACGGGAGCGCTGACGATGGCCATGGCGGGCAGTGCGGCGCATATAACAGGCATTGACATCTCAGAGGATATGATCATCACCGCCCGCCTTACGGCGTCCAGGCGCGGAATAACAAATGTCACGCTGGATATGCACGATGCGTCCGACCTCTCGTGCTACGCTGACAACGACTTCGACGTGGCCGTCGCATCAATGGCCATGCACCAGTTTGAAGCCGGCCTGGCGGTTAAGATACTTGCAGAGATGGATCGGATAGCGAAGAGGGTCATAATTGCCGACTATAACTGCCCAATGCGAAAAAATATCCAGGCAGCTATCGCTTGGTCAATTGAATATATGGCAGGGGACGATCATTACCGCAACTTCACGATCTACATGCAAAATGGTGGCATGCCATGGCTGGCCGGCATGGCAGGATTGAAGATGGAAGCTGTTGAGACCAGGGGAGGAGGGGTGTTCGTGGTGGTGCAGGCTGCTAAAAGCAGTACGTAGACCTTGTGGCGATTGTTGTTTAGCGCAGGGCACAGATAGTGTCAATCTCGCCCCTCGCATACCGCTCCTTTAAAAGTCAAGGGCAGATTTGCTCCGGGGCGGCTTTACTTTCGTTTCCGGCTTGCAGCCCTGACTACAATCCAGATTACTGCCACCAGAAGGATGATGCCGAGAATCCAGCCCCATCCCATTCCCCACATATGCCATCCTGATTCGTCCATCATAATAAACCTCCGATCATTATTAAACAATTATTGAAATTTCTTCCCTCTGTCGGGAGATATTTTGCATGCCTGTTTAATTATAACAACTGAGAAGTGATAATGTTAGAACCCCGAGACTTCCAATTACATAATCTTCAGGTTTATTGACAGCCGGAATTATGTGTCCCGGGTCCATGATCCATGACCTTTGGAGTCGAAGCTGAAGCTGTCTGCCAAATGACATAAACCGCAGAAATATGTAGATTTCGTTCTTTTTTTCGTATTTTGTTAGACCGGCCACCGAAAACGATAATCATCATGACAGAAAACGAAAAGCTTGACAGGATTGCAATCAGTGTACGCTCACACCGTTTGCTGAGGGTACTGCTGCGCGAGAACCCCATGCTCGAGACCATCATGAGGGAGTCGAAGAACGAGACCGAGGCACAGATAGGTGTCAAAAACTGGATCCACTCGGAATACAGCAGCCGCAAGGATGCCTTCCGCTTTCAGACCGACAAGGTCACCAGACGCGAGAATTTCGAGAAGCTGTCATGGAACGACTATGCCATCATAAGGATACTTGATTACATAGACCATGCCGGGATAGAGTATCCTGACCCCAACCTGCGCGGCGAGATTGCGGTGAGCAATCCCATCAGGTTCATCTGGCTCGCCGTGATCAAGGGCACAGGTGGTGCCAAGCCGGAGTTTTTTATTGACATGATACAGCTCTTCAGGCAACTGAGGGGTGAGAGTAACCAGGTGATTCCGGAGAGGGACACGGTTGAGAAATGGATGGAGATGTACCCCTCGGGAGTCGACCCGCGCATAGTGGAGCTGCGCAGGGAGAATAAGGAGAGGATAATCACCCTGCTGATATCCAAGATAGCTTCAGGAGAGATAAGGGATGAGAAATATGCTTTTCCCGAAGGGATAACTCATGAGGAGAAACTGAAGCTGATGGATGAGTGGTGGGACAACTACAGGTTCCACCTGCATTTTGCCGTGCGCTCACCGGACCTGCTCAACGAGATGCTCGGTCACTCGCTTGACCCTGACACGATGAAGATACTGTATGATGCCGAGAAGGCTGGTATACCCTTCTTCGTGAACCCCTACTACCTCTCACTGCTTCATGTGCGTGTTCCCTATTTCGCTATAGGGGCTGACCTTGCCATAAGGCATTACATCGTTTACAGCCGGCAGCTGGTAGAAGAGTTCGGGCATATCGTCGCCTGGGAGAAAGAAGACAAGGTGGTTCCGGGCGAACCCAATGCGGCAGGGTGGATCCTTCCTTCCGCCAACAACATCCACCGGAGGTATCCTGAGGTGGCCATTCTCATCCCTGACACCATGGGCAGGGCCTGTGGCGGACTCTGTTCACCCTGTCAGCGCATGTTCGATTTCCAGAGCGGTCACCTGAACTTTGACCTTGAGAAACTCAGGCCTGCTGAGAGCTGGTCTGAAAAACAGAAGCAACTGCTGAAATACTTCGAGGATGACACTCAGTTGAGGGATATCCTCATTACCGGCGGTGATGCCCTGATGAGCTCAGACAGGAGCCTGAAGGAGCTGCTTGACGCTGTCTATGAGATGGCATGGAACAAGCGAGAGAAGAACAGGACGAGAGCTGACGGCGAAAAACATGCAGAGATTCAGAGGGTCAGGCTCGGGACGAGGATGCTGACCTACCTGCCGCAGAGGATGACACCTGAACTTATGCAAATACTCAGTGACTTCAGAGAGAAGGCCCGGGAGATAGGCATTACCCAGTTTCTGATACAGACGCATGTGGAGTCACCCATGGAGGTCACCCCGGAGTCGAGCCATGCTGCCCGGTTACTCAGCAGTGCCGGATGGCTCATCACCAACCAGCTTGTATTTACCACGGCGGCATCACGGAGGGGGCACACTGCCAAGCTGCGAAAGGTGCTCAATGATGCGGGTATTCTGCCATATTACACCTTTACGGTGAAGGGTTATATGGAAAACAATTTCAATTTCGCACCCAATGCGAGGGTGGTGCAGGAACAGCTTGAGGAAAAGATCATCGGGAAGATCGAGAAGGAGCATTACGAGACCATACGGCAGTTTTCTGACAACGCAGAGAATATTATTGAGAGCATTGATGCCCTGCGCCGTTCTGCCGACCTGCCCTTCCTGGGCACCGACCGCAACGTGCTCAACCTTCCCGGCGTGGGCAAGAGCCTGACCTTCAGGGTGGTAGGTATCACCCGGTATGGCCGGCGCATCCTGCAGTTCGATCATGATATCACCCGGTCACACAGTCCTATCATCAACAAGATGGGAAAGATGATCATCATCGAGTCAAAGTCGATACACGAGTACCTCAGGCAGCTTGAGGAGCTTGGTGAGGAACTTGGGCAGTACGAGGGGCTGTTTGGTTACAGCATTGGGCAGACTGAACCGCGCGTACCGATCTATGAGTACCCCGAGTACAGCTTTGAAGTGACCAAAGAGTTGAGCAATATTGAGATTTAAACATCAGGCACCTCTGGAAGGAGACTGCTCCGACAAAGAATTTGCAGAGTGGGAACAATAAAACCGGGCCTGACCTTCAGCCCTTTTGATGCCCATGTTTCTCCTGCAGGTGACAGGAGTTTCAGTTAAAGGAGGAAGAAAATATTTGTACTATTCTGTTCAGTTCACGCCCATCTCTTTTAGAAGGAACCCGGCATTGCCATATTTCCCGGAAATGAATAAAACATACCTTGAATCTGCTGCAACGCAGCGTTGCAGCTTGAAGTCGCACTGCCAGTTACTTGTCATGGCTTCCCGGTTTCCGTCGAAAGCGATACCGATTATCTCACCTTTTGCGTTCATCACAGAGCTGCCGCTGTTACCTGCGGTAATGTCACACTGGTTCAGGAAGGCTACGGGAACATCATTTTCCGGAAGGTCTGGAGAATAGTAGTAGCTGAATCGTAATTGCCCAACAAACTGGCAGGCAGCGATAATGTGAAGATGGATTGAAGTGATTATGAGAAGCCGTAATGAAGTGACTAAGGAATGATGAAGAGGTATCCGTTGCTCTTAAGGGTGATGATCTGGACAGAGCTGTCAGTGCTGAAGAAACGTCTCAGCTTTCTGATATAGACATCAAGTGTGCGGGAGTTGAAATAGGAATCATCGCCCCAGACAGCCATGAGTATATCACGCCGTGGTGTGACGCCGTTCCTGTTGGCGTAGAGCATGGTCAGTACCTGCATATCCCTGTTTGATAGCTTTATTATACCTGATTCAGATTTAAGTTCGTACCTGGCAAGATCAAGGAGAAACGTCCCGATCTTCAGGATCTCATGACCCGGTGTGGCTGCTTCCCGTTCACCGAGGAGCCTCATCTGGTTTTCTATCCTGGCAATAAGCTCCTCAATGCTGAAGGGTTTCTTCAGGTAGTCCGTTCCTCCCGCCTCAAAACCCTCAACCACCTGCCGGGTATCAGTGCGCGCGGTAAGAAAAATTACAGGCATGACAGGGTTTATACCTCTTATTGACTTGCAGAGACTCAGACCGTCAATTCCGGGAAGCATTATGTCAAGCACGCAGATGTCAGGTTTAGCTTCGTTAACCCCTGCGATCACCTTTGCTCCGTCAGGCTCCCAGATGACATCATATCCCAGTTTCATCAGGGTGTCACTCACGATCCTGCCGAGAGAGGGCTCGTCCTCAACATAGAAAACCCTTACCTTGCTGCTCATGCAGAGGGCAATTTGATTATGAATGAACATCCTGGTGTATGGTTCCTGATACTGATAGTTCCCCCATGGATCTGCATCACAAGTGATGCAAAGCTCAGCCCCAGGCCATAACCTTTGACATTGTGAACGTTACCCGAAGGAAGCCTGAAGAACTTTTCAAAGATCCTGTCATGGTATTCCTCAGGAATACCCGCACCGTTGTCACTTACCTCAATTACAGCATGCCGGCCCTCTTTCCTGGCGAATACATTGACCTCAGGTGTTTTATCACAGTATTTCAGGCTGTTGTCAATGAGGTTAAGAACAACACTTTTCAGGTACAGCCTGTCACACATTACTTTAATTTCCTCGTCTGCGCGGAAGAATGTCACTGATCCTTCTGCAGGTCTTATTTTCATCAGGTCCACTGCATCACTGACCAGGGTGTTGATGTCTGTTTCTGACATCTTTGCTATCTGACTGTTGCTTTCGAGCAGCGAGTGATCAAGCACCCTGTTTATCAGCTCCTCGAGTCTGGCTGTCTCCTGTGAGGCCAGCCGGAGGTATTCATCGAGCACCACGGGCTCTTTCCTGAGGTCGTATCGTCCAAGTGCTTCGAGCGCCACACGGAGCGTAGCAACAGGCGTTTTGAGCTCGTGTGTCATATTGCCGATGAACTCATTGCGCAGGTTATTAAGCACCGCATGATCACGCAGGTTTCTGTATGTCAGGATGAAAGCCAGTGATGACAGGAGGGTAAGAAACAGCCCGAAGAACAGTTGCGGAAGAATTGAAAGCATGAGGTACCCACCGTACCCTGATACTCTTCCGACGGGGAGCTTCGTGCCGGGCAGCGGATCCATAAATATTGCATTACCTGTTACTTCGGAAACGGAATCGCCATCAGCTGTATTCCAGCTGAATCCGAATCTCATGCCCGCATCATTCATCTTACCGTGAAAACGCCTGCTGAATGTGGCAGAATCTATATTGAAGCCAACTGCTGTGATGTGCGATTTGACTGGCCCGGATGAATCTTCAGAATGTGATACTATCATCCTGACACTGCGCAGGATGATATCCTCGGTTTCCCGGTTCGCAAATATGGAATCATTATTAATAGAGATGGAGTCCTTGTCTGGCCTGAGATTAACAGTAATTATTTTTCTCCCTTTAAGGGCAGGATTAACATAACTCTTAAAAAGTAATGTGTCAATAAGCTCATCATGGGTGTTGACATAATAATCTGAAAGCTCCTTCGTAAGCCTCTCTCTTGATGACAGATACTGTGTACGGAGCCAGTATGCCACAAACGTTGTGAGCAGAAGCTGTGTCAAAGCCATCAATAAGAGTAACCTTCTCTGTTTATTATCCTTTCTCATAACGGAAACCGCAACAAAGATAAGCGCCGGAAACTCACGAAATTAAATGATTAACCCTAATTAACCTGAATTGGGTTCATATTAACCCCGTTCTTTAAATGCTCCTCCTATTTTTGAGCAAAAAGAAAAGACCATGAAAACAATCATTTTAATTTCTGCCGCAATGATGTGCGCTGCATTTGCCTATGGACAGGACGAAGGTACTTCTGAGGCTGTATCAGGAATAATAATCTTTGAAGAGAAGGTGAAGCTTGAGATTTCTGTTGAGGGTGATGCTGCACTGGCAGGCATGCTTCCCAAAGAGAGAAAGTCGGAGAAGGAGTTGCTTTTCAGGGATGGCTTCACTTTGTTCAGGGAGAGCCGCAGCACCAATGAAGACATGACCATGGAACACAGTGAAGGTGTAAGGATAAGGATGGTTGGGTCCGGTCAGAACACTGTCTTCACTGATGTTGCGAACAGGAAAGTTACAGAGAAGCGCGATTTCATGAACAGGATCTTTATTGTCGAGAGAGATCTGCCTGCAACGAAGTGGAAGATTACAGGCAATAATAAGGAGGTGCTCGGGTACAACTGTCTTGAAGCTCTTTCCACAGATACAACCGGCAGAATTACAAGAGTATGGTTCGCTCCTGAATTTGGTGCAAAAGGAGGACCGACAACTCTCAGTGATCTTCCGGGTATGGTGCTGGAGGCCGATATTAATGACGGTATGAGGACATTCGTGGCAAAGGCCGTGGAACCACTCCCAAAAGATGAGATGAAACTGGGGAAACCAACCGACGGCAAAAGAGTGACGGAGGAGGAGTATGACGCAATCGTCGCGGAAAAGATGAAGGAGATGGGTCTGGAAGAGGGAAATACAGGTGGCGTCGGACATGTGCGTATTGTCATCAAGCGATAAACGGAGAGCTTCATGAAACCTGTTTTTTTAACAGTATTGCTTTCAGTATGCCTTTCGGTGTACGGACAAACTTACATGGTGAAAGGGGAGCTTCTGAGTGAGACGGCAACGCCATTACCATCAGCAGCAGCTGTATTGCTTGATCCTTCAGATTCCACCTTGCTATACTTCTCGGTCACAGGCCAGAATGGCCGTTTTCTTATGACCAATGTGAAAAAGGGTGAATATATACTTCAGGCATCACTCATAGGGTACGTCACATTTTACAGGAACGTAACCCTGCCTGGCCCTTCAGGCGGTGACCAGGGAGTCGTAATAATGGCTCCGAAGGTCTATGATGTGGAGGGTGTTGTTGTCTCCAGGGAGAGAATACCTTTTAAACTAAAAGCTGACACAATTGAATATGATGCACGGGCCTTCAGGGTCAACCCTGATGCTGTCGCTGAGGAGCTGCTGAAAAAACTGCCGGGACTGGAGGTTGACAGGGCAGGGAACATTAAAGCCATGGGAGAGGATGTGCGCAACGTGCTTGTTGACGGCAAGGAGTTCTTCGGCAGTGATCCGAAGGTGGCAACAAGGAATCTGCCGGCTGATGCAATAGACAAAGTGCAGCTCTTTGATAAACAGTCAGATGAGTCGGCATTCTCAGGCATTGATGACGGGGAGAGAAACCCGACTCTTAACTTTGTGCTGGATGAGAATAAGAAGAACGGCATCTTCGGTGATGTGACAGCAGGGGCTGGCACTGAAGGACATGTGAAGGCATCAGGCAAAGCCTATCGCTTTACGGACAAGACACAATATGCAGCACTGGGAATGTTCAACAATGTGAATGAGTACGGGTTCTCATTAGGAGACTACATCACATTCAGTGGTGGCCTCAGGTCAATCACTCTGGGTGACGGACATGCCTCACCAGGTGGCGGCACCAGTTTCCCTGTCAATTTCGGGCAACCGGTTTACGGAACCGGCTCCAACGGGGCTGCCGGGCTGAATTTCTCTGTATCAAACGGGAATAAAGAGAGGTTTTTTATCAGTTACCTGGGTAGCGGCTCTGAGAGAAACCTCTCAGACCTTACTACAACATTGAACTACCTGCCCGAAGGGGACTTCCGCATCGAAGAAGATGCCGTACAGGTCCGGAGAGACACTACCCACACTGTAAACTTCGGACTGCGCAAGATGATAGGAAGTAAACAGAACATCATTGTCAATGGCAGTGTCACAGGTAATAATGCATCCAATCCTCTCGGTTCATCTTCAGCAAGCTACCTTGGTGATGTGCTTGTTAACACCCTTGAACGCAGCAATGATGAGATGGCGAAGATGGTTTCAGGAAGTGCTGATGCATCATACCTGTTAAGGATCTCGGAAGGCAAGTCGATACTTAAGGTTACAGGCAAAGCAGCATTTACGGGGAATGAGTCGGAGACTCGGTTTTCAAACAGAACAGAGTACTTTAACCCTCATAGTATTAATGAATTAAGTCAGTTTTACAATCTCGGTTCATTAAGCCAGACATATTCAACAGGAATAAGTTTCACTTATAAAGTGTCAAGGTTTTCATATATGGACCTCTCTTTGAATGCCGGATATTCATCCGAGGACATTGAGCGCAGACAGGGTGATCTTTCGATTGAAATGCTACCCGTTGAAGAACTCAGCCCGGACTTCACCAGGCAGGAGCGATCTTTACGTCCGGGTCTTACGATGAAGAGGAGTACTGCAAAGTCGCAGCTGAGTCTCTCCTTTCTGGCCACGGCAGGGATTTATTATACAACACTTAACGGGGTAACAGGAGAGGATGAGAAGTACTTTTTTCTGACACCCCGGGCTTCATGGGAATATGATTACAGGTCAGGCCGCAGGCTAACCTTCAGCTATTCTTCAACCATAAACACGCCCCGCGCTGCGCAGCTGCTGCCTGTTGTCAACAATGTTAATGCCCTCTTGCTCTTTTACGGTAACAGGGATCTTCGACCAGAGTATGTCCACTCGGTCAGAGCCTCTTGGTGGCTTTTTGACCAGTTCTCATTCACAACCCTGCTGACCGGACTGAATGCCAGCTATACTAACGATAAGATAGGCTACGCACGGACTGTTAACAGTGACCTGGGTCAGGCAGTAACGCTTGTGAATACGGATAACGACTGGTCTGCAGGTGCCGATGTCGACTTTGCCACTGTTGTCAGACCCCTGCGTATCAGGGTAAATCTGTCACTGGCGGAGGAGTTCCGTCGCGGAACAGGCTTTGTTAACGGGGAGGAGAACACAATGACGGGGATGAGCCACAAAATATCTCTTACCTTTGAAAACCGTAAGAAAGAGAAGTGGGATATTGAGACCGGTTCGACCCTTAGTTTAGCAACATCCAGATATTCACTGCAAAACTCACTTAACAACAGTTACAGTGATATTTCATGGTTCGCAACGGCAACCTTTTCACCGGGAGATCACTTCAGTTTAAATGCCTCGGCAGACATAACAAATTATGCTGCAGGGAGTTTTAATGAACAACGGCTCGTTCCGTTGCTTGGTGCCGGGGTCAACTATTACTTCATGAAGAATCGCCGTGCCACCCTCTCACTTGCCGGAGTGGATCTTCTTGACCGTAACAGGGGAATAATAAGAGAGAGTGATATGAACTACCTTATTGAGAAGCGGTCATCAATAATCGGGAGGTACCTGTTGCTCTCTTTTACGTACCGGCTCAACAGGGCTGGAGACATGAACGGAGGTCTCAACATCACGGTAAAAAAGAGGTAATTCAGGCACGATCGACAGGGCTTGTGGCTTATGAAGTCATAGGTATCAGTTCAGCCAGTTGATTACCCGGCAGTGACGGCATTCAGCTTCCGTGGAAGCGGATGCCGTCTTCCCTGCAGATCTTCTTAAGCAGCCTGCGTGCTGACATGATGGAAGTTGGGAGTCCGCCGCCGGGCTCGACCCACTGACCGCACATGTAGAAGTTCTTCAGTCCGGGTACTGTTTGAGACATCGGTTTTGTCATTGTATAAGCGTTCTCCGGGGTGATGAGCCATCCCTCGAAGGAGCCTTTCCAGTTGCCCGTGTAACGCTCAAAGGTGAGCGGGGTTGCTACGTCTGTCACCTCAACCTGGTCAGTGATGCCGGGGAAGCGTTGTTCGAGGAGCCTGATGATGAGGGAAGCGATTTCATCCTTCTTCTGAACATAGATGTTTCTATCATCCGCCAGCTTCTTCCAATAATCGTAGTCTGAATCGAGCATTATTGTTATAGCGGTCTTGCCTTCCGGCGCCATGGTGGGATCCTGGTTATATATGTGTACAGGAAGGCGCTCGCACATTTTATCAGCTATCATCACCGGCTCCCTCAGCGGGAAAGTGATGCCGGAGACGGTGACCGGTATGTCGTCGAACCTGCGGTTAACGCCCAGCGATACAAAGAGGAGGGAATGGAATGTGGGCCATTTCTCGTAGGGCTCACGTGTCTTCGGATCGAGATATTTGCCATCAAGCATGTTGAAGAGCGTCGCGTGGCCGTCGGCGGCCGAGATGACTCTGGAACCGGCTATCTCCGTCCCGTCAACAAGCCGTATTCCTGTAGCCCTGTCGTCGGAGGTGAGTATCCTTGCCACCTTTTTATTATAATGCAGCACGCCATCCAGCTCCCTGTAGCGCGCTTCAAGCGCCCGGGACATAGGTAAGGACCCGCCAATGGGATAGCCGGCGTTTCTTCGGTGGAGCCATGCGAAAGTGAAGAGCATGAAGACCACTGAGAACTCCGGGATCCATATCTCCCTGAATGCTTCTTTAAGGAGAGGATCCCTGAAACGGTTAGCGAAGACCTCACCGGTGACTTTTGTCCATCCACGGAAAGCCTTGCCGTGCTTCATGAAGGTAAGGAAGGTGGCCACGCTCTTCTTCAGACGGACCGGCAACGGATCATTATCAGACGGGAAGTCGAATGCCGCGCACATCCGGATCCCCTTAATAAATTCCCTGATTGTGTCTTCATCGCGGGGAGACAGACTGAGGAGGTGGCTTTCAAGTCTGTCTATATCAGCATAGATGATGACTGTGCGTCCGTCAGCTCCTTCGCAGCGACAATACTCATCAGCATATATGAACTCCCTGTCCTGAGCGATGCCTGTCTCGCGCCACAGTGCATTAAAGGAGCTTTCGGGTGATGAACCTACCAGCCAGTGAATGCATGCGTCAAAGGTATAACCCTTTCTCTTCCAGGAGGTACAGAGTCCCCCGGGCTGGTTATGCATCTCGAAGATCATCGTGTTATAACCGTTGAGGCGCCCGTAGATGCCGGCAGCCAGTCCGGCAAATCCTGCGCCGATGATGATCATTGATTTCTTATCTGATGCCATCGGAGTCGATGATTGGTGTGAAGATCAAAGGTAATGAACATACGAATATCAAACCAGGGGTATTAAGCACGAAGTAATGAAGATGATCTGATTGAGCTGACGGAGATGGTCAATGTGATAATCAACTACCTGACTATCTGCGTCTGAATCCCTTCCTCGATTGGGGGCGGGATGGCCTGTGTGACGGTGCCTGGCTGTGGCTTTCAGCTATGAAGTCGGGCAGGGGTGCTCTGAAGACATTGTACCCGATCAGTTTCTCGATACGCTGCAGCTTGAACATATCTGCCTTGTTGACGAGGGTTATTGCCACGCCGGTGGTCTCGGCACGTGCCGTCCGGCCAACGCGGTGCACGTAGTCCTCCGCATCCGACGGGGCGTCGTAGTTCACCACCAGGTTTATATCTTTTATGTCTATGCCGCGACTGAGGACGTCGGTAGCCACCAGCACCCGCGTCCGGCGCGAGCGGAACCGGAGGAGTGTCTCCTCGCGTGCCTTCTGCTCCAGGTCTGATGAAATGCCTTCGACAGTATAGTCGCGCGACCGCAGTCCCCTTACTATTTCATGGACTTTCTTTTTGGTTGAGCTGAAAATGAGGATGCTCTTATATTCAGGCTTATCGGCTATCAGGCTGTTAAGCAGCGGCAGCTTCTGGTTATCCTCCAGGAGATAGACTGCCTGCAGAACGCCTTCGGCGGGTTTTGACATCTCCAGGGCGATCTCCACGGGATTCTTCATGATATGTTTTGAGAGCGACCTGATCTTCGGGGGCATGGTAGCGCTGAACATGAGTGTCTGTCGCTTTTTGGGCACATGCGATATTATTTTCATGATATCGTCGTAGAATCCGATGTCGAGCATGCGGTCAGCCTCGTCAAGAACCAGGGTTTCTATCTCATTGAATTTCACGTATCCCAGGTTGAGATGAGAGATCAACCTTCCGGGTGTGGCAACAATGATGTCAGCACCATGTGAGAGCGCTTCCCTCTCCTGGTCCCAGGCGCTGCCCTCACCACCGCCATATACAGCCAGTGAGGTTATGTTAAGGGTATAGGCAAATCCCTGGATCTGCTGGTCTATCTGCAGGGCCAGCTCACGTGTAGGGACAAGTATCAGAGTGTGGGTATGGGTAGGGCGGTTATAAATGATGTCATTCATTATCGGCAGGAGGTATGCCGCCGTCTTACCGGTGCCAGTCTGTGCGCAGCCGATCAGATCATCACCCCTGAGGATTGGAGGGATGGCTTTTTCCTGTATCGGTGTTGTCTCCCTGAATCCCATGTATTCAACCGCATCAAGGATGTCGGGGTCCAGGTCTAACTCATCAAATGTCATTTATGTTACTCTGTTTATGTTGTTTGCCGCCGGTGGGGCAAAAGTAGTAATATTCAAGTGAAAGGCAATAGCCTTATCAGGCAGTAGAGGGCCGATCCGCCAGCTGGCGGAGATGGAGCCAGTTTGCAGGGGAGGCAAGAGGAATTTTCGATTGTCGAATTTCGATTGTCGATTTAATCGAGATTCGCAAATCGCAAATCGCAAATTTTCCGGACTTCCGACTTTCCGGACTTTACAGACTTTCGATTATCGATTGTCGAACTAATCCAAATTCGCAAATCGCAAATCGCAAATCACAAATCCTTTTGACTTTCGACTTTAAGGACTTTACAGACTTCCAGACTACGAGACTGCCTGGTAACTATTGACATGTGATCAGTTTTTTACTAAATTGCACCATAATTAAACTTGAAAAAATGAAAGCCAGGATATTAATATTAATAATGATTGCACTGGTAGCAGTGAATCAGGCTGAAGGCCAGAAGAAGGGGAAGACTGTAACTGTCACGGGAAGTGTTAGTGACACAACCCTGTCACCTATTAGCGGGGCACTGATTGTTGTTGACGGAATGGACACGGGGGTAATCACCGAAAAAAACGGAACCTTCAAATTGAAAGTTAGTACTGAAGCCAGAAGTATCGGGGCATATACCGAAAATTTCGGCTCGGCTATCGCACTAATCGAGGGTCAGAATAAGATTGTACTTGTTTTAGACGGTACCCAGGCGATAAAGGATTTCGTGCCGAGGTGGTTGGAGGGGGAGATGGATGTTGAAATCGGCTACGGTACGACGAAGAAGAAAAATCTCACTACTGATGTCGGTTATATTGACGCCCAGGATGACTCCAACGCATCATACACAAACATTTATGATATGATGCGGGGTAAGGTTCCAGGAGTGCAGATAACCGGTAACAAGATCACCATCAGGGGAATAAACTCCATCAACTCCGGCACAGACCCGCTGTTTGTTGTCGACGGCATTGTGGTCGCCTCCATTGATGACATCAGTCCTCGTCAGGTCAAGTCAATCACTGTCCTGAAGGGCTCCGATGCTGCCATCTATGGGTCGCGAGGCGCCGGTGGAGTCATCATGATCACGATGGTGGGAGCAAACAGGTAAGGGACACGTATTATTCGGGGAGCACAGTGAAGCAGTCCCTCACCGTGGGGAGAGCTTATTCTGTATTACTTTATGCTCCTTCGCACCAGTTTCAGGTTTGTCTCCAGTCCGTCAAGATAGATAAGGGACCACGCCCTTGAATTCACCTGAAACATCTGTCGTGTCCATTCATCTGATTCTCCGGGCAAATCTGCAAATTCAAATATCACCGGGGCTACCCTGGCGAGCTGCTCATAACCTTTTGTTGTCTCAAGCAACCTGATAAGGTCTTTCAACCCGGACTGAAGGGTGAGATCGAGTGATGGTTCCTTACCCCCGGTAACCAGGACACCTGATGCCACATCTGCCTGATCGAGCCCCGGAAAGCTCCAGGGATCACTGTTCCAGTCATTCTCCGTCATCCCCTCAGCGGAAAATATGCGCGACTGATAATCGTCAACGATCCCAATCAGGACATCAATCTTATGAGCTACAGCATCATGTCCGGGATAGGCCGGAATCTTATCCAGCACCGTTTCAGTCCTGTTATAGTTTCGCGACAGGTTGAGGCTGTCATCGATCCTTTCCTTTGATACATTCAATGAGAGTAATACGGAGAATACAGATATTCCCGATAACAGGAAAAGCACAAAAACTGTATTATAAATATTGAAGTTACTGTTCTTCGCCGTAGTGGCCAGGAAAACCGGAAGGAAAACCACATAGGGGAACGGCAGGGCGATCATTAGCAGTTTTCCTGCATAGGGCCAGTGCTGGATCTTAAAGAGCATGCTGCCAAATACCACCAGGCAGGTGAGCCAGGTCACGATATACAATAGCATGTTTTGCCTGCTTCCTTCAGATTTATAATGGTTGATGAGGGCAAGAGGGAGGAAAAGAAATATCAGCATCAGCATCCCGACGGTCAGCATGATGCCTGCGCCCGGCCAGTGATTTACCTTAAAGATACCTCCGAGGAAAACTATCATGGTGGCTATGACACCTGTTATATAAATTTTCTGTTTCATGATCTTCACTTATCAGGCGGTTAATTTTGGGATATAGCTGAGATGGAATATGATTCCGCAGTCAGGATACCGCTTTTCAGCAGATCAAGCATGTGCAATCCTGTCATGAGTGATATCCTTTCAGTCTCCTGACCTTCCGGGGGAAACCAGACAGCCGGATCAAGCAACTCCAGGGGTATCGTAGTCCTGCTGTCAGGCCTCAGACCCGCAAGGAACGCAGAGTACTCCTTCATGGCTTCATTCAACCGGGTACGGGTATCGGTTCCCTCCTGCAGAAAGCTCCGGAAGGGTATTGTGCTGAAATAATCTTCCCCTGCTTCTGCCTTCATATCAGCTTCGATTTCCTCAATTATCTTAAGCAGCCTGCCTGTTTGTGAACTGACGGAAGCCATTACCGGGGTAACAATTGTATCAGAATAACTTCTTATAAGTGACCCATTGTTGGCCGACTGGTAATTGATCAGAGCCTGCTGCTGATCACGGAGCATGAACCATCCTCCCTCATAGTTTTTCTCAGTGTTCAGACTGATAAGCAATGAAGGCATGATGATTGCGAGGGCTCCGACAACCATAAAGATGAACTCCGAGCTGACATGATCGTCGTCCTTCCACGTAAGGCGGCTGTACCAGGGAAAGACCACAAAAAAGATCAGGGCCAGTCCGGCTGACTGGAGGAGTGTGGCAAAGGGCCAGTGCTGTATCTTGAAGAGCAGTCCGGCTATGTAACTGAGCATACCCAGTGCACCAAGAATATATATAATTTTTTTGGAGCGGTTCTCCTCATCCTGCAGTTTGGCTGCAAGCAGTGCCGGGAGGAACAACAGCGCTCCGGAGGCCATTGCAAGGCTAAGGATAAGTCCTGACGCGGGCCAGTGCTGAATTTTAAAGACGACGCCTATGATAAAGAACATCCCGGCAATGAATGCCGAGACATAGAGGAAGAGGCTCCTGGTACTGTGCGTCTCCTTCCAGAGCACGGTCAGTGCCGAGGGCATAAAAACAAAAGCCAGCGCCAGTGCGCCGAGGATGATCATAATGCCCGCTCCTGGCCAGTGCATGATCTTGAACAGTGCGGCAAAGCCAAGCAGGAGTGTGCCTGCAATGGCCGAAATCTTCATGGTGTTTTTCATCTGTCTGTATTTAGTGTCTACTGCATATAGTGTCTCTTCCTGTATCTCGCGGAGCCTTCGTGATCCCAGCTTCCTTCTTACGACCGAATATGCCTCGGGGAAGCTTAGTCCTTTCTGCATCTCATATTCGACATCACAGCATATGTGATCCGTCAGCTCATCGCACAGGTTCTGGATTGTAATCTCCTGCCGGCTGACGTCGCGACTGATCTCCTCAATATTCTGCAGCGTAAGTTCAGGCATGATTAAGGCCTGGCTGTGGGTTAACAATGTTCTGGAGTGAATCGATGAACTCCTTCATCTCCCTGA
This sequence comes from uncultured Rikenella sp., assembly GCA_964455705.1. Classification (GTDB taxonomy): domain Bacteria; phylum Bacteroidota; class Bacteroidia; order Bacteroidales; family VadinHA17; genus SR-FBR-E99. The sequence goes on from CAYVYM010000032.1 coordinate 32,220, forward strand.
TCTTTTCCGTAACTACTGACTCTCCCTTTTCGGTGAGACTGTAATAAATACGGATGCGGTTATTGTAGTTCTCAGATTCAGTGACCAGTACACCTTCGTTCTCCAGCTTGTGGAGGACAGGGTAGAGGGCACCGTAAGTAAGCTTTATCTGCCCGGAAGTTAGCTCTTCAACCTTCCGGGAAAGTTCATAACCGTACATGCGGCCGTTCTCCTTCAGCACCTTCAGTACTATTGTCTTCAGTGAGCCCTTGATAAGATCTGTGGATATCATATTTATATATATAAGAAATTTATATATTACAAAATTAGAATATTATATTTTACAAACGCAAGATTTTTATATATTATTTTAATGGAGTGCAGATTTTTTTTACCGGTTGGTGCAGTGGCACAAAAAAAACGCAGTGAGTTTATTCACTGCGTTTCCGGGATTATAGTCTGTGCTCTGAGTCCGCGCTCCGGACTCTGAGCTCTGTGCCGTTACCTGCGTGATGAGCGGCTCTTGCTGTCAGAGTTTTTTGAGCTGCTGCTCTTAGATGAAGTGCTGCTGCTCCTTGAGGGAGCGCTGCTGCGGCCTTCGCTGCTGCGGCTGCTGCTCTGTGACCTGGCGGCGGGTGCTGATGATTTCCTGGAGACAGAAGGAGATGACTTCTGTACTGTTCCAGATGACCTCGAAGTTGAGGTCTGCGACCTCTGCGCCGTTGACTGTGATCTTTGAGCCGGGGCCTGTGAAGATCTCTGGGCAGTTGACTGCGATTTCTGGGCACTTGACTGCGATCTCTGGGCTGAAGGCTGAGTTGCCTGTGACCTCTGAGCTGAGGACTGGGTCCTCTGCACTGTTGACTGCGATCTCTGAGCAGGGGCCTGTGAAGATCTCTGTACAGTTGCCTGTGACCTCTGGGTGGTTGACTGCCTTGTAGTCTCAGGTGTGGATGAGCTCCTTGTAGATGACGTCGGTGCGCTCTTTACAGCATCTGATGTACTTCTGCGTACCTCTCCGTTCTGACCGGATGATGCTGCGGGGCGTGTTGAACTGCCTGTAGCTGCCGGGCTCCTCCTGTCGGTGCTGGTTGCTGCTGCGGGGCGTGATGAGCTGCCTGTGGCTGCCGGGCTCCTCCTGTCGGTGCTGGTTGCTGTTGCAGGCCTTGCTGAGCTGCTGCGAGTGTCACGAGTGCTTGCATAAAGGGCTTCACCGTCTCTCCTGGACTCGGGGCGCGAGTAGGTCTGCTTGTAGTGACCCTCGGTAATCCGTTTTGACACGTTGGGTGAGTATGCCCTTACATTCCTGTAGTAGTAGTCGTTGTACCCGTAGTACCTGGGCTGGTGCCAGTGGCGGTAGTGTGAGTAGTAGTGAGGGTACCAGTGTGAGTGATATCCGTAGTAGTAGTGCCAGTAGTAAGGCCTCCAGGGGTTCCAGTAGACCGGGTAGTAACCCCAGTACCATGATGAGCGCCAGCTGACGTAGTATGGGTTGTAGATGAACCTTATCACCGGCCAGGCAGCGACTTCATAATATGTGGTAGTTACCACGGTCACGTTCTCTCTGGAGACTGTCCTGCCTTTGTAGCCGGGATTAGGTGTCTCTGCATATATGGGTTCTACTATATAATTTCTTCCGTAAAGAGCTTCATCACCGATGAGCTGGATCTGAACCGCCCCGTTGCGGATCTGCTCAACGGTGAAGACTGCTATATCCTGCTGCTCGTTGCGGCTGAGAGCCGTACGCAGCACTATCGTATGCACATCACCATCAGCATAGTCAGTTACGGTTATGTAGTCAACCATGTTGTCTCCGTTGAGGTCGAGGTTATTGATCCTTGAGTTCTCATCGTTGAGGTTTCTTTCGAACGCTTCAAGGGTCTCAGACTCCTGGAAGAGATTCATGACTGCATATAGGTTCAGGTTATCACCCGGGAGACCCAGGTATTCCTTCGGGTTATTCTGGGCGCTGACTGTTGCCACTGCTGCCAGAACTGCGAAGATCGATGTGCAAATTAACTTTTTCATCTCTTTAATATTTTGTGAAGAACTGTCTCTTCGGGGTAAAGAAATTCAAAAGTTGTGCCAAAGATTTGCCGAATTGTTATATGGCTGATAATCAAGCAATAGAGGAATTTTCGATTATAGATTTTCAATTTAATCAAAATTCGCAAATCGCAAATCCTTTCGGCTTTACAGACTTTACAGACTTTAAGGACTTTAAGGACTTTCGACTTTTTGACCTTCAGACCTTCAGACCTTCCGACTGTACTGACTTTACGGACTTAAAAGATCTTGAAAAAAGCCGAGAGCATGAAGACGAAGCCCTTCGGTGCAGGGTAGGACGGATCAGTGTAGGTGGGGAAGATATAGCTTAAGTCAGCTTCGAGTGACATAAATTTAAGATTGAGTGATACCGGTATCCCGACCTCAATCTCCATAAGATCAAAGTTCTCCGAATAAAGGGTATTGGTTGTCGGAACAGAAGTGGTGGTGGTTGTTGTTGTAGTTGAAGAAGAACCGCCTCCCGTGGTTGTGCCTGATCCCCCTGCTCCCTGACCTGCCCCGGCTCCCGCACCTGCCCCGGGGCCCTGCATCCCTG
>CAYVYM010000033.1:0-34708 GCA_964455705.1 uncultured Rikenella sp.
CGATTTCAGATTTTCGATTGTCGATTTAATCGCAAATCGCAAATCGCAAATCCTTCAGACTTTACGGACTTTCTCCTAAAACAGGTAATTCAGTCCGATGTAGAACTCTATGCCTCCGTCTTGTTCCTTCAGCGCTTTGCCTATATCGGCCGAGATGATGAAGTTCTCATTCATCGCTATCTTCAGGCCGAGGCCAGCAGCAATGTGAGGGGTATCTTTCTGGTCAAGAAGGTAATTCCCGACTGATTCTCCAGGGTGGTTGGCAGCAAGGTAGCTTGAGAAGGCCGGGATGTCAACATCCACCGGGGAGGTTACCATGCCCGCGTCGATGAAGTAGTTTGTTCCGAGGTAGAAGTTCTGGTTGATGAAACGGAAACGCACCATTTTCCACCGCAGTTCAGCGTTGGCATAAGCAAACCCGTTGCCGACCACCCTGTTTCTAAGGATACCCCTGAGTGTTTTGCTGCCGCCAAGTCCTTCCGAAAGTGCTCCTCTCAGCTCGGACACTATAACCTGCCCCTGGTAGTAGAATGGAACGTCACCGAATAGTGTTGTCTGGTAACCGAGCCTGTAGGCAAAGCTCAGGTCATCTTCCTTAAGGGTGAAGTATTGTCTCCAGGTGAAATAGAGTTTACCAAAAGTGGATTCAGAACCAAGAAACGAGGGTGCCACTTCAACACCTGTCTCTGCCCATATGCCGCTCATGGGGCAGGCCCGCTGATCACGGCTGTCATAGGAGATGCCTCCCTTTATGCCCGTTATCCAGCCCCCGTCAGCCTCCTCTTCGGAAATGATTCCCGCACCTGTGTAATATTCAAATAGTGTCATCTGGTCAGGATCAAGGTATTTCGGATCTTCGGATTCTTTCCCCTTGTTGAACCTGGTGACATCAAGATAATCGACCTTAAACTGCTGTATGCTGAGTCCGGCATTCCAGTGCCAGTTGTTATCACCGATATTGCCGATGAAATCGTTCTTGAAACGGAAGAGGTTTCGCTTCATCGCATAGAAAAGACGGCTCCTGTAGTCGGGCGACAGGTTGTTGTTAACCAGTTCGTCATCAGTCCACTCCTTATTATATACTGATCCGAATCCGTTGAAGCCATAAAAGTCATATGCAAAGTCGGGCATGTAGCTCAGGTCAACTGCATATCTAATACCTTTAATAAGGTAGTCTGAATCATACGCTATCCTGAGGATTGAGCTACCCTTGGTAAAGGTTGATGCTTCGATGTATATCCTGTGATAGTATTCGGGATAGATTGATCCGTCGCCATAGTCAAACAGGTTCACCAGTGCCCCGTACTGGAAGCCCTGGTCAGTGCTGAATGTAATTGCCGGCAATGCACCAAAGTTCCATCCGGTCTTTGTATCCTGTGCTACAACCGAAGCCGTTAGCAGGATGCTAAACAGAATAATCGAGAGTTTCTTCATAGAGTTCGTTTTTAATGGATGTAAAAATAAAGAAAAATGAAGCTCATATCCTAATATTTTTAATATTGCTACCTTAGTGGACTTTAACTCCGGTACCATGAGCCTGATAGTATATAATATAGGAATGCTGGTGCAGATCAGGGACCCGGGTGTTGTATTTGCAGCCGGGAAGGAGATGGCAAATCTGCCCGTTCTGACGGATAGCTGGCTGCTTATCGAGGATGACATCATTGCTGCATATGGTCCCATGGATCGGTTTCCCGGGTTTGGCAGCGGGATTAACCGGCTTGATGCAGGCGGGGGGTTTATCTTTCCTGCCTTTTGCGACCCCCACACACACCTGGTCTATGCAGGCAGCAGGGAGAAGGAGTATACAGACAAGATCAGGGGCCTCTCTTATGAGGAGATAGCCAGGAGAGGAGGCGGTATACTCAATTCTGCAAAGCTGTTGCATGAGACATCCGGGGAGGAGCTCTTCCGGCAGTCGATGGAGCGTGTCAGGGAGATCATCTCATTCGGTACCGGTGCTGTGGAGATCAAGAGCGGATACGGACTTACCACGGAAGATGAGCTTAAGATGCTACGGGTGATCAGGCGGATAAAGCAGGAGTCGCCGCTGACGGTGAAGGCTACGTTCCTTGGGGCCCATGCTGTGCCTGCCGTTTACCTGAAGAACAGGAGCAGCTATATTGAGCTGGTTGTTAATGAGATGATACCTGCGGTTGCAGCTGAGAAACTGGCCGATTATATAGATGTCTTCTGTGACAGGGGTTTCTTCACTGTTGAGGAGACCTCGCGCATCCTCGAGACGGGTGCACGTCATGGCATGCGACCCAAGATACACGCAAATGAGCTCGACTACTCCGGGGGGATACAGGCCGGTGTGAGTCACGGGGCTTTATCCGTTGATCACCTGGAGTTTACGGGTGATGACGAGATCGCAGCTCTTCTGGGAAGCGGAACGATGCCCACCCTTCTTCCCGGTGCAGCCTTTTTCCTCGGCATGGTTGATCCCCCGGCCAGGAAAATGATAGAGGCAGGTCTGCCCGTGGCATTGGCCAGCGACTACAATCCCGGTTCTTCACCCTCCGGCAATATGAAGCTTATTATGTCTCTGGGATGTATCAGGCTCCGACTGTTGCCTGAGGAGGCGATCAATGCCGTGACAATCAATTCGGCCTATGCAATGGGGATTGAAAAGACACACGGGTCAGTAACGGTTGGTAAGAAGGCAAACCTGTTCATTACCAAAAAGATACCATCATATGAATATATACCCTATGCATATGGCAGCAATCTGGTAGAGACTGTCATTCTGAACGGACAGGTGGCTTATGCAGTCGGCAGTCAGCAGTCGGCAGTCCACAGTCAGGACTGAAGACTGTCAGGACTTGGGGTCAATACAGACTGAAGACTGAAGACTGAGGACTGAAGACTTTAGGATAAGATTTGAAAATTATGATAACAGACAATAAGACAAGTATATGAGCAGAACCAGGTTGGTTGAATGCGTGCCCAACTTCAGCGAGGGGCGTGACATGAACATTATCAGGCAGATCACTGATGAGATTGAATCCGTTGAGGGGGTCCGGCTTCTGGATGTTGATCCGGGCAGGGATACCAACCGTACGGTTGTTACATTCGTCGGTGAGCCCGAAGCGGTGTGTGAGGCGGCTTTCAGGGCGGTACAGCAGGCAGCCCTGGTGATTGACATGTCGAAACACACAGGTGCACACCCACGTATGGGGGCAACGGACGTATGCCCCCTGGTGCCCGTTGCAGGTATTACAATGGAGGAGACTGTGACCTACGCACGTTCACTGGCAAAAAGAATAGGGGAGGAACTCTCACTGCCGGTTTACTGTTATGAATCAGCTGCTTTCGGGGAACAGAGAAGGAACCTTGCCGATATCAGGGCAGGCGAGTATGAAGGATTGAAAAGGAAGCTTGAAGATCCTGCCTGGAAGCCCGACTTTGGCCCGGCGCGCTTTGATGCCAGTGCTGGTGCAGTGATTGTGGGCGCACGCGATTTTCTGGTCGCTTTCAACGTCAATCTCAATACCACCTCGGTACGGAGAGCCAATGCCATTGCATTTGATGTCAGGGAACGCGGGCGTGAGAAACGCGAGGGCGAACCTATTACAGCCAAGATTGTGAAGGATGCGGAGGGTAATCCAGTCATGATCCCCGGCTCACTGAAAGCTGTAAAGGCCATCGGATGGTTTATACCTGAATATAGTTTTGCACAGATATCAATGAACCTGACGAATATCGGGGTGACACCGGTGCATCTGGCATTTGACGAGGTTTGCAGGAAGGCGGAAGCCAGGGGAGTGCGCGTGACCGGCTCTGAACTGGTAGGACTTATTCCCCTGAAGTCGATGCTGGAAGCAGGAAAATATTTCCTGCATAAACAGCAGCGCTCGGCCGGGGTCTCGGAAGAAGAGTTGGTAAGAACAGCCGTCAGGTCAATGGGCCTTTCGGAACTGAAACCGTTCAATCCGGAAGAGAAGATCATCGAATACATCCTGCAGGAGAAACAGCAGCAGAAGCTTGCAGACAAGTCTCTCTCTTCATTTGTCTGGGAGACGTCGTCAGATTCGCCGGCACCCGGCGGAGGGTCGGTCTCGGCAGCCATGGGAGCCATGGGCGCTGCCCTGGGTGTGATGGTTGCAAATCTCTCAAGCCATAAGAGAGGCTGGGATGCCCGGTGGGAGGAGTTCGCAACCTGGGCGGAACAGGGGGTGCAGATACAGAAGAGGCTGCTGGAGCTTGTGGATGAGGACACCAATGCATACAATGCCATTCTTAGGGCTTTTGAGATGCCTAAGGGCAGCGAGGAGGAAAAGACTGCACGGGCTGCCGCTGTAGAAGAGGCCACAAAGTATGCCTCACAGGTGCCTCTTGCAGTGATGAAGGAGTCATTTAAATCCTTCGAGCTGCTTGCCGCAATGATAAAAAATGGAAATCCAAACTCAATTACTGATGCTGCGGTAGGTGTTTTAGCTACAAGAGCCTGCATCAGGGGCGCTTTCCTGAATGTCCAGATTAATATTAAAGGACTGAAAGACAGAGTATTTGCTGAATCGTTTCTCACTGAAGGTGGTAAATTAGAGGCATTGTCCGCACAGATTGAAGCAGACCTTCTCCAAAATTTATAATTATCAGGCTGATCCAAAAAAGTTTCCGTAAATGTCGGAAATTAGGAAATAATGTTATTTTTGCCTCCGTGACACTTTCACATTAACCCTTATTAACCTAAACAATCAATTTATGAAAAAGATCTTATTGCTCTTTTCATTGCTGCTAATGACAGGATTCCTTGTCATGGGGCAGACAAATCTGATCACGGGCACGGTCACCAGTTCTGACGATGGGTTAGAGCTGCCGGGCGTCTTTGTGACAGTAAAGGGTACAACCCTTGGAACCATAACAGGCCCTGACGGGACATTCTCGATCCAGGCGCCCGCTAATGCCAGAACACTGGTCTTCAGCTTTGTTGGTTATATAACCCAGGAGCAGGCCATTGAAGGCAGGAACAGAATTGACGTAGTAATGCAGCAGGACCTCTTCAATGTTGATGAGGTTGTAGTTGTAGCATACGGTACGGCCCAGAGACGTGATGTGGCCGGAGCAATCTCAACCGTAAAGGGTGGAGAGATTGCCAAGATGAACATGCAGAGTTTTGACCAGGCACTTGCCGGAAAGGCTGCCGGTGTCTCTATCACTCTCCCAAACGGTGTACTTAACAACCCGCCCGTCATCCGGATCAGGGGCTTCAACTCCATTACCTCCAGTTCAAACCCGCTCGTCGTTGTTGACGGTGTTCCGGTGTTTACGGGCAACATTGGAGGAACTGCTATCCAGAACTCACTGGCTGACATCAACCCCTCCGACATTGAGTCGATGGAGATCCTGAAGGACGCATCGGCCACTGCACTCTTTGGTTCAAGGGCAGCAAACGGCGTTATTCTTATCACCACCAAGCGTGGCAGCGTCGGCAAGACCAAAGTAACATATGACGGATTCGCTGGCTGGACTGAGCCTTACAGGCTGTTCGACCTGATGAATGCCGAGCAGTATCTGGCACACAAGAACCTCGCATACGCAAATGCCGGTTCAAGTGTTGTTCTTAATTCGGTCAACGGGCCTGATGGTAAACCGATTGATACCAACTGGGCTGACTACGTATATCAGAAAGGCATGCAGCACAGTCATGCAATTACGGTGTCAGGCTCCTCAGCCACCACATCATATTTCCTCTCGGTTGGTTACACCGACCAGGATGGTATGGTGAAAAAGAACTTTTACAACAGGAAGAATGCGAGGATGAACGTTGACCATAAGGTCACAAAGTTCCTGGCCATTGGCGCCAATATTGCATATACCAACGGTTACACCGAGTCTCCCAACACAGGTTCGAGCTTCGCAACCGCAGGTGCTGCACGCCTTGCATTTGTTCTTCCCCCGATCATTGCCCCGTTCCTTAATGACGGTTCATATAACCTCTATTCTTCCGGTATAGGCGGGATGGGGACAGGTCTCGCAGCCGGTCTCGGTTATCACAACCCCGGTCAGATATTTGAGACCAACAAGCACACCACAGAGTCTGACAGGGTGCTTGCGACTGTTAATGCAACCCTCGAGCCTGTAAAGGGCCTTTTCCTGAAGACTCAGTACGGCATAGATAACCTCGCCAGGGAGACAACCACTTTTTGGCACCCCGTGGGAGGTGACGGCTACTCATACGGCGGTTATGCATACAACTGGACCGGCAAGGACAAGAGGTGGACATGGACTAACACTGCCAATTATAATTTGACATTAATGGAGAGGATTAATATCGGTCTTCTAGCAGGTGTCGAACAACAGCGCACAGTAGGCAGCAGCTGGAATGCCACAAAGACCGGCGTTTCAGATCCGTTCTTTGAGTCTTTTGCAGGATCATGGACAACCGCGTACGGTATACCTGGAGGCGGCTTCGGCGAGAACTTCTACTCCTCATATTTCGGACGCGTTAATGCAAACTGGGATAAAAAATATTACCTTGAGGGAAGCTTCCGTCGTGACGGCTACAGCGGCCTCTCGAAGGACAACAAGTGGGGTAACTTCGGTGGCGTCTCATTCATGTGGAATGTTTCAAACGAAGGGTTTATTGCCAATTCTGGTCTTAACGACGTTTTCTCAGATGTGAGGCTCAAACTTAGCTACGGACGCGTTGGAAACATGTTCGGCATCGGTAACTACAGCTCGCTCTTCCTTTACAGTTCAAGCCTCTACGGCGGCGAACCAACACTCTATTTCTCACAGGCAGGTAACTCTGATCTGAAGTGGGAGACAAGTGACAAGTATGACGTAGGTCTCAGCTTCGGTATCCTGAATGACAGGCTCCAGGCGGACATCAACTATTTCTACAACGACGTCAACAATCTTATTCTGGACGTGCCACAGGCACCATCAAAGGGGATCCCGGGCAACACAATCCCTGCCAACGTAGGATCAATGTACAACAGGGGTTTTGAATTCTCTCTGACAAGCTACAATATCACCAGTGCCAACTTCACCTGGACAACCAACTTCAACTTTACAGCGTTAAAGAATGAGGTTACAGAGCTTGCACCCGGAGTTGATGAGATCAGAAGTATAACTGCAGGCCTTGAGACTACCAACATCACCGTTGTCGGCCTCCCGGTAGGTAATCTTCTTGCTGTTGAAACACGCGGTGTTGATCCTCAGACAGGAAGGAGAATATTTGTGAATGCTGCAGGCCAGGAGATCCTTTATGATCACTCGGCTCCTGCTGCCAGCAGGTGGACCTACAGGTCAAGCGGTGAGGTAGCCCCGGCAGTGAATACAGCCAACGACGCTGTTGCATGGGCTTCTCCACTCCCGAGATTTTACGGTGGTATTGACAATAACATCGAGTACAGGGGATTCGATGCCGCTATAAACCTTACATATGCTTTCGGTTATTACGTTTACTCAGGATCAAAGGCAGGCACAAGAGATCAGAGATGGTGGAACAACTCGGTTGAGGTCTATGAAACCGCATGGAAACAGCCCGGTGACATAACCAATATCCCGAGACCCGTCATGAATGACAACGTCTCCAACGGGTCTGCATTCGCCATCACTGAGAACATTGAGAAGGGCGACTATCTGAAAATAAGGAACATATCTCTTGGGTACACATTCAAGAATATCCTTCCTGGTGTGGCTAATATTGAAAGGATCAGGGTTTACGGACAGGTGTTCAATGCATATATGTTCACCAAGTATTCCGGTTCTGACCCTGAGGTTTCCACCAACACCGACTCGAACCTCGCTCCCGGCGTTGACAGGAATACTGCACCGCAGGCAAGGACTTATACCTTCGGGGTGAATGTAAGTTTTTAACCAATAAATCAAGAATCAGATATGAAAAAAATACTAAAGGGTTCAATAATATTAGCCTTAATATTGTTGATAACCGGATGCACCAAGGATGAATGGATGAATCCGGCGCCGATAACTTCGCTCTCTGATCTTACCGTATTCGATACGAAGGACAGGGTTGAGGCACAGGTTAACGGTATGTACTCCTCACTCAAGAATGGCTGGCATATTGGCGGTCGTTTTCAGGCTTATAATGATCTCAGGACTGACAACTTTCTGCCGAACAGTTCCAACCTTGTGACACTTTTTGCCACCTGGAACCATACAGTTATCAGCTCAACAAACGAGGTTCAGAACTTCTGGAACAACACCTACCAGACCATCAACGTGGTCAACGTCTTCCTTGAAGGCCTTACAGCCGCATGGGACGAAGGCAAGGTAACAGGTTTTCTAAGCCAGGCAGAATACAACCAGTACAAAAGCGAGGCTTTGACTATCAGGGCTATATGCTACTTCGATTTGTTACAGATGTATTCCAAGCCGTATCATATGGGTAACGGAGCAAACCGCGGCCTGCCACTCAGGCTTACCGCAAACAAATCGGCTGAAGGAAATGACCTGGCGCCGAGCACTGTGGCTGATGTTTATGGTCAGATACTTACAGACCTAAATGATGCTGAAGGGATGGCTATCTCAGACCATGGCGACGGTCATCTGAATATAACCAGGGTCCACAAGAACACGATCATCTCATTCAAGACCAGGGTTTACATGCACATGCAAGACTGGCCTGCAGTAATTACTGAGTCAGGCAAAATCGTTCCTGCTGCTGCACCGTTCACTGCCACTTCAGGTGTTGCAAACGCACTTGCTGCTGACTACGAAAGCATCTTTGCTTCACCTCACGCTACTAAGGAATCTGTGTTCTCATTGCCTCATACCTCGGCAAATAACGCAGGGACGCAGAACCACCTTGCCCACTATTTTGGTTCGGGATCAGGTGAATCATACTACCTTGTTTCGGGCCCGGGATCGCTTTATGATGCAATGGATGCAACTGATGCCAGGAAGCTCATGATCGAGATTGCAGGAGGTGAGCCTTACCTGACCAAGTACGTAGATCAGCTGACAAGAGCTGACTATGCTCCGGTGATCAGGTGGGCTGAGGTTCTTCTCAACCGTGCCGAGGCACTGGTGCGCAGTGGTGGAACCGTCACCCAGCCTGCAGTTGATTTGCTAAATTCAGTCAGAGTACGTTCACTTGCTACCGGCGCCTACACCCTTGCTGATTTTGCTGCTGCAAGTGATTTCTACACAGCAATCCTGCATGAGAGAAACATGGAGTTCCTTGGTGAAGGTATGCGTAACCTCGACCTGATGCGTCTCGGGCTTACCATACCGGGTAAGGTCAGCGCAGGTTTCGGAACCGTGGGAGAAATTCCCTCAACGTCACAGGCATACGTCTGGCCTGTGTCTGTCAGCGAGCTCAGCTACAACAGTCTCATGACAGACTAACAATCAGTTTTCACAGATATGAATTAGCCGCCTCCTTCCGGGGGCGGCTTTTTTTTTATGGGCAGGAGCTGCTTTTGTCAGTGGCTTTGAGTGTTTTGTGGGGGTTGCCTGTAATAGATGATTTGCCGGTTATGTTGAGCCTACCTGTTACGCCTGATTCGGGACTGGTGATCGCTGCGTCGGCGCCTGATCTTTTCCGTTCTGCTTCTGAGGATCATGTAGATGACCAGCAGCACAAGCAGTACTGCTCCTATTACCTTAAAATTTTCCGGTCCCATCACCAATTCAGTCTTCAGCCTTCAGTCATCAGTCCTCAGTCTACAGTCTTCAGTCAATCAATCAGTTAACGACTGCCGACTGTGGATTGCCGACTGCAGACTGAGAGCTACCTCATGTCAATCACCTCAACCCCTTTATAGTCAGCCGGGTTGAAGGTAAAATAACCCGGTGCCGGCCGGAAGGTGAGGTCGTATTTGTCTGCCGCAAGGGTAACGGTCATGCCATCCTTTGAGCGGTACTCCGCTGTCCGCAGGTCATACAGCGTCTTGCCGATCTTAAGCCTGATCCTCACCAGGCTGACATTGATGTCTTCCGGATAGAGGTCTATCACCCATTCTTTTGTATTCTGCTCAAGTAGGCGCACCTTGTATCCCTTCTCATGCATGGAGAAAAGCAGCGATGGTCTTGCCATGAAAGAGGCCTCGTCAGGGTCAGGTTCCGTTATCGTTACCTCGTTTACGTCAGGCATGTAGTTCCACACTGTCCTGCCGTCAGACAATACGATGTTGTCATCCGTTGTAACCCGGTAACTGTCTCCTGAGATCACGGCTGATCCTGAAACGGTTGTTATGTCTCCCTCGCGGGTATCATGAACATCAACTGTGAAGTCTATCTTCACCGACGACGCAGAGGCAGCCTTTCTGCTGAATTCCTCCAGCACCCTGACCGCCTCCGGATCTTTCTGGGCGGACAAGGGGAGAGCAAAAGCCAGAGTAAGAATGAGAGTCAGAGCGAAGTCAGGATGAGTCAGTATATAGCCTTTTTTTTTCATTTCAGATTGTTTCTTCACCAATCCTCTTCAAAATCTGTTCCAGAGTCTGCGGGTCCTGCACAATGACGTCGCGCGCCTTGCTTCCCTCGAAGGGCCCCACGATGCCCGCTGCCTCCAGTTGGTCAATGATGCGTCCGGCGCGATTGTACCCCAGCTGCATGCGCCGCTGAATGAGTGAGGTGGATCCCTGCTGGTGTTGTACAACAAGTCTTGCTGCATCCTCGAAGAGCGGGTCACGCTTCTTCAGGTCAATCTCCTTGTTGCCGTTATCGGCATCATCATCTCCAACATATTCAGGAAGATGAAGAGCATCGGGGTAACCCTGCTGTGAGCCGATGAAATCAGTAAGTTCCTCAATCTCGGGTGTGTCAATGAATGCGCACTGAACCCTGATAGGTTCCCCTCCCTGTGAAATAAGTGCATCACCTCTTCCCACCAGCCTGTCGGCACCCGTGCTGTCAAGAATGGTGCGCGAATCGACGCCTGAGAAGACCCTGAAGGCTATACGTGAGGGGAAGTTCGCCTTGATGAAACCGGTGATAATACTCACTGATGGCCTCTGGGTCGAGATTATGAGGTGTATCCCTACCGCCCTGGAGAGTTGCGCCAGCCTGCCTATCGGCGCTTCAACATCGCGGCCCGAGGTCATGATAAGGTCGGCAAACTCATCAATGATCAACACAATGTACGGCATGTAGTCATGCCCCTTCTCCGGGTTGAGCCTGCGTGAGATGAACTTTTCATTGTACTCCCTGATGTTTCTTGTCTGCGATAGTTTCAGGAGTTCCAGGCGGTGATCCATAAGTATGCAGAGTGAGTTGAGGGTGTTGATGACTTTTTTCGTGTCGGTAACGATGGCATCTTCCTCATCGGGCAGCTTGGCAAGGAAGTGGCGTTCAATCTTGCCGTATAGTGGCAGCTCAACCCTCTTGGGGTCAATGAGCACCAGCTTGAGCTCCGCCGGGTGCTTCTTGTACAGGAGTGATGTGATGATGGCATTCAGGCCGACAGACTTGCCCTGTCCCGTTGCCCCAGCAACCAACAGGTGGGGCATCCGCGTCAGGTCAATGATGAAAGGATCATTGGTTATTGTTCTTCCCAGGGCCAGGGGCAACTCGAAGTCCGAATGAGCGAATTCCCGTGATGCTATGAGGCCTTTCATCGAAACAGTCTCCGGTTTCTTGTTGGGCACTTCAATCCCAACCGTCCCCCTGCCGGGAATGGGAGCGATGATCCTTATGCCAAGAGCAGAGAGGCTGAGTGCGATGTCATTGTCAAGCGACTTGATGCGGTGTATCTTGACACCGCGGTCCGGTACCACCTCGTAAAGGGTTACAGTTGGCCCGACGGTGGCTGAGATATTCTTGATTGTAATTTTATGGTCTGCCAGGGTCTTGAGGATGATCTCCTTATTGGCATTAACCTCGTCATTGGTTGTTGTGCCAAGATTTCGGTATTCGCGCAGTAAGGAGATGTTCGGAAACTTATATCTCGGCAGGGAAAGCCTCGGATCAAAAGGAGGGAGGCCCGGGATCGGTTCATCCTCAACTGTCTGCCCGGCCGCGTGCTTTCTCCCTTTGTCGATAACATTGACAATAGGTCTGTCTTCGGATGCTGTTGGAGGTTTGTAAAAGTCATCTATATCATCCGCCTCCTCCTCATCAGCCCTGAGTGGTTCTTCCTCGACGGATGGGTAGTTTTCTTCCGGCGCAATTTTCACATCATCGGTTATGATATCCTTTTTACGTCCGTCACCAGAAAGGACTGAGGCTCCTGCTTTTGCAACGGAGGCGATAGGCCTCCTTATAGCCTGAGGGTTGACATGAAGGGCGAAGATCAGATAGGCTATTGTGATCACCAGGAGCGCCGCCCCCGTGCCTACCTTTCCCATCATCTCATTCATTTTGTGTGCAATAATAGAGCCGAAATCGCCTCCGGGTCCGGCACCGAGGAAAGTCGACTGTCCTGCAAAATAACCCAGGATAGCCGAGAGAATCACCATCGCCAGAAGGAAACGAAGAACATTCTTCCACAGCCTGAAATACCGGACTTTAAGCAGAGTAAGGCCGAAGGCGCCAATGATCAGGGGGATGAAGAATGAACCAAGTCCGAACCCGTTGAAGATGAAGTAGTGACTGATCCTGAAACCGAACTTACCTCCCCAGTTGCTGTATTCATAGACAGAACCCTCCTGTTGGGTACTGAGGGAGTCCTGGTCGGCGTTGCCCGTGAGCACGTAAGAGATGAATACCACAAGCATATACAATGCAAAGACAAGCAGAACAAGTCCTGCAATGAACCTTGCATTTTCACCTGACGTACTACCGCCAGAGCTCTTTCTTTGTGATGAACCGTTGCCTTTTCTTTGTTTGCCCATCGTGAAAATAAGTTACTTTGCCCCTCTGGAATGAGGTCTTTAAAATGATTAGCAAATGTAAGAAAAATGGTTGACCTGCAGGAGCATAATCAAAAGGAAATCATTTTAAGGATAAGCGCATCAAGGTACTTAGCCGATACTTTCTTGTAGTTCTTTTTCTTCTGGAATTCCTTGTCGGGGATCTGTTTTACAAGCACTTCGTCGGCGGTGAACTGCATCTCAGCCTTACCGATGATGTAGAAGAATTCCATGAGCACCCCGTCAATTTCCCTGTATGGGGTCATCCTGTTAGGTTTATCCGCCTTTATCTCATTTGTGTACCAGATATAACGGGTTGTATCCGAATCCGGAAACTCAACCCTGGCCTGACGGCAAGTGTAGCCGCAGATGATCGATTTCCTTCCGGTATCATGTATTGTCATCCCCGCCATCGAAGAGAATCCCGGCTGCAGGTCCTTTGAATTGCCTTCAAAATAGTACTTGAAAGAGAGGATGTTAAGGTATGTATCGAAGATGTTTTCCTTTGGGTTTATTACCGTAGTGATACCTGAATTTCCGAACGGAGTCCGGAGGCTGGTGTTGAAGTGATCGTACCTGAATGCAATGACCAGTTCCCTGGGCAGCAGGTCCACAGAGAGCGATGAAGGGTTACTGATATATTTAATGTTATAGTAAATCTCTCCTTCCCGCATGTTTTTAAAACCTGTGTCTCCCGTGCACGAGGCAGCCATGAAAACAAGCATAAGAATGGGAATTAAGGGGAGAGATCTGTTGTTCACTTAAGGATATTTGGTTGCCAAAGGTAATAAAATATGCAATTTATCTCACTTCACGGCCGGCCGTGACACATATATATAACTCTATTGTAGTGCATAATAATATTTGACATGTAATAATTTCATATAAAATTTTAGCTTTGTCAACTGGCAAAAACAGAGAGGTATGAGCAAAAAGCTTGCAGTTGTGGCGCTTGGAGGCAATGCGCTTCTGAGGGGCGATCAGGTGGGAACGATAGAGGAGCAGGAGCAGAACACTACTGATACTCTTGAGAACCTGGTATTTCTTATCAGGGAGGGATATGATCTTGTTATAACCCATGGAAACGGACCGCAGGTAGGCAACATCCTCATGCGGAACGATGCCGGTGAGCAGATGTACGGTATCGCACAGATGCCCATAGACATCTGCGTTGCGGATTCACAGGGAGGCATAGGGTACATGATAGAGCGCATGTTCAAAAACGTCCTTAACAGGCATGGCATAGAGAAGAATGTTGTTTGTCTGGTCACTACCGTACTGGTTGACAAGGATGATCCTGCCTTCAGCGACCCCCAGAAGAGAGTGGGGAAGATTTACACGAAGGAGCAGTCTGATGAGCTGGCCCTTGCAAAGGGATGGGTGTTCCGTGAGGAGGTGAAGACTGAGGGAGGCTACCGCAGGGTAGTGCCATCACCCAGGCCGGCAGGTGTAATGAACCATGAACTCATTAGGGAGCTTGCCCGACGTGGAAATATTGTCATTGCTGCCGGAGGCGGAGGCGTACCTGTCTATATCGACGAAAAGAATGATGTCAGGCCGGCAGAAGCAGTCATTGACAAGGACCTGGCCTCAGCGCTGCTTGCTTCAACTATAGGAGCGGATGAGTTCTATATTCTGACTGATGTCCCGTATGTTTACATCAATTACAAGAAACCGGATCAGGAGATAAAGGAGTTCCTTGACTATAAAGATACATTGAAGTATCTCAGTGAGGGTCAGTTCACACAGGGGAGCATGGCTCCCAAGATCGAAGCCTGCCTTAGTTTTATCAGGGCCGGCGGTAGCAAGAGCGTCATCACCGAGGCCTTCAAGCTGGAAGACAGACGGTACGGAACCAAGATAACAATGGAGTATGACTAGGCAAAAAAGGGATTGACGATTTGCGAATTGCGATTGTCGATTTGGAAAGATGTTATAACATATTCAATCTCAAATCCCATTCGACATTCGACATTCGACAATCGGCAATCGACAATTCACAAGACTTTGGACTTTATGGACTTTACAGACTTTTGACTTTTAACACATAAACGATATGGCTTACAATTTACGCAACCGCAGTTTTGTTAAACTGCTTGACTTCACACCCGGGGAGATAAAATTCCTGCTTAACCTTTCATTTGACCTTAAGAAGGCGAAATACGCCGGCACCGAGCAGCAGAAGCTTAAGGGCAAGAACATAGCGCTCATTTTTGAGAAGTCCTCAACCCGCACCCGCTGCGCGTTTGAGGTTGCCGCTTTTGACCAGGGAGCACACGTGACATATCTCGGCCCTTCCGGCTCACAGATCGGCCACAAGGAGTCGATGAAAGACACCGCCAGGGTGCTGGGGCGTATGTATGATGGCATTGAATACCGCGGCTACGGACAGGACATCGTAGAGGAGCTGGCGGCATATGCCGGGGTACCGGTATGGAACGGGCTTACGAACGAGTTTCATCCTACGCAGATCCTGGCTGACTTCATGACCATGATGGAGCACAGCGACAAGCCGATTGAAAAGATCAGCTTCTGTTACCTCGGGGATGCCCGCAACAATATGGGCAACTCTCTCATGGTGGGTGCTGCCAAGATGGGGATGGACTTTCGCGCTGCGGCGCCGAAGGCATGCCAGCCTTCGGATGAGCTGGTAGAGAAGTGCCGTGAAATAGCCGCAGAGACGGGAGCAAAGATCACGCTTTCAGAGGATGTGGCTGAGGCTGTCAGGGGAGTTGATTTTCTCTACACTGACGTATGGGTCTCCATGGGTGAGCCCGATGCCGTATGGGAGGAGAGGATCAAGCTTCTTAAACCATATCAGGTCAATGGAGAGGTGGTCAGGCTGACGGGCAACCCGAAGGTAAAGTTCCTGCATTGTCTTCCTGCATTCCACAACAGGGAGACGAAAATGGGCGAGGAGATCTACAAAAAGTATGGCCTTGACGGGTTGGAGGTTACAGAAGAGGTCTTCGAATCACCCAATTCAATAGTGTTCGACGAAGCAGAGAACCGCATGCATACGATCAAGGCGGTGATGGTCGCCACCCTGGGTGCATAACTAGGTAACCAGTGCTTTTACGAAATAGAAGGTTATCAGGAGTGACGCAGCCAGCTTCAGGCCTACACCTGTAAGAAACCCGAGCAGGCTGCCGAAACCGGCCTTGAGAGCATATTTGATATCATCCCTGAAGATAAGCTCACCCACAACGGCACCTATAAATGGACCTATGA
Source organism: uncultured Rikenella sp. (assembly GCA_964455705.1). Classification (GTDB taxonomy): domain Bacteria; phylum Bacteroidota; class Bacteroidia; order Bacteroidales; family VadinHA17; genus SR-FBR-E99. Next base: position 16,002 of record CAYVYM010000033.1, read on the forward strand.
TTATTCCCAACGGCCCCAGGAAGAGGCCTATGATCAGTCCTACTGTAGCACCCCGCATCCCGTATTTGGAGCCTCCGAACCGGCGTGTTCCCCAGATGGGCACCACATAGTCAATGACTGTTACCACTACGGCAACTATAGCGAGGATGATAAAAAGGTTTCTGTTGATTTCGGCAAATCGTGTGAAATGCAAAACGACCAGTCCCAGATAGCTCAGCGGGGGCCCCGGCAAGACCGGCAGAAGACAGCCTGCTATGCCAACAATCATTAATACAATGGCAAGAGCCAAAAGGAAATAATCCATTTATGGGGGGATTAAGTTTATCGACCGGGGAATCTACCTGGTCCCCAGTTCATCAAAATCAACATCCGAAAACTCACTGGCAGGAACTGTGACAACGGCCTCATCAGGTTCTTCCATGACCTTGTGTCCGGTATGCATAACCTCACCGTTGCCTGCGAAGGCTACTGCCTCACGCAGTCCCTCGGTAAATTTTTCGAAGTCCTCTTTGTAGAGGAAGATCTTATGCTTTTCATAAAACATCTTGCCCTCTTTCCCCAACCTCTTCTTGCTTTCAGTGATTGTCAGGTAAAGATCTTCATGCCTTGTCGACTTGACGTCAAAAAAGTAAGTTCTCTTTCCTGCGCGTACAACTTTTGTGAATACCTCTTCCTTGTCACTTCTCTCATTTTGACTTTCAATACTTCCTTTTCCGTCTTCCATCACCAACGAATGTTTTAGGGTTTCAACCGGTTAGTATGGTCAAATGTAACAATTATTTTTTCATATCAAAATCAGAGATTCAAATTGTGATAGTTTTTTGGATGAAGGTTAAAAAATACATACCGATTTTTTTAACTTTGCTGCCTGAAAAAACTGTTCTTTAAATGATAAGCAGACGACAATTGAGGATCAAGGCGCTATCAGTGCTCTATGCTTGCAACAGGAAGGAGCTTGATGACCTGGAGACGGGGGAGCAGGAACTCGCGCTAAGCATCAGGAAGAGCTACGATCTCTTCCATTATCTCCTTCTGCTGCTTATCGCCATGTCCGATGTAGCACGGGAGAAGGCTGCCCTTGGGCGCAATAAAAGGATCCCTTCACCGGAAGACATAAACCCCAACACCCGCTTTGCTGACAACAGGATCATAGCCCAGCTGAGGAGCAATGAGCAGCTGCGTAGATATGCGGATGCCACTCCGGCACTCTGGACCAGGAATGACAAAATAACTGGGTTCAGGGGGCTCAGCCGGTGGCTGGGGACACTGGGACTGTCGTGGTCAGGCTATCCCGAGGTGGTCAGAATGGTCTATAATGAGATGACACAATGGGAGGTATATAATGAATACATGTCGTCTCCGGAAAACAGCTACCGCGATGATCAGCGCTTCATTAAGGAGGTTGTCACAAGACTTTTCCCGGCTTCGGAAACCCTGGCGTCAAGCCTCGAGGAGCAGTCGGTTTACTGGAATGATGACCTGATGTTTGTGGCTGTGATGTTACGCAATGCCATCGGGAAACTAAGGGAGACTGATGACGGCAGAGCCAGTGTCTTGCCGCCGCTCTTCACCAACAGCGATGATGAAGAGTTCGTGAAAGTCCTGCTCGGAAAATCGATCCTTTACGGTGAGAGGAACAGCGCGATGATAGACACCCATACTACAAACTGGGAGGTGGAGAGGATTGCGCTGATGGACAAACTGGTGATGCAGTTGGCAATCACGGAGCTCATGGAGTTCCCCGAGGTGCCTGTAAAGGTTACTCTCAATGAGTATATTGAGATAGCAAAGGATTACTGCACAGCCAAAAGCAGTACTTTTGTGAACGGGATCCTTGATAAGATAGTGAAGGAAATGAGGGCAAACGGGAGCTTCACCAAGGCCGGAAGGGGATTGATAGGCGAAACACGGGATCAGGGTCAGGGAACAGGAAGCAAACCGCAGGTTTCAGGGAGAAAGGGCCAGAGAAGCGGGAACAAAGGTAAGGGTGATGAGCCCGTAGCGGAATCAGTTACACTGGTAAAAAAGAGAAAGAGACAATGATGAGAACGGGAACATATTTTTGGGCTTGCATAATAACTGTTGCTTTTATCTCCGCGTCATGCGGACGGAGTTCGTCAGGAGCAGGTAAAAACATGCCTGCCGACACCACGGGCACAGCCGTAATCACGTTCCTGTCGCCAGACCATGACTTCGGGAGGGTTGGCGCAGGAGAGAAGGTAGGATGTATATTCTCTTATTCCAACACCGGAGATGCCGATCTGGTTATCACCTCCGCCTCTGCCAGCTGCGGATGCACGGTTCCCAAATATAGCAGGAAACCGGTGCCCCCGGGCGGCTCCGGCACTATCGAGGTGGTCTTTGACACCTCAGGAAGAGAGGGAATGCAGACAAAAACTGTTGTAATTCAGTCAAATGCAGAGAATAATTTAGTTATTTTGCGTATTATTGCGGAGGTAGCTAAGAAATAGGCAATAGGCAATAGAGGATTTTCAATTTCAGATTTTCGATTGTCGATTTAATCAAAAATCGCAAATCGCACATCGCAAATCCTTGAGACCTCAGACCTTCAGACTTTCGACTTTATGACTTTATGGACTTTATGGACTTTCAGACTTTTGACTTTTTAAATAACAAATACAAATTCCAAACATGACAACACTAGCACTTATTTATTTACAGGCTGCACCGGCAGGACAGGGGAGTCCGAACATGATTACAGGCCTTCTGCCCCTGCTTCTCGTTTTTGTGGTTTTCTATTTTTTCATGATCAGGCCCCAGATGCGGAAGCAGAAAGAACTGACGACATACCGCAACGCCATTACCAAGGGTGACAAGGTCATCACAACCGGTGGCATTTACGGAAAAGTTGTTGAGGTAAGTGACAACGTGATCACAATCGAGATAGCCAATGATGTAAAGATCAGGGTCGACAAGGGCGCCATCCTCAAGGACCCGTCCGACGTCGCAGCCAGACAATAATCCATTTCCCATGACTGACGAACAGATACGGAAAAGAAAATTTCTTAACAGGGAACTTCCTGTTTTTGCATTTTTTCTGCTTCTCTCGTTCGTCTTCTGGTATCTCAATGAGCTGAGCAAGGAACTCAAGGGTACTATAAACTACCCGGTGAGATACATTAATCCACCCAAGGACCGCATAGTGACAGGTGATCTCCCCGATAAGCTGGAGATGGAGCTGCGCGGTCCGGGTTACTCCATTCTCAAGGTGAAGCTTTCAGGCAGCAGGGCGCCTGTGGTAGTAGACTTTTCAAAACTCGCTCCACGACGGCTTCCCGGGACAACGGCTCATTACTACCTTGTTACATCGGGTCTGATCAATAATTTCTCGAAGCAGATGCACGCTGATTTTGAGATCCTGTCAATCGACCCTGATACACTTTTCTTTGGATATGACAGACTTGTAACCAGGCGGATGCCGGTAAAACCTGATCTCAGGGTGGAACTGGCCGAAGGCAGGAAGGTGATAGTTGTTCCTGACCCCGACAGCGTAACTGTTACCGGTCCGGCACACATCCTTGACACCATTGACGGCATTCCCACCCGCTACCGCAATTTCAAGCGTATGGACGAGAATTTCAAGTCGAAGGTACCCCTCGCATGTCCTGATTACCTCCAGACCACACTGAAAAGGGTGACGGTTGAGGTTACTATCACCGGCAAGCCCACGTCGTTTTTCGGGCTTAAGCAGGAGAAAGAGCAATAACCGATCCCTATGGCCAGAAGACTTGGTGTCACCGGCGGAATAGGCAGCGGAAAGACAACCGTTTGCAGGATCTTCAAGGTCCTTGGGGTACCTGTATTCGTTGCCGATTTTGAGGCCAGACGGCTGTTGAATACTGATAGTGCCATCCGGCAGGAGATCAATTCCATCGCCGGGGAGGACCTTTATACAACAGGTGAGCTTGACCGTAAGGAGCTTGCCCGTCTCATATTCAACAAGCCGGAATTGCTGCGGCGGGTCAATGCCTCGGTGCATCCTGCCATCCTCCGTATCTTTGACGAGTGGGCCGGGAAATCGGAAGCTCCTTATGTAATAATGGAAGCAGCAATCCTCTTCGAGGCAAAGGCTGATGTACTTGTCGACAGGGTTGCGGCGATATCCGCCCCTGTTGAGGAGCGGATAGCACGTGTGATGGGACGCAACGACCTGAGCCGCGAAGAGGTTCTGGAGCGGATAAATAACCAGCTTGAAGATGACGAAAGGGAGGAACAGTCATACTATGTTATCAATAATGCTGACAATGAAATGATTATACCGGAGATACTTAAGATACATGATGACATGCTACGTCTTGCAGAAAGGGAGAGTTGATGGGTAAATTCGCCAAGTGGATAGGTGGAGGACTGGGCTTCGTAGTGGGAGGACCGATAGGGGCACTACTGGGATTTTTTCTCGGATCATTCGTTGACAGTTCAGACGTTGCATGGGAACAGACCGGTAGCGGGCGAACACTGTACAGGACCACAGCGGGCGACTTCGGGATGAGCCTCATTGTGCTCATAGCTGCGGTAATGAAAGCAGACGGAAAGATCCTGAAATCGGAGCTTGACTATGTAAAGCGATTCTTCGTCTCCCAGTTCGGCCCTGACACCGCCCGGGAAGCACTGGCGATGCTAAAGGACCTCCTGCAGAAAGATATACCACTGCGCGATGTCTGCATGCAGATAAGGGGCAACATGGATTATCCATCACGACTGCAGCTTATTCATATCCTTTACAACATCTCCGCTGCAGACAACAGGTTCGAACCGGCTGAGACGAAAGTCATCAGGTCGATATCGGATATGCTCGGTATCTCCGGAACCGACTATGATTCGATCCGTAACATGTTCGTTCCCGCAACTGATGCTGCATACCGGATACTTGAAGTTGATCGGACGGCGACTGATGAGGTGCTGAAGGCAGCATACAGAAAGATGGCCCTGAAGTACCATCCTGATAAGGTGAGTCACCTTGGGGAGGATTTCAGGAAGTCTGCTGAAGAGAAGTTTAAGGCGGTGAACGAAGCATGGGACAAGATCAAGAAGGAACGCAATATTATCTGATACAATGCTGATTAACAATTACTAACAATTAACATCAATTAAAATGAACCTTAAGGATATTCTGGCAATTTCAGGGGAAGGCACGCTCTTTAAATTCATCGCCCAGGGTAAGAATGCTGTCATAGTTGAGAATCTCGAAACAGGCAGGCGGCTTAGTGCCGGTGCCACTTCCAAGGTGAGCTCCCTGGATGAGATCGCGTTGTTCACCACCGGAGAGGATATGCCGCTGGGAAAAGTGATGGACCTGATATGGGAGAAGGAGAATGGAGGAGAAACACTCTCCCATAAGCTCCCCGATGCCGAGCTGAAGATATACTTTGCCACCGTCATGCCGGATTATGACCGTGACCGTGTCTACACTTCAGACATCAAAAAGGTGCTTCACTGGTACAACATCCTTCATAAGCTGAACCTTCTCGTGAAGGAAGAGGAGAAAGCTGAAGAGCCGGAAGCCGGTTCCGATGCAGTTGATGAGGCCGGTGACGATACAAAAGCCGGGTCTGGTGATGTCGTCAAAGCCGGACCTGAAGACAGGAAGAAATCCGGGAGCCGGACCACGATCGGGGGAAAGACCGGGCCGAAAGTGAAAAAAACTGCCCCGGCAAAGGGCGGAAAGCCCAAACCTGCAGCAGGCAAATAACATGAGAGATACCTTTCTGTTCAAGGTCAGGGTCATAAATTTCTGATCAGGTGGGAATAACGAATTTTGGCGGCCACGAAGTGGTGTATGGCTACGATGAATCGCAAATCATCATCGTTCCGGTACCTTATGATGCTACAAGTACCTACATACGCGGTGCCGACAAGGGGCCTGCTGCCATACTCGATGCATCTCCCGCCCTTGAGTTTTATGACATAGAGACCGGTACGGAAGTGCATAAGAGAGGTATTCACACCCTGCCTCCGGTAGAAGCCGGAGCTGACCCTTCCGCTTTGACAGATGCAGTATACATGACGGTCTCAGGCATCCTTGCCGGGAAGCGTTTTCCGGTTGTCATCGGAGGCAACCATACGGTGAGCATAGGCGCCTTCAGGGCTGCCTCTGAGGCATTTGCAGGGCTGACGATACTTCAGCTTGATGCTCATTCCGACCTTCGTCCCGTCTACGAGGGATCGCATCTGAACCATGCCTGCATTGCAGCCCGGGCAATGGAGTACGCTCCCCTGGTACAGGTAGGGATACGATCAATGGCAGCGGAAGAGCTTCCTTATGTTGACGAAGAGAGGATTTTTTACGCACACAGGTTATGGGAGGACAGTTCTCTTTACAAAAAGGCACTGAACCTGCTTTCAGACAATGTATGGATCACCGTTGACCTTGACGTGTTTGATCCTTCAGTCATGCCATCAACCGGTACCCCTGAACCGGGTGGCCCTGATTACAGGGAGTTACTGTCATTCCTCCGTGATGTGATGGAAAAACGAAATGTGGTGGGTTTTGATGTTGTGGAGCTCTGCCCTTCGGATACAAACAAGGCTCCCGATTTCATGGCGGCGAAGCTCATTTTCCAGATGCTTAGCTACAGATTTTCATCCTGATTGATTACTCCTTTCTCTCAAACAGTTTGGCCTCTTCCCAGATGACGTTCATCTCATCAAGAGTCATGTCACGCAGTGATAAGCCCCTTGCCAGCGTCATCTCCTCAAGATAGTTGAACCTGGCGATAAATTTTCTGTTGGTTTTTTCGAGTGCCGACTCGGGATCAATCTCGTAAAGCCTTGCAGCGTTGATTATAGAGAAGAAAAGGTCACCCAGTTCTGCCTCCATATCAATCTTGTTGCCTGCCGCCACCTCCTGTTTCAGCTCATTAAGCTCTTCGGTAACCTTGTCCCATATCTGTTCACGCGTATCCCAGTCGAATCCCACGCCCCTTACCTTCTCCTGGATCCTGTTAGCTTTGATGGTTGCCGGGAGTGATGCCGGAACACCTGAGAGAACGGGTTTGTATTCAGCGTGTTCATTCGTCTTCAGCTTTTCCCAGTTCTCCTCCACCTCACGGGCGCCCCTGGTGACGCTCACATCGCCGAACACATGAGGGTGTCTGTAGATAAGCTTGCCGTTGATCCCTTCAAGGACATCGCCCATGTCAAAGAGCCCTTTCTCAGAGCCGATGGTGGCATAGAACACAATATGCAGCATCAGGTCACCCAGTTCCTTGCGGATGGCATCGTTGTCATCACGGATTATGGCGTCGGCAAGTTCATAAGTCTCCTCAATTGTAAGCTTTCTCAGCGTCTGATTGGTCTGTTTCTGATCCCATGGGCACTTTACCCTCAGCTCCTCCATTATCTCCAGCAGCCTGACAAATTCCCTGATTGATTTTTCTTTCATAAGTTGGTTAGTTTTTAAACAGACCGTTCCCTTCCCGGCCGTCATCTCTTGCCTCCACCCGCACAGCATCTCCCGTATCGACCCCGAACAACTGGCACAGGTTGGCTCCATTGATCGAAACTTCCAGAAGGTCAAGCATGTTGAAGAGAGTCACTATCTCCCCCACAGGCTCATCGCTGTAGAGCCTGCTTATCTTCTCAGTATAGTATTTGTTGCTCTTGATCAGTATTCTGAAAGCTCTTCCGTCAAAAACCCTCGAGAATACCTCGCGGGTAATGTTGGTTATAGCACTGCCGTAGGAGTTGATGAAGATGACGCTGCCGATTATAATGTTCCGGTCAATTGTAGCACGCAGAGGCACTCTTTCAGAGAGGCCTGAGACCCTTTCTCCCAGCTTCTCCGCGGGCTTGCCGGCTATTATGGCTGCAGCAGCCCTGACAAAGAGGGTTATCTCATCGGCATTATCCACGTTCTCCAGGCTTATGATGAGGTCAGGTTCAGAGTTGAGTATAAGGTTGAAGATACCGTTATCGGCTCCGATGAACCAATGTCCCCGTGCTTTTACAACCAGGTGAGGCTGGCTGCCGGAGCCTTCGCTGCTGACAAATACCAGGTGAATGGTTCCCTCCGGGTAGTGGCTGAAAGTGTTCCGTATGACGAAAGCCCCGTGCATGATATTTAGAGGAGGGATAGCTCCGGCATTGTTTACCACAACCGCATCAGGACAGCTTGAGGAGAGTTTTCCCCTGAGTATCCCGTGAAAGAAATCATCATCTCTCCATTCGGTTGTCAGCGTGATCAGAGCCATTCTAAAATTGTTACAGCAAAGATAATCTTCTGAAAAAAATAAACTTACTTTGCGATTGAGCAGATCTGAAAAAATAAGCTGATCATAATAAACTGATAAACAGTTGGTAGTAAGAAAGAGAGATCCGGAGCGGATGACAGAACGAGTAATAATCCTTGAAGAGATAGATCCTGTGGTCATGCTTGGACCCAACAACAGGCTGCTTGATCAGATACAGGGCTATTTTCCTAAGATAAGGCTTATAGCCCGTGGAAATGAGATCAAATGCATTGGTGAGGCGGATGAGGTAGCTCTCTTTGATGGTAAGATGTCAGAGCTGATTGAATACTACAGGCATTACAACAGGCTTGAGGAAGGAGATCTTGAACGGCTGCTGCTTGATGGTGATCATATGCGTTCCGCATCAAACGGCGAGTTTGAGGATGCCCTTGTCTTCGGGACTAACGGCAAGCCTGTCAGGGCCCGCACTGTAAACCAGCTGCAGCTGGTGAAGGAATATGGTGCCAATGATCTGATCATTGCGGAGGGCCCCGCGGGGACCGGCAAGACCTATACGGCGATTGCCCTGGCAGTGAGGGCTCTGAAGAACCATGAGGTCAAGAAGATAGTGCTTACACGTCCCGCCGTGGAGGCAGGCGAGAGACTGGGATTCCTGCCGGGTGATATGAGAGATAAACTTGATCCTTACCTGCAGCCGCTGTATGATGCCCTGAATGACATGATACCTTTCCGAAAGCTTGAGCAGTGGATCGAAGATGGCACCGTGCAGATAGCACCCCTGGCCTTCATGCGGGGAAGGACGCTGGAGAACTCTTTTGTGATCCTCGATGAGGCACAGAATGCAACCGTCAGCCAGCTAAAGATGTTCCTTACCCGGATGGGAGTAAGCTCAAAATTCATCCTCACCGGTGACACCACCCAGATTGACCTGCCAGGGAGAAGTGAATCGGGCCTGCTTCAGGCAATCCGGCTTCTGACCGGTATTGACGGAATATCGGTGATCCGGTTCGATGAACGTGATATCGTCAGGCACAGGCTCGTTAAGAATATAGTAAGGGCTTACGACGCCGAGGAAAGGAACAGAAGCGACGCGAACAAGCATACAAAATAGAGACAATGGCACAGGCAATTACAAAAACTGATTTTCACTTTTCCGGGCAGAAGGGTATCTACAGGGGTAAAGTCCGTGATGTTTATAATATTGATGACAAATACCTGCTGATGGTTGTTTCTGACCGTATCTCCGCCTTCGATGTGGTGCTCCCGGAGGGCATTCCATACAAGGGACAGGTATTGAACCAGATAGCTGCCATGTTCCTGGAGATGGTCAGTGATATCGTACCCACGTGGAGTATCGCTGCACCCGACCCTAACGTGACAGTGGGACTGAGGTGCGAGACATACCCGGTAGAGATGATCGTAAGGGGCTTTCTCACAGGCAGCTCGTGGAGACTATACAAATCAGGCGGCAGGGAGATATGCGGGATACCTCTCCCGGAAGGGATGAGGGAACACCAACGTTTTGAACGGCCGCTCATAACACCCACCACCAAGGCTGAACACGGACTGCATGATCAGGATATATCTCCTGATGAGATTATCCGGAGCGGTCTGGTGTCTGAAGATGAGTACGGGAAGCTTGAGGACTATTCAATGAGGCTCTTCATGAGGGGCTCAGAAATAGCTGCCCGCCAGGGTCTGATACTTGTAGATACCAAATATGAGTTCGGAAAGCGTGACGGCACAATCTACCTGATTGATGAGATACATACCCCTGACAGTTCAAGGTATTTCTATGCTGATGGATACGAGGAGAGGTTTGCCGGGGGAGAGCAGCAGAGACAGCTCTCCAAAGAGTTTGTACGTGAGTGGCTTATGGCCAACGGATTCCAGGGCAGGAGCGGGGAGGAAGTTCCGGAAATGACCCCTGCAATTGTAACTGAGATTTCAGAACGATACATCGAGCTTTACGAAAAGATTACCGGCAGGAAATTTGTAAAGGCTGATACTGAAGACCCTCTCCGGAGGATTGAGAGAAATGTCGTAAGTTTCCTTGCCGAACTGAAATAAAGCCTACGGAGGGTTTTTAGTACCAATGAATGTGAATTGCATGAAGAACAAGAATTACAGAATAGTTTCCTGCCGGTACCTGCCGGTTTTGATCATCATAGTGGCCGCGCTGTTCACGCCCGCGCTTAAGGCCCAGGTACCGACCCAGGTGCCGGCACCGGTACCGGTGGAGATATCAAAGCAGAAGATCGCTTCGGAGGGGAAAGTCTATTACATGCACCAGGTGATGAAGGGGCAGACGCTCTATTCAATTTCCAGGGCATACAATGTTACGGTTGACCAGGTATCACGTGCGAATGACATACAGGACAATGGCATCCAGGAGGGACGGATGCTCAGGATCCCGGTAAATGGCGGTTCACAGGCTGCTATGACGCAGACAGCTACGAAACCGAATGAACAAACTGAGCTCCAATCCGCAAACACCAGTCCTGGCATCCCTTCCGGATCCGGAACTACGTCCAGCAATGAGACTGTCACACAGGATGACCGCTATATATACCACAAGGTAAGAAGAGGCGAAACACTTTATTCAATTGCCGGTCAGTACGGGGTTACCGTCCGGGACCTTAAGAGGGCAAACAAGGGTCTGCTTTTCCCTCGTGAAGGAGACTTTCTGATGATACCCCGCAGAAAGATGACCGGCCGGAGGACAGAGGCAGTTCATGTGCCTGATGACAGTCCTGTTTCCGTTGATGTTACTGTAACCGATACAACAGGATTGCAGGAGGTGCCTGAGGAGTTCACCGTTCCGGGCACCAGGACAGAGCTCAACAGTCTGAGTGGTTCAGTCAGGGTAGCGGTACTTCTGCCTTTCTTCATCAATGAAAACAATACCAGGTCATATACAGACTCCACCAGGAGGGATGCACAGGGTAACAAGATATACAGGGATGTGACGAAGCCTGAAGGGCATATTTATGAAGGAAGCCTGCCTTTTCTTGAAACCTATGAAGGCATACTGATAGCGGTTGACAGTCTGCGGGCACTTGGGTTGGTTGTGGAGCTGGATGTCTTTGATACGGGGGCGGACTCTTCGCAGGTCAACAGACTGTTGTGGTCAGGGGCGCTCAATAATGTCAGCCTGATAATAGGCCCGGTGTTTTCATTTAACATGGAGAAGGTCTCCTCATGGGCTGCCCAACGCAACATACCGGTCGTTTCACCGGTAGCCCTCCGCGATAAAAATATCCTGGAGAACAAACCGACACTCTACAGGGTTTTTCCTTCGGATAATATAGCGCAGGACATGATGGCCGGGGAGCTGAGGAATCACAAGGGAAGCAATGTTGTGTTTCTGTACGCTGACAGTGCCATGTACGATCCCTCTACGGCGGCGTTGTGGGGAAAGGTCAGGAATGTGATGGCCGAAGCAGGCCAGGATGACACCACGAGCCTGACATCGTTTTATTTCACAGGTCTGTCTCAAAGGCGCAATGCATACAGCGGTGTCACTTCAATTGACAACCTCCTTGTTTCTGAAAGGGAGAATATTATCATTCTTGCATCAAATAACTCGTCTGTTGTCAGTTCGGCCTTTTCAAATCTTCACGGTCTGGCTCGCAGGTATGATATGAAGGTTATCGGCTATCCTGAGATAGGAGGTCTTGAGACAGTCGATCTTAAGTATTTTTATGACCTGGAACTCTTTATCCCTGCCGGCAGCTATATCGACTTCGATGCGCCTGCATCAAAGGAATTCACTGCAAAGTTCATGAGAAAATTCAGGACTGAACCCATGGCTGAGAGCTTCGCATGGCGCGGTTTTGACATAGCATGGTATTTCATCGGAGGCCTGGCTTCCGCAGGCAATGGTTTTCTGATGGATCCCGGAGTCTTCTATCCGCAGTTGCTCTCTCTGGAACCTGATTTCAGGCGTGACAGCCGGCGAAACGGATACGAGAACAGGGGCATGTTTATGCTCCATTACAAGAAGGATATGACCATTGAGGTAAGGAGACCCTGGCCCGGACCGGTGCCTGAAGATGAAGATTCCCGGCTGCCTGTCAGTTATTATTTTTCAGGCTCATCAGCACGTAATCGAGAACGATAGGGAGATCGTCGGCATTCGCACCGTTGGAGGCAAGAACAGGAGTATCCTCACTGAATGTGTTTATAAACGCCTCGGTAGTCATCTCCCCTCCGGCGAGAGCACTCATATAATGCTCTGATGCTTCTTTGAGATGTCCCTGGCATAAGGCCAGGTGGCCCTTATTGATGCGGTCAAAGGGTGTAAGGCCGGTGACGGCGAGCCTGTCAAAGTAACTCTCTGCCTCACTAAACCTTCCAGTCATGAAGTAACACCAGGCGATTGGCCGGAGAACCTTTACATTGCCCGGACTCTCATATTCAACCCTGAAGTAGTGTTTAAGGGCCTCCTCGTATTTACCCGCGTCAAGAGAGCAGTGAGCTGCCATGAGAATTGTGTTCAGATCGTCCGGCTCATGCTGCAGAACACGCAGGTACATGTTCAGAGCCTCCTCAGCTCTGCCCAGCCTTCTAAGGCATAACCCGGTCTTACGCAGGGTCCATGTTTTAGGGTCAAGGATGGCTGCCATTGAATACTTTTCCAGGGCTTTTTCATATTCACCCGACATCTGGTAGCAGTAGCCCGCCTTCTCAAAGAGCTCAGCGTCATCATTTACGCTCCTGATTACATTGAGGTACAACGCCAGAGCATCATCATAGTATTCCTTACTGAAGAAGTACTCAGCCAGCGACCGGTCATCGGCAGTAGAACCGCATATTTCCCTGAAGAACAATGAATTGTATATATCAAGCCTGCTTGTGAAGAGGTCGTCGAATTCATTTTTGAAGTCTGACAGTTTATAGAACCTGTACAGATCATGCACATACTGCGTCACATTTGTCCTGAAGATGGCAGCAGGGTCTGTCAGCTCATTGTCATATTTCATCTGTTCCAGTCCTTCGAGCTCCATCCTGAACACTTTCAACATCAGGCTCTTCTGTTCGGCCGGAAGGTATTTCATGTTGAGGATGAGTGAGAATTTGTCAGAGTTGCATATGAAAGGGGTTTTGAAAAGTGCTTCGGCGAGCTCATTGATTCCCGGTCCGAGGATCTCGTCCCTGAAGATGTCGTCTACGGCTACGTGGTCAGGGTAGAATGGTATGAACCAGTTGCGCAGTTCCCTGAAGAAATCAAATCTTTTCAGTCCGGAGAAAGCCGACATATAAACGTCAGACCCTTCCATCTGAAGATTGGTAAGTTCTTCCATTGTTTTAAACATCTCCTCTGATCCGCTGAACATGGCAGACCAGTCGGGGTTTTGTCCCTCTTCAAAGTTCTCTCCGAGGATTTTGTCAAGATCTAACTTCTCATCGATGCGTGGCCTCAGTTTCACTACTTTCGGCAGGATCTCCTCATTCATCCTCTTGCTCAGTTTCTCTGTGTCGCGTGATCTTATAGCCTGAAGCACCACCATGCGGCATCGCTCCCTGAAGCTGCTTTGCTCAGCCAGGCTTTTGACTGTCTGCATTACTTCCGGATAGAGGCTTAGACGGTCATCATAATAGTAGAGGCTGAATACAAGCCCTGTAAGTGCCCTTTCGGCGACATGAGGAGTTGTATCGGCAGTAAGGTTTGCCAGGAGGCGTATTTTGACCGGATCCCATATCCGCAGGCTGCTTAGTGTGACGGCACTGACGAATGATGCGAGATCGTGCCACTGAAACCTTCCTGACCGAAGCATTAATTCCATGAGGCTCTCTTCTGCTTCACCATAAAAGTCTGTTAACCACAGGTGATTGAAGATCATACCCGAGAGACGTTCGGTCTCGGCAGCCCTCTCTGTTTCAGACTCAGGCTTCTCTATTTCAGCAGAAGCAAGGAGATCGTCGAGACGCGATTTGAATACAAGGTCATCTACACTCTGGATTATGTTTTCCCCCCTGAGTCCCTCTTCCCTCTGTTCCCTTGCCCTGACAGAATATGTGTACCATCCGGAATGACGTGCCAAAATGTCCTGTTTTATTCTGTCATTCAGCTTCAGGGTATTTTGAAGAAGTTTCAAATAGATTTTCTGGCGTTCCGGATCGTGGATTCCCTCTACGGTGTATTTCAGGATATTCAGGTAAGTCATCCGGAGTTCACTGAACTCGTCCCTGAGTCCTCCAACAGATACATTTTCAAGCATATCAGCCATTAAGTCAAAGCTCTGCTTGACCTTCCGACGGACTACAAGGTTGCATATTCTCTTGTGCTGAAGTATGATTGTGCCTGGTTTCATTGTGAAAAGGGATATAAATACCCTCCTGCCATAAGATCAACAATCAGGCCACTGTCGCGGTTCAGAAGGAGAACCCTATACTGACATAACCCTTCACCTGCCTGTAAAACAATTCTCTGTCATAGATCCCGTGCATTATGCCTATGCGGATGGGTCCGGCAATGCTCATGTAACCCAGGCCTGCTCCATATCCGCCCATAAGAGAGACCCCGAATTCACGTTCAGGCTCCTTTAGCGCGAAGATATTCCCTTCAAGGGACAGATGGAGATCGGCAGCTATCTCGATGTCAACGCCGAGTCTTATTCCGCCAAGCGATTGTACCGGTATCTGGTTTGCATGAAAGCCTATGCAGGGTATGGAACGATCAGTGACAGATTCTATTCCTCCCAGGAAGAAGAAATTATTACTTGAAGTTATGGAGTCAACGTCCGTTGCCAGAAGGAGCTCCCCGCCGTAGCTGATGGTGACCTTGTCTGAAGGCGAGTTATAGCTTCTGAACCATGCCCTGGCAGCATAAAACCGGTCAAAGGTGAATGACGATTCATCTCCGGCTTTGTAAACATCTCTGCGGGTGTCAGTTTTGACTGTGCCTTTCAGGAGCCTGGATGTTGAGGCCAAAAAGGTATAGTTGATACCATGGTCTGGAAAATGTTTGTAATCGAGGGTATTAGCCTGGTAGCTGAAGGCAAGTTTCAGATAATCATATGATAGTCTCCTGATGCCTGTTGTTGTGATATAACCAGGAATAAGATGCTGATCTTCTATGGTTGCGGCAAGGCTCATCAGGTGGTTCAGGCTTAAGCGCTTGTTCAGGGTAACGCCGGTAATGAAGTTCTGGCTGAGCATGGAGCCTGTTTCATTCCTGAGCCGGACAAGTGGAAGTCGGGTATTGTCAGCATAAAACGATGCCTCCAGACCAAATTTCTGACTCCTGTCAATAAACTGCATTGCGCTGATTCTGAACCGGTAGTACTGTCCGATATAGGCATCGATATTTATTAAGGAGCCGGGAGTCAGCAGGTCTCTGCCTGACAGGTTCAAAACTACTCCTGAGCTGAGTGCGGGATCGTAATGTAGTGAGCCGTAAAGCATCGCCTTCGGGCGTTCAATACAGTCAATCTCAAGGATCAGAGCCTCATCAAGAGGTAATATCCGGTATTTAATTTTTTCAAACCGTCCATTTCCATAAAGAAGCTCAATTCTTTCAGCGAGCAGGTCCCTGTCAACACGCTGTCCGGGAACGATATCAAGAACTCCTTTTATCTGTTCAGTACTGACAACATTGTTACCAACCACACTTATGCTGTCAAACTCATAGTACATGACATCGGGCAGTGGTACCACCTCTTCCCTTAAACCCATTGCATTGAGTGAGTCGGCAAGCCTGATGAACCGGTCTTTATACCTGAGTGCTTCGCGGTAGCCCCTTGCCATGATTGAATCCACACTACCGTATGCCAAGGTTGAGTAACCCTTCAAATCAGGCTCTATCATTATGTCAGTCAGGCGCTTTTGTGTTTCGTAATCGGTAAGGCTGGTCATAAAGCCGATCTGTTTGAGTATTCCCTGCACTGATTCGAGGTCCTTCACCGTAGCTCCCCTGAAGCTGACGAATGATCCGATAACGATATCTGCGCCCATCTCGCGGAGCTCTGTGACAGCATAATTTCTCAGCACGCCTCCGTCAACGAGCACAGCGGTATCAGTCTTGACGGGAGTGAAGATTGACGGTATCGCTATGCTTGCCCTGATTGCGTCAGGCAGGTAACCGTTTCTGAAAATCACCTTTTTGCTGGTGAGCATATCAGTTGCAAGGCAGAGATACGGGACAGGCAGTTCGGAAAAATCAGAAATATGCGCGGCAGGCCAGAAATAATGGTTCAATCCGCTTTCAATAATTTGTCCGTTAATGAGTCCTGCCGGAATCTTGATGGCAGTAGGGGTGATGGGCAGCGAGATGAGGCTGTTGAAGTAATGTCTCTTCTCGAGGAAGATGATTTTGTTTTCAGGTATCCTGTCAGACAGTGCGGCTTCCCAGTTGAAGATCCTGGACATTGTGGCTATGCTGTCGGCTGAATACCCCAGGGCATACAACCCGCCGACGATACTCCCCATGCTTACCCCGGATATATAGTCGGGTTTAAGGCCGGCCTCCTCCATCACCTTTATTACACCGAGGTGGGCAAGGCCTTTCGCTCCCCCGCCACTGAGAGCAAGTCCGAGCTTAGGCCGTTGAGGTGAATCCTGTGCTCTGGTCAGGGGGGGTGAAACAAAGGATATGAGTACAACCAACAGTATTGTCAGCCTCTTGCCATGTTTATACAATGCATACCTGCATGCAGGAGTGACCATTGATTTGTACATAAGATGAGATCTCTTTTATTTCACATTCAAAAGCAAGTTATGTATATTATGTAACTTCGAGGCGTGAAAAACGGAAAAACAGATGATGTGAAATGGCCCCCCTCATCGAGGAAGGAGATGGAGGCCCTCGGGTGGGAGCGACCCGACGTCATTCTATTCTCCGGTGATGCTTATATTGATCATCCCTCATTCGGGGCGGCAGTAATTACACGTGTGCTGGAGGCTGCGGGCATGCGTGTGGCAGTAGTACCACAGCCCAACTGGCGAGATGACCTGCGCGACTTCTCCAAGATGGGTGCTCCGCGTTATTTCTTTGCCGTCACCGCCGGCAATATGGACTCTATGGTCAACCACTACACCGCGGCACGAAGGCTAAGATCAGATGACGCTTACACCCCGGGAGGAGTGTCAGGTTTCAGACCTGATTATGCTACGGTGGTCTACACACAGGCCCTCAGGAAAATGTTCCCGTCAACACCTGTAGTGATCGGCGGCATAGAGGCATCTATGCGCAGGCTGATGCACTACGATTATTGGAAGGATGCGCTTGAGCCATCCATCCTGATATCAAGCGGCGCAGACCTTCTAATCTATGGGATGGCGGAGAGAGCTGTCACAGAACTGGCACTGCGCGTAAGGAAGGGTGAGAAACCGGGCAGGATCCGCGACCTGCCACAGTCTGCATTCGTTGTTCCTGCCGGAGAGACACTGCAGGCCCTTGCCGGAGTGAAAGAATTGAAAATGCATTCGTGCGAGGATGCAATGGCATCACGAAAGGCATATGCCGAGAACTTTGTGCTCTTTGAGAAGACAAGCAACAGCATGAAGCCTGTCAGGCTGACAGAGCAATGCGGCGACAGGGTTGTGGTGGTTAACCCGCCCAATCCCCCGGCTACTGAGGCCGAGGTCGATGCCATCTATGAGCGGCCATTCAACTATGCCCCCCATCCACGATATGCAAAAAAAGGACCTATACCTGCGTGGGAGATGATCAGGTTCTCGGTGAACATTCATCGCGGATGCTTCGGGGGATGCAGCTTCTGCGCCATTGCTGCCCACCAGGGCAAGTTCATCAGCAGCCGCAGCGAAGCCTCGGTGATGAAAGAGGTGGAGCGCATAAGCAGGATGGAGGGTTTCAGGGGGTATCTCTCCGACCTGGGCGGACCGTCGGCCAACATGTACCGGATGGCAGGTAAAGACAAGGAGAAATGCATGAAATGCGGGCGCCCGTCATGTATCTGGCCTTCCGTCTGTAATAACCTTGATACCTCGCATCACGAGCTTACCAGTCTTTACCGGAAGGTCAATGCCCTGCCGTACATCAAAAAGGCCTTCGTGGGGAGTGGAATCAGGTATGACCTGCTGATGAAGGATTACAACAGGGCAGCCGGAGGAGGGGAGGAGCAGTATCTGAAGGAACTGATAGTAAATCATACCAGCGGCAGGCTCAAGGTAGCCCCGGAACATGCTGACGATGAGGTGCTGTACCTGATGAGGAAGAGTTCATTCAGCCACTTCAGGAAGCTTCGGGAAAAGTTCATGAATATCATACGCAGTAACGGACTGAAGTATGAGCTGGTGCCATATTTCATCTCCGCCCATCCGGGGACAACGGAACAGAAGATGGGCTCACTGGCACGTGACCTGAAGGAGATGGGCATGCATCCCGAGCAGGTTCAGGATTTCACCCCTACACCCATGACACTGGCCACGACGATGTATTACCTTGGGTTTGATCCCTACACCGGGAAGAGGGTATATGTGGCCCGTGACCTGGCAGAGAAACGCCGGCAGAAGGATTATTTTTTTAAAGTC
>CAYVYM010000034.1:0-34430 GCA_964455705.1 uncultured Rikenella sp.
AGTAGGCAATAGAGAATTTTCGATTTCAGATTTTCGATTGTCGATTTAATCAAAAATCGCAAATCGCACATCGCAAATCCTTGAGATTTCAGACCTTCAGACTTTTGACTTTACAGACTTTCGACTTTACGGACTTTACGGACTTTCAGCCTTCGAGCCTAACCCTGCCCGCCAACCAGCAGCTGGAATCCGCTGCCATGGATGTTCTTAAGGGTTATCTGCGGGTCATCACCAAGGTACTTACGGAGCTTGGTAACATATACATCCATGCTGCGGGCGGTGAAGTAGTCATCAGAACCCCATATCTTCTTAAGTGCAGCCTCACGGCTCACCAGCGAATTGGGCGCCAGTGCCAGCATCTCAAGCAGCTGCCCCTCCTTGGGCGACAGCTGCCGCTCCTGTCCTGCATTGGACAATGTACGCAGCTTCGCATTGAAAATGTACTTTCCTATCTCATAGATATCCCTTGAGCCATCCTGGATATCCCTCCTGGAGATAATAGCCTTTATCTTGCAGAGGAGTATGTCCGTGTCAAACGGTTTTGTGATATAATCATCTGCACCCACGCCGTAACCGCGCAGAAGATCCTCCTTCAGCTTCTTTGCGGTCAGGAATATGATCGGTATAACCGAGTTCATGGTGCGTATCTCTGTTGCAATGGTAAAACCGTCGACATGAGGCAGCATTACGTCAAGAATGCAAAGATCATAAACCCCTTTGCGAAAAGTATCGACAGCAGTCTTGCCATCGTCAACCAGATCGACATCAAAATCATTGATCTCGAGGTACGACTTTAGAACTGAACCGAAGCTCAGGTCATCTTCAACCAGGAATATCCTTGCGTTCTTCTTGCTCATGCCCTTGACTGACCGTTAAAGGGTAAAAATACTCTAAAAATGCTTCCCGCTCCCTGTTCGCTCTCAACAGTCACTGTTCCGCCATGAGCATCGGTAATGGCTTTCACATAGTTCAACCCCAAGCCGAATCCCTTGACATTGTGTATATTACCTGAAGACTCGCGGTAAAACCTCTCAAACACCCGATTCTGAACGGTCTTACTCATCCCGATACCCTTATCCTGTACCGACAGAATAATACCGCTTTCATTGCTTCCTGTTGTGATGGTGATCTCCGGGGCCCGCTCCGAGTATTTGTTGGCGTTGTCAAGCAGGTTATGCACAAGATTGCGAAGATGCTCGGCATCACCTGTAATAATACTGTTCCCGGCCTCAAGATGCCGGTTTATCATCCCGCCCCTTTCAGTCACCTGGATTTCAATTGTGTCGATCGCCTTGATTATTACATCATGCAGGTCAGTCTCACTGAACCTGAAGTCCATCTCATGCTTATCAAGGGTCGCTATCTGGAGTATCGTCTCAACCTGACTGTTCATTCGCGAGTTCTCCTTCTTGATCATCCCCACGAAATGACGAACCTTATCCTGATCGGATATCACCCTGCTGTTGGCGATGGTGTCTGCAGCAAGCGAAATTGTGGCAAGAGGAGTCTTGAACTCGTGAGTCATGTTGTTGATAAAGTCGGCCTGCATCTCGGAGGTCTTCTTCTGCCTTATAATGAACCAGAGGCTGAGTGCGAAGGTAGAAATGATTATCAGCAGGAACAATCCGGATCCGCCCAGCATCAGGCCCATCGAACCAAGCACGTAGTTCGTCTTGCGCGGAAAGACCACGGAAAGGGTCTCACCCTTTCTCAGGAGCCCCTCAGCAAAAAGATTGACCTTATAGGGACTCTCCCTGAAATCCTTCGACCTGACCTTTGAATAGACCCCGTCTACTATGGAGTCTCCCCGGATGATGGCGAACTCAAACGGGGTGTCGATTCCTGAAGCAGTCAGTTCCCCCTGAAGAGTGTGCAGGAGTTCCTCCCTGTTGATCTTCATGTTCCTCTCCCAGCCAAACATCTCCGACACCAGTTGATTGCTCATCGACTGAAATTCGATGGCCTGCTGCTGCACCCACCTCATGTACTCATCCGGAGCAACCACGATGCTGCTCTGCAATGTTGCCCGTGCATCATCACGTGACACCTTCATTGTGACCGGCGGGTTGTTGTTTGTTGAGACAACGATCTCAACGGAATCCGTCTCTGATGTAGACTTACTCTCAATACTAAAGCTCTCCGGTGTAACGCCGGCATTCGCCGAACGCATCACTGTCTGAGGCAGCGCAGAGTAGCCACTGATAAACATATCATTCAGAAAATTCATCCGGCGGTTTGTCTCCATTGAACTGGCTGTGTTGCGCAGGCTGTTGATCACAAAAAAGTCGAATTGCTCACTCTGCACCCTGACCGAATTGCCTATCCACGTCACCTGCACCCAGATAATAGCCACCACAGAGACTACCATCAGTACTATCAGTCCGGTGAATTTCCGCTTATTCATGACACAAAATTATATATATTAATAAGTGGTGAATTCGATTTAACTTTTTGTTAACCAGTTTTAACCTCACTTTAACCCCTTGCCGGTTATAATGGCTTATTTTTGTACAGTCAATACTTTTGAAGGAAATGGTTTGAGTTTTTTACAACAGAAATGGTTTTTCATGCTGCTCACACCCGTCAACCAGGGTGCAGCATTCCAAAGGTGGTTGAATCAGGTTAGTATTAGGTTAGGTTGGGAAGAGATGCGGCAGAGGCGTCTCTTCTCTTTTTATTTCTCTGTGACCTTACAGATCTGAAAAGAGTTGCCATATCCTGTCGTCAGGAAGCGGTGCCTCAACGCTGATCTCCTCCTTTTTTACCGGGTGAACGAATGATACCCTGCGCGAGTGAAGCGAAATGCCTCCACCATCATTCGATCTTTTTGATCCGTACTTAAGGTCTCCCTTTATGGGGCAGCCGGCTGCGGCAAGCTGGGCCCTGATCTGGTGATGCCGGCCGGTCTGCAGGTCAACCTCGATAAGGTAGTATCTCTCTGAGCGGGCCAGCACACGGTAAGACAGCTCTGCCAGCTTTGAACCCTTCACCTCGGTGCTGTATACATAAGACTTGTTCTGGGGTTCATTCTTCTTCAGGTAGTTGCTCAGGGTACCCTCCTCAGCAGGAGGTCGTTCGGAGACAATAGCCCAGTATGTCTTTGTGACATCACGGGTGCGGAAGAGCTCACTGAGCCTCGACAACGCCTTGGATGTGCGGGCATAGACAACACATCCGCTGACAGGCCTGTCAAGCCTGTGCACTACTCCCAGAAACACATCACCCGGCTTGTTGTATTTCTCCCTGATATATGCCCTGACCTTTTCATCAAGCGGCTCGTCACCGGTGCTGTCGCCCTGCACCAGATCAGAAGATCGCTTGTTAACAATGATGATATGATTGTCTTCGTAGAGTACGGCTGGAATATCTTTTTTCATTGTTCTACAATACTTTATGGCCTACCAATACTTTTGACTTTCGACTGTACGGACTTTACGGACTTTATGGACTTTCGACTAATACTGCTCCTTCTCGTTCGGAAAATCGCGTGATCTGACATCAGCTATATAGTTATGCACGGCTCCCTTGATCTCGTCATGAAGGTTATGGTACCTCCTGAGAAACCGGGGTGAGAACTCCATGTTCAATCCCAGCATGTCATGCAGGACCAGTACCTGCCCATCGACCTGGGGTCCTGCTCCGATGCCTATCACCGGCACCTTGACAGCCTCTGCCACCTCTCCTGCCAGCGAGGCAGGTATCTTCTCCAGCACAATTGCAAAACATCCTGCTTTCTCAATGATCTTGGCATCCTCCTTAAGCTTCCTGGCCTCTTCCGCCTCGCGGGCCCGAACCACATATGTACCGAACTTGTGAATCGACTGGGGTGTAAGGCCCAGGTGGCCCATCACAGGTATCCCGGCCGAAAGGATCCTTTCGATGGATTCCACTATCTCCCGTCCCCCTTCCATCTTTACTGCACTGGCGCCGGTCTCCTTCATGATACGAATGGCTGATGCCAGCGCCTCGCGTGAGTTGCCCTGGTAAGTACCGAAGGGCAGATCAACAACCACCAACGCCCTCTTCACACCCCTTACAACCGATGCAGCATGATAGATCATGTTGTCAAGGGTGATCGGAAGAGTGGTCTCGAAGCCTGCCATGACATTCGAGGCGGAATCACCCACAAGGATTACATCAATTCCGGCCTCATCAAGTATCCTGGCCATTGAAAAATCGTATGCCGTCAGCATAGCTATCTTTTCACCCTTCAGCTTCATTTCGTAAAGCACGTGGGTGGTCACCAGCTTAACAACCTTCTGCACTGACATCTTCTTATCTGTTTTTGTAAACTGCAAAGCTACAAAATAAGACAATGAATTATGTAAGGTGAAATTCTTTTGACCTCATCTGCCGTTTTGTCATAATAATAAAAAGCATCAGGCGCAGCCTTTTACCATGATCATGACATAATTACATAATAACCGGTTATCGGGCCTCGTGGCACAAACATTGTCCCTAAAAGGGAAATCAGAAAAGAAATTTAAGTATAAATCAGAATAAAAATGGGAAAAATTATCGGTATTGACCTGGGAACCACCAACTCTTGTGTTTCAGTGATGGAAGGCAACGAGCCAGTGGTTATCCCCAACAGTGAAGGCAAAAGGACCACTCCCTCGGTAGTGGCTTTTCTTGAGAACGGAGAACGTAAGGTAGGTGACCCTGCAAAGAGGCAGGCTATCACCAACCCTACCAAGACCGTTTCATCTATCAAACGTTTCATGGGCAGGAACTTTGACGAGGTAACAAATGAGATGAAGAAACTGACCTATCAGGTCATCCGCGGCGACAACAACACCCCGAGGGTGAAGATTGATGACCGCAATTATTCTCCTCAGGAGATCTCGGCCATAGTATTGCAGAAGATGAAGAAAACCGCCGAGGATTACCTCGGCCAGGAGGTCACTGAAGCCGTCATTACCGTTCCTGCATATTTCAACGACTCACAGCGCCAGGCTACCAAAGAGGCCGGAGAGATCGCAGGACTGAAAGTAAAGCGTATCATAAATGAGCCTACCGCAGCATCGCTGGCATACGGTCTTGATAAGAAGGCCCATGACCTGAAGATCGCTGTCTTCGACCTGGGAGGCGGAACATTCGATATATCCATACTTGAACTGGGTGACGGCGTCTTTGAGGTCAAATCGACCAACGGTGATACGCACCTTGGCGGCGACGACTTTGACAACCTGGTAATCGACTGGCTTGCAGACGAGTTCCAGAAAGAGGAGGGTATTGACCTCCGCAAGGATCCCATGGCCCTCCAGAGACTCAAGGAAGCTGCCGAAAAAGCAAAAATTGAGCTTTCAAGCACAACCAGTACGGAGATCAACCTCCCCTACATCATGCCTGTCAACGGTATCCCGAAGCACCTGGTGAAGACACTCACAAGGGCTCATTTCGAGAAACTGACCGACAAGCTGATCAACTCAGTCCTGGGACCATGCCAGAAGGCGCTTGATGACGCCGGGATGAAGACCTCAGATATTAACGAGGTGCTTCTCGTAGGCGGATCAACACGTATCCCGGCAATACAGCAGATAGTTGAGAAGTTCTTCGGCAGAGTACCCTCCAAGGGGGTCAATCCTGACGAGGTCGTGGCCGTCGGTGCAGCCATCCAGGGCGGCGTTCTCACCGGCGAAGTAAAGGATGTACTTCTGCTTGACGTAACACCTCTCTCACTCGGTATTGAGACCATGGGCGGTGTGATGACGAGACTGATCGAGTCCAACACCACAATTCCTACCCGCAAGACTGAGACATTCACGACTGCAAGTGACAGCCAGCCGTCGGTTGAGATACATGTACTTCAGGGCGAAAGACCCATGGCACTGGGGAACAAGACCATCGGCCGCTTCCACCTTGACGGCATACCGCCGGCACCAAGAGGCATTCCACAGGTGGAGGTCACCTTTGATATCGACGCCAACGGTATTCTCCATGTCTCGGCAAAGGACAAAGGCACCGGCAGGGAGCAGAGGATACGCATAGAAGCATCGTCAGGTCTCAGTGAAGATGAGATACGCCGCATGCGTGATGAGGCAAAGGCTAATGAAAATGCCGATAAGGCTGCCAGGGAGATGGCTGATAAAGTCAACTCTGCTGACAGTATGATCTTCCAGACCGAAAAGCAGCTTAAGGAGTATGGTGATAAGATACCGACGGACAAGAAAGGACGCATAGAGAATGCCCTTGGCCAGCTTCGCGAGGCTCACAAGAACAAGGATGTCACGGAAATAGACCGTGCCCTGGCAGAGATCAATGCAGCATGGCAAGCCGCCTCCGAAGACATGTATAAGCAGGCCCAGGGTGATCCGGGGGCGCAGGCCGGACCCCAGCCAGACCCTACCGGTGGCGACACAGGCGGCAAGGGCGGCGACGAGCAGGTCACTGACGTTGACTTCGAAGAGGTCAAGTAGTATTTTATATAGAAATCCGGAAGCCGCAACGCAAAGAGCGTTGCGGCTTTTTTTATTACTTTTACATCAAACTGAAAACAATGTCAAACAGGTATTTATTTTTGATGGGTCTGATGATGACGTCCCTGATGGTGATGTCACAGAATATGACCGATGCCAATGGCATGAAACAGGGCCCCTGGATGAAAGAATACCCTAACGGCAAGGTGATGTATGAAGGCACTTTCAAAAATGATAAACCTGTGGGAGTGTTCAGACGGTACAACAATGAGGGCATTCTGATCTCGGAACTGACATACAGCGACAAAAAGGATGAGGCTGAAGCCATATTCTACTATGCAGACGGACTGAAGGCAGGAGAAGGCAGGTATATTGAACGTAAAAAGGAGGGTCTCTGGAAATTCTGGTCAGCAACCCGGCCCTTATACCTCATAAGTGAAGAGTACTACCACGATGACCTGCGACACGGGCTCTCCCGGAAATTTTATCCTGACAGCACTCTGGCTGAAAAGATGACATGGGATTCAGGCAACAGAACCGGCGAGTGGCTTCAGTATTATCCTGACGGTTCAATATGCCTCAGGGCGGAGTACCATGCAGGCAATCTTGAGGGTCCCTTCTCATACTATCACCCCAACGGCAAGCTGCAATATGAGGGAAGATACAAGGAGGATGTAAGAACAGGAGACTGGATGGTATTCAATGAGGATGGTTCCCTGA
Source organism: uncultured Rikenella sp. (assembly GCA_964455705.1). Lineage (GTDB taxonomy): Bacteria > Bacteroidota > Bacteroidia > Bacteroidales > VadinHA17 > SR-FBR-E99. The sequence continues at coordinate 7,140 of CAYVYM010000034.1, forward strand.
AGCAGATAATCGTTTACAAGGAAGGAAAACCTGCCGACCCGAAGTTGGCCGAGCAGGAGACAAAATTCCTCGATGACCTTGAAAAAAACAAGGGGAGAGTCGAGATTAAGGATATTACCGGGACTATCATCCAATGAACCGGCAAACGATCATAAAAATCCTGATCACCGTTCTGCTGGCTGCCAGCCTCTCCCAGTCACACGCCCAGCTTTCCCCAGGTTACAATGACCTGTATCTGTATCGGGTTTACTTCAGTGACAAGGGCGCAAGTCCTCTGGGGTTTGCGCCCGGCGATCTTTTCTCACCTGCCGCTGTTGCCAGAAGGGAAAAACTTGGGATTCCCTACCCTGATCATAGAGACCTCCCAGTAAACAGTCAATACATAACAACGGTGACCGGTCTCGGGCTCTCCTACAGGTGCGCATCAAAATGGATGAATACAGGCCTGTTCTCCTCAGAGAAACAGGAAGATACCGGGGAAATTGAAGCCCTGTGGTTTATTGACAGCGTGAAGCTCGTGAAACGCCCTTCAGGCCTCGTTAAGCTGACCGGCAACAAATACGGTGTGACGGTTCCGGCAGATGATCCTGACGCTTTTGATCCGAGACTGCCTCACAATGGACATATTCTGCACCAGTCAGGCTTCACCGGCAGAAATGTTGTGATCGCTGTACTTGACGCCGGCTTCCTGAATGTGAATCGCATTGAGGCACTCGATAATCTGAGGAAGAGGCAGGGTATCATCGCCACCCGCGATTTCGTTTACGGTTCAGACTATGTTTACGATTACCATACTCACGGAACATCTGTCCTCTCTATCCTGGCCGGAAGCCTCCCTGGTATTATCAACGGAACAGCCCCAGGCGCAAGGTATCTGCTGCTGCGTACCGAAGATGATGAGTCTGAATACCCTGTGGAGGAGGACTACTGGGCAGCGGCGGCGGAGTACGCTGACAGCGCCGGGGCAGATATCATAACCTCATCACTCGGATATTTCTCTTTCGATGATCCTTCTATGAACTACTCATTCAGAGATATGGACGGCAGTACCGCGTTCGTCACCCGTGCTGCCAATATTGCAGCTTCCAAAGGCATACTGGTTGTCAACAGTGCGGGCAACGAGCGTAATAATGAGTGGGTACGTATCATAGCTCCGTCCGACGGCGACAGTGTGCTGGGAGTTGGCGCTTTGAATCATGATCTGACCATCTCCGACTTCTCATCAGCCGGCTACTCATCTGACGGACAGGTCAAACCCGATGTGGTGGCCCCGGGTGTGCTTCTGCCAATGCAGCTGGAGCCCGGCCTCTGGCACAAGGGAAGCGGCACCTCATTCAGCTGCCCCGTCATAAGCGGCCTCTGCGCTTCACTGATGCAGGCTGTACCCTCTTCATCGCCCTCAAAAATAATCGATGCCCTGCATAAGAGCAGTGACAGATACAGCAGTCCCGATTCCTTGTACGGCTACGGCCTTCCAGACTTCACCAGGGCGCTGGTACTTCTCGATGATTTTTTCACCTTCAGGCCTGAGGTCTTGATGACTGCTGGCCCCAACCCCTTCTTTGACGAGATAAACCTGTGGTTCCATGATCCTCCCGGCAATCTGACCGTCACTGTCACCGGCACAGGGGGAAGCACGGTGCTGAAACGCTCCTGGTCTTCTTATGTGGCCCGATCCTGCAGGGTCGATGGCCTTGGTAACCTGGGACAGGGAGTCTATTATATCAAAGTCACCGCTGACCAGGGAGAGAAGGTCTTCAAGATGATCAGACTAGACAGATGAACCATGATGAGAAGATATCGCTCTCGGAGCTTCAGGGACTGATCCGTGACAGGATCTATGAGGCACTCCCCGGAGCCTTCTGGGTGACGGCCGAGATAGCAGAGATGAAGATTCACGGCGCAGGCCACTGCTATCTTGAGCTCACCGGCAGCGACAAGCCCGGTGGAAAGACCGTTGCCAGAGCCAGGGCTACGATCTGGGCATCCAAATTTCACTCGCTCAACACCTTCTTTACCGCAAGCACCGGCATACCCCTGAGACAGGGAATCTCAGTCCTCTGCAAGGCAACGGTTGAATACCATGAGCTCTACGGTCTGAGTCTTAACATAACCGACATTGACCCTGCCTATACGGCAGGAGACATGGCCCTGCGGAGAGAAGCCATCATAAGAAGGCTGACAACAGAGGGTGTCATGGAGATGAATCGTGAGCTGACACTCCCTCTCTACCCCAGGCATATTGCTATCGTTTCGTCGTCAAAAGCTGCAGGATACCAGGACTTTATCAATCACCTCACAGCTAACCCATACGGATACATCTTTAAATCTGAATTGTTTGAGGCTGTCATGCAGGGTGAGCTTACTGAAAATTCCGTAACTGATGCGCTCAACCTGATATCAGAAGAAGCTGAAAGGTTCGATGTTGTGGTGATTATAAGGGGTGGAGGGTCTACCGCCGACCTGAGCTGGTTCGATAGTTATAATATCGCATATCATGTCACTCAGTTTCCCCTGCCGGTGCTGACCGGCATCGGGCACGAAAAAGATATCTCGGTCACTGACATGGTGGCCTGGAGGTCGCTAAAGACACCCACAGCTGTGGCAGATTTCCTGGTAGAAAAGACACTCGGGTGCGAGAACAGAATCATTACTATGGCCGGGGAGCTGACCTCTGCAGTGAACGCGGCTCTCTCATCTGCCGGGGAACAGCTCTCCTCGCTCCGGAATCGCACAGCCGCAACCGCAATGCTCATAGTAAGGGTCAAGCGCGAGCAGGCAGGCTACCACTCCGAAACGCTCCGCCGCGACGCCATCAACTTGCTCCGTTCAGCTGCCGAGGTGACAGACAGACTTGAAAACAGCCTACGCCACCTCGACCCGGCAGGCGTGATGAAGAGAGGATTTACCCTTACGGCAAAAAATGGAATTATAGTCCGCTCACCGTCAGAGCTTAATACCGGAGACACCATCACAACTCACTTTGAAACAGGTGAGACAACAAGCACAGTAAACAAAATAACTCAAAAGAGATAGACCATGGTTAAAAAAGAGATCGGGTTCAATGAGGCCGTCAAAGGTATAGAGGCGATACTCAGGAATATAGAGGAGGGAGAGCCTGACATCGATAAGCTGTCAGAGGATGTCAGAAAGGCCGCAGAGCTGATAAAAATATGCAGGAAAAGACTTCGTGAGACCGAGGAGAGGATTGAAGGCATAATCGAGGACCTGAAATCATAGGTCTGAACTTATTGAACTGACCACCTGTCACATGCTAAGAATGGCATGAATCAAGGAAGGCTGCTCCCTTCGAAACAGCCTTCAACTCGAAACCCTAACCTAAATTCCAGAAAACTAACTCTTCTGTTAGAAAACTACCTTCAATAAATAAACGAATAAGTTACGCAATTGTTTTGAAAAAACGCAAAAAAAATTGATTTTTTTTTGTTTTTCAGTTCTTTTCTATTCCAAATATATCTTTAAAAGCCTTCTCGAACGTTTCTTTAGGCAACGCTCCCATAGCCATCTGAGGCTGTCCTTCCATGGGTACAAACAGCAACGAGGGTATGCTCCTGATCCCGAACACCGATGCCAGCTCCTGTTCAGCCTCTGTATCAATCTTATATACGTAGACCTTGCCGTCATATTCCTTCGATAGTTCCTCAAGGATCGGGGCGACCATCTTGCATGGACCGCACCAGTCAGCGTAAAAATCAATTATACATGGCTTGTCGCCTGTATATTTCCATTCCTTATTCTGCTCGAAGTTGAAAACCTTTTCAAGGAATGTCTCTTTTGTCAAAAACTCTGCCATATCTATTTATTTTAATTGTTAACAGATTATTATAAGTATTGTTCAGTCTTTGCAAGAGCCGTGCCGCAGGTCGTTTGACACCGATTTTTCAACAAGTTAGGCGATAAATTGTAATTTTGTCACCGTATACGGCTAATTTGTCAGACAGAACATGTACATTTTCCCTGATGACAGGATTTTTGAGATTGTCGCCCGCGTGGCTGACAGAGAACAGGTTGATGTATATGTCATTGGCGGATATGTGCGTGATCATCTCATGGGCCGGGTGCACCCAAACAAGGACATTGACATAGTGGTTCTGGGTGACGGCCCTGCGTTAGCCAGGGCGGTTGCCAATGAAATAGGCCCGGACATTACAGTCACGGTTTTCAAGACCTTTGGAACTGCCATGTTACGGTACAGGAACTGTGATATCGAATTTGTGGGAGCAAGGAAAGAATCCTACTCTGAAGATTCGCGCAAGCCTTCAGTGGTTCCCGGCACCCTTGAGGACGACCAGAACAGGCGCGATTTTACAATCAACGCCCTGGCGATCAGCCTCAACGCCCGCAATCCAGGCGAAGTGCTTGATCCGTTCGGAGGAATTGACGACATCCGGAATGGCATCATACGAACTCCGCTTGATCCTGACACAACCTTCAGCGACGATCCGTTGCGAATGATGAGGGCCGTCAGGTTCTCCTCACAACTCGGCTTCACCGTCTCTGAGGATACCATAGCCTCAATAATCCGAAACGCGGAAAGAATAAAAATTGTCTCTGCCGAGCGGATCACCACCGAGCTGAACAAGATCATGGGAACCTCTGTCCCTTCTGCCGGGTTCCTATTGCTTGATGAGACAGGTCTGCTTGATCTGATCCTGCCGGAGGTGGCGGGGCTCAAGGGCGTCGAGGACAAGGAAGGCAGGGGTCACAAGGATAACTTCCACCATACCCTGAAGGTTCTTGATAACACTGCGGAGAAGAGCGATGACCTGTGGCTGCGCTGGGCAGCCCTACTTCATGATGTAGCCAAACCCGTAACCAAGAAATTCGTACCCGGCACGGGCTGGACCTTCCATGGACACGAATTCGTGGGAGCCAAAATGGTGCCGGAAATATTCACCCGCCTCAAGCTTCCCCTCAACGACAGGATGAGATACGTCAGGAAACTTGTGGGACTCCACCTGAGACCTATATCCCTGGTCCAGGATGAGGTGACGGACTCAGCCGTAAGGAGGCTCCTGTTCGAGGCGGGCGATGACATTGACGATCTGATGCTGCTGTGCGAAGCAGACATTACCTCCGGCAACAGGATGAAGGTCCGGAAGCACCGCGATAATTTTGCGCTGGTCCGCCGTAAACTGAAGGAGATAGAAGAGAAAGACGCTGTAAGGACCTTCCAGCCCCCGGTACACGGTGAGGAGATCATTGAGGCGTTTGATATTCCCCCGGGGCCAACTGTTGGTTTAATTAAATCTGCTATCAAAGAGGCTATATTAGACGGCATCATTCCAAACGAGCACGAGGCTGCTCGTAATTTTATGATCTTAAAAGGGCTGGAATTAGGGCTGAAGCAAAGGTGACTCCTGCCTGTGGTTTATGGTTATCACCACAGGCAGATGATCGGAATAGCCCCCCGCCCATCTGAAACCTGCATACGTGGCAAAGGGCTTCTTACCCGGGTAATCCGGATCATCCGTAAGCAGGAATGGTGCCTCAGGCACCCTGACTGACTCCGGGTCAGCATGAAATGGACCACTGCCCACTGTCATGGATGACGATATCACGATCTGGTCAATGACCTCCCATTGGCCCAGGTACCTGTAGGTTCCTTTCTCCCCTGATGCAAACCTGCCTGACACATTCACGAGGCGGCCTCCGCGGGTAAGGGTTTTCATGATTTCATCATCGGGGCCGGCGTTGAAGTCACCCATCACTATTATTGCTGCATCCGCCGTAACAGCTATGATGGAGTCGGTCTTAACCCTTAGAAGTTGTGCCATCTCCTCCCTGGCACCCTGGGTGGCAAGCACTCCGCCCCTCCTTGACGGGAAGTGGCATACAATCACATGGAGCGTGTCAGAATCCATTACCGCTTTGACATATAAAAGATTTCGCGACAAAAAAGGATCATTGTCCGGCCGTAGCGGGATCCATGATCTGACCTCTGCAATCCTGAAATGGCCTTTCCTGTACAAAAGAGCCACATCGATACCCCGAAGGTCGGGCGAGTCCCTGTGGACGACCCCATATTGCCCTGCTGACAGCAGATCTCCGAAAGCCAGATCCATCACAACCTCACAGTTCTCCACCTCGCAAAGGCCGATCAAAGAGGGCAGTTCCCATTCTCCGGCAGCTGCTATGGCCCGGGAGATGGCGCTGATTTTTTTGTGATACCTGCCGGCGGTCCATCTTCTGTCTCCCTCGGGAAGGAACTCCTCATCGTTCCTTGTAGTGTCATCAACGGTATCAAAGAGGTTCTCAACATTGTAAAACATGACGCTGAACTCCTGTCCGGAAGCCGGCAGGAGCATGACCGCCATAAACAATAATATGATTACGTTTCTTGCCATATGTTTATGTCTGAAGGATTTGCGATTTGCGAATTTGATTAATCGACAATCGAAAATCTGAAATCGAAAATTCTTCTTTTGCCTACTGCCAGTAAAGGCTGGCGACTGAGTCACCTCTCCTTCCGTCTCTCCCCGGGTTGTCTTTCATAGGCTCCAATATCAGGCCCGTCATCAGCCATCCTCGGCTTATCTCTTATGTCATCCGGCCATGTGACCGCCTCAGTACGACCTGCTCTGTCAAGCAGAGGAGAGAGAGTGTCAGGTCTGAAATCATAAACGCTTTCATCGATAAAACGAGGATTCAGTCGGGTCATCACATCTCGGAAAAGAGGTCCCGAATACCAGCCGCTTCTGAGTGTGTCAACCTTTATCAGCGAGCTGTCAGCCCTGAACCTGACTGCTGCCTCGGGTGCAGGTGCATCTATATGCAGCTCATTGTCAAGGGTACCGGTGATGACAGAGTTAATCACAGTGACATTTGGCAATACTCCTTTCCCCGGTCCGATAAACATTACCGGCTGAGACCGGTAAGCATATTCCCACCTCGATTCCATGGTGCAATAAACAAAATCACCGGATCCTCCTTCCGTCAGCGAAACAGTGCTGAATCCCGAGTGTGCAAATACGGAATTGACGGCAAAAACATCGGCATATCGTGCCACCAGTGATGCTACTGTGTTATGCATGAGCCTTGTGCCGTTCAACAGAAGGTCAGGCACGGAGCTCTCTCTCCCGGCCAGCTCCACTGCCATCACGGCATTCCTGACATCAGTAAATATCAGGGAGTTGTTGCGACTGCAATCCAGAAAACGAATCCCTTTCCACCGTCCGGGAACATCGGTATACTCATCCTCAAGGCGGTCGGTTGCCAGCAATACCCTTTTATCCGGTGTGCCTGAGGAATGCAGTGATCCTGCAACCGTCACGGAGGCACCGAAGTGGAAGAAGACCCTGGTTCCCTGATCAAGGGTCAGGGTCGCCAGCGTGTCAATAAAGAGTGAACCAGTGATTACGTAGGGCTTCCCTTCGGTCCACACTAGATCCGCATAAATATCCTCATCCACAAGCCAGATGTCCTGACCCCATGCCTCGAGGATAACCTTCCCGGCAAAACCTCCGGACACAAAATTCACTGAGTCGACAACGGCCAGGGGGGCATCGTCACCTGTCGGATCAATTGTAACTTCCACAAAGATAAAGATGCTGTCATTACGGGCCAGCACGATATCTTCCGCACCTGTGCCCGGCACACCGTTTATGTTCAGACGAAAAGGTGAGTTTTCTCCTCCTCCAAGCCAGATGCGATCAATCAGGACGGGATCATTCTCTTTGTTTACAGCCCTGAACTCCCTGGTTGCAGATCCCACACCGGAAAAGACCGTATCAAATGAAACTGTGTCAGAAGAGAAGGAGAGGGAGCCGGATACCGGGTTGGCAAGCGGATCACAACCCAGACAGGCTGCGGCAATCAGTAAAAGGAGTATGCTATGCCTCATTAATACTTATTGATCCACCTGTATCTCCTCGGATTGTCCCCGAAGCGTGCCAGAACACTCAGCTCATGTGTTCCGTAGGTATAGCTGCGTATCTCTGACAGGGTGAAGTCAAAGGCGTACCCCATGTAAAACCTGTCAACCTTAAGGCCTGCCAGCAATATCACGGCATCGCCGGAACGGTACGAAAGACCCAGCCAGTAATCATCCTTATAATAAACCCGTCCGGTTAGATCGGCCTGTATTGACTTGAACACCATATCTGAAGATTTCAGCATCACTGACGGTTCTATGATCCAGTCCCCGCCGGGGTAAAACCTCATTCCGCCGGTAAGGAAGAAATGACCGAGCTCCGAATTGCCGTTCTCTCCACCATTGCCAATCATCAGAGCACCCCTGAAAAGATTAGTCATCGAAAATCCGGCGTAATACCTTCTGGTCATGTAACTGATGCCGAAGTTGGCATCGGGGATGTAAACAACCTGGTCATAGTTATTCAGAAACTCGTCAGTAACATCACCGGGCATCACGGCGCCATTGATGTCAACGAAATATTGATATGCACTCAGCGAAAGGCCGAAGGAGAGCTGCTGCTCCTCAGCAATGGGGAGATGATAGGCATATGCCAGTTGTAATCCTGTCCTGTGCATTATCCCGTTATGGTCTGAGAAAAGGTAACCTCCCACTCCTACCCTGCCACCTCTGGTCGGTCTGTCTATCTTCTTTCTGACTGCAGTCGATTTTGTGATATAGCTGTCATTGAGGATCCTGGTCTGGAAGGATGCTGCATAGGTTCCCGGTGCATCGGGAAGATTCATCCACTGCTCACGCACCGTTAGTCCGAAAGTAGTGTAATAGTCGCTGCCCGCATACGAGGGATTAAGCAGGAACCCGTTCATGATGTACTGGCTGTACAGTGGGAACTGTTGTCCTGACGCAACAGGCATGATTGCCAGAAGGCTTATCACTGTGATTATTTTCAGACGCTTCATATATCCTTCCTGTTATCAGGTTATTTGCTTATGATTGAGATGACTCCTGTTCGTGGCTCGGAACCGTCATTCAGATGAATGACATAATGATAAGAGTCGTTCGGCAGGAGTTTCCCGTTAAAGGTTCCATCCCATTCGTCACCGGCATTTCTTGAGTGATAGACCAGCTTTCCCCAGCGGCTGTATACGAATACCTCAGCATTGGGATAGAGTACTGCATTACGCAGGCTCCATGTATCATTACGGCCGTCACCGTTGGGAGTGATTATCTCGTAAATCCTCAGGCAGTCAATACCGACGACTCCAAGTGTGATCGTCAGAACCTGCACGCATCCGTTGGCATCTGTCACAGTGACAGTATGATCACCGGGAAGCAATGCAGAACGGTCAGCGGTTGTAACTTCATCATCCCACCTGTATTCAAGAGTGCCTGCTCCCCCTGCCACGGTGAGGTCAATGCTGCCATCAGGTGTATCAGGACAGGTTGCATCGACAGTCACGGCAGAGAGCATCATTGCCTCCGGTGCAGTGAGAATAAAGTCTTCTGTCAGCATGCACCCTTCGGTGTCAGTTATGGTCAGAGAATAAGTCCCTGCCCTGAGCAACGAGATTGAAGGATCAATAGATGTAAACCCTCCCGGACCGCTCCACAAGAAAGATAACGGCGGAGTACCACCGGTGGCGGATACCGAAATTGATCCGTCAGCTGACTCGGGACACTGAACTCCAAAACCGCCGTAATCAGACATTACAGAACCGGTTATCACAATGGCATCCGGCTGGGTTATCACTTCAATGAAGCTGTAAGTGGCACAGTTGTTCACGTCGGTTGCGGTGACAGAGTAGGTGCCTGCTGCCAACCCGGTTATGTCAGCTGTGGATGCAGTGAATCCTGAGGGACCTGTCCAGCTGATGTTGTAGGGCTCCGTGCCTCCGGCAACGGTTGTGAAAACAGCTCCGTCTAAAGCCCCGTTGCATATAACATGGTATGCGCTGTCAAGCGTAGCTGTGAACGGTAAGGGCTCCTGTATTTCACTGGTGATGCCACTGGTACAGCCGTTGGCATCCATAACTTCAAAATAGTATGATGCGGCTGAAAGCCCTGTGAAGTCACCTGAAGGCTGGAACGGTGCACCGTCGATGCTGTAGGCATAGGGCGGTAGCCCTTCGGTGGCGCTGAGATGAATCTCGCCATCAGTAAGGCCGGTGCAGCTAATGTTCTTCTGACTTGTGACCTCCGGTACAGGCAGCGGATTAATTGTAATCACCATCGATGAACTGACAGTTCCGCAACTGCCTCCTCCGGCAACCTCCATTGTCAGGGTCACCAGCCCGGCAGTGTAGTCACCAGTGCCAATCGTATATAGGGGATTGTCGATTGTGGTATCGTCAAATGTTCCGTTGCCGGAGGTGCTCCATGTGACTGTCCCTCCTGCATGTGACGCTCCTGAAACCTGGTGACCGGCAGCTGATGCGCAGACTGCAGCATCGGGTCCGGCATCTGCAACGGGAGCGGAGGTAAAGGTGATGACAAGGTCATCCGTTGTCGTTCCGCATACCGCACTTGTGACGGTGAGGGTGAGGGTCACCGGACCGGTATCGGAAGATCCGAATGTATAAACCGGATTGATGACTGTCGGGTCACTGAAAGTACCATTACCTGAGGTTGTCCATGCAACAGCTCCGTTGGCTGCTGAAGCATCGCTTAAGGCCACATCCGGTGTGCCGCTACAGAGATCCATGTCGGTGCCGGCATCGGCAACAGGTACTCCTGCAAAGCTCAGTGTCATTGCATCAGTGAGTGTTACCGGGCACCCGCTGACCTTGTCTCCCGTCAGGGTGAGAGTCACAGAAGTGAGATCGGCGGCACCACGGGTGTAAACCGGATTCACTGCCGTAGGGTCACTGAATGTGCCGTTACCTGAGCTGGTCCAGAGCAGGCTCATATTGACTGTTGACGCACCTGAAATAATGTAGGTGGGCTGGGTGATACATATCTCTTCATCAGGACCGGCACTTAGTGATTCAGGGAATGGATCGTTGACAGTGACGACGGCATCGCACGTAGCAGTATTGCCACTTGCGTCGGTGGCAGTAACAGTAACCGTCACACTGCCGAGATCGGCACAGGTAAATGATGACCTGCTGAGGGTTACGGTGGCTATCGCACAGTTGTCAGAAGGAACTCCCGACAAGATATCCGCAGCAACTATAGTCCCGTTACCCGAAGCGTCAAGATCAACCGTGGCATTGGCACAGGAAAGTACAGGCGGTTCTGTGTCATTGACGGTGACCGTGAACACACATGTTGAAACCATGCCGTCGCTGTCGGTTGATGTGTATGTCACAACGGTAACACCCACCGGGAATGTTGCTCCAGGTAAATGAGTGGATATCATGGGGGCGGTAGAAACCGGAGTGGTCCAGATGACAACAGCTGAACAGAGGCCAGGATCATTGCTGACGACTATGTTGGCGGGGCAGCCTGTGATTACCGGAGGATCATTGTCCTCGATATTGACAGTTACATCCTGCGATACCATCGCGTCAAAGTTGTTATCAGATAACGACTGGTTGACTGAAATGGTAATAATGTCAGTCCTGTCCTCATCCAGATCATCCTCAACAGCGGTTACACTGACCGGTACAGGCACATTCCAGTTCGCGGCAGTGAAGGTGATCTGTGAAACATGAACGGTGTGAACCGGAGCGGCATTGAGAAGATCAAAGACTACATCGGATGACGGTTGGGCAGTCAGAACCACAGTAAAGGTTCCTGCAGGCCCTCCCTCACTGATGGTCAGTGTGAGCGGACTGACAATAAATCCCGGAACGTCATCATTGGTAACATTGACGGTTACAGTTGCCGTAACGCCGTCATAGCCGTCATATGAGAGATCATCGTCAACTACCAGACTGATGGTGGTTGAGGCATCCGGAATTGTATAGTTGTCAACACCTGTGACCGTGATTGTCCGGGGAATATTCCAGTTGCCGGTAGTGAAAGTCAGCTGGGAGATATCAATGGTAGCTACAGCAATATTGTTACTGGTAAGGTCAATGACGACGTTTCCCGATGGCGGAGCCGCTGACAGGGTGACGGTGAAAGTTGCCGTGCCGTTCTCGGCAACTGTCACTGTACCGGGATTGACAATAATCGATGCTATGTCATTGTTGATTATGGTAACAGGGATATTAATATCCGGCAACGGGTCGAATGGATCATCCGAGAGAGCATCGTCAACCGAGATAATGACATTATCTGTCTGGTCGCCAAGCACGGTATTCTCTATCGCCTCGATCGTTATCAGCTGGTGTGTGGCATAGTTTGCCGTGTTGAAGGTGAGTGTGGCAGGGCTCACATTCAGCACACCGGCAAGAAGTGCGGACACGTTCAGAGTTACCGAACCTGCAGGGGCGGCTGAGAGCCAAACCTCAATGGTGGCAGTTGAGCCCTCGGCCATTGTCACTGATGCAGGAGAATAAAGTATCTCAGGAAGGTCGTCATCAGCAATGGTTATTGTGGCCGGTAAGGCATTGACAGCAATCACCGGAGTGCCTGATACAGCGGTTATGGTGACGGTCACTGTCTCGTCTCCTTCCACAATGAGGTCCGCTATCGGAGTAAGGGTAAGATTATATGTCAGTGAACCGGATGGCATTACGAATGACCCGGGCAGAGCAACGAAATCGGTTCCTGATATTGCTGTGCCGGTTACCATGTAGGAGACTGTTCTTGCCGTGGCAGAGGGGTTTGTAAAGCTAAACACAAAAGTGCCGGTCCCGGGGGAGCCGGGACCACCCTCGGCAATGACCGGGGTTGCAGTGGTGACACTCACGGTTGAATTGTCGTCATTGAGTATCGTGTAGACAGAGTTGATAATGGGTCCGGCTAGTACAGTAACGAACGTGTTCATGCCCAGGTTAATGGTCTCATCATTCTCAACGGAAAGATCTCCCTCGATAGTCAGAACTGATGCGGGTATGGGTATTGATACCGGAGTGGTGTAGTCGCCTGCGGGAATGTTAATAAGATTCGTCGTCTGGGTCCAGTCATCGGAGGTTGCAGTGCCGTTTGTGACCAGAAGTAGCAGGCTTCCGGGAACGCTGATTATGCCGCCACTGATAACTATCTGAGGCGCGGCGACGGGTGCAGGGGTGTTGCCCTCGGGACCTGAAGCCGTTGCAGACGAGAATGAAGCGTAGACAAAATCATCATTCAGAATAGTATAGGTATAGCTGTTCTGTGTTCCGATCGTCAGTCCGGCGGATGGGTTAGTGAGGCCTGTAATGATAGTCTCGTTTGGTTCCACAAGGTCATCGTTGATAATAGTGATGTTGAACGAGCCTGTGACTGATCCTGCCGTGATGTTCACCGTTCCGGGTGCAAGGATGTAGTCAACGCCGCTGGTTGCTGTGCCTCCTGTAGATGCGTAATCAAATGATATATCGGAAATATGCGGATAATTAAGATAAGCCTGAACGGTAACATTTGTTATGCTTTCCAATCCTGACCCGGACGGGACAGTAAAGTTCACCTCCGGCCTGAATGCTATAATGGCAAGATGCTGACCGTCAGCAATGTTAAGACTGATAGTGTAAGTACCGGCTGCAAGTACGGGCCGGTGCATAGTGGCTCCTGAGGTGAAATCGCCGTCGTCATCAAGAAGTATACCCAGCATCGGGTAGCCGGACGGCAATGCGGGAAGGGATGCTGCCGGTATTGAAATGGTTACGGTTCCGACGTCGCCGGTCTCATCGAACCTCCACTCCCTGGGCAGTCGGAATGTACCGGGAGCAGGAACCTCATTGGTGGTCCAGCTCGTTGCACTGGCCTTGTCATGACCGAAGAAAAGATACTCGCCTTCAGTCAGGTCTGATGGCGATGTAACAGACAGCATATCCGTAGACCAGGCATTGGTAAAAACAGTGCTATTGAAGGCGGCTATGCCCGATACATCGTGCGAATGGGTCACCTCCCATGCGTAATGGTCATCAGCAATGGGCAGAAGATACTTCGCTCCGAGGTTATTGTGCAGAACAACACGTTCCGCATCATTGAGCTGCCCTGAGAAGACAGCTATCTCCATCATGTCTCCGTTAAAGTATCCTGCCGGATTTAAAGTCCCGTTCATCTGGGTTGCTCCTACCAGGGCGAAGTTGGACACGAGTGAGGGTACGAAGGAGGAAGAGGAACTGCCGGTGAGCGCTGTGCCGTTAAGGTAAGCACCGTAGGAAGCTACGGTGGCGCCTGCCGGGTTGGTATAGTATACTATCTTCAGGTCGTTGGCCGTATGTCCGTCATTGAACACCTGGTTCTGGCCATTGAACCTGACAGCATCAGCATATTCAAGTCCATAGCTTCTGACTGCATTTGCCCCGCCGGCATTTCGCTGCCCCATGTAAAGGCCGCCATTCTGTTCATCCGCTGCAGTGGTGTTGCGTGCTACTATGACAACAGTAGCTGCATCCGACCCGGTAATGCCAATCGACCCGTTATAACCGAGGAAATTACCTCCGGTTCCGCCATGGTCAGAGAATGTAACTGCCGGATAGCCGTTGACGACATCCGGTACCAGTGACGGTACGGTCTGCCCTGTGACAACTGCCCCGAAATCGCGCGCATGTCCCGAAAGGTCATACCAGTTTGTGATAAAATAGAGAGGCTGGATAGCAATCAGGCTGTCGGATCTGAGCCAAAGCTGCGTGTTGGTCAGGTTACCTACACCTCCCGGGCCTACCTGCGCATCAGTCGTAATAGGAGGCAAGACAAAGAGAGACGCAATGACCAGGGGTAACAGGCGGGTTTGTTTCATAACGGTCAGGTTCGAGATATGAAAGACATATCGTACTATTTATCAAACAGTTGAGTCATATATCTGAAAGTTTTCGGCCCCAGATTATAACTACTTCAAAGTCAAAAAGTACCAAAAGCTAAGTTAAATATTTTTCGGTTAACTGGTATCATTCTCACAGAGCGCATAATTACAGTGCCAATAACATGACTCAGGTACATTGAGGAAGGTTGCCTGAGGGGTTTGCCAACCGTGTTAAAACCAGTCTTTTATTTTGCGTGCTTGTATTGCGGAATTGAAAACATGAATTATATTTGCACTCGCTTTTCGGGCGATTAGCTCAGTTGGTTCAGAGCACCTGCCTTACAAGCAGGGGGTCGTAGGTTCGATTCCTACATCGCCCACCGGAAAAAGAGTTTCGCAAAAGCGAGGCTCTTTTTTTTGCCTCAGGGGTATCGGAGAGTCGAAAGTCCATAAAGTCCGTAAAGTCGAAAGTCTGAAGGATTTGCGATTTGCGATTTGCGAATCTTGACTAAATCGACAATCGAAAATTCCTCTACTGCCTACTGCCTGATTTGATTGCCGTATACAATACTTAATGGCCAAACCCTCACTACTGCCTGCTGCCTACTGCCTGACTTAACTGCCGATTGATGTCCGAGGGACAGCTGGACAGAGCAGACAATAAAAGAGGCAGTTCCTCCCCCCACGTACATCTTTATAAATGTAAAGATGAATAGATTGTCCGACTAGCGTACTTGCCTGGAACTGCCTTAATTCAAAATTAAAAAAAAATCTGATATAATATGTAAGATGTGTTACCAAAATAAAATAAAGTGTAAAAAGTACTATTATTCTTCATTATCGGGTAAATGACCGGTTAATTCATCTGTCACATGCTTTTATTCATTTACCATACCCTGGCATATATTAGTCAAAACCAGCATATTACTTCTTTGCCAGGTCGTGATTATTTCGTTACTTTAATCTTCCTAAGGTCCTTTTTAATTTTTGAGAGGCAGCCCTCACGGCACAAAAGCTCCTTAGAAGGAGCAGAAAAGTGAGGGCTGCTTCCGTTATATTTACCAGTCAGGGAACTGTAAAAAAAAGAGGCCAACCTCATCGGTTGACCCCTTGATCAAGAATTCGTCTCTCCTGATAGTCTATAAAAGAATAGTCGCAAAGTCAATTTTGAACACCCTCTGGACGGCAAAATTGTCTAACGAATTGAACGGAAATAACTTGAACCATCTGCCCTGATAACCCTCAAGTGATCCTATATAGAGATAGGTATCATCAAACACAAAGCTGTCATCGTCAAGGTCAAGAACCACTTCCAGGTAATGGACATCATCTTCCCAGTAGTCGGTTGCCTTAATAGTTCCAACAGGACTGATAATAGCCTCAAGGGTAGCCCTTACAAGGTCAAACTCATTCTCCCCATTGAAATCATAGTAATTGTATCCCATATGGAGACCGTATTCAGTACTGACATCAAGGCCACCGCTGACAGCCCATCCGTTTCTGACATAAGTTACTACCTCTCCTTCAACAGGACTACCCAGGTATGTTTTCAGAGCAATGACGACTTCCGAAAACTCCGGCTCGACCTCAACGAGGCAGAAAGCCAGATTGCTGAGACCTGCAGGCATACCTGATGCATTCACCGGAGCGGCTAACCCGCTGTCGCCAAATGAACCGTCAGGATAATAGTAAACGTTGGCTTCATTGCTACCCTTGACAATAACAGCTCCTACGTTATAGTACTTGTCGCCTATCCTTATGTAATCCGGTATCTCAAAAGCGACATATGTTCCTACTGTAACAATGACATTGAGACCATCCGGAAAGGAATTGTCAAACTGTCCATCTGAGTAGTTTATCCTATCACCACACCAATCAAATTCGGTTCCAAACCAGAGTGCAACCTCGGCGCATGTCCTGTTGCCTCCATTACCTGAACCATCAATTATCTCCGGTGTAATACCTTCGATTCCACCCGGCACCCCATCTGGTCCGTTTGATACGGGCAAGCTCAGCCCATTATCGGCGTTACTCTTCGTCAGCAAGATTTCGCTGTTTTCCTGCTCGCAGGAGCCCAGCGCGGCAACCATTACAAGGGCCGCAAATAAATAAGTCAGTTTTTTCATTTCAGACTGTTTTTAGTTATTAATACTAGTTTTATTATCATTTTTACGTTGATTTAGTTTAAAAGTCATTATGCGATCAACCCCATCTGTGCTGACCGCTTCCTGGCATGGAAATATGTCAACCCGTTCAGTTCAGTCATGCCTGTGAGCTGCAGGGAACACTCCTCGATAAGGTTGGTAACCGTTCTCTTTGTAAGGTACCTGTTGGTCTTGAGGTCGATAAAGCTGTACATCCTGTTTATAAAAGGTATCCTTGACTCGATGCCGTTCTCGTATGCCTCGGCCTTCTCCGACAGGTTTTTGGGCAGATTGCCGTATTTATCAGAAAAACCGTTCTGTGATTTGTTGTCAATGAAGCATCCTACAAAACTACTACCATGCGGTAGCAACTCTGAGATCTTGCGCAGGAAATCCCTTATCTCTCTCACGTAATTGAGCTGCTTCAGGTTTACTATTGTCTTCACTCCCCTGATGTCTTCAGCATCATAGAAAAAGTGTCTTGAAGACGGAATGACAAGAATAGTCGGGTCATTGACCAGCCCCATTCCCTCCATATAGCTTATAAGATCATGGCGTGCCTCAGCTGTGAGCTCGCCAAAGAGATAGCTCAGCCTTGATTCCCCTGATGATGCATTCCTGCGGGAGTTCATACTGAATGGCTGATCTGCAAATGTGCTTGTTGTGTTTCCCAATGATTCAGTATCCATGTCTTCAATTATATTCACCAATTCAATTATTACAGCAAAAAATATGTATAGTCGTACTCGATGCCTCTTTCACGAAGCCACCAGCGTAAAGCCTTGGCTATCTTCCGGCGTCTGATCAGTACCTTTCCCGTTTCCGGTGATGTTATCTGAAATAGTATCTTCATTTCTGTGATCCTAATGTATTGGCAAATTTACAGTGACAAACCATTCAATGCAAGTCGCATTAGCCCATATAATGGCCTTCTGCGATAGGATCTAAAACCCTTAATCAAATAATATGGGGTACTCACTTGCCCTGGGAAACCACTGGCCCTGCTGAGATGGCCATTCGTCAAAAAAGGGGTATTTTTTACCGGTTTTTTTGTTTAAACAGGCGGATGGAGATGACAAAACGATCTATATAGCTGTATGTGTGCGCATTATACAGGCAACAAAGGCTGTTAAGCCTAAAATCAAGGTTTTGATAAACGTAAGATTCAGGAAGATAAAAAAATACCGCCCGGAATATAAATCCGGTAGTTTTATGAAAAAATCATGGATTATTCGTGCAGTAAAAGGAGAAAAATCAGACAGACAGAAGAAATCTGGCAGCAGCAGTTGACCAGGCCGGCCGGGAGTGGAAGACCGGGAAATGCCAACAGAGGAAAAAAAACAGGGAAAAGAAGTAAACTACAGTTAGTTTATGGTTTCCTGTTTTTAAGATTGGCGAGGTAGCGCGACTTAGCCTCAGTAGCATCAGCACCGGGGGCTATGTAAATTCTCGTCCGGTGATCTATGACAACCTCCTTCATTTTGGAGAGGTCGGGCGAGTTGTGAACAACGGGTTTTTTTTCTATCATAATTTCTTTAATTTCAATAAAAAGTCCCGCCGTCACCGGCGGGACCCAAAAACTTAAATGTTTATATTAAAACTATACAAGTTTAACATTTACAGCATTTAATCCTTTTTTTCCTTGCTCCAGGTCAAATGTAACAACATCGTTTTCCTTGATATTGTCCTTTAAACCAGTTGAATGCACAAAATACTCTTTTGGTGAATTTTCCTCTTTAATGAACCCGAATCCTTTGAATTCATTGTAGAATTTTACTGTTCCTTTACTCATTATTTGATTTTATTAATATTCCGCAATGTACGCATTTTTTTCCGGATATTATATTTATTTTCAATAAATTATATCTGAAGGATACATAAGCGGATATTTCATTGAAATAATCAAGGTGTTATCAGGTGGCCCGATGCCAATCTCCTCTTCCGGTAACCAATCCCGGAAGGTCAACTTTTCGGGTTATTAATCCCTGGCAGTCTACCTTCTCCGGCAACCAATCCCGGGCAGATCCGGTGAGAGGGTATAAAACGGTGCCCTGTAATCCGGTCCGCCGGTAAAGGGCTCCATCTCAGGATCGATGTGAGGATCAAGATCGATGTGGCTGAAACATCCCATGCCCGCCGCAAAATGAACTGAGCAACCCAGAGCCAGCTTCGTCTCGAGCATGCACCCGATCATCAGCCTGATGTTGGCACTGCGGGCAATGGCGGCAATATCCATTGCCTCAATGATCCCCGACTTCATTAATTTAATGTTGATATAATCAGCACAGCCAGTGCGGACAACGTTTATGGCATCAGCGCTTGTAAATACTGATTCATCGGCAGCTATCGGGATAGATGTATGATCCTTCACAAACCGCATTCCTGCCAGGTCATACCTCGAGACAGGCTGTTCAAACAGAATGGGCCTGATGTTATTCTTTCCCATCTCCTCAATGAAATGTACTGCTTCGCAAGGTGTATAACCCTGGTTGGCATCTATCGTAATGCCGCAGTTCGGGGCACCATCCCTGATTGCCAGCAAGCGGTCAATATCGTCTGTCAGTTTCTTTCCCACCTTAGTCTTCAGTACAGTGTATCCCTCCTTTGCCAGCTTCGCGGCATTGGCCTTAGCCGTCTCCGGAGGCACAATGTCAATTGTATAGTCTGTTTCAGCTTTGTTCCCGGCGCCTCCGAAAAACTGGTAAAGGGGGATGTTCAGTACCCTGGCATAGGCATCGAGCAGCGCCATTTCGATTGCGCAGCGTGCAGTGACCTGTGCCCAGAAAACACCCCTCAGGGTGGATGAGATGGCCCTGTAATCAGTTATATCCTTTCCTTTGATGAAATCAACACAACTGTTCAGTGTTGCCAGTACTGTAGCCTGGTTCTCGCCGTTGATTGGCTCCAGCGGCGCTGCCTCACCGTAACCCTCTATTCCATTGTCCAGAACAACGGTCACTAGTGCGTTTTCAATGCTGTATTTCGTTCCTATGGCTATCCTGAACGGCTCTTCCAACGGCACATTCACCGGTTCAATAATTACTTCCCTGACCCTAATTGCTTTCATTTTTATCATTCCATTTTTTTAACAACTCCAGTAACTGATTTTTCTGATCATCTGTATGACTGACAGATACCGCTATTCTGATCTGGTGCATCTCTTTTCTTACGGGATAATTCATGAAGGGGGCTATCACTCCGTTCTCCTCCAGGAATATGGATAGGCCCCTGGCTTTCTCCCTGTCATCAAGAATTATCGGTATTATGGGTGTCCTGTAATGAGTTGTCCGGAAACCCATGGCAATGATCTCCTCCCTCAGGCTCCACGCCTTGCCAAGAAGTTCAACGCGCAGGTCAGGCATGCCTTTCACGATTGCCAGTGAGGCAATTCCTGCTGCCGCTATCGGAGGAGGCAACGCTGTTGAAGCCTGGTATGTGGCGGATCTTTCGCGGATAGTCTCTGTGAGATTTTTGCTTCCTGAGATAAATCCCCCATATCCGCCAAGAGCTTTGCTCATTGTCTCCGTCTGGAATATCTTATCGTCTGCGGGAAGCCCGAAGTGCTCCGGAGTTCCTTTTCCGGTTGCACCCAGGATGCCTGTAGAATGTGCATCATCTACCACCAGAAGCCCATTGTGTTTTTGTGCCACCTGGTAAATAATGTCCAGCGGTGCTATCTCACCAGTCAGCGGAAAAATGCCATCAGTA
Organism: uncultured Rikenella sp.; assembly: GCA_964455705.1. Classification (GTDB taxonomy): domain Bacteria; phylum Bacteroidota; class Bacteroidia; order Bacteroidales; family VadinHA17; genus SR-FBR-E99. The sequence continues at coordinate 27,664 of CAYVYM010000034.1, forward strand.
ACAATCAGTGGATTAGACCCCCGGTTGTAATCGAGCAGGTAATCGAGATGCTCAGCATCGCAATGATCATAATACATTACCTTGACAACGTCAGCCGGGATCGCCGCAATGATGCTGGCATGGGCCGCCTGGTCAATGAAGATGGTCGAGTAGCTGCCCTTAAGGATCTCCAGGAGGATGCTGTTACCCTGGTATCCTGATGCAAAAACAACCGCATCTTCCTTTCCCTTGAAAGAGGCAAGGGAGCTCTCAAGCTCGAGGTGGATGTCTGCCGTGCCTGTGGTGTGCCGTGAGGCAGAGAAATTGACACCGTATTTTTCCACAGCCCTGATAACAGCTGCCTTTACGTCGGCATGGCCGGCAAGACCGAGGTAATTGTTACCCGCAAAGTAAGAATATTTTTTGCCGTTGCTGATGACATAATTACCGACTTCGCTGTTTAAGAGGATCATAAAGGTGAGCTTAGCTACAAAATAGAATGTGCCAAATTACGGTTTTAAAAAAACATTATCCACCCTGCACACGATAAATTCAGTAACAAATTGCGCATATTATGCCGTAAAGCATACTACGTGATTTTTATGAGGCAGCTTTGCCCGCTACTTTTTGATTTGTTATATTGCGGATCGTACCCGGATAAGACTATCAATTCATCTAAAAATTAAAGATAAGCATCATGGAAACTCTAAGCAACTGGTCCGATCAAATCATTCCCTGGCTTCTGTCACACGGAGTACGCATTGTTCTGATTGCAGTTGCCGCTGTTCTGCTTGACAAGGTTCTCACAAGGGTAATAATCCGGACGGTCAGGGCATCGGTAAAGGGGGACGAAAACACATCTCCGGAGGCAGAGAAAAAGCGGGCGGACACCCTCATAAGAATATTTAACGGTGCAGTCAATATAATGATCATTATCGTTGCCATTATGATGATCATTCAGGAAGTGGGTATTGAAGTAGGTCCGCTTCTTGCCGGTGCCGGTATAGTTGGTCTGGCGGTAGGTTTCGGAGGACAATATCTGATAAGGGATATCATAACCGGACTCTTCCTGATGCTGGAAAATCAGTATCGCATAGGTGATGTGGTGAATATCGAAGGATTAAGCGGTGCGGTTCAGGATATCAGCCTGAGGAAAACAACACTCAGGGACCTTAACGGTACTGTACACCATATACCCCACGGATCGATAACGAAGATATCGAATCTCTCGAAAGACTTTGCCAGGGTGAATCTTGACATGGGAGTTGCCTACAACACAAACCTGGAGCATCTCATAGAGGTGATCAACAGAACAGGCAATGAACTGGCCGCTGATCCTGTCTTTATGGATGCGATTATCACTCCGCCACAATTCCTGAGGGTAAATGAATTTGCTGACTCGGCCATCATAGTGAAGATACTGGGAGATACCAAACCGCTAAGGCAATGGGAAGTGACAGGTGAGTTACGTAAAAGGCTGAAGATAGCATTTGACAAAGAGGGTATCGAGATCCCGTTCCCCCAGAGAGTAATGCATCAGGCTAAGGAGTAAAAGCAAAGGCCGGTCTGTTGAACCGGCCTTTGTTTCATAACCGTTACTCCTCTATCTTTATTCTGGCTTAAGAACTTTCTTATCACCCTGCAGGTGAAACTCGACAGGGACCGTGAAACCTACATCCACCGGTTTCCCATGTTGTGTGCCAGGTTTCCATTCGGGCATGCTTTTAACAACCCTCACTACCTCAGCATCAAGCGACGGATGAGCCGATTCTACAACCCTGACATCAGATACCTTTCCGTTAGCTCTGACAACAAAGCTGACCTTGACCAATCCGGTTGCATTTTGAGCTTTTGCATCGTCAGGATACTTGAAGTTTTCCCATAAATACGCAAACATGGCCTCCTGCCCTCCAGGGAACTCCGGCATTTCTTCCACTACCACAAACACTTCCTCTTTAGTATCAGGCTTCTTTCGGATATCCACCCCTTTACCTGATTTCTGACCCGATGCCTTTTTGGTAGTAATCTCAATCACGCCTTCCTTTCCCTTTTCGCCGTAAGCTTTGATAGCCGACTCGCCCTTAATTACATTAATTGAAGCGATCTCTTCGGGAGAAATGTCCGAGATTGATTTTTTGCTAATGACCCCATCAACAACAACCAGAGGATCGGCGGCTGATTCCGACGAGGGAGGTGGTGGTGGCGGCGGTGGCGGCGGTATAGATGCATCAGTTGAATTGGGATCATATCCAACTACAACCAATTTCTCCATTTCCACCGCTTTCTTCTTCATCCTGACGGTGATTTCGGGTCCTGTGGAGACCTTCACTACAACTGTTTCAAATCCAACAAATGATATGACAAGGACCGCATCATCTGCAACATTATCAAGTGCGAATCGTCCCTGTTTGTCAGAAGTGGTACCAACTGTAGTCCCCTTGATTACAACAACTGCTCCCTCGAGAGTGGTGCCGTCCTCACTGAGAATAACCCCCCTGACTGATTTGGTGATCTCAGCCTGTACGTCAGTGGCAGGAGATGAATCTGTTACATCTGGAGTGACCCTGTACTGAGGTTCTGCAAAAGCGTATAGCACAATTGCTGCAATTGGAAGGATCAGCAGCAGCCTGAGCTTTCTGTAAGGTGAACTGATCTTATTTTTCATCATTGTAAATCGTTTTTTGTTTAGTGAGAAACTAAAAGAATTACCCAGATCAATTACTGGTGACCCCGCAATCTGGTTGAGAAGAGCAGCCCTGTACAAAACCGGGTCAGTTGTGCGCTGCAGCGCCTCTGCATCGGCCAGGTACTCATGATTTTGCCTGATGAACCGGGAATATATCCAGGCGGCAGGGTTGAACCATTGAACTGCACAAAGAAAACCTGATAGTAGCAGGTCCAGCCAGTGTTTCTGTCTGATATGCACTACCTCATGATTCATTATCTCCCTCGTTTCAGTCTCGGAAACGGAAGGATTGACAACAACAAAAGAGAATAATGAAAAAGGAGAAGAAAAATCGGACGAACGTATCAGTTTTACCGGATAATCTGATACAGGCCGGGCCATTTTTGCTGCCTTTAATACTGGAACCAACTGGGTTACGTACCTGGCAACGATAAGCAAAAAACCTGCAAGCCATAGACCATACATTATCAGGCTCAGCAGGTCCGGGCGTGTGGGAGCCCGTTCAACTCCCCCGCTCAAGGCTCCTGCAGTCATCTGTGTCTGAATTACAGGCACGGCAACTACATACCTCACCGTAAGGAGAGGAAGTATTATTGAAGATAATATTCCGACAACAAGATAGATTCTGTTCCACTGGAAAAACCTTTCATTCTGAAGGAAAACAGCATAAATCAGCCCAAATCCGGTTATCCAGATCGCGGACTTAATTAAGTAGAAACCAAGTGCCTCCATCATTTCAATTTATTACGTGCCGATAATTCCTCCCTGGTCTCCGTCATCAGTTCCTCCAGTTCCGCCAGGGAAAGATCCTTCTCATGTGCAAAGAATGACGCCATGGCAGGAAATGAGTTGTCAAAATAACTTTCAAGCAGCCCGAAGAGCTGGGTTCGTGAATACTCATCCCTGGAAACAACCGGGTAATAGAGATGGACGTTCCCATAGGACTTATGATCCACAAATCCCTTCTTTTCAAGTATTCTCACCACCGTCGAAACAGTGTTTCTGGCAGGTTTCGGGTCATCAAACCGATCCCGGATGTCCTTCACAAGACCCTCCTCCAGATCCCACAAGATCTGCATCACCTGCTCTTCCGCCCTTGTAAGTTGCATTATTTTCATCATGATAAAACTTTCTCAATGTAAACAGCTTGTCCCGTAAAGCGCGAGACCACCAATGTTTCGGAAATCATACCTTTTGTGCTTTTATCAACATCAGGTATACATTTCACTATTGTCAATCCTTCAATGCAAATATATGACTATTTTCTTAGTCATGCAACTATTTTTGCAAATTTTTTGACTATTTTCTTAGTCTATTTCGCAATGGATTGATTTAATGCGATATACAAAGTGAAATTACTTTGTTTGACCGAACCAGGTGTCGTTAATGTGAATGCCTCCTCCATGTGCCGGTCATTTTTCCAACCTCACTTAATTTTTTTCTCCACTGCCGGCAGCAGTTCATCCCTAACCCACTTGATATCAGGTTCCCTACTAAGTGCGCGCTGGTAAACATCTCTTGCGCCAGTGTAATCTTCCATTTTTTCAAGCAGTTGTCCCAGAAGGACCATTGTATTGAGGTACCTCCAGTTGCATCGCGACAGTTGGGCGTCAGCCTCAAACAGGCGGATCGCCTCCCTGAACGAGGCTGCCGCCTTCTCCTTTGATCCTCCGGCGAAGGCGGGCATGTGTGCTTCAGAATTAGCCTTTTCAATCCATACCGAAGCGGTTTTGCTTCCGGTATCCATGGCAGTCTGCATCTGTTTCAGGGCTTTGGGCCCGAGAGTAACGGCTCGTGCAGGATTAAGTGTTATGCGAAAACCCAGCAGCGCGATTCTGAAAGCCTCCGTCTCTGCCCTGTACTCAGGGTAAGCAGCAAGCCGCTCAATATCCTTCCCGAATGCGTCAATTAGAGGTCTGGCGGCGTTTTTGTCTTCGATGCCCAGCAGGTAACCAGCGTATCCGTATCTTGCCTCAGTAAGGGCATAGAGGGTGCATGACCCTCCTTCACGGTTGTACCTCTCCTGGAGCTCAGACATACCTTTACCCCAGACCTGCATGTCACCCGTAATATATCCTTTATAGACTGTGCAGCTACTACAGTCACCACCAGTCTGTATCACTGCTGACAACATCAACGGCAAGCAAGCCAGCACTATTATCACCTGGTGCTGGTTATCGGAACAAGCGATGGTGACGGATTACGGTAAAGTTCCGATATTACGGGCAAGCCTCCCTCTTCAGCCGGTTTAAAATGCTGAAGATATTTCACCAGTGCAAGCCATTCCTTCCCTTCCTGTATGCCGGTCTCCGCTGCATTGAAGTCCATCACGAAGTTTCCCATTTCGGTAACCAGTCTCCCGTCCTCATCCTTTGGTTCAACCTTTATCAGTCCCAGGGTTTTCTTTTTTACCAGTCCCAGGTTATCTGCCATATATGAGTTGGCTACAACTGAATAAAGCTTCGGATCGTCTTTTGATGTGTTAACTTCCGATACATTTCCCTGGTGATCGGTCAGTTCAATCTTTCGAACCTTATTGAAAATCCTTCCGTCAGGGTCGTATTCGATTCGTAAGTGAGAATAGAAAGGGTAATTTGATGGCGCCGAAGCTGACGTAAAGAGAAGTATCTCGGTAATGTTTTTAAGTTCTTTGCCCGTCACCCACATTTTTGAAAGAGAGTATCCCGGTACATTATCTTTACCTGAGCCCAGTGACATAACCCTGAAGATATCAGCCACGCTCTGCACTCCCGGCTGAATCGGATCGCGGAGGACACCTGCGGCCACAATAGCTATGTCAGTGCCTGGTCCTTCACTGTTAACATAATTGTAGATTGCATCGGCAACCAGTGAACCCAGATTGCTTCCTGAAGCATTCCCGTACTCTTCATAGGTTACCGCATAGGGAGCAATGGCAACGGGCATGGAATAGGTCATTCCCAAAGAATTTAAAATTTCTTCGTCTATTTTCGCCTGCTGTAAAACTATTTCCGATTGGATTTCACTGTGAAAATTAGTCCTGTCGTCGATGGGAATGGATTCGTATCTCTCAAGGTTCACGCCGCCGCTGCCTGCCAGAAGCTCAATTCTCCCTACAAATCTCCCGTTATCACCTGCCCCCACAATCGGTATTCCCTTAACGTACAGGGGCTCTTTAAGAAGGACGTGGGTGTGTCCGGAGATGATAAGGTCAATTCCTTTAACTTTCTGCGCAAGCTTTACATCCTCTCCGGCCCATTCCCCTTTTCTATCCTTGCTTATACCACTGTGCGACAAGCATATAATTACATCACAGCCCTCCTTTCTAAGCTCCTTAACCAGTTTTTTTGCTGCCGGGATTATCTTGCTAAAGGTCACAGGTGGGGCATAGGGGGCAGATTCGTCAGCATCCTTTCCAATAAGGGAGAAGATACCGATTCTGATTCCGTTCCTTTCCGTTATAACATAAGGCCTGATCAGTCTGTCGCTGAGCAGGGCTTCAAAGGCATCATCTGCAGGATCATCCGGGTCAGTAACCGCATTGCCCGCAAGCATGACGGGGATCTCTCCCCGCTGGAGTGATTTCCTGATTATCTCCGCAAAGGCAGCAGGACCGAAGTCGAAGTCGTGATTGCCCATGGCAATCACATCATAGCCTGCTCTTTTCATCAGCGGCAGCTGGAATCCCGTCTCTGTTTCAAGGGCGTGGAAAAGGGTTCCCATGAGGCAGTCTCCAGCATCAACGACAAGAGTCGATGCGGGATTCTCACTTCTGACCTCCGAGATGGTTGCCGCAATGCGGGAGAACCCTCCTACTGTCGGATCGTTGTCTGCCACCCCTGGTGTATAGGCTGACTCCGGGGCAAAACCCTGGAGATGGGAGTGGAAATCATTGGTATGCAATATAATAAGTTTCTTTCCTTCCTGGGCTGTGACCAACACTGCCATGGTAAGAAAAAGTGCAATCAGAAGCATTCGTTTCATTTCACCTGAAATTTGGGATTAAGGTAGGAAAAAATGTATTAGGTCAGATGTCCCAGGATGAAAGCAATAAAGTCGAAAGTCCGTAAAGTCTGAAGGATTTGCGATTTGCGATTTGCGAATTTTGATTAAATCGACAATC
>CAYVYM010000035.1:0-32665 GCA_964455705.1 uncultured Rikenella sp.
TAAGGGTTAAAGGATAAAGGTTAAGGGTTAAAGGTTAAAGGTTAAGGGTTAAAGGTTAAAGGTTAAAGGTTAAAGTGGATAGTGTTTAAAATTTTGAGATTAAGTGCGGCAAAAATACAACCTGAAAGGGAAACTTAGTCAGAGACACTGAAAAAACTTGTTAAGGTTAGGCGAAGAAGAGGTAGGCTATAAAGATGGCTGCAATTGAACCGACAATGTCGGCTATCAGACCGCAGACAACCGCATATCTCGAATTCTTGATCCCTACCGATCCGAAGTAAACGGCCAGAACATAAAAGACCGTATCTGTTGAGCCCTGCAGACAGCAGGCCAGACGTCCGACAAAGGAATCTGCGCCGTGGATGGTCATTGCATCGATCATCATGCCGCGCGATCCGCTGCCGCTCAGGGGCTTCATCAGGGCAGTGGGGAGTGCCTCCGTAAATGCTGTGTCAATACCCATCCAGGCAACCACTGCGGTGATGCCGTCAACCAGGAGGTCCATGGCGCCTGAGGCCCTGAAAACCCCTATCGCAACAAGAATGGCCACAAGGTATGGAATGATTGTTACGGCGGTCTTGAATCCGTCTTTCGCCCCTTCGATGAATGCCTCGTATACGTTGACCTTCTTCACCAGCGCCATCACTATGAAGGAGATTATAATCGAGAACAGAATAAAATTGGCGGCGAAGGTTGACAATGAACTTATCGTCTCCTGCGGAAGGGTGCTGAAGTACCATACTATACCAACAATGATAGCCAAAAGGCCGCCCAGATAAGCCAGCACAACCCTGTTCAGGAGGTTAATCTTCTGAGCTGCAGCAACGGCTATAAGGCCGGCAAGCGTGGCTATGAAAGTGGAGATAAGGATCGGGATGAAGACATCTGCCGGGTTTGCGGCTCCGAGCTGTGCCCTGTAAACCATGATTGTCACGGGAATAAGACATAAACCTGATGCATTAAGCACCAGGAACATGATCATCGGATCAGACGCCACCTCCTTTTCAGGGTTGTGTTCCTGCAGCTCTTTCATCGCCTTGAGCCCCATGGGTGTGGCGGCGTTGTCAAGACCCAACATGTTGGCTGCCACGTTAAGCATCATGGAGCCATTGGCAGGACTCTCGGCCGGAAGTTGGGGAAAGAGCTTTCTGAAGAGGGGCCCTATGGCCCTCGAGAGCAGCCTCACTGCACCACCCTTCTCCCCCACACGCATGAGACCCATCCATAGTGTGAGGACACCGGTAAGCCCCAGTGAGATCTCAAAGCCGGTTTTGGCACTTGAGAAGGTGGAGTCAACCATCCTGTTGAATATCTCCGTGTCACCGCTGAAGAAAAGCTGTGCGAGGGCGAAAACAAACCCTATCAGAAAAAAGGCGATCCAGATATAATTCAGAGCCATCCGGGAAAATTCTCAGATTCTAAAAATATGGAAAATTTCTTATCATAATCTCACCGCGGAAAAATCAGAACTCCTCCACCTCGATTATTTCAAATGGCACCTGCAATATGGTCCTGAAATCCTTGCCGGCGTCACGCATATTCTCATCACCGTTCTCGCAGAACCAACGGATAATCACTTCACGGTTTCCGAGATAGATCCTTTCAAACCTCTTGAAGAGGGAATGGATCCTGTTCGAAGAGCTTGTATTGAAAAACTCCAGCTTGACGTCGAGTACTGTACGTTCAGCAGGGCTCGCACTATACCTCTCGAGGTACTCGAACATCGGCCCGTAGAAACTGTTCGAGTTTTCAGGTATCGATTTTCCTTTAATCTCAAAGAGCCCGGTTTCCGGATCAAAAAATACCGATGGTGTTTTCGAGGTCTTTTTGATAATATACTTCTCCATAATCAAGAATTGTCCGCAGAGTATAAATGTAAAATATTCCGGTCAAACAGACAAATCAAACAGGCTGTGGAAAACAAATTAATGAATTAAAAGAGCTTTTTGCTACATTTGGGCTTAAACAAGGCAAACCAGGACTAAAGTTTTTCGCGGAATGATCAGATTGAACCAGATATCCGGCCGGATGGCGGCAGTAATTATTTCTATGTTTGCATTGCTTCATGCCATTTCAGCGAAGGATATCACGGTGACCGGCACCGTAGCTGATGAGGGTGGTGCACTGGTCATGAACGCGAGGGTCTCATTTTTTCTCAACACCACGGAGTACAGGGTCATAACAGGCACCGACGGACGTTATTCCCTGAAGATTACCGGTTCCTACAGCGATGTAGCCGGCCAGTTCCGGGTAGGTACCCCATACCCCAATCCCTTCAACAGCAGTGTCAACATTCCCTTTATCATCAACCTTGATGGCGACGTGATGCTGAACATATACAACCTCGCCGGGGAAAAGGTAAGAGTTATGGTCTTCCCCGGAGTGGCCGCGGGAAGCTATAATGTCGTTTGGGACGGCTGCGGGAAGGATAATGCGCCGATGAGTCCGGGCCTCTACATTTATGCCCTCACCTTCAAGGGGAGGACCTACAGCGGGAGGCTGGTGAAGACTTCAGGAGGAGCGTCACTCTCGTCGGGCAGCGGGCTTGAGCCTGTGATGATGCCACCGGAGTCGAGCCTCCCGGAACCCTCATACCGTTTCCCGGTATCATCCGAGGTCATCGCCTCACAGTATTATCCAGTCAGGCTGACCGACATCACACTTGCCCGCGATACTGTCATCGATTTTGTTCTCACCCCGCGAAGTGCCATGCCGTTCATGGTATCGGGAGACCATATTGCAAGGCAGCTCTCCGGCGGCTACAGGTCAATGATACTTAAGGGTATAAACCTCGGATCATCGCCTCCCGGATACTTCCCCGGCGAGATAGCATACGCCATCACGCCTGTGATGTATGAAAAGTGGATCAGTCGGATGGCAGAGGCAGGCTTCAACTCGCTCAGGGTTTATACCCTCCATCCACCGGTCTTCTATGAGAAACTTGCCGAATACAACCAGCGGCACCCTGACAAGCCGCTGCTTCTGTTCCAGGGAATATGGCTTGAGGAGATCGAAGACGGCTCGGATCCCTCGTCTTACGATCTTATTAACCGTCGTGCCGCCTTCAGCAGTGAGATAGCAGAGGTCATCGACTGCATCAACGGTAACGGTGACATCGCATTCAGGTACGGGAAGGCCTACGGCATTTACAGGACAGACGTCTCTCGCTGGACTGCCGCATATATTATTGGAAGGGAGGTGGCGCCCCAGGAGGTTGACTCAACGAATAAATTCCATCCCGGTACCACCTCATATACAGGTTCCCATTTCAGCATTTCCGGTGGTACAGCTTCGGAAGTATTTGTAACAGAGATGCTTGACAGGGTGTTAGTGTTTGAGGAGTCGGAATACTCGGTGAGCAGGCCTGTCAGCTTCTCGAGCTGGCCTACCCTTGACCCTCTGGTCCATCCGACGGAGATATTCACCGATGAGGATGTAGCTTCATTTGACATTACAAAAATAAGCGGTGCCGGCACCCCTCCCGGACTGTTTGCCAGCTATCATGCCTATCCATACTATCCGAATTTCATAAGCCAGCAGCCATCCTATATGGCCTTCAGTGACAGCGAAGGTCCCAACAGTTACCTGGGCTACCTCCATGACATGAAGGGCCACTATGGCAGCATGCCGCTGGTGATTGCAGAGTTTGGAGTCCCCTCGAGCTGGGGCAGCGCCCATCAGTCGTTCAGTGATATGCATCACGGCGGCTACTCTGAGACGCAGCAGGGAGAGAAGAACATGCGGATGCTGAACAATATGATTGATGCAGGATGTGCGGGAGGATTCATGTTTGCATGGATGGACGAGTGGTTCAAGCGGACATGGATAGTGCTCTATCTTGAGGCCTACGGGCTTGCAGGCGGCTCAGAGATCATCCCCACACGTCAGCTGTGGCATAACGAGACTTCGCCCGAACAGTGCTTCGGGCTTCTGGGCTTTGACCAGAGAGATGTTCCGGAATTTGTTGCATATAATACCGACACGCCGTCGGGTCCGGTGAGTTCGGTGAGAGCAACGCATGATGAGAGCTTCCTCTACCTTGAGATCAATTCGGCTGCTGACCTCATGCCTGCAGACGAGTTTATGGTTGCCTTCGACACTTATCTCGGTAACACCGGTGAGTCAGTCTTCCCCGGCGGGGCCACCATTGCCAACAGGGCTGAGTTCCTTCTTACCTTCGGTCTTGATGATGATACAGCGCTGCATCATGTGACACAGGCCTATGACATGAACGGCCTGACAGTACGCTTCAACCTCACCGATCCGGTGGTGCAGAAGTACAGGAGCACCTCTACCGACGGAGCTCCGTGGAACGTGATGCGTTGGATCAATGACGGTTTCGAGCTTACCTACCATGATATTGGCAAGGTGCCCCTCGAGCAGGGAGCGTCATTCAGCAATGGCAACAGGGCTGCCGTGGCATGGAACGGCAGGAAGGTAAACATAAGGCTGCCGTGGACCATGCTCCATTTCAATGACCCCACACAGATGAGGGTCAATGACGGGGCGATTTCATACGATGGAGGTTATAACTTCGAGATTCTGACCTCCGAATCTGACGGGGTGGCCGTTTCAATATATCATAAGGGGACTGTCACCAACACTGTCAACAGGTACAGCTGGCCGAAATGGCTGATTGTACCTCCTACCGCAGAAAAGGAAAAGGCCTCGCTTCATGTCATTGAAGCAGGTCTCGCTGCAATTCCGGATTTTGTGGATTGATCTTAAGGTCGGAAGGTCTTAAGGTCGGAAGGTCTCAAGGTCGGAAGGTCGGAAGGTCAGTAAAAATTCCATCACAAATCATTTTGACTTTAAGGACTTTAAGGACTTTCGCCTTTATGGACTTTATGGACTTTCGCCTTTAAGGACTTTCGACTTAATGGACTTTATGGACTTTCAGACCTTCTTAGACTTTTTCTTTTCCTGGAATCCGCTTCTCTCAGCCTTGCCCCACCCCTTCTTTCCGCGAATGGCCTCAAGGTTGCCCCTGACTGCAAAGTATGTGTGGACCGGATAAAAGAAGGGCTCAAGCATGGCGGTACCGATAAGTCTCAGCACATCCCGCTTCCTTCTGTACTTGTGGAACGTTATCTCCTCAAAGAGAATAGCCCAGGTGGTAAGGCTTACCGCAAAGCTATAGACAAACAGGAAGAGAAGCAGGAAAAAAGGAAGGTTAAGGGCGCCCGTTATTGTGAGGTAAACGGTATAGATCATTCCAAGGAAGGCTATCAGAGGTGCAGCCCACTCGAACATAAGCCAGTATGGGTAGCCAAGAAGACCGAGGCGTCCGTAATGGCTGTTGAGCATCATCTTGCGATGCGACCAGAGAGACTCTATCAAACCTCTGGTCCATCGGGTCCTCTGCTTGCGCATCGACCTGAGATCTGATGGCACCTCGGTCCAGCAAAGCGGATCGGGTATGTAGGTAACCTCATAATTCTCCTTGTGCTCTGCCATGTAGCGTCTCATCCTGAGTACCAGCTCCATGTCTTCTCCCACAGTCTTGACACTATACCCTCCTGCTTTAATGACCGTCTCCCTGTCGAACATGCCCATAGCACCCGAGATGAGCATCAGTCCGTCAAGATGGCTCCATGCCATGCGACCAAGCAGGAACGCGCGCGTATAGTCGAGGACCTGGAGGCGTGGCAGGAACTTGTCAGGCAGGTTTATCTGGCGGATATGACCGCGTTCAATTTCGCACGAGTTGACAATGCGGATGACCCCGCCTGTACCGATGACCTTCTTCTCCTTCTCTTCGAGGAAGGGTTTGACCATCTTCAGGATGGAGTCTGGTTCTATAATTGAGTCTGCATCAATTGTAACGATCAGGTTGCTGCGGCTGATGTTTATCCCTGCATTCAGAGAGTCAGCCTTGCCCCCGTTATTCTTGTCGATGACGGTAAGTCGGTTGTATGCCGGGTCCTTTGATTTGTATACACCCCTGATCCTTTCGCACGGTATGCGGTAGTCGAAATAATAGTTAACCCTGACCAGCTCGTAGGCCTCCCTCATCTTTTCAAATGAATTGTCGGTGGAACCGTCATTGACAATGATCACCTCGAAGTTATTGTAATAGAGTGAGAGCAGGGTACGTATGTTGTCTATGATTGTCTTGCTTTCATTGAAGGCGGGAGCAATGATGGTGATCCGCGGACTCAGTGGAGAGAGTACCAGTGAGTTGTAGTTGACATAACTGTTTTTACGCTGGTATTTCCTTAGCGCAAGGGCTGAGTGTATGCCGAGCAGCAGGTAAGACCCGAAGAGTACAAGGGTCAGCCAGAATATCAGATGTGCAAAAATAAATCCCATAGTATTCAGTATATCCTGCGGTCAAGCACGTGCCTGACTATTATGTTATAGTTCTTATACTCCGATTTCATAACCTTGACAAGGGCCTGTACCCCAACCTCACCCATATTCTCAATGGCTTTGACGGCTTCGATCTGCAGCTGCACGTCGTCCTCCTTGTCAAGCACCAGTTTCAGGAAACCAAGCATCGGTTGTTCAGGCATTTTGCCCATTGATTTCACTATCTCAAGGCAGATGTTGTATTCCTGGAACTTATACATCCGTTTCATCGTATCAAGGGTGCTTCTCAGGTTGAGGTCGCCGGCCACCTCCACAGCCAGCTGGCTGACGCGCTGGTCGCGGTGAAGCAGGACTTTTCTTATCTCCTGTTCGGCCTCCTTCTGTTTGAACTCCCTGATCATCCGGAGGGAAAACATCACCACGGTGGGGTTAGGTGAAGAAAGCCATCTCTGGAAATCCGGAACAGGGATCTCATGCTGGATAATAAGGTCATGAAGCGTGATCTGCTCCCACAGTGAGAAAGGTCTCTTCATCTGTGAAAGAAAATCGAAGTGGTTCTCATCACTCAGCCGTACAAGAGCTATCTGCGCCTCCATCCTCAGTATCTCGTTCCTGGAGTTGAGCGCCTTGTGCATCTCATCGTTGCCATCCCTGATGCCCATGAAGGCGAGTTCCCTGAAGCCCTTGATCTTTTTGTGCCACTGCCGGCTCCGGACCCTTGCCAGCGAGTCTTTATCAAGGCTGAGTTCCTTATAAAGCTTCAAAAGCTTTTCCTCAGAATCACCCTTGAGGTTGGAACTGACGTCTATCATCTGGTCAATGAGCACCTGCCGCCGGTAATCGTCGGAGGCTATCTTCCTGAATGCATCAGATTCGGTATTCCCAAAGAGGTAATCTATTATCAGTGACTGGTACTGTTCGAGAAGATACTGCCTCAGGCCGGCCTCCTTCTCCATCCTGTTCCTGTTGAGCAGGATGACCACCAGCAATACTATCATTGTAATAAAAGAACCTATAATTGTAAATATCAGGGCATTCACCAGTGCCACCGATTTGCCGAAATAGCTGAACCGGTTCAGCCAGGGACTTTCTCCCTTCATGAAGAACATGTTGCGGAAATTGCGCTTTACCTGTCTGGCCTCATCGGATGCCATTACCGGTTCAATCTCTTCCGCGGCGTCAGCCTCAGGAGAAACAGGTTCGGCAATTGTTGTTTCCGGAATGGAGTCCTGCACAGCCTCAACGGGCTCTTCGGCAACCTGAGTCTCCTGGTTCTCGTCAGCTACGGTGGAAGGTTTCTCTTCCCTGGCCGGTGCAGCAAATGATACCGGGATATAGAGACATGGAGCGTTCCCTCTCAGGGAACTGTTGATAAAGACCTTGAACAGACTCCCCTCCTCAATCACATCAACGGTCATACCAAGCATCTGTTCAAGCTTACTCTGAAGCGATTCCGCATTGGCACGCCGGCTGAAGGCTCCCATCTGTAAGACAAAGTTACCCCGTGCCAGTGAGCTCAGTCCTTCAACAGTCAGTTCTGTGGGGAATGAAGAGAGGACCGCTACCGGTGACCCTTCACCGGCCACATGCATCGAGTCAGCTCTGGTGATGTCAGTCAGGTTTGTCCCCTGCAGGGGAACCTGACACAAGGCAATGGCCAGCAATATGGTCAGTGTCATCTTCATCTTACTTTCCCTATACCCCTGATTACACCTATATTGCCTTCAACCCTGTTGCGGAATTCTGTTTCTGTGTACTTCTCATAAGAATAACCGGCCCCGACCCGGACTGACCAGTATGAGTTTATCTGGTTGAAGTATGTCAGCCTGACGCTTGCAGCCTTCTGGCGTTCCAGGTCGGTGAGGATGTCATAAGGTTCATCGGGGGCAGTACCGGCACCGAGGGTCAGCTGAAGGTAATCGGTTGTGCCGAAGTATCTTCTTGCGTTAAGGAAGAACGAACTTGTCACCCCGATATCCTTGAAGTGAAAATATCCCCTGGCTGAGAACCACCAGTTTCCGGTGTATTTTTCAACGGAGAGTGTACCGATGTATATGCTATGATCAAAAAAGTAATAGTTACCTCCGACAGAAACCGCCCATCCTTTGGGGAGTGTCTGCCACAGTTCAAGGGCTGCACGGTGCCTTGGGAACCAGGTGCCGGGACTGTAGGCATAAGCCACGTAAGCGTAATTGGTTTTTGTAAGTTCAGGCCAGGCTTCGGCAGCAAACTGGATATCATCGCCTGTTATGTTTGCCGGTTCTCCGAGGCTGATATGCCCGTAGTTCACTGATGCCACGGCTGTACCCCAGGAAAACCGATGTCCGGCTCCCAGGGTGAATACCTGCCAGAACCGTTCATAAGGCTCCCGGTAGGTGTCGAACATCCAACCGGCTCTCAGGTCGGTTGGCGGTGTGACCTGCTGTGACCTGTCGCGTGACCACAATCTGATGTCGCGCAGGGCTTCAAGTGCGTCACTGTTGTCCGGGTCACTGACAAGGAGGGTGTCAATCACGGCTGCACCCTCGTCATATCGGCCCTGCCAGGCAAGAATCCTACCCAGCAGTACGCGTGCATCGCCATAATCAGGGTATTGTTTAACAAGCTCCCGGGCAGCAGGTTCAGCCTCGGTATAATTGCCTGTAAGTGCAAGCGACCTGATCCGTGCATACTCCTCTTCAGGATTAGCGGCCTCCTGTGAAAAGAGAGCTCCAGCGGTCAGGACCGCTATCACCAGTGAAAAAAGCAATGATCTGTAGCTACTCTGTTGCATGCCTTATATTACGGTTACAGCAGCCCTGATCTTGCTAATCAGGTCCTGCGGGTCAAATGGCTTGGTTATATAACCGCTGACTTTCATCTCCCCTGCCTGGCGTTGCACCTGGGGGTCACTGAATGCGGAGACGATCAGTACGGGAGTCTGTTTCTTCAGTTCCGTGCGAAGGAATCTTATCACCTCCAGACCACTGTGATAAGGAAGGTGAATATCAACTATCACAACATCGAAATCTGTTTTCCGGAGCACCTCGATGGCCTTTATGCCGTCATTCACGGTCACCGGGTCAAATCCCTCCCGTTCAAGAACTACTGATATGGCTTTCAGCGCAAGTTGGTTGTCTTCACAAATCAGTATCTTCATTTTTGTTACTGTTACTGTCTCCCGATTATATTGTTAATGTAGTAAAGATGCCTCTTAATATATATGACCGGCAAAAATGGCTCTTTTTATCCTTCCCTCAAAGAAAAGAAACCCCCAATTTGACCTGTGTTGATAAATCGGTGATAACCTGCCGGTAACAGGCGACTAAAAATTCAGAGCTCCAAAATCCTGATTTTCCGGAACCTGACAAGTGAGCCATGGCCCAGAAAGCCAATATAACCCTTGCTGTTCCTCAGACCCGGATGCTCCTTTCCGTCAATGGTTCCCTTCTCTGTTGCTTCTGCGATATCACCGTCAACAATGACAGTACCGTTAAGTACTATCTTAATTTTAGTCCCCCGGGCGGTCACCTCCTGGTAGTTCCATTCGCCTACCGGCCTCAGGAAACCTCTCCTGGCAGGTATTACTCCATAAACGGAGCCATGGTATTGGTATGGCTCGAGATCAGCATATATTGCTGCTGTGTTATCAAGTATCTGCAGTTCCATACCCACATAGGCAGGATCACCTTCCATGGGGGTCCGGATGCCCAGTCCGTTATTGGCTCCGGGTGTGAGCTGGAACTCAAACCGGAAGACAAAATCGGAATACTCCTTTTCGGTATACAGGTTTCCGCCAGTGTCATCGCCCGGTTTAATGACTATCATTCCATCTTCCACAAAGTATGAGACCTTGTTTCCCACCCACCCGTCAAGATTGCGGCCGTTGAAGAGTGAAACAAATCCTGCCTCCTTCTCTTTGGGGGTAAGCTTGTATTCGGCCGACTTTATCTCCCGAATATATATATCCCTGAAATTCAGATCCGTTCCATGAGCCTGAAGCTCTATGGCACCTTTTTCAGATATGGCGATACTCCTGTCCCAGTAGTTCTCCATGATGACATCATCAGTCACAAGCTCACCGTTGAGCCAGACGGAGACCCTGTCACCGGTCATCATTATACGAAATGTATTCCATTCCCCCACCGGGTTATCGGCCACTTTCAGGGGTGCCGAAGGATTTTCCTGGTTGTTGTAGAGTCCACCCGATCCCACCTGTGCTCCTGACTCAGTGCGTGATGTATCCCATATCTGCACCTGTGGTGAACCGCGGAGGTAGATCCCGCTGTCGCCATCCTTCGTTATGCGCCAGTCGGTATACATCTCGAAATCTCCGTAATCCTTCACGCTGCACAGATTGTCTCCCTTGCCACTGAACCATATCATGCCATCCCTGACACTCCAGTTGTTGAGCATTTTCTGGTCGGCCTCCTTCTGGCTGGCAGCCAGATCCTTAGGCTTCAGTGTTGCTCTTGTGACAGGATTCCCTACCAGACCTTTCCACCCTGTCAGGTCCTTTCCGTTGAACATCGATTCAAACACTTCATCAGCTGGCAGGTTCATTGAAGCGATTGCCTCCGCGGCGGCTTTTTTAACCTCGTCAGAAGGATCAGCCAGGAATCCGGATATGAAAAATTCTGCCTGTCGGATCTTAAGTGCAGAGGCCAGGGAGATCATCTCGTCCTTTGCGTCGGGTGCCATCGCATACGGGGCTATATCCTTTATCAGCAGGAGCTTGCGTTCCGGGGTAAGGGAGGAGAGCGCCACCGTTCGCAGGTAGGCGTCGAATGCCGGTCTGCCGAAGGTTTTATTGCCTGAGGCGCAGATATTGCGGAGGGCTGAAACAGCTGAGTGGTCTGACCAGAATGCCAGCGCCTCAAAGCATACATCGCGTGTCTCAGCATCACCGTTCTCGAACTCATAAGCCACCCTCTTCAGCGCATCTACCCCTCCTGTACGGGCCAGCAGAGGAATCAGCTTCAGCTTGTCGCTGCTCTTGTCAAGGGCTTCAAGTATCAGCTCTGATCTACGGGCAGGGTTGTCACCCCGCATCGCAGCGCTCAGCAGGGCTCCCTGGAGAACGCTTATCTCAGCCTTCTCCCGGGTCTTTTCGAGCAGTGAGATGATCTGAGGCTGGTCGTCCCATGAGGCCAGAGATGCCAGGGCGGTCAGGGCGGCGGCACGCACGGCCAGGTCTTCGGACCCGGTATAAGGAAATACCGTGGCAAAATAGTTACTGTCACCGGACCATGAGAGCAGCCATAACAAGGTTACTGTAGAGTGCCCTGAGGAGGCTGGCAGGTTTTCTGCCACCCCTGGCATGCCTGTGCTGTCAAGTATTGTAATAAGTGCATTGGCGGCAGCGCGATGGCCCTCCTCATTGTCATACCTGAGTATCCATGACAACAGCGGATCAACAGCCTTCACACCCTGCAGCCTGGCAATGGCCATGACAGCTTCACCGGCTATCTCCGGCGCAGGGTCATTCAGCGCCTTCATCATAAGGGGAACGGCAAGATCATCACCGCGCTCACCAAGCATGAAGAGTATCTCAGGTCTTGCTTCAGGTCGTACTTTTGAATACCTGCTTATCCACTTTTTCGTCACCTCACTGCCAGGCATTGCGGCAGCCAGTCGCAACGCCCCGCTGCGGATCGCAACATCCGGATCATTGGCAGCTTCAAGGAGCATATTCAGGGCTCTGTTACCCTTCACTGCGGTCTTCACGCTCATGGCAGCAAGACGCTGTCCTGCCGTTGCAGGTGCAGAGCTTTTTGAGATGACCAGGTCAGTAATCCTGTCCATCTCCCTGACATCACCATCAAGCCCAACATTCATGGCATAGAGCAGCAATGAATTCACCTCTCCTGCCGGGCTCCACTGGTACGAAGTCTGCGCCGCTGCCTGCATAAGGAGCTGCCCTGCCCTGTCTGTACCTGTTGATGCCAGGGCGTACAGCGCGGCCGCCCGCTCTGCATCAGTGCCCTTCCCGTTCCAATAGATATAACTGTCAAGTGCACCGGCATACCTGCGTTCTGCAAGGGCATTCATTATCTGAGCGGCGCAGGGCGATGTGCCTTTCCTCAGTACAGAAGCAAGGAGATCCAGGGCTGCATCACTGCCAATCGACTGCAGTGCCATGACAGCGTCATCGCAAGAGTCGTCACTGGCGGCATACTCTCTCAATGCCTCAACGGCTGCCTCAGAGCCTATAAGGTTCAGTTGTCTCATAAAGAAAGCCCTCACCTCTCTATCCGCTGCTGACATCATAAATTTTATGCACTGCCTCTCCCATGCATTCTTCCTTGCCTGATCCTCATCACCGGAGAGGTGGGCTGTAAGTGACGCCACTGCAAAGCGTGCCCTGGAGTCATCACCGGTACCGGCGGGTATCACCTGCCCGCATATGAGGGCTGTTCCATCATCGCCCAGTGAATACATCTCCTCCATCAGCCGCACAGTAAGTTCCCTGCTGTCTGCCGGTAACCTGGCCAGCAGATCGGCTACCCTGGTCTCAAGCGTTCTTACATCCTGTGAGCTTGCAACTGCATGAAAAAGCAGCAGTGCCGAGAGTGTTAATAGTGTTCTGAATCTGTTCATGATTATCCTGTTTCCTGTTTTTTACATATGCCACTCGCCTCTCATAGGCTGATTGATCAGGGCGTTGGCCGCGTCGTCGTCTATGAACAACTGTTTGACGGGGTCGAACTTCAGGTCCCTGCCCAGGCGCAACGCTACCACGCCCATGTTAACAATGGTGCATGACCTGTGTCCGTTGGACTCATTGAGGGCAAACGGCCTTCTGGTCCTGACTGACTCCGAAAACTGTGCAATCTGGGGCTCGGGATCAGGGAGGTCATTGACAAGGGCTGACAGGTTTGGTATATCTGACACGAATCCCTTGAAAATCTTTCCTCCCGGACCTTCAATATATGCTGCATCAGTGTCGCGGTTCTCACCGTCGAGAATTATCTGGCAGCCATCATCATAGGTATAGGTTATCCTTCTCCATGACCCTACCGCATCATGATGCTGCTGGGGGGCGTCGATCTCCACTGACACCGGGCTGGTATCATCTTTCCCCAGGAGATACTGCACCGGGTCAATGTAATGTTGTCCCATGTCACCCAGGCCTCCCCCGTCATAATCCCAGTATCCCCTGAAGTTCTCATGTACCCTGAGTTTGTTGTAGGGTTTCCGGGGGGCCGGGCCGAGCCAGAAGTCATAATCGAGACCTGCCTGAACCGGCTCGGGGGTCAGATCGGTCAACCCGCTCCAGTAAAATTTCCAGTCGTAGCCGGTGATACCGCTGATGGTCACCTTCAGTGGCCATCCCAGCACACCGCTGCTGACTATTTTCTTGAGAGGCTTGACAGTAGTGCCCAGCCCGTAGAACTGGCCGCTGAACCTGAACCAGGTGTTGAGCCTGAACATCCTGCCATTGGCCTTGACGGCCTCGACAAGCCTCTTTCCCTCACCAATGGTTCTTGTCATGGGTTTCTCGCACCAAATGTCCTTGCCTGCTTCAGCGGCCATCTTTGCCATGACACCGTGCCAGTGAGGCGGGGTGGCAATATGTACAATATCAATGTCAGGTCTGGCAATCAGCTCCCTGAAGTCACGGTATCCCGTCACCCCCCTGCCGGCCCTGTCAAGAGCTTTCTTCAGATGCCCGGAGTCGACGTCGCAGACTGCTAGCAGGCGGGTATTCTCGTAACCGAAGTGGCCAAGTCCCATGCCTCCTACTCCGATAATCCCCTTTGTAAGCTGGTCGCTGGGAGACCGGTATCCGCTGCCGCCAAGAACATGACGGGGAATAATAGAAAGACCAAGGCCAGCGGTTGTGCTCCTTATAATAAATTTACGCCGGTTGACTTTTTCTGTTTTCATTAGCCATAGTGTTTCAGTTACCTGTAAATATAAATATTTAACCAGATTTAATTGTGAAAACAGAATTGCTAACTATGAAAAAGTAACTAACCACAAATGAGAGGCATGTATATGGCTGAGCCAATTTGTTCAGGTTTTCCTTAAACAACAGCAGTAATAATCCGGGATTTGAATAACGAAATCAGTAATAAACCGGATTCTGTCCCGTTTTAAATTTAAATTTTTATCATCTTTAGTCCGCAATACTACTGTTAACCTAAATTACTGATCATGGCCAGATATTTTCTATTCCCTATTTTGACACTATTGACAATTGCTCCACTGAAATCACAGGATTATATCAGGTTCGACCGTATTGATCCTGTCTACCTCACAATGGAAAAGTGTCCGTTCGACTCCGCTGCCCAGGCTTTTTATATCTTCAATGAGCAGTCATGCATTGCCGGTTATTATAAGAAAACAGCCACTTATGATAGCTACGGCAAACTGATAGAAGGACCGGATTATCAAAATAAAATTCATATTCACAGAGCTATTAAGATCCTTGACAACGAAGCCACCGACAGGGGAAACATTTCCTTTGTACTGAATACAAAAACTGAAAAAATTGAGTCTATCAAAGGTTTTACATATAATGTTGAAGGGAACAAGACAGTAAAGGTCAAGCTTGAACGCAGCCAGATCATTTATGAAGAAATGAGTCCTACAAGGGAGCGGGTCAAGATAAGCATGCCACAGGTTAAAAAGGGTTCTGTCATTGAGTATGAGATAAATATAGTCTCGCAGAGTTTCTATGCCCTGGGTCCTTATCCGTTGCAGTTCACCATCCCTGTTGAAAAGAACATTCTTGTTATTAAAAGGATGGAGTATTATAATTACAACAGGATTATAAAAGGATACCATATACTTGATCCCCATTTTTCAAACCTTTTGATTACAGTTCCGATAAGTGTGGTTGAACAGAGTTTTACCAGCAGGACAAGGAGTGAGAGTAATATCACCTATCAGGAGTTGACGGAGGAATACAGTATGGACAGAGTTCCGGCTTTCCCGGTTGAATCATATCTTACCACCCCTGACAATTATCTTTCAAGCGTCAGGTTCGAGCTCGCCTATACCAAGTTCCCGAATTCTCCCCAGAAAGAATTCAACACCTCATGGGGAGCCATGACAAACCTTCTGCTTGATGAGACCAAATTCGGTCAGCAATTAAAGGGTACCGGGTTTCTGGGTGATCTGGCCAGTGAACTTAAAGCAAAATCATCTGATCAGTCACTGTTGGCGAAATCATGCTTTGAAACCATAAGGGACAAGATTACATGCAACAATAAAATCGGTATTTTTTGTGAAAATAGTCTTCGTGAAGTTTTCAAAAGCGGCGAGGGAGATGTCCAGAGTATAAACCTGCTTTTAACTGCGCTGCTAAGAGAAGCCGGAATAAAGGCCTGGCCAGTTATTTTGAGCACCAGGGGCAACGGAATGATTCAACCATTGTATCCTTCAATTGAAGATTTCAATTATGTTATCTGCCTGGCCGATGTCAACGGAAGCAGAATACTGATGGATGCTTCCGACAAGTATCTGACAATGAATCTACTTGACCCTATCTGCCTGAATGATAAGGGGAGGATCATTGATAAGACTGAGACAGGGTGGATAGAACTGACAAATACGATGAACTCGTATAAAAGAGCTGCAACATGGGATGTGGAGTTCGGAGAGAATGGAACTGCAGTGGCGAAAGTGGTAGAAACCTATGAGGATATCGCGGGTTATCGTCAGCGTGACCGAATTCGTGATGAGGGTGGTTTCTCCAAATACATTGAGAACAGAAATAATCCTGAAAACGGATTTACAATCACAGCCTCTGACATGGAAAACCAGGAACAGCTTGACCAGCCATTCAGACAAACACTTGAACTGGAGCTTGACAAGAACTACCTGCAGGGTGATCTCTATATATTCCTTCCATTATTCAGCGAAGCGATGAGTGACAACCCGTTTAAGCTAAAGAAAAGGGAATATCCTGTGGAGTTCGATTACCCTTATAACGAGAAAGTTACTGTAAAAACCAAAATACCCGAGGGGTACACCGTGGAAAGCCTTCCTCCCAACAAGACATATGCAATGCCGGGCCGGGCCGCAGTTTATGGATTCAAGATAACGGCCGGCGAAAAAGAAATTGTTACTGAATACGACTTTCAAAGGAACAAGATGCTCTTTCTTCCTGATGAGTATGATAAGCTGAAGGAATTCTACCGGGTAGTCGTTGAAAGCCAGAATGAAAGTGTTGTACTTCAAAGATCGGCAGAATGAGAATCCGGATAATTGTCTTACTGGCTTTTGTGGCCTTCCCGGCCCTCAGCAGAAATACAATTGATAGTTCCAATGACTCGCTTGCCGTCAATGCCAACGCTGTTATTAATAAATACCATATCACTTACGAGGTAAAATCGCCGACAGATATCCGCAAAACAACACTCTTTAAAGCGACTGTTTTAAACCAGAGTGGAAGGAACTATGGCAGAGTCAGGACTATTGTTGACAACCATAGCAAAATAACTTCATTCAATGGAACTATCACAAAGGCTGACGGTACCATCACTGATAAAATCAGGCAGTCAGACCTTAAAAACGTTCCTTCCTATCCTGATTTTGTCTTTGCATCCGATGACAGGGTCTATTACTATGACCCCGTAATTCAGGACTACCCGTATACTCTTGAATATGAGGTGACTGTAGTAAATTCAGGATTAATTGCATTTGATACATGGGCGCCAATTGACAACACCGGACTGTCATGTGATACTGCCTCTTATACGATTATCTATCCTGAAGACTATAAGATCAGGTATAGAAGTTTTAACATTCCGGGCAAACCCGAAGTGCATAAACTTGACAGGAACCGTTCTCTTATCTCCTGGAGTATTGGTGATTTCGCGGCAATTGAGATTAATAATTTCATACCCCCGATGGAAACCTTCCTCCCTTTCATGATGGTAATGCCTGAGAAATTCTACTTTGACGGCTATCACGGAGAGGTTTCTGACGCTAAAACTTACGGTTTATGGGTGTCAGGGCTGATAACAGACAGGGGGAGTTTGAATCCGGCGATAAAAGCACAGATGGCTACGCTGACGGCTGACGCGGCAGGAACAAAAGAGAAAGTAAGCAGAGTATACAGATTCCTGCAGGAAAACACCCGTTATGTTGCTGTTACCTACGGCATAGGTGGTATCCAGCCTGCTCCTGCCGACAAGGTCTCACAATATGGATATGGTGACTGTAAGGGACTCTCCAACTATATGAAAGCACTACTCTCCTCAATAGACATCAAATCATACTATACCGAAATCGGGAATGGCAGGAAAAGAATAGAGTATGATGATCTCACAATTCTGCAGACCAACCATGTAATACTGTGCGTTCCGGACGGGAATGACACAATATGGCTGGAATGTACCAGTCCCTATTACAATGCAGGCTACCCGGGTTATTCAAATAGTAACAGGAAAGCGTTGCTGGTGACGGAAAATGGTGGTATCCTTGTGAACACACCAAGGGCAGATTCCTCTAACAGCTACCGGACAGCAAAATATGAGCTTAATATCCGCCCGGACGGAGGTTCTGCCTACAAAATCATTGAGGAGTCAACCGGGCATTACTATGAGGACAGGCTTTACATGAAGTATATGCCCCTTAATGATGCCATGAAATATCTGTACCGGGAACTCCCACTAAGAAACCATGACATTAAGTCATTTGCGATCACAACGGATACAAACTATCTGGCCAAACTGACAACAACCATCAATGGAGACCTCAGTAAATATGGCAATGTCGCAGGAAAGAGGCTTATAATTCCGGCAATACCCTGGAGGTTATTTCGTACAGTGCCTAAAATTGAAGCTGACAGAAAGGCTGACATATTTTTCTACCAGCATACAGCGTGTAGTGATACTGTTTTAATCCAAATTCCCGACGGATACACGATTACCACTAAGGACCAGACCAGGGAATTTTCAAATGAGATCGGAAGATACAGGCAATCTGTCAGTTCGGTCGGAACCAGCCTTTGTATTATACGGGATGTTGTCATCCCTGCCGGTAGTTATCCTGCCGAATCCAGGGAAAAGGTGACAGAATTTCATAAGAAAAGTCAGGACATTGAGGCGATGGCAATAATGTGCGAATTGGCAAAATAAAGGATGTGGTCTTAAAAGTATTTATTTCGATACCTCCACTGCTGAAAGCCGGGGGAGGTAACTCTTAAGATATCCTCATTATTCGCATGAAATCAGTTATGCGGGTCGTTAATCAACTCCTGAAACGTTATATTGTCTCTGCAGTTCCTCCAGTCTTTTTCTGAGATCATTCACCACCTTGTCATATGAGGGATCATTGATCAGGTTATGCATCTCATGCGGATCAGTTACCAGGTCATAAAGTTCCCATGTATCAATGTCATTATAAAAATGAATAAGTTTGTATCTGTCGGTTCTGATACCGTAATGTCTTTTTACCGCATGCTCGGCAGGGTACTCATAATAATGGTAATAGAGTGCATCACGCCATTTTTTCGGTTTTAGCCCCTTCAGCAGCGGCAACAGCGAGACCCCCTGCATATCTGCCGGAGGCTCTACGCCTGCCAGCTCAAGGAAGGTGGGTGCAAAGTCTATGTTCTGTACCATCTGTTCTATGTCACCGTGAGCCGTGAGCGACTCCGGCAGGCGCATCATGAGTGGTGTTCGGAACGACTCCTCGTACATGAATCGTTTATCAAACCATCCGTGCTCGCCAAGGTAAAACCCCTGGTCGGAGGTATATACAACCAGCGTATTCTCCAGCAATCCGGATGAACCCAGGTAGTCAAGCAGCCTTCCTGTATTCCGGTCAACAGACTGTATTGTCCTGAGATAATCGGTAAGGTACCTGTTGAGTTTATAGAGGGCAAGTGAGTCGCCTTCAGGGGGGTTATCATTAAATGCACGGCTGATGCTGTCATACTCTCCCAGCCATGCCTTGCGCTGTTCAGGGGTGAGACGGTGGTTCAGGTACCAGAGATAGTCTTTCTCAGCCTGCGACAGGGAGTCGCCGTCGGCGCCGGTGATCTTCAGATCATAAGACATGCGCATATCTTTCATGACACTCATCTCCTGCTCAGCTGCAGCCTGTCTCCCCTGGTAAGCGTCAAAGAAATTTTCCGGGACCGGGAACTGTGTTCCGTCAAAAAGGTCGAAGTCAACGGTATCAGGCATCCAGTTGCGGTGGGGAGCCTTATGGTGCACCAACAGGCAGAAGGGTTTGCCAGGGTCTCTCTTCTCAAGCCAGTCAATGGCCATGTCAGTTATAATTGTGGTGGCATATCCCGTCTCCCTGTATGTCCGGCCCATCTCAATGAAGTCAGGGTTGTAGTAACTCCCCTGCCCCGGAAGGATATTCCAGTAGTCAAAGCCGGTGGGCTCGCTCTTGAGATGCCATTTACCAATAAGTACAGTCTGGTATCCCGCCCCCTGCAGGAGCTTCGGGAAGGTCACCTGCGAGCTGTCAAACCTGTGCCTGTTGTCGAGGTGTCCGTTGGCGTGGCTGTGCTTTCCGGTCAGCAGCGCCGCCCTGCTGGGTGCACAGATGGAGTTGCAGACAAAACTGTTGCGGAAGACAATACCCTCATCGGCAATGCGATCGAGGTTAGGGGTTTTGTTGATCTCGCTGCCATAGGCTCCCACAGCCTGGTAGGCGTGGTCATCGGTCATGATGAAGATGATATTCGGCTTCACCGGCTCCTGCCTGGTGCATGACCAGAGGACAAGGAGCAACAACGGAAGAACTGTCAGTTTCATTTTCATTTTATTTTCATTTATTTTGTTTCTAACCCCGCAATACCTTATGTAAATGTGGGGTCTGCCTGTCATATAGTAACAATCTTTTTCCTGATGATGATCCATGCAACAACCAGCAGGTAGATTGCACAGAGGAGCAGCACGGCCATTCCGGGTACCACTCCCATAGCATCACTCACCAGTCCCATCAGCGGCGGGATCAGCGCCCCGCCGGAGATCGCCATCATCATGAGCCCGGAGATCTCGTTGCTTCTTTCAGGATATTTCTGTACCGTAAGTGAGAATACAAGAGGGAAGATGTTGGCAACACCCAGGCCGATGATGAACACCAGCCCCCATGCTGCAGCCTTTGACGGGATGACCAGGATAAGGAAGATGGAGATGATTGAGAGTATGGCACTGTAAAGCAGTCCTTTTGTTGAAGCCAGCCTCGTGAGGATCAGGGCACCGGCAAATGTTCCCAGCATACGTCCGAAGAAATATACGCTTCGGCCTGACTGGGCTGCCACCTCTTCAATACCGAACCTGGCGGTAAGATACTTTCCGGAAAAATAGTTGAACCCCACGTCGATGCCCACGACGAGGAAGATGGAAACCACCATCATCAGTACATAACGGTTACCCAGCAGTTTAAAGGCTGTCGACATAGAGGCTTTTGGGCCTGTCACTGCCGTCTCTTCCACCTTTACGGTGCTGAGCCAGAGAACACTCAGGAAGGATATGATACCGTAAACAAGGAACAACAGCTTCCAGTCGCCGAACCGGCTGGCGAACAATGCGGCAAGCGGTGCAGCAATCATTGATCCTATTGCCTTGATAAACTGTGAGAAACTGAGAAAGCTTGAGGCTCTTCTCCCCGGTACAACATCTACCAGCAGGGGGTTGGCGGAGACCTGCACTATGGTGTTGCCTATACCAAGCAATGAAAAGCCGGCAATTACCGTGGCAAAGTTGTAGAAAAAATAGGGTAAAAACAGCCCTAAACCGGTGATGGCCATCCCGATGTTGAGCATCACCTTCTTCCCTACCCGTGCCTGGATGATTCCCACAGGCACTGAGAGCAGAAAGAACCATATGAAAGCGGCAAAGGGTATCAATCCGAGAATAAAGTCACTCAGTCCGAGGTCGCCTGCCACACGGTCCTTGCCTATGCCAACCAGGTCGACAAAGCTCATCACGAAGAAGGAGAGAAGCACCGGCACCACCAGCCTCATCTCGATTTTTTTCTCATTCATATCAATTTTGTTATCCATTCTTACATCAGGGGCAGGGCCGGTTGCACTGCCTTCCAGAATCCATCATCAAGCAGATAGGCACTGCCAAGCAGGGCGGCATCCTCCTTCAGTTCTGAGATGGCCACTACCGTATGGCATCCGGCCTGTCTCAGTTCATTTTCGAAAGGGCGACCGAAGAGTTCCCATGCATGGGAGATATTCCCCCCTATCACCAGTATTTCAGCCTCAAACCTTATGAGCCAGGGTACAAGGAAAGTTCCGAGGCTGGCTCCGAATTCGGTAAACAGTTCCCTCACTTCGGGAAGGTGCACTGCCTCCCTGGCTACCTCCTTTACTCCGGCGGCCTCTCTGCCGGTAACCTCATTGAACCTGGATGTGAACCACCTGGTGGAGAAATAGTCATCAGCAATACCTGATCCGAAGGGAAGGTGATAGACACATCCCATCTTCGGCACACTGTCTCCGTCAACAACAGGAATGCGGTCATCCACGAAGGCTGATCCGAAACCGGTGCCCAGCGTTATCGCCATCATCTTCCTGTACCCTGCTGCCTTGCCGGCCCATGCTTCGCCCACGGCGAAGGAGCTGGCGTCATTCATAAACCTCACCTTGCAGTCACACGGCAGTCCGAGCCGTGAGGCGACAGCCTTACCGATGTTGACGCCGTAGAGCTTTTCATACTTGGGTACCCCCCTTATGAGGCAGATACCCCTGACATAATCAAACGGACCCGGCATGGCGAAACCTATCCCGCGGAGATTGAAAATCTGCATCCCTCTCAGAATCCTCTTAAGGGTATCAGTCCATACGGCAAGTATCTCATCAGCTTCCGCCTTGTTGTCAACAGGACTTTCAGCCCGGGAGCCACTAATGATCTTATGGCTGGCCATGTCCACGGCTACGGCTGTAATGTGACTGCCGCCTATATCCACGCCAATGGCGATGTTCTGAAGTGAGGTGTCCATGGTCTCTTTGATGTGGGTCCCTGTTTTAAGGCAATGAAAATATCTATTTTCCCAAAGAGTGCAAAATGAAATCAGTTTATTATTCCCATATTAATTGGAGCAATCTGAGAAATGTTCTAAATTCGTCAGTAATTTTCTTATAACCCCTGACCACTAACAATCAAACAACTTTCCGACATGTCAAAAGCCACAAAGGAAGATGCGCTCCTCTACCACAGCAGCGGGCGCAAGGGTAAGGTTGAAGTAATTCCGACCAAGCCATACTGCACACAATCAGATCTTAGTCTTGCTTACACTCCCGGAGTAGCATATCCCTGCCTCGAGATAGAGAAGAATCCTGAAGATGCATATCAGTATACTGCAAAGGGAAATCTTGTTGCGGTTATATCAAACGGGACGGCCGTTCTGGGGCTTGGTGACATAGGGGCTCTCGCCGGTAAGCCTGTCATGGAAGGCAAGGGACTGCTCTTCAAGGTTTTTGCCGATGTGGACGTCTTCGATATTGAAGTCGATGAAAAGGATCCTGAGAAATTGATAGAGATATGTGCAAAGATAGCTCCCACCTTCGGGGGGATAAACCTTGAAGACATCAAGGCGCCTGAGTGCTTTGAGGTGGAGACAAGGCTCAAGGAGATGCTTGACATCCCTGTTTTTCATGATGATCAGCATGGTACAGCAATCATCTCGGCCGCCGGCCTGCTCAATGCCGTTGACATCACCGGTAAAAAGCTGGCTGACCTGAAGGTGGTGGTATGCGGGGCCGGTGCCGCAGCCAACTCCTGCACCCGCCTCTATGTGGCCCTGGGTATCAAAAAGGAGAATATTGTCATGGTAGACAGCAAGGGGGTTATTAACACGAAGAGAACCGACCTCAATAAATACAAGAAGGAGTGGGTCACTGACCGTGACCTGGACACCCTTGCAGATGCAGTGAAGGGAACAGACCTCTTCCTGGGCCTCTCGGTTGCCAATATGCTGACCAGGGAGATGCTCAGCACCATGGCACCCCACCCGATTATCTTCGCCATGGCTAACCCCAACCCGGAGATAAGCTATGAAGACGCCCTGGCAACGCGTGACGATCTGATCTTTGCCACCGGCAGGTCAGACTATCCGAACCAGATCAACAATGTGCTCGGGTTCCCGTTCATCTTCAGGGGCGCCCTTGACGTAAGGGCCAGAACCATCAATGAGGAGATGAAGCTTGCAGCCACCAAAGCCCTTGCAGCCCTGGCCAGAGAACCGGTCCCGGCAGTTGTGCTTGAAGCTTACGAGCTTGAAAAGCTGGAGTTCGGAAGGGAATACATTATACCCAAACCACTAGACCCGCGCCTCATCTCACGGGTTGCCTCGGCTGTTGCCAGGGCAGCCATTGATACCGGGGTGGCGAGGTTAACAATTGACGACTGGGATGCCTATATGAAGTCTCTTGATATGAGGACATCAGAGCATATTGGCAGGATATCCGATATCTGCTGTCTCAGGCATAGATAATTTGAAGGGCCGGCATCAACTGATTACCGACCCTTGAATTACCCTCTTCAACAGTTAACCAACCCGTTGTGTCCAAACTTCTAAAAAGCACGGCAATATCATCTATGCATTATCCCCGGCTTTGACTCGTACATCGTCATTATCAGAGATGAGATCTGTTCAATTGTAAAACTGCTCCTGTTCAGAGTCACGTCAAAGAGAAAATCCATTGAGAGAGGCTTCTTATCAAGGAAATCGACAATCAGCTTATGCCTTTTCTCGTCGGTTTCCACAGTATATGCCTTAGCCTTTTCAATGATCATGCCCTTCTTCTTCATCACGTTCTGTACCCTCCAGTACATTGGTGCCACAAGCCTTACATGAAGTGCATTTGCCATATCATGGGTTATTGCCACGCCACCCCGGCCTATTATCACGGCATAACCGTCACGGGCTATTGACAGCACCACCTCCCTGATGGCCTTTTTCACAGAGCTGTCTGTCACGAAAGAACCGGAAAAGGCCAAGATCATCTGTGATATGTCAGTCATTCCATACCCCTGGTAAAATGTCTCTATGCGGTGTGTGTCAGTCCTGAGCTCGTGGGCCGCATGATAGATTATATCCTTGTCAACCCACTTCCACCTATTGGTGTTAAACCTCATGTTAAGCTGCGCCACGAGTTCAGCTGCAACTTCCCTCCCGTCACAGCCGGTCAGGCGTGATATGGTTACAACAGGGCCTGTCTGATCAACAGGCCTGCCAAGCGTTTCAGTCCTGTAACGTGTATCGAAATAATCAAATATCTTCTTCACAGCCAAGGCATTACCAGCAGCGTGCAACGTGGGATGACCGTACAGGCTGCAGAGTCTGAAATTTTACATAATATAGTAAAAATTTATGAGAAAATCAATTAAATCCGATAAAAACCGACGTTAACTGATGTGCCGGATGACCTTTCTTATTCATTGCGCATTACATCAGCTGTCTCCGTGTTCGGTGCGCCTGATGATCTCATTCTGAAGATCCTCGCCCAGATCGTTGAAGTAATCGCTGTATCCTGCAACACGAACAATCAGGTCGCGGTACTGCTCAGGGTGCTTCTGCGCTTCGCGGAGCGTTTCGGCACTGACAACGTTAAACTGTATATGGTGCCCGTTGAGGCTGAAATAGCTTCTTATAAGAGCAGTTATTTTCTGATAGCTTCCCTCATCTTCAAAAAACTCCGGTGAGAACTTCTGATTGAGAAGGGTCCCTCCTGTCCTGAGGTGGTCAATCTTCGAAGCTGACTTCAAAACAGCGGTCGGGCCCTGGTGATCGGCTCCCTGGAACGGAGAGATTCCCTCTGACAGGGGCACGCCGGCTTTGCGACCGTCGGGAGTGGCTCCTGTGACATTACCGAAATATACGTGAGAAGTGGTAGGGAGCATGTTTATGCGGTGAATACCTCCCCTTGGGGTCGGTCTGCCGGTGACAGCATCATAAAACATCTCAAAGACGGTCACCGCCTGGGTATCGGCATAATCATCATCATTACCGTACTTCGGCGTATTGTAGATCATCTCATACTGCATCTCCTCAGCACCTTCGAAGTTGCTCTCCAGGGCTTTAAGGACCTCGTCCCACGTGAATCTTCCCCTGTCGTAGATGTTGAACCTGATTGAAGTAAGGATATCTGTTACACTCCCGAGCCCGACACCCTGTATGTAAGTTGTATTGTACCGTGCACCGCCTGCGTTGTAGTCTCTGCCGCTGGCAATGCAGTCGTCGAGCAGCAATGACAGGAACGGTACCGGCAGATGAAGGGCAAAAGTCTTTTCGATCACGTTGTTGCCCCTGATCTTGATGTCGGCAAAATGGTTAATCTGCTGCCTGAAGGCCAGGAGGAATTCTTCCCAGGAGGTAAACTGACGTGGGTCACCTGTCTTAGGTCCGACCTGCACTTTTGTGCGTTGATCGAAGCCATTGCTGAGGGTGACCTCCAGTATCTTGACAAGGTTGAAGTAACCTGTCAGCCAGTAGCACTCGGTACCGAAGGCTCCTGTCTCAACGCATCCCGAGGCACCCCCGTTGCGGGCATCGATGATGCTCTTGCCTTGCTTCAGGAGCTCCTGGATGATTGCCTCTGTGTTAAAGACCGAAGGCTGCCCGAAACCGGTCTTGATGATGTCAAGAGCCTTGTGGATGAAGAGATCGGGATTTTTGGGGCTCACCTGTATCATGGAGCTGGGCTGCACGATCCTCATCTCGCGGATGACGTCAAGGAGGATATAGGTTATCGGGTTGACCGCGTCAGTACCGTCGGGCTTCACACCGCCAAGGTTTATAAGACAGAAGTCGGTGTAGGTGTTGCTCTCCTGTGCGGTGACGCCTATCTTCGGGGGTGAAGGGTGGTTATTGAACTTCACCCAGAAGCATCCGAGAAGCTCATAAGCCTGCTCCGGGGTGAGGGTGCCCTCCTCCATGCCTTTGTGGTATACTGGCCACAGGTGCTGGTCGAGGCGGCCGGGATTGAATGAGTCCCACGGGTTGAGTTCGGTCACCACCCCGAGGTGAATGAACCAGTAATGCTGTAGCATCTCATGGAAGGTCTCCGGGGCATGTGCCGGCACGCGGCGGCAGAGTGCCGCCATCTTACGCAACTCATCCCTTCTTCCGGTCTCCTTCTCCTCCTCAGCCATCGCCTCAAGCTTTTCGGCATGCCTGCCGGCATACATGATGATGGCATCACAGGCTATGTTCATGGCTTTAAGCTCCTCAGCCCGCTCATAGGCCTGGGGATCATCGCTGAAATCGAGTGCTGCGATCGCATCAGCTATTTCAATCTTCAGATCAAGGAATCCGGTGCGGAACATCCTGTATCCAAGAACCGTGTGACCTGGTGCCCTCTGCTCCTGGAATTCCGTGAAGATACCGGCCCTGTAAGCAGCAAGCCACTCCGGAGTCATGCGTTCCATAATGCGGTCTCGATTGCTGCGGCCCTCCCAGAAAGGTATTATCTCCTCGCTGTATATCTTTTTCACCGCGTCGCTAACCCTGAAAAAGACCTTCTCACGGGTGTTGAGGGTGTCCAGATCCCGGATTGAATGAAGGCTTATCTCGGGATATGTGGGAGTCGACTTGGGTGCAGGACCTCTTTCACCCACAATGAGTTCTCCGTCATTGATGCAGATGGCTTTATTCCTCAGCAGGTATTCAAAGGCGCGTGCCCTGAGCACCGGTGCCGACAGGCCCTGGGACTCGCGGCCCGAGTAGAACTGCGTTATCAGTTGTGCCCTCTCGGCGGTAATGGTTTCGGTTGCGTTCAGGCTCTGATCCCTGAGCCGCATCACTCTATCCGTCATATTCATTATCGTATTCCTTTTTCCTTTTGGGTTATTTGTATTATCCGCCTTTTTTTACATGTATTCCCAGAGGTTTCAATATATCAATGTATTCATCAAGATGACCGTTTGATAACTGGTTCACTGATTCCATACGGTCAGGCAGGTTGAAACGGCGGTACTTCGAAACGCCGGTCTTATGGTAAGGTAAAAGGTTGATCTCCCTTACCGCGGCTTTCTTCCTGCTTCCGATAAACAGCCGCAGCTTTTCCATGTAGGCTGCATCGGCTGTCACACCTGGGATGACCGGAATCCTCAGCATCACCTCTGCATCATGATCAAGAAGCATATCAAGGTTTGACATGATCAGATCATTGGGCACTCCGGTATATTTCTCATGAAGCTCCGAGTCAATATGCTTGAGATCATAGAGGAAAAGATCGGTTACCGGCATTACCGACATCAGTGCCTCCGGTTGTGCATAGCCAGATGTGTCAACCGTGGTATGGAACCCGTTCCTCTTGAGCAATGTGAGTGTTTCAAGGAGGAACCCGTGCTGGAGCAGCGGTTCTCCGCCCGAGAATGTTACTCCGCCTCCGGAGTGGTCCATAAAGACCCTGTCGCGCTCCGCCTGCTGCACTATCTCCTCCGGTGAGTATTCCATTCCCACCTGTTCCCCGGTAGTAAACTCCCTCTCTCCTATCTTGTCAATTCTTTGTATGGTGAGACGGCATGACGATTTTCCTTCAGGATTATGGCACCACCAGCAGTCAAGGGGACATCCCTTCATGAAGAATGTGACCCTGATGCCGGGGCCGTCATGAATAGCATATCTTTTTATACTGAATATCAAGCCTTTCATAATGATTTGAATGAATCCGTGAGTGAAACGGGAAAGGGGAAGAGAGCTGTCCCCTGCTGAAAGACTATCTGTTGTAGAACATAAGGCAATGATACAGCCTCCTTCCGAGACGGTTCATCATAAACCTGTGTTCCAATCGTTTCATGCTGTTAAGCTAACGCACAAATTTACTATAAATTTTCGAAATAACCCGGTCTCTCCCCACGGACATGGTGCAACAGATGATACTCTGTTTAGTAATTAACTGATTATTTGTCACTTGCAAAGAATCATGATTGATTAACAAAAGATTAACGATGAGAATGTGCAACATTGGGAGGGGTTGCCGGTCTTTATTCTGAGAAGATGGAAAAGGACAGTTCCACATTTCTCGCAGGACAGTTAGTGTTAAACAAAAAAATGGGTCAGTCATGAAAAGAATTTTCCTTGCTCTATTGGTTTTTGCCTGCATGACAGCATTGTCTTATGGCAAAATCATTGTGAAGGGTGAATCGCACACATCCTTCGGAAGCTAC
Source organism: uncultured Rikenella sp. (assembly GCA_964455705.1). Taxonomy (GTDB): domain Bacteria; phylum Bacteroidota; class Bacteroidia; order Bacteroidales; family VadinHA17; genus SR-FBR-E99. The sequence continues at coordinate 28,395 of CAYVYM010000035.1, forward strand.
ACCATCGAGGTCTGTGATCAGCCAATGATGCTAGCAGGCAAAGAGTGTAAGTGTTATCTCATCAACTATGAGAACTCTCCGCTTACAGTAAAGGTCTTTGTAGACAAAGACAAGAAGTGTAAAAACTATGTCGTGGTCTCTGATGATCTTTCAGTGATGTACACCGGCACTGACAAGTACTTCGGTGTCAACAAGCTTGACAAGCAGTACCTCGTTGCAGGACTGAGTACCGATGATGCCAGGCTTGACAGGAGCGACTACTTTCGTCAGAAGGTTCTTGTACAGGGTCTCACCACCGATTTTGATGCCACAGTGCTCATCGCATCCTATTTCCCCGAGCTCATCAAATAGAGCCGGAAGAAAGATTTTTTCCTTCCTTAATCAGGCCGTTCGGCCTGTCTACGATCAGGTTTAGGTTGACAAGAAGATACTCAATACGAGGGTATCTTCTTTCTTTTATACAGGCGGTGTTGACCTCGATCCTTTAAATTGACAATTGTCACATCTCAGACCGTTAACTGAATTATCTTTGACCTGCAAAAGCCAGCGGAACAATTGATATTAATTCCCGGAACTTTTACGGAACATGAAGAAGAAGAAGATCAAATTCAGTCTCCTTTACCGAGATATGTGGCAGTCGTCAGGCAAGTACCAGCCGAGGGTTGACCAGTTAACAGCCGTTGCCCCCCATATTGTGAACATGGGTTGTTTTGACCGCATTGAGACCAACGGGGGCGCCTTTGAGCAGGTGCAGCTTCTCTTCGGAGAAAACCCCAACGCTGCGGTCAGGGAGTGGGTCAGGCCGTTCAACAGGGCGGGTATACAGACCCATATGCTTGAACGCGCCCTCAACGGCATAAGGATGTACCCCGTGCCGGCAGATATCAGGCGCCTGATGTACAGGGTAAAGAAAGCACAGGGAGTAGATATTGCACGGTCGTTCTGCGGTCTGAATGACCACCGTAATCTTGAACTGTCAGTCAGGTATGCACGTGAAGCCGGGATGATATCGCAGGCTGCTCTTTCGATCACACACTCACCCGTGCACACCGTTGACTACTTCATGGGGGTGGTTGACCATGTTGTTGAGTACGGGGCTGACGAGATTTGCCTGAAAGACATGGCCGGTGTAGGCAGACCTGCCTCCCTGGGAGAGCTTGTAAAAAGGATCAAGATGAAGTACCCGGGCATACTGGTGCAGTACCATGGTCACAGCGGTCCGGGAATGTCGGTCGCATCAATGCTGGAGGTAGCACGGGCGGGAGCAGACTACCTTGATGTAGCCATGGAACCCCTCAGCTGGGGAATGGTGCACCCTGACTTAATCGCCGTTCATGCTGTGATGAAGGATGCAGGTTTCGACGTACCTGATATAAATATGGATGAGTATATGAAGGTCAGGTCGCTCACCCAGGAGTTCATAGATGATTTTCTTGGATATTTCATTGACCCGCGCAACAGGCAGATGACCTCTTTGCTTATAGGATCCGGCCTTCCCGGGGGGATGATGGGCAGCCTGATGGCTGACCTCAAAGGTGTTCATCAGGGCATCAATGCAGCCCTGAAGATAAAAAACAAGCCGGAACTGACAGAGGACGAGCTGGTTGTCTGGCTCTTCAGAGAGGTCGAACATATCTGGCCCATGATGGGATATCCGCCGCTGGTGACACCCTTCAGCCAGTATGTAAAGAATGTTGCACTTATGAACATTGTCTCTCTGGTCAATGGCAAAGAGCGCTTTGCAATGATAGACCCTAACAGCTGGGATATGCTCCTTGGTCGCGCAGGCACACTGCCCGGACCCCTGTCTCCCGAGCTGACAGAGCTGGCGAGGAGGGAAGGCAAAGAGTTTTACGCCGGAAACCCGCAGGATAACTATCCTGATGCACTGGACACCTTCCGTAAAGAGATGGAAGATAACAACTGGTCCCCCGGCGATGATGAGGAGGAGCTGTTCGAACTGGCAATGCACGACAGACAGTACAGGGATTACAAATCCGGAATAGCCAGGACCCGGTTCCTCAAAGAGGTGGAAGATAAAAAGGCTGAAATGATGCAGGGGGGACAGGCCAAAGTATCTAAAAAGCAAATTCTTCTGGCACCTGAGGCTGGAACCGTATTGATATATTCCGGCACAACCTCCACGTACTTCTCTGAGGAAGAGCTTATTGCCACGGGTGATGAGGTCAAAAAGGGTGAGATCCTCCTGTACCTCATGGCAGGTAAAAGCGTCAGCGACGTGCGTTCTGACCGTGACGGTGTGGTAAACAAGGTGTTGGTCAGGAGCGGTGATAAGGTCAAAAAGGGCGACCCCCTGATTGAATTCAGGTAGGAGAACGTCCTGTTTTTCCGGCTGATTTGAAACCCCGTCTGATCAACGTTTTTTGATTTCTAACCATTTATCTATACTTTTAACCACCTTAACCCAAATACAAACGCTATGAAAAAACTGTTCATTATGCTTTTGATTGTTTCCCTGGGAGCAGTCTCCTGCAAGAAGGAGAACTGCGAAAACCCGTTTTACTGTGATTGGGATACACCTTTTGAGGTGCCTCCCTTTGACGAGATTAAATTTGAACATTTCAAGCCCGCCTACCTGAAAGGAATGGAGGAGCAGATGGCAGAGGTCAATGCAATAATAAACAATCCGGAAGAACCGACATTTGACAACACAATCAGGGCAATGCAATTCACAGGTGAGCTCCTGACGAAGGTGCAGCGTGCCATGGGCCCACTGAGCGGGGCCAACACAAATGACTCCATCCAGGCATTGCAGAGGGATATGTCACCCCTCTTCTCAAAGCACAGGGATGATATTTCACTGAATGAAAAACTCTTTGAAAGGGTAAAATCGGTTTACGAAAACCGTGACAGTTTCGACCTTACCCCCGAGGAAAGCAAGCTGCTTGAGGACGAGTATCTCGGCTTCATCCGCAGCGGAATCGGTCTCTCCCCTGACGATAAGGATAAGCTTCGCAAGCTTAACAGCGAGCAGTCGCTCCTCTCCCTTAAATTTAGCCAGAACCTGCTGGCCGAGACCAACGGATTCACCCTCGTCATTGACAATGAGCAGGACCTCTCAGGGCTTCCCGAGGGTGTCATAGAACAGGCGGCCGGAGCAGCAAAGGCAAAGGATATGGATGGCAAATGGCTTTTTACCATGCATAATCCCAGCTATATCCCCTTCATGACATATGCAGACAACAGGGAGCTCAGGGAGAAGATGTTCAGGGGTTACATGATGCGTGGCAACAATGGCAATGAGAATGACAACAACCAGATTCTTGCTGATCTTATCAGGCTTCGCGTGATCAGGGCAAGACTGCTGGGTTACGATAGCCATGCTGACTTTGTGCTTGAGCGTAACATGGCCAGGGAGCCAGAGACAGTGCTTAATTTCCTTGCTCAGATCTGGGAGGCCGCTCTGCCGGTGGCAAAGGCAGAGGCTGCAGCACAGCAGGAACTTATTGACAGGGAAGGTGGCAAGTTTAAACTCGAGCCCTGGGACTGGTTCTATTACACTGAGAAGATACGCAAGGAGAAGTATGACCTCAGCGACGAAGAAACAAAGCCCTATTTCTCAGCCAAAAACGTCACAGACGGTATGTTCTATGTTGCCAACAAGCTATATGGGTTGGAATTCAGTGAACGAAATGATATTCCGCTCTATCATCCTGATGTTAAGACCTTCGAGGTTAAGCGTAACAAAAAACATGTAGGCATCCTCATGATCGACTACCATCCGAGGGCCTCCAAGAGGGGTGGTGCATGGTGCAGCGGCTTGAGGCCGCAGAGGCTGGACGAAAAGGGCAAATTTGTGACCCCGCTTGTGAGCATGGTCACCAACTTCACACCTCCTTCAGGTGACACTCCCTCACTGCTCACTCCTGACGAGGCAAGCACCCTGTTCCATGAGTTCGGCCACGCACTGCACAGCCTGCTGTCAAACACAGAATATACAAGCGGCGTATCACGCGATTTCGTGGAGCTGCCTTCGCAGATAATGGAGCACTGGGTCTTCGAACCTGAGGTTCTCAGGGTATACGCAAAGCATTACCAGACAGGCGAAGTCATTCCTGACGCACTGATCGAAAAGATCGAAAAGGCAGGCAAGTTCAACCAGGGCTTCACCACCGTCGAATATCTGGCAGCCTCCTCACTTGACATGGAGTATCACTCACTGACGGAACCGGTCGAAATAAACATCGGTGAGTTTGAAAAGAAAGCCATGGAAAAGTACGGCCTGATTAAGGAGATTATTCCCCGTTACA